>DATHNT010000012.1:0-25835 GCA_035485715.1 Solirubrobacteraceae bacterium | reverse complement strand
ACGTGTTACTCACCCGTTCGCGGCTCTGCCCCAGGGCAAGCCCTGGTTCGTCGCTCCACTTGCATGTGTTAAGCACGCCGCCAGCGTTCGTCCTGAGCCAGGATCAAACTCTCCGTGAAGAACTTCACGAAAAGCTGTCATAGGTAATAGGGACCCATACACCGTGGTCCCATCTATGACGGGGTACTTCTCTACTTGACTCTTTGCCGTCACCGGGTAAGCCGAAGCCTTCCCGTGACGGGTCGAACCTGGACGCACACCATGATCGATTCTCGATCGTAGGTGCGCATGCTGTTGAGTTTTCAAAGACCGTCGTAGCCTCTTCGAGAGGACTTCTCGTTAGAGGAGACCGTTCGACCCACGCCCGAGGGCGCTTGTAGGCCGACCGTACAGTATAGCGCTCTCTGCTGGACCGCGTTGTGAGCGTCGCCCACCGCCTCGGTCGCAGAGCCGAGCTGCTGTGCCTGGGCACTATAGGGCATCGCGCGGACACGTGTCTTCGCGGCCGCCCACCCGGCACCAGTGCGAGGCGCCAAAACGGCAGCGAAGACTGCCCCGGCGCAGAAGATCCTCGCGCCCGGAGGCCGCCCATCGACGCGTCGCACCCGAGGGCTCCTCGAGGACAGCTCAGCTAGCCCGCAGCTTGCGGAAACGGCGCTTGCCTACACGCAATACCGCCCCGTCGAGGCGCTCCACGGAAAGATCGTGCTCGCCCGCGACCAATGCTTGCTCATCGAGCGAAACGCCGCCCTGGTCGATCAGGCGTCGGGCCTCCGAACGCGACATCCCGAACGCATCGGCCATCAGCCCAGGCAGGTGCACGGCCCCGCCGGGTGCCTCGAGCACAAGCTCCTCGATCTGCTCAGGGACACCGCGCTGCACGAACACGCGATCGAAGGCACGCTCGGCTTGCAGAGCCTCCTCAGGCGAGTGCAGCCAGCCGACCAACTCGCGCGCAAGCGCCCGCTTGGCCTCGCGTGGCGACAGCTCGCGGTCGAGCTCCCGACCGAGCAGCAGCCTGTAGTACTCGCCCATCGCCTCGTCGGGAATGCTCAACACCTTGCCGTACATGTCCTCGGCTTCGTCGGTCACGCCGATGTGGTTGCCAAGCGACTTGGACATCTTGCGCGTGCCGTCCGTGCCGACGAGGATCGGCATCGTCATGATCGCCTGCTCGGGTTGCCCGTAGGCGCGCTGTACGTCACGCCCGAGCAGCAGGTTGAACTTCTGGTCGGTGCCACCCAGCTCGATATCCGCGTGGATCGCGACGGAGTCATAGCCCTGGAGCAAGGGATAGAGCAGCTCGAGCATCGAGATCGGCTCCGAGGCCGACCAGCGTTTGGCGAAGTCCTCGCGCTCGAGAATCTGGGCAACGGTGGTGGTGCGCACGAGCGCGAGCAGGTCGACCATCGGCATGTCCAGCCACTCGCCGTTGCGTCGCACCTGCAGACGCTCGGGCGAGCTGTCGAGGATCTTCAGCGCCTGCTGCTGGAAGGTGGCGGCGTTGGCCTCGATTTCGCTCTCGCTGAGCATCGGACGCAAGGTCGAGCGGCCCGAAGGGTCGCCCACACGCGCGGTGTAGTCGCCGATGATCAGCACCACCAGGTGCCCGGCATCCTGGAACTCGCGCAGCTTGCGCAGCACGACCGCATGGCCAAGATGGATGTCAGGCGCGGTCGGATCGATGCCGAGCTTCACGCGCAGCGGACGCCCAGCGGACGCGGCCTGCGAGAGCTTCTCGGCAAGGGCGCCTGAGGGCAGGGAGTCGACGGCGTTCGCGCTCAAGAGCGCGGCCGCCTCACGGTCATTCGGCATGAGGCCCAATGCTAGACTCTCGCGTCCCGGTGGAGCTAGCCGCATTGCCTGCCGGCGGCCGGCCGCGCTTGAAGAGGCTTCGCTTCGTGCTGATCCTCTTCGCCGTCCTGCTGCTTGGCCTCATCTCTTTCGTATTCGGCATGTTCGTGGCCGTGGCGTCCGACCTGCCTTCGCTCACACGGTTCTCGCAGTTCAAGAACGCCCAGAGCTCGGTGCTGCTCGACGACCTCGGCCATCCGATCGGCGTGCTCAGCGAACAGGATCGTGTGATCGTCACGCCCTCGGAGATCCCGCCGATCGTCAAGGACGCGGTGATCTCGATCGAGGACAAGCGCTTCAGGACGAACAGCGGCGTCGACATCCGCGGGATCGCACGCGCGTTCGTCCAGGACATCGCGCACAAAGGCAATCTGCAGGGAGCCTCTACGATCGAGCAGCAGTTCATCAAGAACGCACTGCAAGCCCAATCGCACAGGACGATCCTCGAGAAGCTGCGCGAGGCGGCGCTGGCCTACCAGCTCTCGCACAAGTGGTCGAAGGAAAAGATCGTCGCCGCCTACCTCAACACGATCTACTTCGGCAACGGCGCCTACGGGATCGAGTCCGCCGCGCAGACGTATTTCGGCTCGCAACCCAAGCATCTCGGCTGCGGCTCGCCAGGCCATGAGCTGTGCGTGCAGGAGCTCGAGCCGGCCGAAGCGGCTCTGCTCGCCGGGATCATCCAATCCCCCACTGAGTACAACCCCGCCGACAGTCCCTTGGAAGCCAAAACACGGCGCGACGTGGTGCTCCAGCAGATGTTCGAGCAGGGTTACATCGGCAGAGCCGTATACGACGAAAGCCTCAATCAGCCGCTGCCTACGGCCAAGGAAATCCAGACGCCGCGGCAACCACTCGTAAACGGCGTCGACGTAGGCTACTTCACCAGCTGGGTGCAGCAGCAGGTGATCGAACGCTATGGCGCCCCGCGCGTCTACAACGGCGGCTTGCGCATCAAGACGACGCTCGATCTAGGCATGCAGCATGCCGCCGAACAGGCCGTCAGCGGCTACCTCCCCGGCCCCGAAGGCCCCACGGCAGCGCTCGTCGCGATCGAAAACTCGACAGGTGAGGTGCGCGCGATGGTGGGCGGGCGCAACTACGACGAAACACCATTCAACCTGGCTACCGAGGGTGAGCGCCAGCCTGGTTCCTCCTTCAAGGCGTTTGACCTGGCGGCAGCGCTGGAGGACGGCATCTCCCCGGAATCGGAGTGGCCCTCGCACGAAAAGACGTTCTTCGTCCACGGACCCGATGGGACGGAAAAGTTCGTCGTGCACAACGACGAAGGCGCCTACACCGGCGAGAATTCGCTGACCAACGCGACCGCTTACTCGGACAATTCGATCTACGCCGAAGTGGGCCTGAAGGTGGGCACGACCCGCATCGCCGATCTAGCTCATCGGATGGGCATCACGACCCCTCTGTCCACGAACCCGGCGATGACGATCGGCGGCTTGAAGGTCGGCGTGACACCGCTCGACATGGCTCATTCCTATGAGACGATCGCCCACGGAGGCGATCGCGTCAGCGGCTCGCTCGTATCCAACTGGCAGCCCGTGGGCATCCAGGAAGTGAGCGCTGCCGGCAACGTGCTCTCCGACGGCCGCCACAGCGATCGCAACGCGGTGATCCTCAAACGTGTGCTGCCGCCGGACGTGGCGAACACAGAGACCTCCGTGCTCGAGACGGTGCTCGAGTACGGCACGGCCAAGGCGGCGACGCTCGGTCAGTTCGCTGCCGGCAAGACCGGCACGACCTCCAACTACGGCGATGCCTGGTTCGTGGGCTGGGACAGCAAGTACACGGTGGCGGTATGGGTCGGCTATCCCAACAGCCTTGTACCGATGACCACGGACTTCGACGGCGGACCCGTATTGGGTGGGACGTTTCCAGCGCTGATCTGGCACGACTTCATGACCTCTGCGATGCAGGTCGAAAAGGAACGCGCTAGCGAAGCCGCGGCGGCCAAGAGCGCCAAGAGCAGCTCGTCGGGCTCCGCTGGCTCCACCACAGGAACAGGCTCACAGGCAGAAACCTCCGGGAGCACGATCGAAACGACCGCCACGCCCCCACCCGCCGCCACCGGTCCAAAGAGCGGCGCCGTCGAAGCGGCCAAAGGCGCGCCCGCAGTCACGCCGACCGGGGGCGGCGGCGAACGTGGCGAAGCCAAAGGCGAAGCGCCGAAATCCGAAGCCACCCCGGCCGCTCCGACGCCGACACCGGCCAGCCCGCCCGCCACACCGAGCCCAGAAACGCCGCCCAACGAAGCCCCTGCCTCCAAAACGGGGGGAACCGGCGCCACTGGCGGAGTCAGTCCGGGCGGATAGTGGCCGTCGGCTGCTCGGCCGCCGCTCCTTCCTCGCGCGCCAGCGGTACACCTCGCCGAGAGATACCTACCGCCTCCGGCCACGGCCGTGAGACATGTGGATTGCCGGCGGCGCAAAAGCGCCAGCGCAAGTCGACCGCCTTCGTGATGCCGATGCGGGTGTCCGAGACGATTAGCGGGTGCCTCGAGTCAGACGAAGCCGACTCGATTACAAGGGGCCCATCGAGGAGGCTGCTGGCGTTCTCCGAAAGCTCCACGCCAAGCGCCTGCGTCAGCTTGCCAGGTCCCGAGCAAAGATCCCGATCGCGCAGAGGCGCCCGCTCGCCTCCCCGCCCGGGTCCACGCCCGGCGGATTCGCGGCGCAAGCGCATCTCCTCGATTCCCTCGAGCGGCTCCAACGCCCGAATCAGCACCGCCGCACCCACCCCAACCGGCTCGCAGACCGCGTTGAGCATCGCGTGGATGCCGTAGGAGCGGTACACATAGGCAAGCCCAGGCTCGCCGAACAGCGTGCGCGTGCGCTGCGTGACCCCAACGAAGGCGTGGCAAGCCGGCTCGCTCTCGTGGTAGGCCTCGGTCTCGACGATCCTGCCGGAGACGCCACGGTGCTCGAGAATGCAGCCGATCAGGTCGCGTGCGACCTCGAGCACCGGACGCGCGTAGAAGTCAGCCGCGAGCCTCATCGGCCAGCACAGCGCGCGCCAGCTCCAACTGCTCGCGCACACGCGGCAGAGCGGTGCCACCCATCGACACCTTCGATTCGAGCCACGAATCGCGCGCGAGGACCTCATAGAACTCGTCGTCGAGCAACTCGCTCTGCGCGCGCAACTCCTCGGCGGTCAGCTCCGAAAGGCGCTTGTTCGTGTCGACGGCGGTGCGCACGAGCCCAGCCACCACCCCGTGCGCCTCGCGGAACGGCAATCCGCGGCGCACGAGCAAATCGGCCACGTCAGTGGCCGCGATCAGCTCGTCGGAGGCTGCCTCGGCCAGGCGCTCGCGGTCGAACGCGACGCCCGAGACCATGCCGTGGGCGGCGGCGAGCGCCAACTCGAGCGTGTCCACGGCGTCGAACAGATGCTCCTTGTCCTCTTGCAGATCCTTGTTGTAGGTCAGCGGCAGCGCGTGCATCACACCGTGCAGTCCGCTCAGGTGCGAGACCACCCGCGGTGCCTTGGCGCGCAAGAGCTCGGCCGCGTCGGGGTTCTTCTTCTGCGGCATGATCGAGGAGCCCGCGCTCCAAGCGTCCGGAAGCTCGCAGAAGCCGAACTCGCTCGAAGACCACAACACGAGCTCCGCCCCCAGGCGCGAGAGGTGCGTCGCGCAGGTGGCAGCGGCGCCGAGGTAGTCGAGCGCGAAGTCGCGGTTGGCGACAGCGTCGATCGAATTCGGCACAGGCTCGTCAAAGCCGAGCTCACGCGCCACGAACTCACGGTCGGTGTCGAAATTCACACCGGCCAGTGCACCCGCTCCCAGCGGCAGCCGCGAGCACTGGCGCTCTGCGAAGGCAAAGCGCTCGCGGTCGCGCGCCAGCATCCAAAAGTAGGCGAGCAGGTGGTGGCCGAGGTAGACGGGCTGGGCGCGCTGCAAGTGCGTATAGCCGGGCAAAGGCCAGTCGATGTGCTGCTCGGCGCGCTCGACCAGCACCCCCATCAGCCCCGTCGCCGCCACCTGCGCCGCGCGAGCGCGCTCGCGCGTATACATGACGAGGTCTGTCGCGACCTGGTCGTTGCGCGAACGGGCCGTATGCAGCTTGCCGCCGACAGCCCCGACCAGCTCGGTCAGATGACGCTCGATCGCCATATGGATGTCTTCGTCGCTCTCGACGAAGACGAACTGGCCCTGCTCCAGCTCGCGCTGCACCTCATTGAGGCCGTGAAGCAGCGCGTCGCGATCCTCGACAGAGACGATCCCCCGCGCGGCAAGCATCTTCGCGTGCGCGCGCGACTGGGCGATGTCCTGCGGCCAAAGACGCCGGTCGAAGCCGACCGACGTGTTCATGCGGACGAAATCGGGATGCTGGGGCTCGTGGAAGCGGGACACGAGCCGCAGTCTATGACTACACGGGCGCGACCAGACCGTCGAGCTCGAGTACCTCGAGCATCACGCGCAGATCGTGATCGCCCACGTCGCCGCCGCGGCGCTCGGCCTCGAGCAGCCACTCGAACATGACGACGAATGCCAGCGGCGTGTCGAGGTCGTTGGCGAGCGCGTCGCGAAAGGCTTCCATGTGGTGGCGCATGTCCGGCGGGCTGGGCTGGTCGGGTACCAGTTTCTCGAGCGCCTCACGGATACGCAATGCGTTCTTGGAGCCGGTCGCGAGGCCGGTGAGCGCATCGCCGAGTGGCAGCGAGTAATGGGTGCCGAGCAGGTAGAGCGCGACCGCCGGGTGGCCGAAGTGTTTGAGCGCGTCGCTCAGCAGGATGCGCTCGCCGGCGGAGGCGGGCTCGGCCTCGACGCCGTTGCGGCTGGCGCCAAAGCAGATATTGACCCAGCGGTCGACGTCCGAGCGCGGAACCTCAAGCAGGCTCATCCCGGCGTCGGGCCCGCTGTCGTAGCTGTCCTCGCCGTCGCGCTCGTCATCGAGCCCGCCGTCCGAGTCAGTGTCGCGATCGATATCGAGCCCGCGGTCCCGATCGGCGCCGTGCCCGCCGTGGGAGTCGGGCGAGCCGGGAGCGCTGAGCGGCTCCAGCTCAGAGAGCTCGTAGAGCATGTCGCCACCGTCAGGCGAATCGAACAGGAACTTGGTGGCGAAGCCTTCGCGCTGCAGGAAGCGCTCGAGGAAGCTGAACAGCACGAGCGGCCTGGTGGAGGCGACGTCGACTCCACCGTCGACGACGATCGGCGAGGTACGCACCTCGACCCTGATCGCGTCCCCCGCGCTGACTGGCACGAGCTCCCCGCTCAGCGAGTCATACAGGCGTATCTCCCGCACGGGCGTAAGACTACACCTCGCCCGCCGCGGCGCCACAAAAAAACTCCGTGACTGTCAATAGTCGGATTCGTCGAAAATATTCCATTTTCCTAGCGCTTGCCGGCCACCCATCGAGGCGGCGCCAGATGAACAACCATCAGTCCGGTACCCGTAGACGCCGACACGAGTCAAGCTGGCACTCAGCATGACCCGTGTCCCCACGCCGACCCCAGCGAAAAGAGCTGACGCCTCAGCGTGGTCTACCTCCCGCTCGCCAGCGACGGCGTCGCGACTTCCAGCGCTGGGTCATGCGTCCGCCGGTCTCCGCGCACGGCGCTTCCTCGCAGCGCAGGTCCCAACCACAGCGGCGCGGGATCGCGTAGCGGGCGGTGCTGTGGCGCGCGTCGTAAGTGGGTGTCCACTGCCACCCGTGATGGCCATGTTTGCGCATGGCATTCAGACCCTGGTTCCCGTCATACATCCCATAACGACCATCTCACACCCAAATCCTTCCCAAGGAGGTTGTCAGAGAACCGGCTGCCGGGACGCGCGTCTTGGTTACAGGTCAGAGACGTCCCGGCCACCGGTCAGCCTGGAGGGGCCGCGTGCCTTCCTATCATGTCGAGGGAGCCCGCACAAGTAAATTCGAGTAACTGTTTCTCACTTTTCGATGGACTCTCCGTCACAGTGAAATGCCCGCACCGGCGCGGGCCCTCGTGTTTCCTACTTTCGGCTCGCAGGTTGCGCTGTGTTCGATATGCTCGGTTCGACTTCTTCGCATGCTCATGACAACCAACCTTTTTGACTATTTCGAGGAAGTAGCGACACGATCGGGAGAGCATTCCCCCTGGGCCGCACGCGCGCCGAGGCGCCCCAACGAGCGCTTCGACGTCAAGCTCGTCTCGCGTGCTCCAGACTGGCAGCAGGACCCGGAGTCGCTGCGCACGCTGGAGCTCGTCGAGCAAGAGCCCTGGGTGGACACGCTCACGCGCGCGCCAGACGGTGTGGAGCTGCGCCTGGATGACGCCTGGATCGAGACGACCGGGGCTGCCTTGGAGGCCGGCGGCGGCGCGGAAGCGACGCTTGCGGACCTCGCCCACGGCCAGCGCTTCTCGGTGCAGTTCTGGGACCCAAACGCGACCAAGGCGCTGCACGTCGGGCACCTGCGCAACCTTGCGATCGGCAACGCCATCGCCGCGGCGTTCAAGCAGGCCGGCGCGCAGGTCGAGCGTCGCAGCCTGATTTCCGATGCCGGACGCAGTATGGGCGAGGCGATGGCCGGCGTGATGATGAGCGGCCGCGGCGCCTCGCCGAACGGGACCGAGAAGAGCGACCACTTCGTGGGCGTCTGCTACGCCGACTATGTAGCCTCGGGCGGTCTGTTCGCCGCAGAGGAGCTCGAGCGCGCGGAGGATTCGCACACGCGCGAGGTGCAGGTGCAGAACGACACCGCCGACGAACTGCTCAAGCAGGTGCTCGGCGGCGACCGTGAGGCACTCGCGCTGTGGTACAAGACGCGTGCTTGGGTGATCGCCGGCCAGCGCAAGACGCTCGCGCGGCTGGGGATCGCCTTCGATCGCGTGTTCTTCGAGTCGGACTTTCTGGCCGACGCGGGGAAGCTGATGGAGTCGGGTCTACGCGACGGCTGGCTGCGACGGCGCGAGGATGGCGTGGTCATCTATGCCACCGGCTTGGAGGAGATGGAAGAGCTGCCGCTCGTGCGTGCCGACGGCCTGCCTACTCAGTACATGCGCTCGCTGGCCTACTGCGTCTCGGCACCTGAACTCGAGGGCATGGTCTCGATGCAGGTGTGCGGAGCAGAGTGGGTCGCGCACGCCTCTTCGATACGCAAGCTGGTGGACGAGTGGAAACCGAACGGCAACGGCTTTCACCCCGAGCACAGCCTCTTCCATGGGATGGTCGCACGCCAGAAGCGGGCGCTGGCCTCGAGCGACGGAGCGCTGCTCGTCGATGACCTGATGGAGTCGCTCGAGCAACAGATCGACGCCGATCCGGACAAGCGTGCGGTCCGGCGCGCGCATCCCTGGCCCGAAGGGGTCGCCGCGCAGGTCGCGCTCGGCTACTTCCTGCCCCACCCCATCACCCCACAGGTCGACTTCGAGCCCGATGAGCTGCTGCGCGAAGGCGACAGCTTCGGCTGGGAGCTGGTGTGCGCGCGTGCGCGCCACGGCAGGCTCGAGACGCCTGTGGACTACAGGCCCGCCGAGGACCCCGACTACCGCTTCGCGGTCGTGCAATCGGAGATCTACCGCCGCCACCTGCGCCCGGTCGTCGAGCACTTCGAGCTGACAGCGCTGGCGCTGTATTTGCGCCATCTGGGCCGCTGGTACATGGAGCACGAGCGCAACGGCCACGTCGAGCGCGTCGTGCACACGCTGCTGGATCGGGGCGCTCGCGGATTGGGCCTTGAGGGCGGACGATGAGAAGCCACGCGACCCATACCCGCAAGAGCGCATGTCTTCCAAGGGCGACGTCGGTCGCGGGAAGAGAGACATCGGTCGCGGGAAGAGAGATGTCGACCGCGGGGAGGCGCGAATGACGACGCTGCTGGTGGACAACTACGACTCCTACACATACAACGTGTTCCACCTGCTCGCCGCGGTCTCCGGCGAGGAGCCGATCGTGATCCACAACGACATGGTGTCCTGGCGCGCTCTCTCGCGCTGGGACTTCGACGCGATCGTGCTCTCGCCCGGGCCGGGCCGACCGGAGCGCTGGCACGACTTCGGCGTGTGCTCGGACATATTGCGCTCGAGCGAGGTGCCGCTGCTGGGCGTGTGCCTCGGCCACCAGGGCATCGGGCACGTACTCAAAGCGACAGTCACCTACGCGCCGACGGTTATGCACGGCCGCCTCTCCAGTGTGCGCCACTGTGGCAGCGGCCTGTTCGAGGGCATCCCGCAGGACTTCGAGGTCGTCCGCTACCACTCGCTGGCCGTGTCCGGTCCGCTGGGCGAGGAGGGTCGTGAGATCGCTTGGACGGCGGACGGCATCGTGATGGGCATCGAACATGCGACGCGGCCGATGTGGGGCGTGCAGTTTCACCCGGAGTCGATCTGCACCGAATACGGTCACCGGCTGTTTGAGAACTTCTACGCGCTGGCAGAGGAACGCAAGCCAAAGCGCGCGCGGCGCTTGAACCGGCCAAGCGTGCCGCCCAGGCGCTGCCGCCGGCGCGGCGCCGCCGACTCGGACATGCGACTGCTCACGCGAACGATCGAGGGCGAGCCACAGGCCGAGTTGCTGTTCGAACGCCTCTTCGGCAAAGAGGATTTTGCGTTCTGGTTGGATAGCGCGAGCACGTCCACGAAACTGGGCCAGAACTCATACCTCGGCAGTTCGATGGGGGCGAGCCGTCTGGTGTTCGAATACGACGTCGAGCAAGGCATCCTGACGCGCCACACCTCCAATGGAGTGGTTAGGGAAAATGGTTCGTTCTTCCAGGTGCTAGATCGCGAGTTGGAGGACCGTGCGATCGAGCCGCCCCAAGACCCAGACCACGGCTTGGTGGGGGGCTTCGTCGGCTACCTCGGCTACGAGCTCAAGGCCGATTGCGGCGCGACCAACTCACACCATTCAGACGTGCCCGACTCGGTGCAGATGCTCGCCAACCGCGTGATCGCGGTCGATCACGTGCGCGGGCGCACACAGGTGCTCGCGCTGACCGAGGGCAACGAGCCCGAGGCACAGGAATGGCTGGCCCTGGCAGAGCGGGAGGTTCGCGACGCGCTCGCTGCAGAGGCCACCGGGATGACATCGAACGGCACGCCCACCCCAGCAGCGGAGGAGACACGCGCCGCGCTAACCGCGGGCCAAGCCGAGATGACACCGAGCGGCACGCCCATCCCTCCCCCAAAAGACCCGGTCGTCTTCCGCCCCGGGCGCGGTCGTGAGCAATACCTCGCTGACATCGCGCGCTGCCAGAGTGCGCTGGGGGCCGGCGAGTCATATGAGGTCTGTCTGACCGATCAGATCCACACCGACGCCGAACCGGACCCCTGGACTCTGTACCGCGGACTGCGCCGTTCGAATCCGGCGCCGTTTGCCGCATATCTGAAGCTGGGCGAGTTGGCGGTGGTGAGCAGCTCGCCCGAGCGCTTCCTGTCGATCGATCGCGAGCGCAAGGTGATGGCGCGCCCGATCAAGGGCACCGCGCCGCGCAGCCCCGATCCCGAGCAGGACGAGGCTACCCGCAAAGAGCTGGCCGAGGA
This sequence comes from Solirubrobacteraceae bacterium, assembly GCA_035485715.1. Taxonomy (GTDB): domain Bacteria; phylum Actinomycetota; class Thermoleophilia; order Solirubrobacterales; family Solirubrobacteraceae; genus Palsa-744. The sequence goes on along the minus strand of DATHNT010000012.1, from coordinate 14,509 downwards.
CGAAAAGACGTTCGCCGAGCACCTGATGATCGTCGACCTGCTGCGCAACGACCTCGGACAGGTGTGCGAGGTCGACACGGTGCGCGTCCCTGAGCTGATGGCGATCGAGCGCTATGCGACGGTCTACCAGATGATCTCCAACATCGAGGGAGTGCTCGAACGCGAGCGCTCGCCGATCGACTGCGTGCGCGCCTGCTTCCCAGGTGGTTCGATGACGGGCGCACCGAAGCTGCGCACGATGGAGATCATCGACGACATCGAGCGCGAGGCGCGAGGCGTGTACTCGGGGGCGATCGGCTACTTCGGCGTCGACGGAGTCGTAGACCTGAGCATCGTGATCCGCACGATCGTGCTGCGCTCTGGCGCGACCACGATCGGCGCCGGCGGAGCGATCGTGATGCAGTCCGATCCGGCCGAGGAGTTCGACGAGCTCCTGCTGAAGGCGCGCGCTCCGATGCGCGCGATCGCAAAGGCGGTCACCGGCAGCGACGCGCCAGAGGCGTGGACGGTCGAGCTGGAGAAGACGCAACTTGCCGGGAGCGCCACGTCATGAGCGGGCCGGCGTCCGCTGAGTCCTCGAAACGGGAGGTGCAACACAACATGGGTGAAATAGTCCCGATCAAGCCCGATGCGGAGGCCGAGTGGGAGAACGGTTGGCGTGTGCGCCAAGCCGCGCACAGCGACGTCGCCGCCGTGGCGCTGGCCGTCAGCGAGCTACTGCTCGAGTTGGGCGGCAAACCAGCCCCGATCGCCGCGCTGGAAGTGCCCGTGCGAGCCCTGATCGACGATCGCGGGGCGGGACTAGTGCTCGTCGCCGAGTCCGAGGCAGACGGCGAGATCATCGGTGTGCTCGGTGTGAGTTGGCAGATCGCGATCCGGATTCCCGGCCGCTACGGCCTGATACAGGAGCTGTGGGTGGATCCCGCGTGGCGCTACCGAACGATCGGCGGCGACTTGGTCGAGGCTCTGTGCGTGCTGGCAAGCAGGCACGGCATCGGCAGGATCGAGGTGGGTCTGCCGGGCGAGCGCTTCCCCCACCATGCGGCGACCGAGTCCTTCTACGCCAACAACGGCTTCAGCGCGATCGGCCTGCGCATGAAGCGGCTCTGCCGATGAGCGGGCTGGAGCCGTTCCGCCAGCACCTGGACGAGCTCGACGAGCAGATCGTGCGGCTGCTCGGCGAGCGCTTCCAGACGTGCAGAAAGGTGGCCATGTACAAGCGCGAGCACGACGTGGCGATGATGCAGCCCGAGCGCATAGAGCAGGTGCGCGCCCGCTATCTCTCGGCAGGCGCGGACCTCGACATTCCGGAGGCCTTCACCGCCGCGTTCTTCGAGTTGCTGATCGAGGCGACGTGCGCGATGGAGGACCAGCTGATCCAAGCCGCACCCGCCGGCACGGAAGAGACGGAAAGGGCGGAAGAGGCCGGCAAGCCGTGACGACGCCTCCGATGACAGCACCTTCGAGCAAATGCACCAGCCGGGGCTCGAACCCGGATCCGTGGATTTTAAGTCCACTCCTTTCACCGATTAAGGTACTGGTGCCTTGTCCTTCCACCCGGCCTGCCACGCAGCGTCCGCCGTGGTCTCGACGGGAGCGCATAGACTGGTCGAAGCTCAGAAGAGTATCACGTTCTGGGGTCCGTCAAATCTTTCGATTACCAATAGATGGTCAATTCTCGGAACTACACCCATGAACGCAAAGCTCACCTTTATCCCACGCCCCGGCGCCAGCGAGCTGCCGCCCGGACCGCGTATGCCGAGCGCACTGCAGGCAGTCGCATGGGCGCGACGGCCGCTGCCGTTCTTGGAGCGCTGTCGCGAACGCTACGGCGATGTTTTCACCTTGCGCGTGCGCCATTCGGGCACGTGGGTGATCCTCGGCGATCCGCGGGACGTCAAGCGTGTGTTCACCGCCGATCACACCACGCTCGCGGTCGGGCTTGCCAACTCGGTGCTGGGGCCGCTGTTGGGAGAGCGCTCGGTGATGCTGCTGGAGGAGCCCGAGCACGTGAGGCGCCGCAAGCTGATGCTGCCGCCCTTCCACGGCGAGCGCATGCAGGGCTATGCGGAGATGATGGCTCAGGCCACGCGCGAAGAGCTCGAGCGCTGGCCGATCGGCGAGCCGTTCGAGCTGTGGCCGCGTATGCGCGAGATCACGCTCGAGGCGATCATGCGCGTCGTGTTCGGACCGATCGACACGCCAGAGCTGAAGCGTTTGCGCGAGCAACTGCGCAGGCTGACCGACTGGATGAACGACCCGCACCGCCTGACGCTGCTGGCAGCGGCCGGCCCACGCTGGCTCTCGCGCAACAGCGACTACAAGGAGATGATGGAGCCGGTCGAGCGATCGGTTCTGGACGAGGTGCGCCACCGCCGCGAGCAGCCAGAGGCACGGAGCAGCGACGACGTCGCCTCGATGCTTGCCGAGGCCCGTTATGAGGACGGCGCGCCGATGACCGAGCAGGACCTGCGCGACGAAGTCGTGACGCTGCTGGTGGACGGCCCCACCTCGACGCTGCTCTCATGGGTGTTCGAGCGCATGCTGCGCCACCCCGCGATGCTCGCGCGTCTGCGCGAGGAGGTGTCCGCCGGCGATGAGGACACCTATTTGGACGCTGTCATCAAGGAGACGATGAGACTGTGCCCAGGCGCGCCGATCGTGGTGCGCAAGCTGCTGGCACCGATGGAACTCGGCGGCTACACGATCCCCGCCGGCACAACCGTGGCACCGTGCGTGCATTTGGTGCACCGCCGCGAGGACATCTATCCGCGGCCGGGCGAGTTCATACCCGAGCGCTTTCTCGACAAACCGGCTGGTACTTACACGTGGATACCGTTCGGGGGCGGTGTGCGCCGTTGTTTGGCCGCCAGTTACGCGCAGGTGCTCATGAAGCAGGTGATTCGCACCGTGCTGCGGGAGATGGACTTGCGGCCGGTCGAGCCGCGTTCAGAACGCCCGGTCAGAAACGCAATCGCGTTCGTGCCACACAAGCACGCGCTCGTGATCGCCACGCAGCACAAACCAGACGCGGGCCATTTTCACGGCATACCCGACCAACAACGAAGCGTCGCCTGACACTTCCCCTTGGAGAACCGGCGCAGATGGGCGTGCATGGGCGTGAAGATTCAGGGCCTATGCCATTCCGTTTACCCCTCACAGAATTTCGTTTAGCGTGCAAGGAGCACCCGAAACCTAATTCTTACTGATTTTGCATCGGCCCGAGACGCAATCACTCGCCCGATAAGCCACTCTCTCAACAAGCACAACACATACAGGTCGCCGCGTGTGACCTGGATAGAGACCGAACTCTATCCTGGCCACATACGACCTATCATTTAGTTAACTAAGAAACCTAAAACGACATATTTGCCATTCAGAGATGCTCTACCAATTGTGCACCCGATTACCTCGGTTTCTTGGAAGTTGAATTCCGATCCAACCGAAATGTTTTTAACGAATTTGAGAGATTCCGACTTAGTTACGCATTCATCTTTGAAACCGCCACAGGTTACGAAACCAAAATTTTCAGCGTTTTCAGTTGTTGTAATTTCATCCTGCACAGAAGTACCACTTAACGTTAGTAGCGTTTTCCAAGGCAAGCCTATAGGTGTCAAGGTGACTAACGCGCCGGCTCCGCCGCAAATTTCGTTGGGTGCCGAGCTCATTTCGCAGTTTAATTTGTCTTGGTCGCCGCCTGATAAATCCTCAAATAACGTAATCGAATCCGTTCCGCTTGGCCCAAGCGTACCTGAGAACTGCCCCATACATAAGATAGTGAATTCACGACTGCCTAACAATACAGGGATACTCCTATCATGGATTGCAACGCTCCCAATAATCGTAGCACTTTCTACTTTCGTGATTCCGACCCCGCTCAGAGTTAACCACTGGTGCGCCGCCGAAGCACTCGACACCGAAACCGCACCAAGGGCACATACCACGAACAACATGACACCAGCCACCTGAAACCTTTTCATAGCAACCCACTCCTTTGAGGCGAGCCCCGAAGAAAATTCGAAGCTTGTTTGACCAGTTACAGACCGCGTAGAGACGCCATGGACTATTCTATTCGTCATAAAGATTCTGCCTTACGGACTTCAACATCTTACGTAGCAAATGCTAAATGCACAGCAAGAACACCGGTACTGGTGTTTCTTACTCTGTTTACGATGACGGTGACGCTGCTGATGGGGCCAGCAGCTCCACCTCCTTCAAAAGGATGTGCTAGGTCGGCCACTCTGGGGCTCACGACTGGAAGCAAGCTCAGGGTCGCCTAGCGCAAATTCCGTTTGCGGGTAGGGAGACGTGTTCAGAGCTCTCAATCAAGAAGAAACGGCGACCACCGTGCGATCCCGCGTGTACAACCAAGGCACGCGCTAGGCGATCACCTCACCCCGTGACGCTGCTGGTGGACGGTCCCACCTCGACGCTGCTCTCATGGGTGTTCGAGCGCATGCTGCGCCACCCCGCGATGCTCGCGCGTCTGCGCGAGGAGGTGTCGGCCGGCGATGAGGACACCTATTTGGACGCGGTCATCAAGGAGACGATGAGACTGTGCCCAGGCGCGCCGATCGTGGTGCGCAAGCTGCTGGCACCGATGGAACTCGGCGGCTACACGATCCCCGCCGGCACGACCGTGGCACCGTGCGTGCATTTGGTGCACCGCCGCGAGGATGTCTATCCGCGGCCGGGCGAGTTCATACCCGAGCGCTTTCTCGACAAACCGGCTGGTACTTACACGTGGATACCCGTTCGGGGGCGGTGTGCGCCGCTGTCTAGCGGCGAGCTACGCTCAGGTGCTGATGAAGCAGGTGATCCGTACGGTCCTGCGCGAGATGGACCTGCGTCCGGTCAAGCCACGCTCGGAACGCCCGGTCAGAAACGCGATCGCCTTCGTACCACACAAGCACGCGCTCGTGATCGCCACGCCACAGGCCACGCCCGGCTCGGAAGATACCCGCAGAGGCGTCATTAGCCAACGGCGAAGCGCAGCCTGACACACCCGCCTACATCGACGTCGGCCACAACTGCCCGTCGCACGCAAGCAACGATGTGGGCAAGGCAATCAGTGCGCCCTGCCCACATCTGCAGGCCAGAAGGCCGACCTCAATTGACTAAGAATCCTAATACCGTACCTTCGCCGAATAACGTCCCTTCGCCGACGGTACATGTCGCTACATGTTCTTCGTTGAACGTAAGCACTGCGCCCGAGGATTCATTTTTCTTAAACTTCGCGGTTTCTAAGGTAACTCCACATAAGTTGTTTATACTGTTACAGGTTACGGTATAGCCTACCTCTTTCCCACCTTCTGGCGCAGTTATATCGTCGAGTATCGACGTACCTGATAATATCAATTCCCCGTTCCAGTGCTCTTCTTTTTCTCCAGCTAGATTGTCACCCGAGACCGTTACCGATGTACCCGCTTTGCAAATCGAATTAGTCGACGTGCTAACTTCGCATTTGACTTTATCTATTTCCCCACCAGTTAAGTTAGTAATTAATAAAATTACATTACTATTATTATCGACCGTCAAATAGGACTCATACATACATAACATCGTAAGTTCACCGCCACCAAACAGCGCCGGAATTTTCCTGTTATGCAAGGCAAACGAGCCAGGGAACTTTGCTTCTTCCGCTTTCGTTACTTTTGCGCCGGCCAAGGTTAACCATTCATGTGCCGAAGCACCCGACGCCGCTACAGCACTGAACGCGCACACCGCGAGCAACATTGCACCAAGTATCTGAGACTTTTTCATCGCGACTGCTCCTTCGTGTCAGAACCCGCGAGAACTTCTAAAGCTCGCTCCAAGCCGGTCACAACACGCCTAAAAGCAGAACTCCGATTATTCAAGTTATCGCAGAAATTCTATTTTATGGATTGCGCGTCGAGATTAGCAGACGTTAGTCGCACGTGTCAAGGTACATCAAGACCGACATTCCTCACTCAGCCTGCGATCAGAGCGTAAGCAGATTAGCGAAATAGGAACCTCGCCGAAGCCCATGAGGGACTCGCCGATGACGCGTGTGTGCTTAGAGCCTCGATCCAGGAAGAGGATGTGGCCGGCGCGTGTCCCAGCACGTATAGCCATGGTACGCGCTGGGCGAAGCACGCACCATTGGTCCGTTGCCTGCGACAAACGAGGCGTCGGGCAACGCTTTATTGTTGACCCGAAGCCTCACAGGTAGGGGATGAGTGGAGCCCTCATCCAGCCCTCTGCCCCAGTTCGCCGTGTGTAGCCCGGAGAGAGCGAGCTCCGCCCCAGGCCACACCCCTTTTATCAACCTAATTCACTAAGAAACCTAACACTACGAGACCCCTAGCATTATAGAAGCCTTCGCCTACTGTGCAGCTTACCCTCCGGGCTTCTTCAAGGTTGAATTCCGATCCCGTTGAAATATTTTTGACGAATTTCGCCAATTCCAACGTGCCTGAACATTCGTTGCCTACGATAAGGCATGTGAAGGAAAAGCCGAATCTTTCGCTGTTTTCAGTAGTGGTGATTTCATCGTTTACAACACTGCCACTTAACGTCAGCAAAGTTTTCCAAGGTAGACCAACGGGGGTTATCGTCACTAACATACCGGAACTACAATTATCAACAGTCGACTCACTGATAGTACACTCCAATTTGTCTTGTTCGCCACCAGATAAATTCTCTAATAACGTAATCGAATCCGTACTACCGGTCCAACTGTACCTAAGAATTGGCCCATACATAAGACATTTATTTCGCCACCCCCGAACAACACGGGAATTTTCGCGAATCTAAAGGCCACATCTATCAACCTAGTTCACTCAGAAACTTAACACAAGGCACAGGCAATCCACGAAGCAGAACTCCCACCTAGGCCCCGCGCTGCGCCACCCGCGCTCCTCGCGCGCCTGCGCGAGGAGGTGTCGGCCGGCGAGGAGGACACCTATCTGGACGCGGTCGTCAAGGAGACGATGAGACTGTGCCCGGGCGCCCCGATCGTGGTGCGCAAGCTATTGGCACCGATGGAGCTCGGCGGCTACACGATCCCGCCGGCACAACCGTGGCGCCGTACGTGCACCTGGTGCACCGCCGCGAGGACATCTATTCGCGGCCAGGCGAGTTATCCCCGAAACGCGATCGCGTTCGTGCCGCATCGGCATGCTCTGGTCGTCGTCACGCCGCGGGTAATGCCTGCCCGGAGGACGCGGGTGCAGAGACTCCTGGTCGACAACGATGCCCTGCCTGACGTCTCGCCTCGGAGCGTCGCTGCAGATAGCGCGCATGGCCTGGATGACGAATCGAAGGGCCACCCAGGCCACACGAAATCATACATATTAGTTCACTAAGAAACCTAGCACCTCAATGCCCAGGCCTTTTAAGAACCCTTCACCAATCGTACAACTGGCTTTCTCGAATCCGTTGAACTCGAATTCCGCACCTGTCGAAATATTTGCAATGAACTTCGATAATTATAATTCATTTGTGCATTCGTCTGCGATGCCTTCACAAGTTACCTTATAGCCGAATTTACCACCTTTTTCAGCTGTAATATCGTCAAATATAAACCCAGCAGTGATTAACACCAGTTTCGTCGACCAAGGCAGGTTGACAGGTTCAGTGGTTACTGGCGTACCAGCTTTGCAAATCGTATTGGTCGATCCGTTTACCTCACATTTCAGTTTATTTACTTCGGTATCTGTTAAGCTCTCAAATGACGCAATCGCATCCGTGCCATTCGCCCCAACTGTACCTAAGAACTCACCCATACATAAAACAGTTAGTTCGCCACCGCCAAACAGCGACGGGATTTTCTCGGTTTCCAAACGAATCGAATAAACAGTTGTAGCAGATTCTGTTTTTCCGACTTTTGCTCCAGCTAGTGTTAACCATTCGTGCGCCGAAGCACCAGACGCTGCAACTGCACTGAGCGCACACACCACGAGCAACATCACACCAAACATCCGAGACGTTTTCATCGCGATTGCTCCTTCGCGTCAGAACCCCGCGAGAAACTTCCAAAGCTCGTTTCAGCCAACCACAAACCCGCAAGCAGAAACCTATCTATTCCATTTTTCGCAGAAATTCGATCTAATGAATGAAAATCGAGACTAGCAGACGCTAGTCGCACATGTCAAGGTACGTCAAGACCGACATTCTCACTACGCTTGCCGTGCGGCCGGCGCAAGCCCCTGTGTGTACAGCCAGGGCACACGCTGAGCGATGACCTCGCCCTTGAAGCGCTTGCTGGTGCCATAGATAACCCAGGTTGTGTCAACTGCGCCGTAGAGCTCAACGAGGCGCAGTTCGTCGGGGTGTTCGCGAGCGTGATGGCTGTGGGTGAGGCCGGCGTCGTATTCGCCTGCCAGCAGTTTGCGCGCGACGACCGGCTTTGAGGGCTCGTCGACGATCTTCTCGAAGCGCGAGAGATCGAGATACCCCTTGGTGGCTGAGACGATTCCAAGGCTGCGCGGATGCTCGACATCGTTGCGCACCAACAGCGCAAGCTCCTTCGTAGGGTAGATGAACGTATCGATCACGAACACCTCCTCGTGGTAACGCTCGGTCACGAGATGCACCTGGACGTGAGCACTGCACTGCACGAGAAACGTGTCCGCTTTGCCACGCAGTCGCTCGAGCCCTTCCTCCAACAGGTCTTCGACCAGCACGACGTTCGCACCACCAGCGAGCTCCTGGAAATCGAGATAGTGGCGCAGCGCGTTCTCGTGGCAGGTGCCGGACGGGCCAAGCGTGATAAAGGTTGGCGTCGTCACCTACTCATCGTAGCGAACATACTCGGTATTGAAATAGACCATTCGCCGCGTCCGGGGCGCTACGACACTTCGATCGCAACCGTCTCGTCGATCTTCCAGACGCCACGTTCCAGATGCACGTCGATGCTTTGCGCCGGGATGCCCTTGAAGTGAAGCAGCGCGAAGCCACGCATATGGTTGACGCGCACAGCCGCGGCTTGGAGCGTGGCGGCCTCTACGGCCAGCTTATGGTGTTCTTGCTTATACAGCTTAGTCATGACTACGGCACACGTCGTGCCATAAAGTGAGGGGGTCCCCGTCGGTGGCAGCCCGAGCGTTTCCGGGATCGTTTCGGCAAAGAGCGAGTAGATCAATGAGCAGCCCGTGGCCCCGTCCTCGGCGGCGGCTGCGGTGAGGTAGCGCTTGACGAGCGTCGTGACGGCCTGCGTATCGGCCGCGTCGGCAGCATGGGGGTAGTTCACGGTGTTGTAGTCGTCCGCGTCGAAATAGCTGTCGCTGCTGTTGTCCCCGTAGTCTTTGTCGCGATCCTCACGGGGGGGACCTGCAGTTTCCCCAGTGCTCGTCGAATTGGTCGTCGCAGCGGCGGCTTGCACCGCGGCAGCCGCGCTGGTGGCCGACGACGATGTCGAACTCGCGCCTCTGCCTGCGCCTCCACAGGCAATGACCGCCAAGCTCAGCAGCAGGATCGCCGCACCGGCCAGCGCAAACCTCACGGGTTTCATTCGCTCTTCGACCTCGAGCTAAGCGAGAATCCCACGGCGGCTACTCGAGCGGTCCGCCGAACAGCTGCGCGATCCGCCACGTTCCATGTTCGCTCTGAAGGGTGATCCATCCCGCCGGCATCGTCTTGGACCCCAGTTCCGCCAGCGCGTCTTCGCCGTTGTTGCGCACACCGGTCACGACGACCGGCGTGCGCAATTGCGTACGGAAGTGCTTTGACAGCAGGCTCATCACCTGCGTACACGTCTTCGCACCGTGCAGATAGTCGGGGCCGAGCTTCCCGGCGTCTAACGGCGTGGCGGTGGCGAGGATCGGAAGCGCAAGCGAGCACGCCAAAGCGCCGTCGTCCGCGGTGATCGCGGCGTAGTAGCGATCGACGACTTTTGTGACCGCGTCACGAACAGCCGAAGCCGCAGGTTTACCGTACACCGAAAGAATGTGGGTGTCGTCGCTGTCGTGGTAGCTGTTGTTGGTTTCCTGCTGATAGTCGAGCTGCGGGTCGTTGTCGTCGTCCTTGCTGTTGTCACCGTCTTCGTCGCCGAGGGGATCTCTATCGCCGTCATTGAGATAGACGCCGCGCGCGGGTGGCGGCACGGTTCGGGTCACCGCAACCGTCGACGACGGGGGGCTCGCGGCCACGGCCTGCCCCGAAGTGGCACCAGTAATCGTATCCCCAGCTTTCGTGGACCCCCCGCAAGCGCCGATGCCCACGCTCAGCAACGCCAGTCCGAGCACAGCAAGCACAAGCGTCACCCTCATGTCCTCACCTCCAAGTCCAGTTCGTCCCAAAGCAACGCTTGCCGATAGCGTGGCTATCCGCCACCGGACAGGTTTCCAGACACGCAAAGCGATGTCAAGCATAGTTTGAATAATGTCTCTGACTTGACTAGGAGGAGTGTTTCTGACCTGCAGCCATTTCGGCTGTCCAATCGGTACGATTCGGGCTTACCGAACCAGCGCCACAAAGGAGGAACGACATGAAGCACACACGCATAGCGCCGCTTGTCCTAGGGGCGGCCACACTGATGGCCTCGGGCTGTGGCTCATCCGGATCGCAGAGCTCCGCCCCCGGACAGGTGATCGTCAAGGCGAATCCAATCTGCCTACATGCGACCGAGGCTCTGGCTGGCCTCTACAAGGTCAGCAACTTCAAGGACATCCCCCCCGCGGCCGCCAAGACCGCAAGCGAGTTCAGAAACGCCTCCACTGAATTGGCCAACCTCAAGCCGCCCGCGTCGATGACAAGCGATTGGAAGGTGATCGTCGACGGCTATCAGACGATGGCGACCGACATCGCCGAGCTCGGCGAACATGCGAAGGTCACCACCAAACCAGATGTCCCCGTCCTAGCACAACTCATAAACGCGCAGCATGCTATCGCCGTCGTCGCCTCCAAGAGGGGCATCAAGGACTGCGCGACACTATCCTGAAAGCGGGACGCGACCGTGCGATCCAGGACTCGGACTCCCCAAGTAAGGCTCAATACTGGGCACAGGCTTCGAGTCCGCTCGCTTGGGCGACCGCAGCCTTTTCACGCATCGCGTTCTAGACCGGCACTATGGCATAGAACGCCTGCTGAGCACTCAGCTTAGGTCCCTTTGCCAGCTTCTCGAACTGTTGCCCAGTGGGGAGTCTGTCCGATGAATGGTGGATCTGGCTTGGTCTGAGCGAAGGGATGGACCATGACGGAGATTAGTCGGCCTGACCGATCAGGGAGGAGATGATCGGGTCTATGACTACAGATATCGTCGATCAGAAGCAGTTGGCTGAGCAGTTCTTGGAGCAGGCCAAGGAGCAGAACATCGAACTGGTCGGCCCCGACGGGCTGTTGGGCCAATTGACCAAAAGCGCTTGACGCGGAGATGAGCGAGCACCTGGGCTATGATAAGCACGACCCGGCAGGGCGTAACAGCGGTAACAGCCACAACAGGACACGCGCCAATACGGTGCTCATGGAGATTTGTCCTGAGTCAAGCTTTCCGATACAGTCTTTGGTTGGGTGCGGGTGTTTGCTCAATATCAATGAGACGACCGGATGGCACGACCCTCGAAGTTCACCTCTCAGAAGAAGCAGCAGATCGTTGTCGCCGTGATGCGCGGCGAGTTGAGCATCGCGGAGGCGGCGAGACGTTTCGCGGCTTCGGAGGGCTCTATCGCGAAGTGGCGTGACCTGTTCGTGGACGGGACAAGGCGTGGCCCTTCGGGTAGGGAGGCGCGACTGGAACAGGAGGTTTCTGATCTCACTCATGCGCTCGGCGAGGCTCATGTCGAGCTTCGTGCCCTGAGGCGTGGCGGGGCTTCGGATTTCGCCGCGAGGAGCTTGAGGTGATGCGCCAGCAGACCGGGCTCAGCGTGAAGCGGTTCTGCGAACTGGCAGACATTCCGCGCTCGACGTGGTACCGGCACGCCAGGAGGGTCCAGGAGGGCTGTCCTGAGCGTGGGCCGTGGCCGGCGCCTGTCCGGGACCGTGTCGAGCAGCCCGCGGCGCAGCTCGCTTTGGAGTGGCCCGCGTGGGGGCATCGCAAGATCCATGCCCTGCTGAGCCTCGATGGTTTCCAGGCCCCTGAGGCGACCGTCAGGCGCGCTCTGGGTCGTCGAGGCCTGTTGCAACCCGTTGGTTATCAGCGCGAGCGCCGCCAACTCGCGAAGGCGCGGGAAGGCCGCATTCGTAGTGGCGCCCACCCGTCGCAACCGTGTTTGGCAAACGGACTTCTCTGAACTGAAGATCACGCTCGCCTGTCCCGTGACCTCGACGAAGACTTGGCGCGAGGCGCTCGCCGCGCTCAAGGATGCTCGTAGCGCCGCTGAGGATCTGCTCGAGCGCCCGTTGATCGACGATCTCATCAACCCCGACACGGGCGAGATCGTTCCGATTGTCATCGTGACGGACAACGGGCCGTGCTATCGCGCTGCCGGGTTCGCGCGCTATATCGCCTCTAGAGACGAGTTCACGCACGTCCGGACCAGGCACCGCTCCCCCGAAACAGACGGCGTGATCGAGCGTTTCTACCAATCGATCAAGTACGAGCACCTCTACCGGCACGAGATCCAAGACGGACCCCACCTCTCAGACCACGTCGAGCAGTACCGCGAGATCTACAACCATAGGCGCCCGCACGAGGCGCTCGGGATGGAGTTCCCGATCAACCGCTACACAAGCGCACCAGACCAAGAAAACACCGCCGACACCACACCCAAAACCAAGGAATCTGTCTCACAAGCTTGACGCGGGACAGTTAAAAGACCTCGACCAGAGCATCCGCGAGGTTCTTGGCTGAGTGCCCGCCACGGATCGGGACGAGCAGTGTGTGGCGTGTCTTGCGGTCCACCAGCGTCGCGACCGCGGGTCGGGTGTGGATCGATTTCAGGTTCGTGCACTGCTTCAGCGCACCTTCGCGAGTCCGTCCCCGACCACGCCTGTGAGCCGGACCGGGATCGACGGAGAGCTGGTTAGTAGGTTTTCTCTCTCATGGTTGGGCCGGTCGGGGTTCTGGTTTTCTCAGCGTAGAGTTCCTCGATCTCGTGTGGGGGCCGGTCGCCGAGGTTTTCGTGTAAGCGGCTGTTATTGAACCAGCTGATGTACTCGACGATCGCGAGCTCGAGTTGGCTGCGGGTGCGCCAGACCCGGTCGGTGATGAGCTCGGTCTTGAAGCTGTCGACGAAGCTCTCAGCCATCGAGTTGTCGTAGGCATCGCCAGTGCTGCCAACCGATGCGAGGACGTCGTTATCGGCCAGGGTCTGGGTGTAGTCCCCGGACACGTATTGCGAGCCCCTGTCGGAATGATGCACGAGCCGGACCTCCTCGACCCGCTAGCGTGTGCTGAGTGCCATCCGCAGCGCGTCGAGCACCAGCGTGGTGCGCATATGGCTCGCGAACTGCCAGCCCACAATCTTGCGGCTATAGACATCGATCACAAAGCTGAAGAACACCAGCCCCTCCCAGCAGCGCAGATAGCTGAAGTCGGCGACCCACAGCTGGTTCGGGTGCTCAGCGGTGAACTCACGATTCACCAAGTCCGACAGCGGCGAGCCTCAGGGTCGGGTGTGGTGGTCCGTCACGGCTTGCCACGACGCTTGGCGCCTTGGATACCGTTGGCGCGCATCAGCCGCTGCACCTGGCAGCGCGGTGCGTGCTCCCCGGCGCGTGTGAGGCCTTCCAGGTCCTGCGGTAGCCGTAGGCGCTGTAGTTCGCCTCGTGCACCTCACGGATCCGGGCGAGCAGCCTCTCGTCCTCGAGCTGGCGGGCTGAGCGCTCGCCCGCCTTGCGCTGGTAGTAGGCGGACGCCGACACGCCCAGAGTTCTGCAGATCGGCTCGACCCCGAAGCGCTCGCCATGCTCCTCCACATACGCGCTCACTTCGTTCGGTCTGGGTCGAGTTCCTTGGCAAAAACACGCTCGCTGACTTCAAGATCTCGTTCGCACGACGCAACTCGAAGTTCTCGCGGCGAAGCTTTTTGATCTCCTCCCGCTCCTCGCTCGTGAGGATGCCAGCGCGGCCGCCGCTGTCGGCCTCGGCCTGGCGCACACGCTTTCTAAGCGTCTCCGGATGGATCCCGAGATCAGCGGCGACATGAGCGATCGGGCGCTCACTCTCAAGAGCAAGACGGACGCCTCGCTCAAGCAACTCTCGTGGGTACTTCGTTCCTCTTGGCATCGCAGAAGACTCCCTTTCCGCGCGGACGAAAACCACGCGCTGAAGCCCCCGCCAAAGCCGGCCTGGCTCAGACACTACACACTACACACACTACGCGTGGCTGGACGGACAACACCGCCCAGCCACACACACATCAACTAAATCACTACTTCCTAATTCTAACTGACAATCCCTAGTTCACTAAGAATTTTTCTACAAGACCGCCCGCAGCACTCACGACTCCTTCACCGAACGCGCAAGCTGCTTTCTCGGCTTCCCTGAATGCGAAGGTTGAACCCGTCGAAATGTTTTTTTCGAATGCCGATAATTCTAAACTATTCTTGCATTCGTTTGCGATGCCATTACAAGTCACCTTGTAGCCGAATTCGCCACCTTTTGCAG
>DATHNT010000011.1:0-11086 GCA_035485715.1 Solirubrobacteraceae bacterium | reverse complement strand
GGCCGCCTACCGGGTCGACGAGGACGCACAGGTGCCCGGCAGATTGCTCTGGACCAGCTGAGAGCCCCAGCCGAGCACCGCAGCACCGCAGAGCTCGACCACAAGCGGACGACCGGCAGGCATCCTTGCGCGCGACGCATGGTGAGTAGAGCGCTTCGGAGTTAGACTCACGCCGATGGGTACCGTAAAACCAAAGTCCTTCGCCGGCCGGCCCAAGCGCCCAAGCCCGCCCCCTCAGCCGTCCGTACGTGCGCAGGGCAAGCCGTCGCGGCTGAGCTTTGGGCTGCCTGGGAATGCGAGCGAGCGCGCCGAACGCCGCCATGCGCTCATGGACGAGCATCGCGAGACGCTGCGCCGCCTCGGCGAGTAGCCGTGCCCTCGGCAGATCGAGCTGTCTCACGGGGCCTAGTCATCCGTTGATCCCGGAAAAACGGCTACGATTTGCCACCAGCGCCGACGTAGCTCAGCTGGTAGAGCACCGCCATGGTAAGAATGGGGTCCCTGGGCGCGTTCTGCCTGGAAATCAGCAGTATCGGCGTTTGTAGCTTTGCCGCCATCCCCGCAAAGCCACCGCATTTCTTCCGCTGTCTTGATCGGTGGTCCACAGAGCCGCTGATCAGACCGACGGTCGAGATCGCATGTCGAGCGCGGGCCCGTACCCACCATGCGAGAGGGAGCGGCAAATGGCTAGACCATGGCCGAAGAAGTCCGTCTGGCCGTATGTTGCCAAGAGCGGGCGCAAGTCCTACACAGTCGGTTTTTACGACCACGACAAACGGGAGCACAGCCGCACATTTCCGTCAGTGCGCCACGCCCGAGCCTGGATGGACGACTACATAACGGCCGAGCGCAGAGGCCGGGACAGCCTGCGACGGTTCCTGCTGGATCTCGATGCGAAGGAGGTCAATGAGGCCGAGGCGCGCACGCTTGCTGATGTGCTTGAGCTCTATCTGGAGCTCAACGCGCATCCTCGCAACCAGGAAGGCCTCGCGGCCTCCACCTTTGAGCGTTACCGGTCAGTCATTAATTGCTATCTCCTCGGCAAGCCACGACGAGGCCCCCGCGGTCGCAAGCTCCCACCTGCGTCATATGCGCTCGCGATCGCCTCCGTGCCTGCGATGCGCTTCAACAGACCGCAGGCACCGAGAGCCTGGCGCGAGCAGATGCGCGAAGCCGGTGTGCCTCAGCCGACCCGGGTGCGCGCGTGGCGTGTGCTTTCGGCCGCGCTGAGCTGGGCCGCCGGCTCGCAAGCTGTGCCCGAGATTCAGACCAATGGGTGCATCCTCGCCAACGAGCCAGTTGTCAGCCGGCGTCGCTCGGCTCGCCGGGGCGGCACGGGCTACGCCCCGACCCGCACCCGACGCCTACTGTCCAGTTGGGCACTCTCGCCGCAAGCGGTGGAGGCGATCCGCGCGCAGATGCTGCTCCGGGTTCAAGCACGAGACCCAATCCTCGCGCATCGAGACGCCGTGATTGTGAGTCTGTATTACGGGCTCTGCGCCCGCAACCAAGAGGTCTGGGGGCTTCGCTGGAACTCGCTTGCCGGCGAGTTCGCGTGGGTGACCGAGGTCCTGTCCTGTGGGCAGCTGGATGAATGGGGCAAGACCGAGCGCAGCACCCGGCGACGCACCGCCATACCGGGCCTCCTCCGGGAGGATCTATCGGAGTGGCGGACGACCCTGAGATGCTGGGGACATCCAGCCCGCGAGGTCGACTTCATCGTCCCCGGAGACCTCACGGGCGTCGAGCATGGCATGCGGGACATCCGTACAGGCGCCTGTCATCTCAGCGAACGACAGGCGAAGATGTGGGGTCGGCGATGCTTTACGCCAGCGGTCAGGAAAGCCGCCGAGCGCGAAGAGTTCGCTCGCATCGTCGGGGCCACCCCATATGCGCTGCGCCGTGGCGGTGTCTCCCTGCGCCTACGCACAGAGGACCCACAGACCGTAGCGAGCGAGTGTGGCACAAGCCTGAAGATGCTCAGCGACCACTACTCGTTCGCCATCGAGGATCTTCGCGAACACGAGCCGAGACCCGCAGACCTTGAGTGGCGCGTCGCACGCGCCTCGGTTCAGGCAATTAGCAAAGAGCAGCAGGCGAACGCTTCCTCAATGGATACGGACCCGACAAGGAAGCCGCACTGGTGGAACTTTCGCCCTTGGATCGCTACGCACCGAGCGATCTGACGCCAGGTATTACTTGCTAGTATTACCCCAATGAGGGTCACCCAGAAGGGACAGGTCACGATTCCGCTACAGGTCCGCCAGGTACTTGGTATTCATCCGGGCAGCAACGTGGATTTCCAGCTGGATGAGCACGGTGCCCGCCTGCTCATTGACCGCGATCACGCGGCCGAGGAGATCGGCCGGATACGTGGTGCCGGTCAAGGTGAGATGACCACCGAGGAGATCCTTGCTCTGACCCGCCCTTGAGCGGTATGCACTTGGAGACGTTCGTCGACAGCAGCGTCCTGCTTGACCTCTTCACGGAGGACCCGCGCTGGCTTGCCTGGTCGCAGGGACAGCTCACAAGCGCCGCTCAGCGAGGAGTGCTCATCCTCAACGCCGTAGTCCTTGCCGAGATCGCCCCGCGGTTCCCCCTTGTCGAGGAACTACATACTTCCCTTCCATCAATGGCGCTCGTTGAGGAGATCCCGCTTGCCGCCTCATTCCTCGCCGGCCACGCCCACGCCGCCTACCGGCGCGCAGGTGGAACTCGTGAGGCCGTCCTGCCGGATTTCCTGATCGGCGCTCACGCCGCCGTCACCGGTCGCCCGCTACTCACCCGCGACCCTCGCCGCATAGCCACCCACATCCCCGGCGCCACGCTCATCGTCCCATAGGCCGAGCGCAACGTGAGCAAGCGTCGAGGGAGATGCCTACGAGATGTCGCTGCGCCTCACTAGGCGGAACGCCACTGAACTGCTCGTGTGTCAATCGTCCCGGGTAGGCTGGCCTTCAAGATGGCAGGCGAGGGTGAGCACGAGCATGCATCGACCGAGGAGCTGTTCGAGTCGATCCTTCAAGACATTGCTACCCGCGCGTTCGAGGGACACACAGAGGACGAGATTGAACGCGTCGTCGCCTCGGGACGGTTGGGCAAGGCAGTGCAGGAGACGATTCCGGAGGTCTCTAAGCAACTCGCGGACAAGCTCGTTGCGACCGCGCCACAGATGCTCGCGAAAGGGCCGGCGCCCTCGCCGTCATTGCGGAGGAAGTCCGGCGCACGTACGGGCCGGGGCTGATGCTCCCGCTCTCGGTCGGCGGCGGCAGTGAGCCGCGCGGCGGTCCCAGCCATGATCTTCGGCACGGCAGGAGTGGCCCTGCCTCTAGAATTGGGCCCTACTAGGGTGGCGGTGATCCGCGGCCTGAATGCGAGGATTGTCTGATGGACGCTGACGAGCGACTGCGTGCCGGCCGTCTGGCGGCGCAGCGGCTGACGCCGGCAACGGCGTGCAAGAGCGCCGAGGAAGCGGCGTTGGCTGTAATCGGCGTCCAGGCTCAGGATCTGCGCGCCGCGGCTCTTGCGCTGCGCTCGCGCGTGCCCGGCCTCACCCGAAGCGCGATCAGCGCCGCGCCGCTCCTGCGCACATGGACGGTCCGCGGCACGGTGCACCTGATTGCGGCGTCCGATCGGCCCTGGCTGCACGCGCTATTCGCCAGACGAAATGCCCGCGTGTTCGGCGCGCGCTTCGCGCGCTTCGGCATCGTGGAGGAGGTAAACGCCATGCGCGGGGACGTCGTTGAGCTCTGCGGCGAGTGTCCCCGCGACCGGCCGTCGCTGCTGCGCGCGCTGGTCGAGCGCAGCCACCCGTCGCTCGAGCAGGGTCCGATCAACACATTCGTTCCGTGGCTCTCGACGCAGGGGCTCATCGTCACCGACACTGCCGGCCTGCTGCACGCGGCCGATCCGCCCCCGGCGGTCGACCTCGACGAGGCACTCGCGATCCTTGGCGCCCGCTACCGCGCAGGCTACGGCCCCTGCGACGCAATCGACCTCGCGAAGTGGTCCTCGCTGCCCATCACACAGGCGCGTCGGGCGCTCGAAGCCGCCGGACCGCCGAGCGACGTTGACCTGTTGCCCACCGATGACACACCGCCCTGTCTGCTGCTCGCCGCCTTCGACACGCTCATGCTCGGCTACCGCACTCGCGAACCATTCGTCATCGCCGAGGACGATCATCACATCCTGAGAGGCGGCGGGATGCTCAAACCCGTCGTACTCAATCGCGGAGCAGCAACGGGTACTTGGTCCATCAAGAAGGGCCGTCCCGAGCCGGCGTGGTTCGCACGGCCCACGCCCGCTCCGACGCTCGCCCGCGAGACTACGGACATCGAACGCTTCCTTGCATCGTAGCTGCGGGTAGCTCCATGGAGCAGGTCGCGCGGCTCCCACTTTCGGCTGCGAGCAAGCGCCTTGACGATCAAGCGCGAGACCGTCGCTCTGGACAAGGAGCGTGACCGTCGCTCGGGACGAGCGCTCGCCCTGCTTTGCTCATCCGGCGGGTATAGCTGGCTTCTGACTGTGGCGCGCACGCGGCCTTCGCTGTTGTTCCCGAGACTCACTCGAAGGCGGTGTCACGGGCCGTCTCCCAGGTCGCAAGATCCCTCCGGACCTGTTCGAGCACAGCGACGGCGTCGAGGGCATCGCTGCCGAGGGGCATCCGTAGCGGGTGTTGCATCGAATCGAGAGCCCTGGATGGCGTTGGCGGCCTTGGCGGGATCGCACCCCGGCTAAGCGCGAGCAGCGCGCGGCGGCTGATCTCATAAAATATCGTTACCCGATAAGTTTTCCTATCTGGTGGCGAGGAATGGTCATATCGAGCGTTTCCCGGATGACGCGATAGCTCCGCCGGACACGAGGCCGGCGGGTGCCCGTGAGCGTGAGTTGGGGGACTTCACCACACCTCGGTCGGTGCTTGGGCTGGCCGTGGCGGCGGTGCTGGTGGGAGCGGTTGTCGCGTTGCTTGCGTTGGCGTTGTTGGACTTGATTGGCTTGGTCACGCATCTTGCCTATACGGGGACGCTCAGTACGAGTCTCACGGCTCCGGATATCCATGTGTTGGGGGTGTGGAGTGTTTTGGTGCCGGTGGTTGGTGGGTTGATTGTGGGTGTGATGGCGCGGGTGGGCTCTGAGCGGATTCGTGGTCATGGGATCCCCGAGGCGATGGAAACGATCCTGTTGCGCGGTAGCCGGATGGAGCCGCGCTTGGCGGTGCTGAAGCCGATCTCCAGTGCTGTGAGCATCGGTACGGGGGGTCCGTTCGGTGCGGAGGGGCCGATCATCGTGACCGGTGGTGCGCTTGGCAGCATCGTGGGGCAGCTCTTGCATCTCACTGCGGCGCAGCGGCGAACGCTGCTCGTGGCGGGCGCGGCGGGCGGCATGACGGCGGTGTTCGCCACGCCGGTCGCGGCTGTGCTGCTGGCTGTGGAGCTGTTGTTGTTCGAGTGGCGTCCGCGCTCGATGATCCCGGTCGCGCTCGCCGCGTGCTCGGCCGAGGCGGTGCGGGAAGCCCTCGCGAGTGCTGGACTCCTGCGGGCGGCTCCGCTGTTTGCGATGAGCGCTCATGGCTCTTTGGGCATGTCGGTGACGCTCGGGGCGGTGCTGGTGGGTGTTGCGTGTGGCGGGCTGGCGTGGGTGATGACGCGCTGTGTGTATGGGGCGGAGGACCTGTTCGGGCGACTGCCTTTTCACTGGTCGTGGTGGCCCGCGATCGGTGGCGTGTTCGTCGGTGTCGGTGGCCTGATCGACCCGAGGGTCCTCGGTGTGGGCTACGCCACGATCGGAGCGGAGCTAGCAGGAGAACTTGCGCTCGGGGCGCTGGCGGTGCTGCTCGTGGTCAAGCTGGCGGTCTGGTCGATTGCGCTGGGGTCGAATACCAGCGGTGGGATTCTCGCCCCGCTGTTGATGCTCGGCGCCGCCCTGGGCGGCCTGCTCGGCGCGATACTCCCAGGCGCTGGGGAGGGTACGTGGGCGTTGATCGGGATGGCTGCCGCGATGGCGGGCGTGATGCGCTCACCGTTTACGAGCATCGTGTTCGCCCTCGAGCTCACGCATGACGTCAACGCATTGTTGGCGCTGCTGGTGGCGTGCACGATCGCCCACCTGGTGAGCGTCCTGACGTTGAAGCGCTCGATCCTGACCGAGAAGATCGCGCGCCGTGGTTACCACGTCACCCGCGAGTACGAGATCGACCCGCTGCATGCCCTACTCGTACGCGACGTAATGGCAACAGACGTGTTGAGCGTCCAGCCACAATCGTCCGTCAAGGAGCTCTACGAGCGCCTGCCCGAGGGCAGCACCGAGCGCCGCCAACGCCTGTATCCGGTGCTGGACACCGACGAGCGCCTCGTGGGTGTGCTGGCATTCTCCGATCTGCTCGCCGCCCGCCCGTCCACCAGCCCAATCAAAGCCTGCGAGCTCGCACACCAACCGATCCTCGCCTTTGCCGATGAGACTCTGCGTGAGGTCGCCGACAAGATGGTCTCAAGCGGCCACGGGGTGCTGCCCGTCACAGACCGGGAGGACCATGATCGGCTGGTGGGGCTGATCAGCCAGTTCGACCTGCTCAAGGCTCACGAGCGCGTCCTGATCGAGGAGCGCCACCGCGAGCGTCCACTCGGCCCACGCCGACTCGCTACTGGACTTGGTGCACTGCCCTGGATGCGCGAGCCCGCACGATGAGCCCCGCCGCCGACAAAGAAGGTCCGCTGCTCGACGAGGACTATCAGCAGCTGCTCGTGTTCCGCAAGGAGCTACGCGAGTTCCTGCGTTGGAGCGAGCAGAGCGCTCACAACGCCGGTCTTACCCCTTCGCTGCATCAGTTGCTGCTTGTCATACGTGGACACCTGACCACACCCGGGCCGACGATCGGGCAGGCCGCGCAGGCGCTGCACATACGCCACCACAGTGCGGTCGAGCTCGCTCAGCGTGCGGAGAGCGCTGGGTTGATCTGTCGCGAGCGCGACCCGCTCGACCAGCGTCGCGTGCACCTCGAGCTCACCGATCGCGGCCGCCAGCAGCTGGAGAGCTTGACCCGCGCACACCTCCCACGCATCCAAGCCCTCGCCGCAGTCCTCGACCACGTCCTGCAAGGGCCCGCAGCTCCCCTCCGTCCGTGATGCACGCATGGTTCCTCATCCGCTGGCTACATCTGCTTGCGATGGCGTTCTTCGTGGGTGGGCAGATGATGCTCGCCGCTGTAGTCGTACCGGTCGCGAGGCGCTCGGGTGATCGTGAGGGTCTGCGGGCCATCGCTCGGCGCTTTGGCCAGGGCACACTGCTCGCGCTGGGAGTACTGGTCGTGACCGGCACGGCGCTGGCGTTTCATCTGTATTTGTGGAGCAACCCCACCTTTCACGTCAAGCTGGCTCTCGTCCTCATCGTCTGTGCGCTGCTCGTATGGCACATACGCCGCCCGGAACTGCACGCTCTAGAGGCAACCGTTTTTCTGCTCTCGCTGGCGATCGTCTGGATCGGCCTCTACCTCGCCAACGGCTACTACTAACACTCACCCGCCGGCGTTCGAGGACGCGACCCTCAGACTCGGCGTGTCGCTCACCCTCTCGTGTTCTGGAAGTAGTTGGCGTTGATCTGCGCGAACTTCTGCCATTCGTCGGGAAGCTGATCCTCAGCAAAGTCGCAGTCGATGCACTCCTCAGGATCTATGTAGAGCATCTCGACAGCGGCGAACGAAACTTGACGTTGGGCTCCGGTGATCAGGGCTGCGCCACCGGGACGGCGTCCTCCAACGTGGTCTCGGTTGAAAGGAGGATCGCACCCTCTCCTGTGGCGTAGGCCTCCTCGCCGTGCTGGACGATGTCCATACCGAGTGCCTCCTCGTGTTCGGTGGCCCGCAGCGGCGCGAACAAGCCGATCAGCCGTAGCAGCAGGAATGTGGCTGTAAACGCATAGGCCGGCCCGGCTAGCGCCGCGAGGGCCTGGTGGCCGAGCTGGGCCGCATTGCCGTATAGCAAGCCGTTTGACTTGCCGTTCCAAGCGAGCTGAGCTACGAATCCGATGAAGAGGATGCCGGTGAGCCCGGCTGTGCCGTGAGCGGCGAGTACGTCGAGCGTCTCGTCCACTCGCGTGCGCGGACGCCACAGAATGATCGCGTAGCTCGGCAGCGCGGCAAGGGCCCCCAATCCCATCGCCCACCCGGGGCTTATGTAGCCTCCTGCCGGAGTGATCGCGACGCAGCCCACGACGATCGCGGTTGCGGCACCGATCGCCGTCACGCGCCTGCCGCGCAGCAGGTCAAGCACGAACCAAACGGCGAGCGTGCACGCCGGTGTGATGAGAGTGTTCGTGAACGCGAGCACACTGGAATGGCCGGTCGAGAAGCCGCTGCCACCATTGAAGCCAAACCAGCCGAACCACAAAAGACCCGCGCCAAGCAGCACGTAAACCGCGTTATGCGGCAGCAGAGCCTGTCGTCCGTAGTCCTTGCGTGCGCCGACCACGAGCGCGGCCGCCAACGCGGAGAAGCCTGAGCCCATCTCCACGGGCACACCACCGGCGAAGTCGAGCGTCCCGTGCGCCTGCAACCAACCACCCCCAAAGGACCAATGGGCAAGCACCGCATAGACGAGCACCGACCACAGGCCTGCGAACACAAGGAATGAGCCAAACCGCATCCGCTCCACGACAGCCCCCGACACGAGCGCAACGGTGACGATGCAGAACGTCGCCTGGAATGCAAAGAACAGCAGTTGTGGGATCGCCATCCCAGGTCGCGGGGCGAAAGCCACCCCCTGCAGAAACGCGTAACCGAGGCCGCCAACGAACCCGTTGCCCTTAGCGAACGCGAGCGAATAGCCGATCGCCGCCCATGTGACCGTGGCAACCGCGATCGCACCGACCGACATCATGAACGTGTTGAGCGTGTTCTTCGAGCGCACGAGGCCGGCATAGAACAGGCCGAGCGCAGGAGTCATCAACAGCACCATCGCGGTCGCCACCAGCATCCAGGCCGTGTCCCCCGCACTCACACGAGTGGACACCAACTCGCTTATTGCCATCATTTGTCTACCGGGGTCACGGCGCCTTCGTCGGTCTCGCCGGTACGGATCCGGACCGCCTGCTCCAGCGGCAGGACGAAGATCTTGCCATCGCCGACCTCACCGGTCCGCGCACCGGCGCAAAACGCGTCGATCGTCGGCTGCACGAACGCGTCAGAGACCGCAACCTCGAAGCGCACCTTCTCAGACAGCCCCATCTTCACGGTCGTGCCACGGTAGGTCTCGACCCGATCAAGCTCGCCGCCGTGCCCCTGGACGCGGCTCATCGAGATGCCACCCACCTCGGCACGGTAGAGGGCTTCCAACACGTCGTTCACCTTCTCCGGGCGCACGATGGCGATCACGAGCTTCACGAAGTCAGGAGATTAGGTCACCAAGGAGCACGCGGGAGTCTGGTGGCGGCTGCTCATGGCTAGCTGCTTGTGGTGAGAGCCAGGAACTCCTGACGGGTGCGCGGGTCATCGCGAACGACCGTGCAGGGCCGAGGTGATTGTCTTGGAGCCGAGCTTCTGTACGCCACACAGCGACATGCACAGGTGTTCGGCGTCGAGCACCACCCCGACTCCCTTCGGAGCGAGATGCTTCTGCAACCAGTCGGCGATCTGGACCGTAAGTCGCTCCTGGACCTGCTGGCTCGGGGGAATCGTCGTGAACCTGCTGACGAACAACGCGCCGCAGTACTACGACATTGCGCTGCGGGACTTCGGCTTGATGCTCGCCGCCCTGACACTCGGCAGGCTTGCTCTGGCAGTCGTCCCCGCACACAAGCGGCTACGGAGCTGACTACCGACGGGCTGACCTCAACAAGGATGGCCCCGACCTAACCGCGTACCGGAGCTACATTGGCGCCACGGACAGGCTGCTTCTCAATCGAGGCCTTGATAGACGTCGGGGATGTGCTGTCCGTGCGGCATCCTGACCTGGCTTGGTATTGATCCTCGCCCTGGCCGTGCTGTTCCTCTCGGTCGCCGCCCGCATGGATACTGCGGGCGTGCGCCTCCGATAAGCCCCTCCCGCTTCGCGCGAGGCTACCAGCGCGACTTCTGGGGATCACCGGAAGTTGCGAGCGGGATCGAGGCCGGTTTCTGCAAGTTGGAGTCCTTCGCGCTCAATGTGATCGACGATATCCAGGTCGTTGGCCGTTGAGGGCCGCTGATCGCGCTGCGCTGGGGCAATTTCTCCCCCTGCACATAGTTTGCTTACCCGCTTACGGAGGGTTCACGCGTATGCTCGGCGAGCGTGCAACTCGGCAGACAATTGCTGACGGGGTCGTCGAGTACCAGCTGACACCGGAGCAGGCCGCCATGTATGCCGAGGTTCTGAGCGATGAGAGCATGCATGTCACGGCGCTCGTGAGGCAGATGTCTCGGATCGCGAGCTTCCTTTGCAGCATGCACTGGAGCGTGGTTGAGTTCCCCGAGGATTGGCTCATTTCATGCGACCAGCCCGTCGTTTTCTTGCCGTACGTGCCCTCTCCGATCACCCTCGCGTCAGCGATCACGCCACAGGGTCTCGCCGCGACGCTGCCGGGCTATGGCGTGGCGAGTGCCGCCTCATCCGGGCGCCGCCAAGCCGTCGAGAGGATAGTCTTCGAGATGATCGAGGACCAAACGCCTCCCAGTCAGATGCGCTGGGTGCGAGTCGACGAGGGGAAAGCCTTCACGACCAGCGTGAATTGAGCTCCTGCCTCGACCGGACATCTGGGCAGGTCGTCGGACGCACTGCACCAGTGCCTTGCGGTGCTGACTGATTAAGGTGGACCTCACTGAGGGCCGAGATGCCCGCCTCCGCGAACGCGTCGTAATCCTCTTACAAGGCCCATCCGCATACACCCTGGGTATCCGGGCCCGACGCGGACCGCCCAGAACGTTGCGCTTTCGACCGAAAGGGAGCGTGTCGACAGACGCCGCTCACGCGCCTGGATCGGACGGTGGGTGTCGCGCGATGTTGTTGTGGGCGATGGGTGTGGGTCAGCGGTGGTGGTGGTGCTCGTAGAGATCGGGGTCTGCGCGTCTGGTCGGGTGTCGGTGCGGCCCAGGGGCCGTTTCAGGCTGTCTGGGTGGCCA
>DATHNT010000010.1:0-60590 GCA_035485715.1 Solirubrobacteraceae bacterium | reverse complement strand
TCATATACTAATTGTATCAGGCGTCTAGGGGTCGCGCGAGTAAACCGCTTGCGCTACACGCGTAGGGGCTGCCGGCTCGAGGTGAAATAAAGCTTGTGGAGGCTCGAACGGGTAACTATAATGCCCTGGTTACGGAGAGGTCGCATAGAGGCCTAGTGCGCGCGCTTGGAAAGCGCGTATGGGGGCAACTCCATCGAGGGTTCGAATCCCTCCCTCTCCGCCATTTGCTCGAAGTGCGAACCCTCTCTCTGGGACCCAGAGTCGGGGTTTGCACCTGTCCCGATGTCTCGCTCAAACAACGCGCGGGGCGCGGGCTTGGATCACATCGACGATCGCGTCGATACAGGAGTGATGCCAGCCTTCGGCTTGCGCTTGTGTTTGCAGCCGCAGCGCCTCATCGACCACCTGCTCGCCCAATTGGCGGCGCGCACCCTCGAATGCTCGAGCGCGTAGGCCGAAATCGTCGGCCAGGTCGGACCAATGGATCGAGGTTATGGCCTGCGGGTCGAGCTCGTCGCCGACGCTTAGCGACAGTTCTGAGCTGAGCTCGGGATAGGCTGCGGTCGAGACGACGTCGTACAGAGGCGCGAGTTGCACGCCGTCATCCACGTACAGCAGCGAGATGTTCTTCGCGTGCGCGTCCGCGTTGCCCACAAGAAAGTGAAAGACGGCTGCTCGGGCCCCGGCAAGACGATCCAATCCGGGCTGGGAGGAGTGCTCATCCAGCAGTTCGGCAAGCGCAAGGTAGGAGGGCAGCCGCCAGCCCTCGCGTTGGTACTTGAAGTCCGGGAGGAGCCCGAGGGCTTGGCACAGGTCCTCCTGATGCAGCCGACGCCGCGGCCAACCAGTGTGTTCGCGGTCGAAGCGCCGCACCACGAGGCAAGGTCGTGAGGCGGCCGTGATCAGCTCGACGGCGGCTGTCGGTAGGCCGACCGAAGTTGCCAGGCGCATGCAGAAGTACTCGTTGACAGCCAGCCCGGGGAATTCTGCATGAGCCGGCTCAGGCTTGAGGATGTGACTGCTGGCCATCCCGTCCAGCGGCTTGCCGAAGCGTCCGTCGTCGTCGCGAACGAGCACGGCCTTGTTCTGGACGCCGGCAAGGCTGAGGCGCAGGTGTCGGTCCTCGGTGCTCACGCCGAGGGGATGGCGCGGCAGCGCGGCTATGAACGCGTCCAGTTCGTCGTCGTCCAGCCAACGCACCGAGGGCGCCTCGGACATGCGCTGTTCCGCTCCGATCTGTAGGGCACCGGCGCAGTCGCGACCGAGCTCGGCAAGCAGGCCGTAGGAGTCGCTGCCCGCCAGCTTGAGACGGTCTGCGATCTGTTCGCGCACCTGGCCCTCCGGGAGCAACGCCTCGAAGAAGGGGCGGGTCTCCGCTGGTGTGAAACTCTCATGGCGCATGGGCAGCGAAAGCGAGACTGCGCGCGATGACTGTGTGTAGCCGAAGGCGTACTCCCACGACTGCTCGCCGACACGCTCGAGCCGGCCAACCTCTTGCTCATCCCAGAAGACCCCAAGACTTTGCTCTGCGTCAGGGCTCATGGCTCGTCACGCCCGTGCACGTCGAGCCGTAGGCCCAGCGCGGCGAGGATGCGTGTCAGTACGTCGAGTCTTACGGTCGGCTCGCCATGCTCGACTCGGTGGACGGAGCGAACGGCGACGTTGGCGACCAGCGCGAGTGTGCGCTGGTCCATGCCTTGGCGGTGGCGCTCTGCGCGTACGCGCAGGCCGATCTGTTGGAGAGTCGACGAAGAATCCATATGCGTGATCGTGCATATTCTAGCATTGGGTGACCGATTTGGCATGGATCTGCGCGATTGCGCATATCGAATGATATGGCGCGGATCTTCACGTCTGTCTGCGCGATCGCGCAGACAGAGGCCTAGACTTGTGTTGCCCTGGGCCCGAAGCGCTCGTACAGCCCGGGCAGCAGCGCGGCGAGGTTGGCGTACTCCTCGGCGCAGTGGGTCGCGAGCGCTTGGGGGAGGCCCTTGGGCAGGGCGCGGCGGCGTAGGAAGGGTCTGTTGAGTCAGGCGTGCGCGCGCTCCACACGGTCGCACGGCGGGCCTCTTCATAGCCGGCATCTCCACGGGCCAGCAGCGTGCCGTCGTAGCCGTTTGCCATAGTCGCCCGCACAATACCCGCCCTCTCCGATCAGCCGATCCGTCCCAGCCTCCGACACGTGCGTGCACCAAGAGACGTACTTGGAGCAACCCTGTGAGCGCCCCTGGTCCCGCGAGCGCGCACACGCGTGCGGCTCATATCCAGGCCTTCGAGGAGCTCCCCTTCGAGGATCGCGAGGACTTCGAGGACGCGCGGCGTGGCTTGATCGAGAGCGCCCCAAGCCTTGTGCTGAGCGACGCACGCGGGCGCACGGTCTGGGACATGGACAGCTATGCGTTTATAGACGAACGCGAGTGGGCGGCTACAGGGCTCGAGGAGGCGGCTACACGACGTGAGGAGGCGGCTACACGGCGCGAGGGGCCGGAGGCAAATGCGGAAGGGGAGTCCGCCGAAGACCCGTCGCACGCACCCGACACCGTCCACCCAAGCCTGTGGCGCATGGCACAGCTGAACGGATTCCACGGCCTGTTCGAGGTCGTCCCGGGCATCTACCAGGTGCGCGGCTATGACATCTCGAACATGACGCTGGTCGAGGGGGCCACGGGCGTGATCGTGATCGACCCGCTGGTCTCGACCGAGTGCGCGGCGGCGGCTTTGGCCCTGTATCGCAAGCATCGCGGCGAGCGCAAGGTCAGCGCGGTCGTCTACACGCACAGCCACGTCGACCACTTCGGCGGGGTGAAGGGAGTCGTCAGCGCCGAGCAGGTGCAGGCGGGCGAGGTACCGATCTGGGCGCCGTCAGGCTTCTTGGAGCACGCCGTCTCGGAGAACGTGCTGGCCGGAGGCGCGATGGCCAGGCGCGCGACGTACATGTTCGCGCCGAACTTGGAGCGGGGCCCGCGGGGTCAGGTGGACGCTGGCATCGGCAAGACGACCTCGACCGGAAGCATCACTTTGATACCGCCGACACACGAGGCTACGCACACCGGCCAAGAGACGGAGATCGACGGCGTGCCGATTGTCTTCCAGCTCGTCCCAGACAGCGAGGCCCCTGCGGAGATGAACTTCTTTTTTAAGGATTTGGGCGTGCTCTGTATTGCCGAGAACGCAGTCCACTGCATGCACAACATACTGACCCCGCGCGGCGCGCTGGTACGCGATTCGCTTGCCTGGTCCAAGTACCTGGGAGAGGCGATCGAGCTGTTCGGCGCGCATTCAGACGTCATGTTCGCCCAGCACCATTGGCCGCGCTGGGGTAAAGACCGGATCGTGGAGCATCTGGCGCGCCATCGCGACATGTACCGCTACCTGCACGACCAAACGCTGCGCTTGGCAAACAGGGGCCTCACGCCGACCGAGATCGCCGCCGAGGTGCGCCTGCCGCCGAGCTTGGAGCGCACGTGGTCGTGCCGCGGCCACTACGGCACCGTCAGTCACAACGTGCGCGCCGTCTACCAGCGCTACCTGGGCTTCTTCGACGGCAACCCCGCGCATCTGGATCCGTATCCGCCCGCCGAGGCGGCTCGGCGCTATGTGGAGCTGGCCGGCGGCATCGACAAGCTGCTGGCTCAAGCCCACACTGCCTTCAACGAGGGCGACTACCGCTGGGCGGCAGAGCTGAGCTCACATGCCGTGTTCGCAGAGCAGGGAACCCCGAAGCCCGGAGACGCAGAGCCGGGAGACGTAGAGGCGGGAGACGCACAGCCGGGAAGCGCCCAGCCGGGAAGCGCGCAGCCGGGAGACGCAGAGGCGGGAAACGCGGAGGCGCGCGAGTTGCAGGCGTCCGCGCTCGAGCAACTCGGCTATCAGTCCGAGAGCGCCGTATGGCGCAACCTGTATCTCGTCGGTGCGCACGAGCTGCGCGAGGGACCGCCACGGGCGCCGAGGAACAGGCGAGTGGCAAGCGCCGACGTGGCCAAGGCCCTGTCGCTCGAGCAGCTGTGGGACGCGATGGGCGCGCGCCTGGACGGACCGCGAGCGTGGGATACGACGATCAAGCTCGCGTGGGACTTCACAGACGTGCAGGAGCGCTGGAGCGTCACCGTCGAAAACGGAGCGCTTAGTACAATCAGGGATCGCCTGGTGGAGGATTGCCACGCAAAGGTGACGCTCACCCGTGCGGCCCTCGACGCGGTCCTGCTGGGTGAGGGAGACGGAGCGCAACTGTTCGCCAGTGGCGCGATCGCCGTGGAGGGCGACGGGGCAAAGCTGGGCGAGTTCCTCGGGCTCTTGGACGAGGGGGACCCAGTTTTCGCGATCGTTACACCTGAGGCGCCGGGCAAAGACTGAGCACGACCTTTTCATCATCCTGAAAGACCTCAGGAGATGCCAAGCACCACCTTGCCGACGGCGCGGCGCTCGTCGATGATGCGCAGCGCCTCGCTGGCCTGCTCCAGGGGTAGGCATGCCCCCACGATCGGCTTGACGAACCCGTCGTCGATCATCTTGCGCACGCCCTCGGCGGCGGCGCGATTGCGCTCTGGGTTCAGCAGCGCGTAGGCCCCCCAGCCGGCCCCGACGACCGACACGTTGCGCAGCAGCAGGCGGTTGACCTTGACCTCGGGGATCGACCCTTCGGTGAAGCCGACGACGACCACGCGCCCCTCCTCTTTGAGCGAGCGCAGCGAGTCGGTGAAGCGGTCGCCGCCGACGGGATCGAGCACGACGTCGACACCGCCGCCGCTGAGCTCGACGGCCTGCTCGCGCCAGGGCCCGTCCGAGCGCACGACATGATCTGCTCCAGCCTCGCGCGCAACGCGCTCCTTCTCCTCAGTGGAGACGACCGCGATCGTGGAGGCGCCGAGCGCCCTGGCAACTTGCAGTGCAGCAGTGCCGACGCCGCCGGCGGCTCCGTGTACGAGCACGCTCTCACCGGCCTGCAGTTGCCCGCGCAGCTTCAGCGCGAAGTAGACGGTGTGGTAGTTGAGGATGACCGACGCGCCTTGGGAAAAGTCGAGCGAGTCGGGCAGGGGGAAGGTCATGTAGGCGGGAGCAACGGCTCGCTCGGCCATGCCACCAAGACCGGTGAAGGCCATCACGCGATCGCCTGCGCTCAGGCCGCTGGAGGCGGGCGCGGAGATGACCGTGCCGCCAACCTCAGCGCCGGGAATGAAGGGCAGATCAGGTTTCAGCTGGTAGAGCCCGCGTGTCTGCAGAACCTCCGGGAAGGAGACGCCAGCGGCGGCGACGTCGATCAGCACGCCCTCACCCGGGGTGAGCATGTGGCTGGGCTCAGGCTCGGGCACATCCACGACGCGCACGGCGTCAGGCCCGTTGAGCTCGCTGATCTGGACGGCGAGCATCGCGCGGGACGCTACTTCTGCCGCGGGCTCTGCAGGTGCTGCTGATTCTGCTGTCGCTCGCCGCGCACCTGAATCGCGATCAGCACGATGACGATGTTGACGAGGATCCCGATCCCGATGAAGGTGACGATCAGGCCGATGTCCTTGCTGACAGCTTCGCTAGAGGCAAGAAGCAACATCTTTCGTCTCCGGGTCGTGGGCGAGGTTTGGGCTGGGTCTTCGTTTTTGAGCGATGCCCCGTGCGTGCGTGCGCGCGGAGCGTGGCAAGGGAGCCTACCAATGGACAAGGACTGCGTGTCGTAGGCCTGCCGATGCGCCGCCCAGCAAATTTGCGGCGATACCGGGTGGTTGGGTAGGCATCGGTCTGATGCCTACCAGCGGCGAAGCCCAGTGTGTCGTAGCCTTTCTATGATCGCCGCACACGACGCAGGCGATGGAGAGGTGCCAGAGCGGTTGAATGGGCGCGACTGGAAATCGCGTAACGGGGGTTGACCTCGTTCGAGGGTTCGAATCCCTCCCTCTCCGTGTCGCTTCTAAACAGCTGTCAACCAAAGAAGCGACAGACTCGACGGACTCGAAGGACGACAGCGAAGCAAATCGCAATCATCACTAGCCTGAGTCGATCAGCTCTGACCTGGCTCATTTCGCTGTTGTCAACGAGCTCGCGTAGATGGGCGCTCCACTCAAGGTTGTACCGATACGCGTCAGCGTGCGGGAGCAGGCCCAGCGCCCATGGAGGAACCGATGGTCTGTAGGTCTCTAGGCGCCAGGTGAGCGATTCATTGACGAATTCCAACGAAGCATCAAGAATTGTTTGAGGGACTTCAGGCGCATCCAAGAGGACTTGCAGAATGAGCTTGGCTTGGTGAGAGCGAGCCCTTCTCATATAACATAGTATGGCGAGATCAGAATAGCCTCAGAGTCGAGGCTATCGAGGGCTAACGGTAGGCTGAGCCCGGTACTGTGTAGGGCTGATGTCCGAGCCCACGTCGACACGCGATGCATCCGATCTCCAGGGAGAGCAGGTGCGCCGTTTGCGTCTGCAGGCGGACGGACAGCGGCCGCTTGCGGTGAACCTTCGGGAGACAATCTCGCTGACGCGCAAGCTGTTCGAGTTGCGCGATGCCGCTTGGCGCGCCCGTTGAGCGCACCGTCCTTCGATCAGCTACTTACGCGTCTCGTCGAGGCGGACATCAGGTTCGTTGTCATCGGCGGCTTGGCGCTGGGGTCTTGGGGCGTGATACGCGGAACGAAGGACTGCGACATCGTGCCCGATTCGACACCAGAGAACTTGGACCGGCTCGCTGGAGTCCTCACCGACCTTGGTGGCCACGTCCAACTTGGCGAATCGCTGCTCGGTTCCGAGCGTTCCATCGCCGCGCTGCTACGCGGCGGCGAGCGTGCGTTGATCGCCACGCAACTCGGTGACCTTGACGTCGTGCAGGGTCTCGACGGCGTCCTGTCCTATGACGAGCTTCGAGCGAGCGCAATCGATGTCGAGATCGCCGACGTGTCGATTCCGATATGCGCACTGGAGCATCTCCGCACGATGAAGCGAGCTGCCGGGCGTCCACGCGATCTCGTCGACCTCGAAGACCTCGATGCATCCCAGCCCCCTCAGGGTTGATGCTTTGCGTTGAAGCGGCGAGCGTGCGGCTTCCGTATCCGCTGTCAGGCAGGGTTGTGTTTCGAGAGTCGTCCCTCCAACCCCGTTATTGCGGTGCCGTGTAGGTTAGGCGTACTGGAGGTGCGCTTGTGAGCGAGAGCGACGATCACGACCTCTGCGACCGCCTGAGGCCACTACACTGTTCGGCTCTGCGCCCTTAGCTCAGCTGGATAGAGCGTCGGTCTACGGAACCGAAGGTCGGGAGTTCGAATCTCTCAGGGCGCGCTCATCGCGAGCACGGTGATCTTGTGTGTGGGTACGGACTTACAGGGTTCTTGGCCTGCTTGGAGAACCCGAGAGGTAGCCAGCTCGATCATCCTGCACTCCACGTTATGGCTTTCAGGCGTCTCCGAAGACGCCGAGCCGGGTCGCATATTGGCCAGGCTCGGCATCGACGGTGCGCGCCTGGCTCTGCCTGGCGGTAGCGCCTAGGATGTCGAGCCTATGTACGTGTAGTCGACTATTTCTGAGGAGACTCTATGCCTGGACCGGTGTTGTTCTGCTACGACGGGTCAGAGGGTTCGCGCGCGGCGATGACTGCGGCGGCGGAGCTCCTCGCCCATCCGGTACCCGCGGTCGTGCTGACGATCTGGCAGCCTGCCTCGGTGCTGCTTGCACGGGCCGGGGGGTTTGGCGCCGGCTACCTGAGCGACGAGGAGCACGTCGACGCGGAGCAGGCCCAGTTGGCCGGTGGTGCTGCTGATGAGGGGGTGGAGCGCGCACGTGCCCACGGCTATGACGCAAGCTCTCGCGTCGAGGAGGCAACCGAAGGCGCGGGCCGCAGGATCATCGAGATCGCCGACGAGCTCGACGCGCGGCTGATCGTGTGTGGTCGGCGCGGACTCGGTGCGGTCGCCTCGGCGCTGCTCGGCAGCGTCTCGCACGTGGTGCTCGCGCACGCCGGCCGCCCTGTTCTGATCGCACCGGAGCACTGAGGAGGGTCCATGACCGCACTGAAACGAGAGGCCGCGATCAGGTGGCTGAGCCATCCGCCTGACGGCGCGCCGCGTCTTACTGTCGGAAGCCATTCGATCGCGCCTCGGCTGTCGTTTCATGTGGATCCCGAGGTCACTGATCCGCTGGCGACGTCGCCAGGTGAGTTGCTCGCCGGAGCGATCGGCAGTGTCTTCACTTGGCTCGTTGCCAAGCAACTCGTCGAGGAGGGCACCCAGGCTCGCGAGCTTGTTAGCTACCTAACGCTGACACTCTCAGGCAAGACCGACGACGGCACGGACGCGGTGCTGAGCGGGATTACCTGCCGAATGTCAGGACGCGTAGCGGGCGTCGAGGAGACGCATCTGGAGGTGGTGGCGCAAGCGGCGATGACCCAGTGCATGGAGAGGCTGGGCATGCGCACCGAGGGGATCGGTGTCACGGTCGAGACTTCGCTAGAGGGAGTTAGCAAAGGCTCCGGAGTGTGAGCGGGAACCGTTCGCCCTTGGTGACAGGAATACGGTGCCGCCAGTCCTCGCGGCGTCTCTCACGATGTATGCCGCAAACTATCGATTACCGGGTTCAACGCGTTGCCTACGACGCCATAACAGCGGTTCACGCTCGCTTGCGCCGGGTACAGCGGGAGTGCTTGGTCCGCCGCGCTTCACGCTCAGAGCTCGTCCTGAGCAGGCGTGAGCTCGGTAGGTTAGGCGCTCGGACGTCGGGCGAAGCGAGAGCACCGTATACGTCAGGTCGGGGTGCTCTCGCGGTCGCGCTCCTGCAAATACGGCGCTAGGTACTTGGCGGCGATCTTGCTCGGCGGCGACCAAGTTGGCGTGTCGGTGATCTCCGAGCTGAACCCGTGTCCTCCGGTGATGTGAGCGGTGAGGTATTGAGGCTTCCCGTTCGTCAACAGCATGCCGTGGATCACGGGGTTGAAGCGCTGAGGCGTCACCGATGCTCCGGCCAGCGCCGCGATCGACTGCGCAACAATGTCGGCCTGCTGCGAGCCGACGCCGCCGTGCTTGATGGGAAAGTCGGTCGCATCGCCGGCCGCGTAGACGCGCTCTACGCCTGGAACCCGGCAGTACGGGTCCACCCGGATGAAGCCGTGATCGCCCAGCGGGATGCCGCGCACCTCGGGTCCGAAGAGCTCTGGTAGCGCGATCACCCGATCCACCTCGAGGTGTCGGTCATCGGGGTTGATCACGACCTCGCGGGCGTTGGGAACCTCAGCGTATGCGGAGGTGATCGTCTGGATGCTCGCGCGGGCGAGGAGCTCGGTTATGGAGTTGCTGGCCGATGCGCCAAAGATCGCGAGCGGGCTGTCCTCTGGAGTGACAATCGTCGTCTCCAGATCGATACCCATGTCATACGCGCGTCCGGCCGTCATCAGTGCGAGCTCGTACAACGGCAGCGGCCAAGCCATGCGGCCGGACGCAACAAACGCCAGTTTGTGGATGAAACCGCCCTCGACATCCTGGATCAGCCCGTGCATGGTCTCGTCCAGATCGCGGTCGTCGATCGTCAGGGCGTGCTTGTAGCGCTTGCTGATGCTCGCGCCAAGCGCCAGCACAAGCGCGTCGTACTCGATCGACTCCTCGGCCTTCGTGTGGATCCTCCGCCCGACCGGGTCGATCCAGCCAAGTTCGCCGTGCAACAGCGTCGCACCGGCATCGTGCGCGATCGGGGCGAGTGGATAGCGGCGTGCCGCACCGTGGGCGAACGGCTCGCGGACGACCATCGGCCGGTACACGAACTCGGTGTTGGGAGCGATCACCGTCACATCGGTTAGGTCGCGCCCAAGATCGGCCAGGGCCAGCGCCGTCTCGAGTGCGGCCACTCCGCCTCCTGCGATGATCACGCGAAGCTGGTCGGAATGCGAGCCCGTCCTCTCGGGGTGTGAAGTGCTGACCATGACCGCTTACCGGCCTTGATTACCGGCGTTGCCGTTCTTGGCGTTGCTGTTTTTGTCGGTCTTGTTGTTTTTGGGTGGTGTCTGGATCGGTGCATTCGGCGTCTCTTCGCTGGTGCCGATGAGGATCGTGAGTAGGTCGCTGATCCGCTGTACGCGGCCGAGGCGGTCGGGGAGCGGGAGGCCGGATTGGATCGTGTAGTGGTTGCGACGTCCGTTGCGCTCTCGCGTGATGTAGCCGCCGTCGGTGAGCTCCGTGACGATCCGGTGGGCGGCCCGTTCGGTGATTCCGACTCGCTCGCTGATCTCTCGTAGGAGCACGCCCGGATCGTGGGCGATGCAGGCGAGGACCTGGGCGTGGTTCGTCAGGAACTTCCAACGATGAGTGGTGGCCTCGGTCATAGACAGAGACTAGCGTATCTAGACTCCCGTTTCCTGGAAATAGATTTCCTAGATTTAGATTTCATGCTATGTTGTTCAAGTCCGCGGTGCTCTTCAGGTCGCTGGCGCTCATGCGCACACCCAACGAAATGAGGTCCACCATGCCCAGCTCAGTAATGCCTCCTCCATCGGCCGCGACCGCCGGTAACGGCGTCCCGCCCCTCGAACCTGCCGATCCTGTTGTCAATGGACAGCCCCAGTCCTCGCCGCGCCCTCAGTCACCGCGAAGCCCACTACTGGCGAAGCTCACCGGCCTGACCTCGATTGCCATGGTCGCCGCGTTGGGCATAGTGATCGTTGGAATCATCGCCGTCGTAGGAGGCGGCTATGACAAGAAGGTCGTCCACGACCAACTCGTCCCACAGAAGATCTTCTTCCCGGCCGCAGGTAGCCCGGCGCTGCTGCCTGGTGTGAAGCAGTACGCAGGTCAGCAACTCACAACGGGTAGTCAGGCCAAGGCGTACGCCAACAACTTCATCAACGTGCACCTCTCCAAGATCGCCGGCGGACAGACCTACGCACAGGTCAGCACGGCAGCCCTCGCCGCGCCGACCAACGCAAAGCTGGCCGAAGAGAAGGCAACCCTCTTCCAAGGCGAGACCCTGCGCGGCCTGCTCCTGAATGCCTGGGGATGGTCACTGGTCGGCACCATCGCAGCCCTCGCTGGATGGATACTCATAGCGTTGGGGGCAATTCTGTTCCTGCTCCCGCTTGCCAACTGGCAGGTGAACCTCAGAGGCCGAGGCGCCGCGACAGCCGGTGCATGATGAAGGCTCTCGTCTACCACGGTCCCGGCCAGCGCGGCTGGGACACCGTGGATGACCCCACGATCATCGATCAGAGCGACATCGTCGTGCGAATCGACACCTCGACGATCTGTGGCAGCGACCTGCACATTCTCAAGGGCGACGTGCCCGAGACCAGTCCAGGCACGGTGCTCGGACACGAGGCTGTCGGCACCGTGCAGGAGATCGGTTCCAGCGTGAGCACTCTTGCGGTCGGCGACCGCGTACTCATGTCCTGCATAAGCTCCTGCGGGCGCTGCCGCTTTTGTAGGGAAGCCCGCTACGGGCAGTGCATCGGCGGCGGAGGTTGGATCTTCGGGCACCTGATCGATGGGCTGCAGGCCGAATACGCACGCGTGCCGTTCGCCGAGAACTCTGTATACAAGGTCCCGGAGCAGCTCAGTGACGAGCAGGTTCTGTTCCTCGCCGACATCCTGCCGACGGCCTACGAGGTGGGCGTCCTGAACGGCAAGGTCTCACCCGGCGATGTCGTGGCAGTGGTCGGTGCCGGGCCGATTGGTCTCGCGGCGATGCTTACCGCCAGCCTGTACACGCCCGGGCGGATCGTTGCGATCGATCTCGCCGACGGCCGACTCGAGAGCGCTCGGCGCTTTGGAGCCGACGTCACGATCAACAACGGACGCGAGGATGCCCTCGCCAAGATCATGGAGCTCACCGACGGCATGGGCGCAGACGTAGCGTTCGAGGCAGTGGGCGTACCCGCCACGTTCGAGTTGGCGACCGAGCTGATCCGGCCCGGAGGACGGGTCGCGAACATTGGCGTGCACGGCCATTCCGCGACGCTCCACCTCGAGAAGCTCTGGACCCGCGATGTCACGATCACCACAGGTCTCGTGGACACCCGGACGATCCCACAGCTAATGAGCCTTGTGGCCAGCGGCCGCCTCGACCCAACCGTGTTTGCCACACATCACGTCGCACTCGAAGACACGATGAGCGCCTACGACACATTCGCCGACGCCACGAACACCGGTGCACTCAAGGTCGTACTCAATGGCACTGAGAGTGCCCGTAATTCCGAGGCACTCGTCGGTGCTACTTCAGCCGGATGACGCTACTGCGAGACAACCCATCGGTCACAGCCCGGATGCTGCCAGATCAGGAAAGTGCGTCCGGACAGGTGACGCACAAGTTCCGGGATGTTCTACTTCAGCATCATCGCCTTCGCGATCTGGATGGCCGGCCTCGGGGCCACAGTTGCAGGCGACCACTACCCTTTCAATCTCATGCTGCTCGCCGTCGGTGGCATCATGCAATGGCTCGCGATGATCGCGATTCTCGTAGCGCAGAACGCTCAGGGAAGCGTTCAAGACAAGCAGGTCGAGCACCTTCACGATCTGGGTATGACCACCCACCGTCTGGTCATCGAGAATACCGCGCTGACAAAGGCGATCCACGACCATCTGATTACAGCTGACACCGGAAGTCGCCCCGTTCGATAGTGAGCAGGAGCCCTACACCCAGATGCGAGCGTCTCAGAAGGCATCGCGAGCAGCAGCGACGGTTCGGGAACTGCGTAGTGGGAAAGCGACGCGGCTAAGGGGCCAACGATATGGCCCCTCGGTTTCGTCGAGCGCAGTACGCGGTCACTTCGTCGTCGCAGGATCAACCAAAGCGCCATCGCGTCTGGCTGAACTGCTCGCCCTTGGCGAAGCCGAGAACGGTCGTGGGCGTGACCCGATAGAGGGGCACTTTACCCGCGCGGATCGCGTCGCCGAGACCAAACCACGTACCCTCGGGGGCTGTAAAGTGCGTTCCGTACTTCGACTCGTAGGTGTTGGCGACCTGTTGGCGCTCCGCTCCATCGCCGACCTCGACGGCCTGTCCTTCGACCACGACATCGAGACCGTCGAGTCCGTTCTGGCCCGTGGTGAGAATGCACTGTGGGTTCTGCTGGAGGTTCTTAGCCTTACGCTCGTCAGGACCCGTGCAAAAGTACATTGCGTCGGCGTGCCACACGGCCAAAAGCGGGGTAACGTGCGGGCGACCGTCGGGACGCACCGTCGAGAGCCAAAACACCTCCGCCTCGTCGATGTGCCGGCGTCCCTCCGCCCAATCTGTTGGGGTCGCCTCCGGGCTGCTGAACCCGGCGTGGAGTTCTCCAACAGGCATCTCTGCCGCCATGCCATCTCCTTTCGTTGAGAACGTAGGACTGTCTCTCATTGACCCCGCTCGCTGCCGAAGTCATCAGTAGACCCAATGCCTGCGTGCGAGTCTCTCACGCGTGGTCGCTCGCCGCCGCTCCCGCGCAATTGCGGTAGTGCACACCGTGCGCCCGCTCACTTGCGGGACCATCGTTCCAGCTCCCCAGCACGGTGTCGGTCATGGCTCACTCCTTCGCGTGTCGATGTCGCTGACGTCCGACGGTGTGACCTCACCTCGGTCGATGGCTTGTGAGAGGCGCTGTCTCGCGGCAAGACTGCCTTCGTCAAGGGCCCCGGAGCCAGCAGCGTAGGAGATAGCGTCGCCGCCCCTACCGCGCAGCACGAAGGCACACCCAACCGCTATCAGCGCACCCGCCAGCGGCCCCACGACATAGACCCAATAGCTCGTGAAGTCGCCGCTCACCAGGGCCGGGCCGAACGAGCGCGCCGGGTTCATCGAGGTCCCGCTCACAGGCGCCGACCACAGGCCAGCGAGCGCTATGTATCCACCGACGCCCAGCGCAGCGATCGCCCCGACATTCTGGGCAGCCGACGCGGTTCCCAAGATGACACTGACAAGCGTCGCGGTTAGGACTATCTCCATCAGCAGCGCCTGCCAGTTCGCGTACCCAGGGCCGGGCAGTGTCGCGCCGAGATGCTGGATGTTGCCGAACACCGCGTACAGGAACAGGCACGCCAGGGTGGCACCGACCAACTGGACGATGATGTAGCCCGGTACGCGCTTCCACGGGAAGTCGCCGCGCAATGCAAACGCGAGCGAGACCACAGGGTTCAAGTGAGCGCCGGAGACCGCACCCATGAACAGGATGATCCCCATGACCATAAGCCCAGGCGCCACCACAGCGGCCGCCAGGCTGATCTGGCCGTCCCCATGCAGAATCCCTCCGCCGGCAGCGACGAGCACCAACATGAACGTGCCCAACGTCTCCGAGAAAAGCCTGCGCCACTCCAGACGGTCGTCATCGAACTGGGCTCTTGAGCCGAACTCGAGGGCCAGCAGATGTCGGGTCCTTGGGCCGAGAAGCCCGAGACCAGGACCCTCGCCAGGAGGAACAATCTCGTCAGGCATGACCAGCACCTCCGCATACGAACAGACGCCCAAAAGCTCGCTCCAATCCTCACTTATCCATCAAGGGATGCAATGGGGTCCTGCCGCGAACACCAAACGGAAAACTACGGACAGTCCATCTAGCCCGAGGCGTTTGCCAAGGAAGTGGCCCTCGGGCAAGCCGACGATACGCACTGCGCCAATCGCTGGCTTCCTCCGGACACGATTCGCATAAAGGGAATTGCGGTACTGGTGGCGTACATAGCAGTCGATGCGTCATCAACCAATGCGCTTCGTCGCGATCTCAGTGGCGGTCTCTCTTACGCTCGGACTTGCTGCCGCGATCACGCTGGTCTCGGCGGCCGGGGCGTCGACCATCCCCGTGACGCCGCCATCGCTCATTCAGACCGCGCTGGTCACGACGTCTGTGCCTGCTCCGTCCAACGACGAACGCGCCAACGCGCAGGTCGTTCGCAGCCTGCCGGCAACGATCAACGGCACCACGGTCGGCGCGACGCTCGAAGCGGGCGAGCCGGAATCTTCCTGCAATGTGGCGACGACCAACTCGGTTTGGTACAGCGTACGAGCCCAGAGCGCAGAGCGGATCGCGCTCGACTTGACCGCCGGCGGCGAGCTGGATGGCACGGTCGCCGTCTATCACGCCGTGCGCTCTCAGCTGCAGTCCGTCCAATGCCAGCAGACCGAAGCTCACGGCAAGGCCGCCCTCTCTTTCAAAGCATCCAAGAACGGCTTGTATCTGATCCGCGTAGCGGCGTTGCAGAATTCCCAGCTTGCGAACTTCACGCTCGAAGTCTTCCTGCCTACCCCGGCGGTCGGTCCCCCGGGCGCGGCGCTGCCCTCCAGTGGCGTCAGCGGGCAAGTGGATCGCATCCAGAACATAAACGCCGCCTACGCATTCACGATGCACTCTGGCGTCAGCTATCTGATCAACCTCGCCAACAGGACCAAAGGCGCGTGTGTCAGCGGCGCGTTGTTCGCGCCCAGCACGAGCTCCTTCGAAGGCGAACCGGCTCTGCTGCGCGTCGGCTGCGGTGGCTATCGTCTGTTTACGCCCGGCCCAGGCCAAGGCGGCCTGTACAGCTTCGAGGTCACCCCACGCCCTTCATACCGAGGCGTTCAGCGCTTTCACCTGCAGGTTGCCACGGCCGGCCCAGCTGAGACGGCCCCAGGCATCGCTCTGGGCAACTACGCTCAGGCACACGCTCGCCTCGACGGCCGGGCTGTGAGTGTGCTGCGCCTCTATCGCCTCGACGTCACCAGCCACTCAAACCTCACGCTCGAGCTCACGGCTCCAGCCTCGGCGGACTTCAACTTGCAGCTGCGCAGTCAAGACGGCGCCGTGATCGAATGCCGCTGTGGTGGCAGCGGATCGCAGAAGCTCCAACGCCAGCTGCAACCTGGCCGCTACTACGCGGTCGTCTCGGTGCGCGACGCCACCGCTGGTAACTTCACGCTCGTGCGCCAATCGCGCACGATCACCTCGACCTCGCTGTCGTTCTCTTCCAACAGGGCCGCTCCAGGCCAGGGTGTGGGCATCGACGTAAAGGTGGCGCCGGCGGCATCCGGCCCGGTCACGGTCGAGATCGAACGCCTCGACCCGGTCTTCGGCTGGCAGTTCTATCGCCAGGTATCGGCGCTGGTCAGCGAAGGCGCGGCGAGCATCGCATTCGTGCCCCCCGCGATAGGAGAGTGGCGGGCAAAGGCCACATACGAAGGCTC
This sequence comes from Solirubrobacteraceae bacterium, assembly GCA_035485715.1. GTDB lineage: Bacteria > Actinomycetota > Thermoleophilia > Solirubrobacterales > Solirubrobacteraceae > Palsa-744. The sequence goes on along the minus strand of DATHNT010000010.1, from coordinate 44,510 downwards.
GCGCACATCGAGCCCGAGCGCGGTGGGCTTCTCCTACCTACAGGTCTCCTGAGCGGCTCTTAAAAACGTTTGTTGAAAACGTTTGCATGAGCGCCGATTGGCGGTCGCATGCGCGCGGGTGTAGCTTCTAAGCATGTCTCCCGAGTGGCCTGCCATCCCGTTCGCCGACTGGCGGGACACGTGCGACACGCTGCACGCGCATACACAGGTTCTCGGCAAGCTCGCGGCGACGCTTGCACCGCCCGAGCCGCAGCTACAGCATGCGGCATTGCGGCTGAGCGCGCGCGGCTGGGAGACGCTGCCGCTCCCCGCCCCCGACGGCTCCGGAGCGTTTGCGGTCACGCTCGACCTGCACTTCCACCAAGCGCTCGCCGAGCATAGCGACGGGCGCGTGCTGCGCGTCCCTCTCGGTCCCGACCGGCCCGTTGGCGAGGTCACGCGCGAGCTGTTGGCCGCGGTCGTGGAGCTGGTCGGTCCCGTCGAGATCGATCCCACGCCACAAGAGGTCTCCTGGAGCGTGCCACTGGACGAGGACGACGAACACCACATCTATGACCCCGAACAGGTAGAGCGCTATTTCGCAATGGCAACGCAGGCAGCCTTGGTGCTGGCGGCGTTCCGCGCCCCATACCGCGGCCGCTCGACGCCGGTCAATGCATGGTGGGGCTCGTTCGATTTGGCCGTCAACCTCTTCTCCGGCAGCCCGGCCGATCCGCCGTCGCAGGACTTCATCATGCGCAACGCGATGAACGCCCAAGAGGTGGCGGTGGGTTGGTGGCCGGGAGACGCGCGCTATGAGAAGCCGGCCTTCTACGCCTACGCACATCCGGCTCCGGGGGATTTTGCCGAGGCCGAGCTCTCGCCGGCGGCAGCTCGCTGGGATGGAGCACTGGGCGAGTACGTGCTCGACTGGGAGGACGTCTGCGCGGCAGCGGACCCGCACGCATTCGCGCTGGAGTTCGCCCGTTCGGCCTTCCGCCACGCCTGCCTGGTCTGCGACTGGGACCCGGAGCTGCTTGCAGGCGCGGAAGGCGATCCGCCGCCGATCGTCTGAGCGCGGTCCTGCCAGCGAGCGCAACGTTTTGCGTTGAACACGCGTACGCGAATGACGGCACAGGTGCAGGTGGGGCAAGGCACGGGCGCTTCACACGATCTGGAAGGACCTCACTCCGCTTCGATCTGCATCCGAAACCACTCCGAGCCCTCGACGCTAGCTCCCTCAGCGTGCACGCGGTCGCTGAGCCAGCGATCCGAGGTCACGACGCGCACCAGCCCAGGCTCATCCTCCGTCTTGAGCAGCCGTACGATCTCATCGTCGGCCGAATCGCGTCTGGGCCGGGGAGCGTGCGCGACAACAATCACGGTCGAGCGGATCGGCGGCCGTGGCGGCTGCTCGAAGACGACCGTCACGTCCTCGCCGCCGTAGGCGGCCCAGCGCTCCAGTTGGTGCACGAGTCTCACCATTGCGCTGTGGCGGTCCTCCCACCAGCCGTCGGGACGTGTCCCGATCACGTTCATGCCGTCCACAAGCCAGCGCATACCGCCAGCCTATGGATTCGCGGCCGGCAGGGAGACAGATGTCATAGTGTGGAATCGGCGCCAGGGCGTTGCGAGCCAGGGTTCGGGCCTCGTCTCGGGCGGCCACGCTCGCCTTCCAGCGTCAACGCGCCGACGGAGCAGGCCAAGATGCTGAGCAAGGCGGCCAGCATTATCGCCCCGGCCTGAGAGGCGGTGAGCACGTGCTCGGGCAACCCGAGCGCGACGATCGCGGATGGCACCCCGAGCTGGGCCGAGGCGACCAGTCCGGCAGCGCGCGGCTGGCGTGCAATGCGCGCGGCGAGTAGGTGCACGAGCACGTTCATTGCCGCCAGTGCCCCAGCAAGCTCGATCAGCGACGGGTCGGTGAACAGCCCGCGCAGGTTCAGCCGAGCGCCAAGCACGACAAAGAAAAGCGGGATGAAGAAGCCCCCGGCGATGCCAAGCACCTCGTCGGAGAGCCGTTTCGGCCCGCCAACGGCGGCCACCATCAGCCCGGCGCCGAAGCCGGCGATCAAGAGGCTGGCCCCGCTGCGCTCAGTCAGCCAAGCCAGTCCGAACAGCAAGATCAGAGCAAGGCGCAGATCCACCGCCCAGCTGCGCCGCTTGCCGAGTTTGCGCAGTGCCTGCACGTCAGCACGACCGCGCAGGCGACGGGTGGCAAAGAACGCCGCGATCACGCAAGCGGCGACGATCGCGCTGCCGGCCGCGATACGCCCAGCCTTCCCGGGCGCGAGCACGAGCGGCACGGCAACCGTGGCTCCAATGTCGGCCACGGTCACCTGCGCCATCACCGCGAGCGCCACTGGCCCAACCAAATTCCGCTCCTGAAGGATCGGCAGCACAACCGCCGCTGAGCCAGAAGCAATCAGCACTGCGTACACCCCGGCGTGCCCGACCCCGTCGATCCGCCCCACGAGCAGGCCGCCCCCAACCGCGATCGCGGCCACGAGCAGAGCGCTTGTAGCGCCTTTGCCGAGCGAGGCCCGCATCCTTTCGTCGCGCAGGGGCACGTTCATGCCGACCGCGAACATCAGCATCGCAAAGCCGATTTCGGCCATGAAGCTAAGCGTCGGATTGCCAGGATCGATGGCGTTTATGCCGGTCTTGCCGAGGAAAATGCCGGCCAGCAGCTCGCCGACGACGACGGGCACGGCGCCTTTGCCGGCAGCTCCGAGGAGCGGTCCGGCAAAGCCGCACAGGCCGATCAAAGCAAGCGTCCCGAAGCTCATCGTCTTCATTCTCGCGTCCAGGGCAGCGGCACCGATTATCGGCCCCTAAGCCACAATCCTCGTCGCGGTCACGCGGCGAGGATGCCAAGCGGCTAGCCACGAGTTTGTACTGAGACCGCATCGATCCGGGTAGATGAGAGTTGTCTACATAGACACTGCTTGCTACATAGAAGCCGGAATGAGTCCGGCATTCAGAGGAGGACGGGATGACGTTGAGGGTTCGGAGCTTGCTCTTTGGGACGGTTGCTTGTGCGTTTACGGTTGCGTATGTGGCGATGGCGCTTGCTGCGCCGGCGGCGCAGGCGGCTGGATTCGGCGTGGAAAGATTTGTCGCGGCGAACTGCATCGCGGGGCACGAAGATTGCGCTGAAGAACTCTTCGAAGGCGCATACCCTCTTCCAAAGGAACCCACAAAGACCGAAGCTGAAGCGGTGGGTTATACGCAGGCCGCCGGGCATCCGCCATACGGCATTACTGCCTTCAAGGTCGATACCGTGGGCGCGTTTCCCGAAGCAGTACCTACCGGTATCGTCACGCACGTTAGAACTGACGTAGCCCCGGGTGTGAGCACGAATCCTACCGCTGTGCCGCTCTGCTCGACAAAGGAATTCGGCGAAGCGGTGGCTCCCGGGTTCTATCCAGAACCTAAATGCAAGGCTGGCTCCGCTATTGGCAAGAACAAGGTCGTGGTCGTGGTCGAACCGGCTCCGGGCGTCTTCCACGATGTGCCTATCGAAGGTACGGTCTACAACGTCGTACAACCCAAGGGCGTCGCGTCTTTGTTTGGCGTTGCGCTTCCTCTCGCAAGCATTGGATTCCCCGGAGTTTTCGCACATACGTTGATCGAAGGTCACGTCGAATGGGGAGCCGAATCGAAGGGAACCGGGAAGGCCGACTATCACGACTACTACGAAATCAACGTTTCTCCGACGCTGCCATTGATCTCGTCGATCCTGATTCTTGATGGCAATATCGGTGGTGGCGAAGGGTCTGGTGGGTTCATTACGAATCCAAGCAACTGTGCAGGCCCAGGTACACACACCACCAACACGGTGACGCTCGAATCGTCAACAGGCGAAAAAGCTCCTCCTCGGACCTTCACGACGCCGATTGGCACTGAAGGTTGTCTTGGTGGGACTTCACTGACAGTTCCTCCTTTTGAACTCAAGAGTCCCCCATTCGAACCAACGTTCTCCGTCAAGCCGGCTACCACCCAGTCAGATCAGCCGGACGGCATCACGACCGAACTGACTGTGCCCCACGACCCAAGTCCGACGGGCATCGACTCCTCGCAACTGAAGAACGCCACGATCACTCTGCCGGAAGGCATGACGCTCAACCCGTCTGCTGCCACCGGCCTAAAGACTTGTGCGCCGACTCAAATCAACATTGGCGCGACCACGCCGGTCACCTGCCCGCCCGAATCGAGGCTTGGCAGCGTGACTCTCAAGGTCCCGGATCTTCCCGAAAACGAACCGTTGAGGGGACATTTGTTCCTAGGCGGCACCGAACCACTCACCGGGTCGCCATACACGGTCTATCTCGAGGCCGAATCGGAAAGATATGGAGTCTCCGTACGCGTGCAGGGCACCGTCGAAACCAACGAATCGACGGGCCGCGTGACCGCGAAGTTCCTGAACACTCCTGAACAGCCGTTCAGCAACGTAAAGATCGTCTTCAAAGAAGGCGCGCTGGCGCCGATCGCCAACCCGCTCACATGCGGAGCGTCCACGATCGAAACTACGCTCACTCCCTACACGGGAACGGAAAACAAGTCACCGTTCTCGAAATTCATAGTGGACAGCAACGGCTCCGAAGGAGCCTGTGCTTCACCGCTGCCGTTCGCGCTCTCCCAGAGCACGACGTCACAGCCCACCACGGGTGGAGCTTCGACGAGCTTCACGTTCAATCTGGCGCGCGCCGACGGGCAGCAGTACCTATCGCATGTGACAACAGCATTGCCGCTTGGCCTGGTCGGCAAGATCGCCGCGGTGCCGCGGTGCCCAGAACCGCAGGCGTCGACCGGCGTGGGATGCCCCTCTGAAAGCCAGATAGGCATAGCCACGACGACGGTCGGCTCGGGCAGCGCGCCAGTGCAGTTCTCCGGTCCGGTATATCTCACTGGTCCGACGAATGGCGCCCCATACGGGATGACCACGGTAATCAATGCCGCGATCGGCCCGTTCAGCCTCGGCAATGTGGTTGTACGCAGCAAGATCGAAGTCAACCCGTACACGAGCCAGGTCATAGTCTCGAGCGATGTGCCCACGATCTTCAAGGGCATCCCACTACGCATGAAAACGCTGAGCCTGGCGGTCAATGCTCAGGGCTTCCTCATCAACCCGACCAACTGTGCCGCGCAGACGACGGCTACGACGCTGACGTCGAGCGGCAACGCGACGCAGCCACTCTCGACGTCCTTCCAGGCGACGAACTGCGGTGCCCTGGCGTTCGCGCCTAAATTCGGGGCCTCCTCGGGTGCGAAAACCTCGCGTGCCAATGGAGCTTCGCTCGTCACAAACGTCAACGTGCCGGCCGGCGGAGCCAACTTCAAGTCGGTGCTCGTCACCGTCCCGAAGCAGCTCCCATCGAGACTGTCAACGTTGAAAAATGCGTGTCTGGAAGCAACGTTCAACTCCAACCCAAGCCTGTGCCCTGCGAACTCGAAGGTCGGCACGGCAAGGATCAAAACACCGGTGCTGCCAGATCAGTTGAGTGGCCCCGCTTACTTCGTCTCGCACGGCGGCGCGGCGTTCCCGGACCTCGACCTCGTCCTCACGGCAGATAACGTGACGGTGATCCTGGTCGGCAACACCAACATCAGCAAAGGCGTCACGACGACGAACTTCGCGAGCACGCCGGATGTACCGTTCACGGGATTTGAACTGAACCTGCCGACGGGCCCCAACTCGGCGGTGGCCGCCAACGGCAACCTGTGCAAGCAGTCGCTGGTGATGCCGACGACGATCACGGCTCAGAACGGCAAGGTGTTCAAGCAGAACACGAAAATCACGGTCACGAATTGCCCGGTCACGGTCGTCTCGCACGCCGCCAAGAAAGGCAAGGCGGTCGTCGTAGTCAGGGCGCCGGAAGCGGGCCGCGTCAGCGGCGGCGGCTCGAACCTGAAAACGGTCTACAAGAACCCGGCAAAACAGCAGAATGTGACGCTGGAAGTGCCGGTGACCAGTTCGCGCAGGCCGCTCTCGGTGAAGGTACGCGTTGGCTTTACGCCGAAGGCGAAAGGCAAGAAAACCTCGACGGCATTCGCGACAGTCGTCCTCAAATAGGTAGGGGCGCCGCGGGCCGGCCTGAGATGTCTCGGGCCGGCCCTTATAGGGTTTTCACGGTTAGAGCGCATGGCAGCGGGTAGGTCCTGGGTCGAGGAAGCACGACCACTGGAGGGGACGCATGAGGCTCACCGCACCTACCTGCATCATCGCCGCGTTCGTATGCGCGATCGCAGCTCTATCGGCACCGGCGGCGCAGGCGGAATTCGGTATCAAGACGTTTGAAGCCGGCACATGCAAGTCGGACGCTCCCGAATGCACGTACGCCTCGCCGGAAGCGCAGTTCTTCACGCAAGCGGCCGGGCACCCTCCGCTCGGAATCACGGGCTTCGAAGTCAATACCACCTCTTTGGGGGAACCGGAAGGCAACATCAAGGATGTGCGTGTCGACATACCGCCTGGCCTCGCCGTAAACCCACAGGCGACCGAACAGTGCACCAAGGAACAGTTTGAATCCAACACGTGTCCCGCCGGCTCGGAGGTAGGCAGCGACGAAATCACCGCCTTCGTCGGCATCGTCAAACTCGGGCCCATTTCCTTGCCCATGTACAACATCGTCCAGCCGCAGGGCGTGCCGGCGGAGTTCGGCTTCGAGCTCAGCGTCCCGCCGTTGATCGAACTCCACGTCTTTATCGTCGGGGGCATCAGCTGGTATCACGAAGCGGAAACCAGCGAAGACAGCAATGTGCCGACTGGCGACTACCATGAGTTCTTCACCATCAAAGAAATACCGACGACTATCGCGATAGTGAAGTCGCGGCTCAAGTTCAACGGGACGGCTGGAAACGGCACTTTCCTGACGCTGCCAAGCGTGTGTGGAACACAGACCTCCTATCTCCACGCTGACTCCCACCAGAGCCCCGGTCAATTCAAGGGGTACCAGACGGTCTCCGGCGAGCCCCCTAAAGCTGTAAGCGTAAGCGGCTGCAAAGAAGTCCCGTTCAAGCCTGAAATAGCAGTCACCCCAGCCGCCGGGCAAAGTCAGTCTGATCGCCCCGACGCAGCAACCGTCGAAGTCAAGGTGCCCCAAAGCGAAAGCGCGGGGACCCTCAACTCCTCAACCGTCAAGGATGCGCGGGTTACGCTGCCGGAAGGCATGACACTCAACCCGGCCATAGCCGCCAACGGCCTCGAAGCGTGCAGTGACGCACAGTTCGGTAAGGGCACCGCCAATCCTGTCACATGCCCGCCCGGATCGAAGATAGGCGAAGTCACAATCGAAACTCCCGACCTCCCGGCGAAATCGCTCACAGGCTCGGTCTACGTGGGCCAGCCCACCAGTACCAATCCCGAATCCGGCAACGAGTACCGCATCTTCATTGATGCCGAGGCTCCCCGCTATGGCGTGGCTGTGCGCCTCGAAGGCCACGTCAGCGCCAGCGCCACCACCGGCCGTCTGACGACCGCCGTGCTCGAAAACCCGCAGGTCCCCTTCAGCGACTTCATCCTGACGCTGAACGGTCCGCACACGCCACTGGCGAACCCGCTGATGTGCGGGATGGCGACCACCAATTCGAGCTTGACCCCATACAGCGGCACCCCCACAGCCGAACCGTTCATGTCGTTCCCGATCGACTTCGACGGCAAAGGAGCCGCCTGCCCCTCGCCGTTGCCGTTCGCGCTCAGCCAAAGCGCGACCACCACTCCTACGACAGGTGGGGTCGGCACCAGCTTCAACTTCAGCCTCGCCCGCGGCGAAGGCCAGCAATACGTATCCAAGCTCACAACAGTCCTCCCCCAAGGCCTCCTCGGCAAGATCCCCTCCGTCAGCCTCTGTGCCGAACCGCAAGCACAGCGGGGCGAATGCACGGCCGCAAGCCAGATCGGCACGGTCAGCGCCTCGCTGGGTTCGGGCCCGCAGCCGCTGAGCTTGCCGGGGAGTGCCTATCTCACCGGCCCTTACGGCAACGCCCCGTATGGGCTCTCGGTAGTAGTGCCAGCTGAAAAAGTGGGCCCGTTCGACTACGGCAAGATCGTCACGCGGGCGAGCATCAACGTCGAACCGTTCACTTCGCGCATCGTCATCTCGAGCCAGCTGCCAACGATCGTCGGCGGTGTGCCGCTGCGCCTGCGCTCGATCGACGTGAACGTAAATCGCCCGAACTTCGCGATCAACCCCACCAGCTGTGCGGCATTGAAGACCGAAACGACGCTCACTTCCACCTTCGGCACGAACCAATCCCTCTCCACCCCATTCCAGGCGACGGCTTGCAGCGCGCTCGCGTTTGCGCCAAAGCTGACGGCCTCGACCAATGCAAGAACCTCGCGCGCGAACGGCGCGATCTTGGTTGTCAAAGTCGCCTATCCGGCCGGTCCGCAGGCCAACATCAAGTCGGTGCTGGTGACACTGCCGAAACTGCTTGCCTCGCGCATCAGCACACTGAACAACGCCTGCCCGGAAGCGACGTTCAACGCCAGTCCGTTGAGCTGTCCACCACTGTCGAAGGTCGGTAGCGCCACAGTCGCGACGCCGGTGCTGCCGGACAAGTTGACCGGCACCGCGATCTTCGTATCCCACGGAGGGGCGGCGTTCCCCGACCTCGACCTCGTGCTGCAGGGCGACGGGGTCACCGTGATCCTCATCGGCAACACCGACATCTCCAAAGGGGTGACGACCTCCAACTACGCATCGATCCCCGACGTCCCGGTGTCGAGCTTCGAAGTGAGGCTGCCCACCGGCAAAGACTCGGTGCTCTCGGCGATCGGCAACCTCTGCAAGTCGACGCTGATCATGCCGGCGACGATCACCGCCCAAAATGGCAAGGTGATCAAACAGAAGACCAAGGTCGCGGTGGGCGACTGCCCGATCACGGTGCTCTCCCACCGCATACGCGGGCACAGGGCGATCATCGAGGCGAAGGTCTTCTCGGCAGGCCGCGTGACCGCGAGCGGCAAGGATCTGAGCACGCGTCTGAAGCGTCCGGGCAAAGCCAAGACCGTGACGGTCGAAGTGCCCCTTTCGCGCGCCGGTCTCCGTGCGCTCGCGCGCCACCGTCACGGCGTGAGCCTGCATGTGCGTCTGGGCTTCGCGCCGAAGGCCACGAAAATTCCGAAGTCCTCGGCGTCGGTGACGCTTCTGTTCAAGTAGGCGGAGCCGGCGTAAAAATTGTCTTGCGCAACGCAAACCGTCGCGTCAGCTCGGTAGATTGAGCGTATGGCAATCGTCTCGTTCAACGGCAGAGCACAGGAGGGCGAGCCGGCACCCGTGCTCGCCGGGATGCGCCGCCTCACCTCGCTGGCCGAGGCGGTCGATGACGCAGACGCGGTCTACTCAGGTCTCGCCCGCGAGCTGATCGCGACGCTGGGCGCCGAGGAGGTCCACATCCACCACCTCAGCCCGCCCGGAGAGGACGAGCTCGTGGTCGTCTACATGCTCGAGGGCGACGGCCAGCTCAGCTATCTGCAGCCGCACCCTGAGCGCCCACCGGGGGTCAGCTGGGTGGCGACCACGGGACGCAGCTTCCTCGCGGTCGGCCCGCGTGAGCTGACCGCCAGCGTCCCGCGCCTGTCTGTCACCGCGCCGCCCCAAGCAGACGCCGCCGGCTGCGCGCTGCTCGCCCCGCTCACGCTCGGCGGCCAGATAGAGGCGGTCGTCGTGCTCGTCAGGCGTGAGGCCGAGCCTTTCCAGGAAAGCTCGATCGAGGAGGCGGCAACGCTCGTCGACCAGGTCGCGACCGTGCTCGCGCTCGTGCGCGCTCGCGCAGAGGCCGGCACCGACTCGGTGGCCGGCTGCCTCAACCACCGCGCGATGCGCCGTCGCCTGCATGAGGAGATAGGTCGCGTCCAGCGCACCGGTGGCCCGCTTTCGTGCGTGATCGTCGACCTTGACGACTTCAAGCTGGTCAACGATCGCTATGGCCATCAAGCAGGCGACTCGATCCTGCGCCAGGTCGCACAGGCGCTGATGGGCGAGTTCCGTGCGTTCGACCGCGTAGCCCGCTACGGCGGCGACGAGTTCGTCGTGATCCTGCCCAACGCCGACCTCGACAGCGCGGTTGCCGCCGCCGGGCGTGCCTTGGCGCGCATGCGCCGCGTGCTGTTCCCCGATGGCTCGCACGGGGTGTCCGCCTCGATGGGCGTGGCCGAATGGCGCGCGCCGATGACCGAGGCGGAGTTGCTGGAGGTGTGCGACACGGCGCTCTTGCAGGGCAAGCGCGACGGCAAGGGCAGCGTCACAGGCGCAATCTCCTGTGCGCCCAGCGAGCCCGGCCCGGCTGTCCGTTGAGCTCGACGGCCGACAATAGCTTTGGCGCCCGCGCCACGCTTGCAGTTGCAGGCCGCGAGTACGAGATCTTTCGCCTCGACGCGCTGCAGCAGCACTTCGACGTGGCCCGCCTGCCGTTCTCGCTGAAGATATTGCTCGAGAACCTGCTGCGCACCGAGGGCAACGGCTCGGTCTCGGCCGCCGACATCGAGGCGCTCGCATCCTGGGACGCCAAGGCGCAACCGAGCAAGGAGATCGCCTTCACGCCGGCTCGTGTCTTGATGCAGGACTTCACCGGCGTACCGGCCGTCGTGGACCTCGCCGCGATGCGCGACGCGATGGCTGTCATGGGCGGCGACCCGTCCAAGATCAACCCGCTGGTACCGGCAGAGCTCGTGATCGACCACTCCGTGCAGGTAGACGCCTTCGGCACGCGTGACGCCTTCCGTTTCAACGCCGAGCGCGAGTTCGAGCGCAATCAGGAGCGCTACTCGTTCCTGCGCTGGGGGCAGGGAGCGTTCGACGACTTCGCGGTGGTCCCGCCGGACACAGGGATCGTGCACCAGGTCAACCTCGAGTATTTGGCGCGCGTCGTGTTCTCGACGGAGCAGGACGGGGCCGTGGAGGTGGGGGGAGATGGTGCTCAATTGCACGATGCCCCCCCCGCGCGCACGGGGCATCGTGCAATTGGCGATGTCCCAGTGCAGGCATACCCTGACACGCTCGTCGGCACCGACTCGCACACGACGATGGTCAACGGGCTGGGCGTGCTCGGCTGGGGTGTGGGCGGCATCGAGGCCGAGGCCGCGATGCTCGGCCAGCCGATGTCGATGCTGATCCCGCGCGTGCTCGGCTTCAAGCTGCACGGCTCGCTGCCCGAGGGTGCGACCGCCACCGACCTCGTGCTGACCGTCACCGAGATGCTGCGCGAGCGCGGCGTGGTGGGCATGTTCGTCGAGTTCTACGGCGCCGGCCTTGCGGGCCTGCCAATCGCCGACAGGGCCACGATCGGCAACATGAGTCCCGAGTTCGGCTCCACCTGCGCGATCTTCCCGATCGACGCCGAGACGCTGCGCTACCTGGAGCTGTCGGGTCGCCCCTCCGAGCGGATCGAGCTGGTCGAGGCTTATGCGCGCGAGCAGGGCATGTGGCACGACGAGCACTCCGAGGAGCCGACGTACTCCGACTTGATCGAGCTGGACCTCGGCGAGGTCGTGCCCAGCATCGCCGGCCCCAAGCGCCCGCAGGACCGCGTCTCGCTGACCGACGCGAAGCATGCTTTCGGCGACGCCCTGCAGGGACTGTTGCCAGAGTCCAACGGCGACGACGAAGCGCTGGGGGGGACGTTCCCGGCAAGCGATCCCACCGCTTCGCAGGAGCCAGCCAACGGCGATGGAGCGCGCGAAACTCACGCCGGCAGTGGCGTTGGTGGGCAGGCTGTGGCTGGTGCGCCGGGCGAGGTGGGCACCGCCGCGGTCGGTGCCGGTGGTCTCGCAGAAGCGCTTGCCCCCCGCGCGCGCGGGGGGAGTGCCGTTTCGTTGAAGCTGGCCGACGGCCGCGAGACGACGCTCGATCACGGCCACGTCGTGATCGCCGCGATCACGAGTTGCACCAACACGTCCAATCCTTCTGTGATGGTCGGTGCCGGCATCCTCGCTCGCAACGCGCTGGCGCGCGGGCTGCAAAGCAAGCCGTGGGTGAAGACCTCGCTTGCCCCGGGCTCGAAGGTCGTCACCGAATACCTCGACAAGGCGGGACTGACGGAGTCGCTCGAGCAGCTTGGATTCGACCTCGTCGGCTACGGCTGCACTACCTGCATCGGGAACTCGGGGCCGCTGCCCGAGGAGGTGTCCGAGGCGGTGAACAAGGGCGACCTGGCGGTCGTGTCCGTGCTTTCTGGCAACCGCAACTTCGAGGGACGCATCAACCCGGACGTGAAGATGAACTATCTCGCTTCGCCGCCGCTCGTCGTCGCCTACGCGCTGGCCGGCACGATGGACATCGACATCGTCGGCGAGCCGCTAGGCCAGGACGCACAAGGGGAGGACGTCTACCTACGGGACGTCTGGCCATCTGAGCGCGAGGTGGCCGAGACGATCGAGCAGGCGATCCACTCGGACATGTTCCGCTCCAGCTACGGCGAGGTGTTCGCCGGCGACGAGCGCTGGAACTCGCTGCAAGTACCTGAGGGCAACCGCTTCGCCTGGGAGCCGGACTCGACTTATGTGCGCTTGCCGCCCTACTTTGACGACATGCCTGCGGAGCCCGAGCAGCTCACGGACATCGAGGGTGCGCGCGTGCTCGCGTTGCTCGGCGACAGCGTCACCACCGACCACATCTCGCCCGCCGGCTCGATCAAGCGCGACGGCCCCGCCGGCGACTATCTACAGCAGCATGGAGTGGCGCCGCGCGACTTCAACTCCTACGGCTCGCGGCGCGGCAACCACGAGGTGATGATGCGCGGCACGTTCGCCAACATCCGCCTGCGCAACCAGTTGGCGCCTGGAACGGAGGGCGGCGTGACCTTGCACCTCCCCGACGGCGAGCAGATGTCGATCTACGATGCCTCGATGCGCTACGCCGAGGAAGGGGTGCCGCTGGTGGTGCTCGGCGGCAAGGAGTACGGCTCCGGCTCCTCGCGCGACTGGGCCGCCAAGGGCACAAAGCTGCTCGGCGTGCGCGCGGTGATCGCCGAGAGCTTCGAGCGCATCCACCGCTCCAACCTGATCGGCATGGGCGTGCTGCCGTTGCAATTCCCGGAAGGCGAGTCGACAAAGTCGCTGGGCGTCGACGCACACGTGCAGTTCAGCGTCGGGGGATTTGCCGAGCCGCTGAACGCAGGCGAGCTGCCGAAGACGTGCACGGTGCGCGCGGGCGAGGTGGAGTTCGAGGCGACGGTGCGGATCGACACGCCCAAGGAGGCCGACTACTTCCGCCACGGGGGCATCCTCCAATACGTGCTGCGACAGTTGCTCGCGGCGTGAGCGGCGCTGAGGCGACCCGGCGGATAGCCGCGTGAGCGATTTCACGCAAACGCTGCGCGATCTGCTGGCCGCACGTGGGCCCTCGGGCTATGAGACAGCGCCTGCTGCGGTGTGGAGCGCGGCGGCGCAGGCGTTTGGCGCTCAGGTGCAGACCGATGTGGTGGGGACTCCCTCCGCACTGGTCGCCCCCCGCGCGCGCGGGGCACATCGCACAGATGGGGATGTCCGCAAGACGCTCTCCGACGCCCCGTCTGGCCCAACCAGCTCGGACGACCAGGCTCGGCGGCGACTGATCGTGATGGGGCACATCGACGAGATCGGCCTGATCGTGACCCACATCGACGACGAGGGCTACCTGTGGTTTCGCGAGGTCGGCGGCTGGGACGCGCAGATCCTCGTCGGCCAGCGCGTGGTGCTCGCGACGCGCGATGGTGAAATCTCCGGGGTGATAGGCAAGAAGCCGATCCACCTATTGCGCGATGAGGAGCGCAAAAAGGTTGCCGAGGTGCGCGAACTGCACATCGACATTGGGGCCAAGGACGGCGAGCAGGCACGTTCGATGGTGCGAGTCGGCGACGTGGCCGTGATCGACGGCGATCCGCTCGAGCTGCCCAACGGGCGCATCGCATCTCGTGCGCTCGACAACCGGCTCGGCTCGTTCGTGGCGCTGGAGGCCGCCCGGCTGGTGGCCGAGGCCGGCGGCGCGAACGGCTGGGAGCTCGTGGCGGTGGCGGCCGCGCAGGAGGAGACCACTTTCGGTGGCTCGCGCACCAGCGCCTTCTCTTTGCAACCCGACGCGGCGATCGTGGTCGACGTCACCCACGCGACCGACGCGCCCGGGATCGACGTGAAGGAGTCCGGCAAGCACGAGCTCGGCTCGGGCCCTGTGTTGAGCAGAGGCTCGACGCTCAACCCACGCCTCTCGGAGCTTCTGTACGACACGGCCGAGAAAGAGAAAATCGCCTTCACCGTCGAGGCGATCGGGCGCAACACGGGCACCGACGCCGACGCGGTGCACCTCAGCCGCGGCGGCGTGCCCACCGCGCTCGTCTCGATCCCCCTGCGCTACATGCATTCGCCCGTCGAGCTGGTGCAACTGCAGGACGTGCACGCCGCCGCAGCGTTGATCGCCGCGGCCGCGCTGAAGCTGAATACCTATACCTCGTTCGCCCGCGAAGTGTAGTTGCGGGAACATCGGTCGGCGGGGGAGGGGGGGCTTGTTGCTGACGGCGCCGGTGGGTCATGGCTTGGTTGGTACCTTCATCGCGAAGTCTTTGACGGGGCCGTCAATGACCTGCTTGCCCTTTGCTTCACGGCTTGGACGGATCCTCCGCAGCATCGATTCCAGCTCCCGCAACGCGTCTGGGTCGTGCGTTTCGCGTTGGTAGGTGACGAACCAGAAGATGCGATTCCAGATGAATTCTGCCTCAGGGCCAAAATAGTCGTCGATGATCTCCCGCTCGACAAGGTTGCGGTTGTACATGCCCGCCAGCTCCTCCCAGAAGTTCAAGCCTTCGACCGCGCGAACCTGCTCAAGGTAGGTCATGCCGTTCCATGCCTCGATTTGCTGTTGCTGGTCGGTGGCGGTATGTGCGAGGAAGAATGTGTAGAGGCGGTTGCGCGCTGGAATGTGGCCCCGCTCGTTGTAGCGCTCCAGGTAGTGGATGGCTCGCGTCTGACGGGTGTGCCGCTCATTGAGTTCACGCGACTTGGCCGCGTCTTCGCGACTCCCACGGGCCCCCCTCAAACCTATGAACGCCGCGCCGCCTGCAGTAGCTGCGGTCACGGTAGTCCCCGCCGCAATAACGATGTCGGTCCAGCTTGGACCGCCTTTGACTACCGTGATCAAAGCTATGAATTGTCCTGTCATGACCACGGAGATCGTGCTTGGGGCGGACGAACTACCTGGTGAGCTCGGATCGACAGATTCGAGCTCGCGCGACGCTATGATGTTGCTATGGAAAAACCGATTCTTCCCCGCTAGCATCGAGGCTCAGAGCGATGTACACCCCCTGTTACGGAGGTGTACATCTCAGCTCCGAGAGGTTCAGTTGCTCGTGCCCTCTAGGGCGGACAGCGGCGGGTTCGCGCCCTCCAGCTCGGTCATCGGGTTGATCTCATAAACCGTGCCCGGTGCCGCGCCGAGCGCGAGCATGCGTATGCCCTCGGGGCCGGCGAACACCTTGCGCTTGGGCTCGGGTCCGACGCGCACCAACACGTCGGGCTCAAGGTCCACACGCTCGCCGTCGATCTCGATCCAGCCCGAGCCCTGCAGCGCGAGGAAGACCTCCTCCTGGCCGCTCTCGGCGTGGTCGTGCAACGGGTAATCCTTGTAGTCGGCCGGCATCTGAATCACCTGCATGCCAAACGACGTGACGCCAAGCTCGGCGCGTGCCTTGACGAAGCCGCCGCCGAAGGCGGCCTCCATGTCTTTGATGCGCTTGGCTGTGTAATCGCTCATCTGCTGCTCCTGTCTCTGGGTGGGGGTTGGTGGCAAGTTTTGAGGATGGATGTGCGTGCCCGCTGGTGTCAGCTCGCGTCCCGCACGTCACGCGGGAGCGTCCGTGTCTGTCGGCCTTGGCGTGCCATCTACTCCTCGTCAGCCCCGTGCGCGAGGCCGGCCGGCTGTAGGACCGGTTTGTCGGTCGGCATGATGATCCCGAGCTGACGCGACTGGGCCAAGACGGTGCCGTCGGGCGCCCAGATCACACCGTCCTCCTCGAACAAGCCGTCATACAAGAGCCGCGTGTCGAACACGCTCAGACACAAAGCGGCCGGGTCGCAGTCGCACGCCGACATCGACTGGCGGAAGTGGATCGTGAGGTCGATCGTCGGACTGATCGCGGGGGAGTCGAGCGCGATGAACGACGGCGGAAACCATGCGTCGCAGAACAGCGCAAGCGACAGCGCGTCGACAGGACGCTCCTCCGGCAGTCCGATCCAGCCGCCGATCCGCATCGGCGCACCGCTACCGGCAAACGGGACCGCACCGACGCGCGGCTGCATCACAAGGTGACCGGTGAACTCAGGCGCGCCCTTGAACAGCTTCGGTGTGGAGATCCGCTCCTCGTCCGGCGGGCCCAGCTCCGGCATCGGCAGTTCATTGGCCTCAGGTGCCCGCCACGGCACCGAGAAGGCGGCCAGCGCCAGGGCGGTAGTACGACCGGCTTGTTCCATGCGCGCCGAAAGTGTGCTCAGCGAGCGCCCGGCTCGCTCGACGGTCGTGCGAATCTCGATCGGCCCCGGCTCGGGAGCGCGCGTGTAGTGAATCGTCAGCGAGCGCGGGGTGCGATCGGGGTCGTCCACGGCCGCGGTGAGCGCGCGCAAGAGCATCGCCGCCAGGTAGCCGCCGTGTGGGCCGCGGCCAGCCCGCCAGCCGGAGGCGATGTCGGCGGCGAACAGTGTCCCGCCCGCAGCTTGCGCGCCGTCGTCGGCTCCGGCCTCCAGGCGCCTTACGGCGGTGTCGCGGTCAAACACCGTGTCCATGCACGGCGAGCATATCGGTCACGCGCAAGACTGGCTGTGTGGCCAGCCCGGCCCGAGCGGGATCTCAGCCGCGCACGAGGCGCTTGTAGCTGATGCGGTGCGGTCGGTCGGCAGCTGCGCCGAGGCGCTCGCGGCGGGCCTCCTCGTAGGCCTCGAAGTTGCCCTCGAACCAGGTGACTTGAGAATCCCCCTCGAACGCGAGCACATGCGTTGCGATGCGGTCCAAGAACCAGCGATCGTGGGAGATCACCACGGCGCAACCGGGGAAAGCGAGCAAGGCTTCCTCCAGCGCGCGCAGCGTGTCCACGTCGAGGTCGTTCGTGGGCTCGTCGAGCAGCAAGAGGTTGCCGCCGGAGCGCAACAGCTTGGCCAGGTGCACACGGTTGCGCTCGCCGCCCGAGAGCTTGCCGATGCGCTTCTGCTGGTCGGAGCCCTTGAAGTTGAAGCCTGCTGTGTACTGACGCGAGTTGACGACGCGCTCGCCGACCTTCAGGTGGTCGAGCCCCTCGGATATCTCCTCCCACACGGTCTTGTCGTCGTCGAGTGTGTCGCGCGATTGGTCGACGTACGCGAGCTGCACGGTGTCGCCAAGTTCGAGCTTGCCCTCGTCGGGGGACTCCTCGCCGACGATCATCCGAAACAGCGTGGTCTTGCCGGCGCCGTTGGGACCGATCACGCCGACGATTCCCGAGCGCGGCAGGTCGAAGGAGAGATCCTCGATCAGGAGGCGCTCGCCGAAGCCCTTGCGCAGGTCGTCGGCGACGAGCACCTTTGTCCCCAGGCGTGGCCCGGGTGGGATGTGGATCTGGACCTCGTCCAGCTTGACGTTGCGCTCCTCGGCGACAAGCTCCTCGTAGCGGGCCAAGCGCGCCTTGGACTTCGTGCGCCGCCCCTTGGGGTTGGTGCGAACCCACTCGAGCTCGGCGGCGATCGTGCGCTCGCGCCCCTTTTCGCTGCGCTCTTCCTGGGCCAGGCGCTTCTGCTTCTGCTCGAGCCAACTGGAGTAGTTGCCCTCATAGGGGATGCCCTTGCCACGGTCCAGCTCGAGGATCCAGCCGGCGACGTTGTCGAGGAAGTAGCGGTCGTGGGTGACGGCAACGATCGCCCCCTTGTACTCGGAGAGATGGCGCTCCAGCCAGTCCACCGACTCGGCGTCGAGGTGGTTGGTGGGCTCGTCGAGCAGGAGCAGGTCCGGCGCGCTCAAAAGCAGCCGGCACAGCGCCACGCGGCGGCGCTCGCCGCCGGAGAGCGCGCTCACGTCGGCGTCGGGCGGCGGCAGGCGCAGCGCGTCCATCGCGTACTCGAGCTGCGTATCGAGGTTCCAAGCGTCGGCGGCTTCGATCTTGGCCTGGATCTGGCCGAACTCCTCCGCCGTCTCCTCGGAGTAGTTGGCGGCCAGCTCATTGAAGCGGTCCAGCAGCGCGCGGGTGGGGGCGACCGCCTCTTCAACGTTGCCCTTGACGTCCTTGGACTCGTCCAGGTGCGGCTCCTGCTCGAGCATCCCGACGCTTGCCCCGGGAGCGAGCATCGCATCGCCGCGGTAATCCTGGTCGATGCCGGCCATGATCCGCAGCAGCGTGGACTTGCCCGCGCCGTTGTAGCCGAGCACGCCGATCTTCGCACCCGGATAGAAGGCGAGCGTGATGTCGTTGAGCACCGTCTTGTCGGGCGGATGCAGCTTGGACAGACGATGCATCGTGAAGATGTATTGCGAGGACATGCAGCGCAGGATATGAGGTTGGCGCGTCAGGGACGGGCCGGTAACGTGTTGTGCTCATGCCCGGAGTGATCCTCGACATCGAGCAGCAGATGCTGCTGCTGGAGATAGAGCCGCCGTTCGACAAGCGAGACGTGCAGCTTGCGCGGCGGCGCATGGCCAAGCGCTGGCATCCCGACATCGCCCCGGCGGGCAAGCAGTTCGAGCACGAGCGCCACCTCAAGGCGATCAACGAGGCCGCCGACCACCTGATGCGCCTGGCCGAAACCTCGCGCGGTGGCAAGGTCTCGCGCAGCGCGGTGAAGGTAAGCGCAGCGGCTGCGCGTCAGGCGCGCGAAGAGGCCGGCCGGCGCGCTTACGAAGCCGAGCAGCGCGCGCGCGAGCAGGCGGTCGACCGCGAACGCAACGACCCGTTTGGCAGCCGCGTGCCAGACCACTCGGTGGTGCACCGCTACGCGCGCTGCCAGTCATATCCGGAGTGGGGGGTGGGGACCGTGGAAGGGATCTACTTCACAGACGCCGCCGAGGACGAGGAGGGCTCGGTCCCCGGAGGGGGAGGTCAGCAGTGGGCGCGCGTGAAGTTCGCCCACGGCGTCAGGACGGTACCGGCGGGCAGCATGAAGTTCGTGGACTTCTCAAAGCCGGACCCGGCCGAGGATCGCGTCGAGCGCTTCATGACGGCAGCCCAGCGGGCGATGGCCGAAGGCGAGTACGTGCTTGCGGCACAACGCCTGGTCTACGCGCGCGACGCCGAACCGCGCAACGTGGGTGTGCTGCGGCTGATGACCTTGGCCTTCTGGCAGGCCGGCAATCTCGAGGCGGCAGCCCGCTCGGTGCGTGACTGGGCTCGCGTCGACGGCGAGCGGCCCGCGCCGCACCGTTTCGCTGCGCGCATCTACGAGGACATGGGCGCGATCGACCTAGCCGAGGAGGCGGCAGAGCGCGCGGCCGAGCGCGGGCCGAGCGACGCGGGAGCATGGGAGCGCTTGGGGCGTCTGCGCCTGCAACTAATCGATCGCGAGGGCGCTCTGCAGGCATTCGACCGCGCCCTCAAATTGGGAGCGGGCGGTGCTGTGCGCGAACTGGTCGTGCAGGCGCTCGCGCTGGAGCCGCGCATGACGCAGCCGGCGTAGAACGTCTTTCAAAATGCCCTGCGCGCTCGATACCCCTTTGTCGTGCGGCTCGCTCAGGCCACAGCGCGTAGGTGCCTGTAGGGCTCGCCGGCAAGCTCGCGGGCAAGCGCGTCGACGATGCCCTCGTCGCTTTCCTCGCGGCCGTCGGTGACCGCGCCGATGATCGCGCGCTTGCGCTCCAGAAGCGTCGCCATAGTCTCGTCGATCGTGCCTGCGGCCAGTAGATACCAGGCGTTGACGGCGTCCTGTTGGCCGATGCGGTGACAGCGGTCCTCGGCCTGGTCGTGCTTGGCGGGCGTCCAGTCGAGCTCGAGGAAGGCGACGTTCGACGCCTGGGTCAGCGTTAGCCCTTGCCCGGCAACCTCGATCGAGCACACGATCAGTTGGTTCTCGGAGCTGTCGGCCGCCTGAAAGGCCTCGAGTGAGGCGTCTCGCGCGGCGTGCGTGTCTTCGCCGAGGATGTGCAGAGCGTGGGGAAAGCGCTCGACCACAGCGCGCTGGATCTCGCGGTGGCGGGCGAACACGACCAGCCGCTCTCCCGAGGAGCAGAAGTCGTGGATCCAAGCGAGCGCGGCGTGCAGCTTGCCGCGCGCCGCAAGCATCTTCAACGCATTCAGTCTTACCAGCCGCTCGGCACGCAGGGCCGCGGCGACCTTCGCGTCGAGCTCGCTCAAGTCCAGGGGACGCGAGCGCAGCCAGGCGATCACGTCGGTCTCGGCCAGCCGGTACTCGCTTTCGTTGTCGAGCTCGACCGGCACCACGGTGCGGGTCTTGGCGGGAAGCTGGGGCAGTACATCGACCTTCAGACGGCGCACGAAGCAGCGCGAACGCAGATGCCAGTGCAGGCGCACGTGCGCGTCGGCCCCCTTGAAGCGCCGCCCGAACTGGGCCCCAGAGCCGAAGTCGGCTAGACGCCCGAGGATGCGCAGCTGGGCGATCAGCTCCGGGGGCCGGTTCATGACGGGCGTGCCGGTCAACGCCAGCACCAGCCCGTCGCTCGGTACGCTGGAAGCAAGGCGGCCAACGGCCTGGGTGCGCTTGGCGGCGGCGTTCTTACAGTAGTGCGACTCGTCGAGCACGAGTGCACGCGGCGCCATCGCGCCAAGCGTCTGTGCGCGCGCGGCGAGGATGTCGTAGTTGACGACGGTGATGTCCGCGGCAGGTATCGGAGAGTTGTTGCCGCCCATGCCGGCAAGCGCCTGCGCGCTGCGTCCGGGCAGCCAGCGCTCGATCTCGCGCATCCAGTTGAGCTTCAGGCTGGCCGGGCAGACGACGATCGCGGGATAGGCATCGTCGGCCTCGAGCGTCGCCAGCGCCTCGATCGTCTTGCCAAGCCCCTGCTCGTCGGCCAGGAAGGCGCGCCGCTGCTCCAGCAGGTAAGCAACGCCGGCGCGCTGGAACGGCTTCAGCTCGCCACCGAGACCGGGGACGTCGAGCACCGCGTCGGTGGCGCTGGAGAGCGCCACGAGACCAGCGGCCCGGGCGTGCTGCTCGCGGATCTCCTGCAGGACAACAAGCGCCTCGGGCTCGATCCAGATGTCGCGCTCAGCCAGGAAGCCGTCGAGTTCCTCGACGCAGAACGGGTCTGCGCGGATCGAGGGCAGCTGGCCGTGGTCGCGCCGGCGCGAGAGCGGCGCGCGTGTTGCGGCGGCCGGTCGGTGCGGCGAGGCGCCGCTCAGCAGGCCGAACGCGTCGAGCTGCGAGGAGTCGTGACCCGGAGCCAGCACGAATGTGGGATCGTCGTGGACCGAGGACAGCTCGAGCACGGCGGGCGGCGCCGGACGCCCTTCCTTGAGCGCGACCACGCAGCGGCGGGCAGCAGCGCTGGTAAAGCCGCGCATGTTCTGCTCGATCGCCTGCCAAGACTCGAGTGTCAGGGGAATCGTCACGCCGCCGGGCGCGCTGAGTGCACGTTCGCGCAGCTCGGTTGGCAGCCCGATCGGATCGCCAAGCAAAAGGAACACGGGCTCATCGGGCTCGCCGGCGACGTCGATCGTTCCGCGCCAAGTCGTCGCGCGAGCCAGCCACCCTTGCACGCGGGGATCGATGCCGGCCAACTCGAGCTGCTCGAGCAACTCTACGATCAGGTGCGCGTCGCGCTCGACGGCAGCCACAGCGAAAGTCCCCTCGGGCCCCTCGAGCGAACGCAGGCTGCTGCGGGCGGCAAGCGCACGGGCGAGCGGAGCGTGATCGGTGGCGATCAGCACCCAGTGCTGCTTGCGGCGGTCGCGCTTGAGCTCCACGTCGTAGCGCATCGCGCCGGGCCGGGCCGCCGGCCGCTCGGAGACCTCGGTCAGGGCGTGGGCAGCGTCTTCGCTGAGGCGCAGGCGCCCAGCCTCGGCAGGCAGCGTGTCCACGAGTCGGGCAGCCTGCTCGTCCAGCGGGATCAATGCGCGCCCGATCGTCGGCAGCTGCTGCGCATCGCTGTGTCCGAGCAAAGCCTCGACGATCCCGGGCGCGCGGTCGGTGGCGAACGTCAGCCACCAGCTCTCGTTCGGGCGGGCTACGTCGAGCACGCACTCGTCTTGGCCGCGGCGCACGCGCTGACGTGCGAGTGCGCGCGCAAGCGGCTCGCTGACGAGCGGAGGGCGTGGCAGGTTCTCCAGCAGCAGGGCCACCGCCTGCGCGCGCTCAGGATCCAAAGGCACGATCCAAGCTCGCTCGGCCGGATCCCAGCGGCGCCCGGGGATCGTACGCAACAGCTTGCGCAGCACGTCGTCGTAGGGAAAGCGCAGAACCGCCTCGCCCTGCTCGAGCGTTGCCTGGAGAAAGGTCATGACCTATGGACGATAGGCCGCTGGGGAGATGGCTGTGCGCGCGGAGAGGAGCGTTGCCGCAAGATGCGCGGCTTTGCGGGTCGATCGGGGTGGTAGCTAACGCGTGGCTAGGGAGATGGTCCTCCTGCGACGAGCCCCCTAGACGGCCGTTGAGCAAGCGAGACAGGACGCAAGGAGCGAAATGTGCTTCGCACATGAGCGACTGAGGACGCAGTATCGCGCCGCTCAAACAGCCGTCTAGGCGAGGATGTTGACGGCGCGCGACACAATCAATCCGATCGTCACCAGCGAGACAAGCGACTGCACGCCCATCGTCAGCTTCGCGATCGGCGTCAGCGGCATCGTGTCGGTCGGCGAGAAGGCCGTCGCGTTCGTCAGCGACACGTACAGGTAGTCGACGAACTTCGGCCGCCAATCCCTTGGCTCGATGTGGTCATCAGACATCTGGGGAAACAGAAGGTCCGGCGGCCCGTCGTGCCCGGCGGCTCGCTTGCCCGCGCCGCCGCGGTCCATCTCCCAGTACCAGAGCGCAAAGATCAAAAAGTTCGTCATCCAGATCAACACCCCTGAGACGATCAGCTCGCGGCCGTTAGGCGAACCGTGGTGCAGCAGGAAGTGCGTCAGCGCGCCAAGCGAATAGATGTTGGCGGCGCCCACGAACGCCGTCAAGCTGAGTGCGGCGCGTCGCCTGCGCTTGTGCTCGTGCTCGAGCTCATGCGGAGTCGCCAAGAACATGCCGACGAACAGCACCCCCTCGAACGCCGGCACCAACCATGCAGGCCCCGCCACCAGCCGCGCCGGTAGGGCGACTTGCAGCCCGATCGCGGCGAGAATGGTCAGTTGCGCCGGCCAAAACGGCTCGCTCTCGGCGGGCGGCGGATAGGGTCGGCTGGGCTGGCGCGATGTTTCTGCTGCCACGGGCAGAGAGTAGAAGCCGGATCGGCGGCGAAGGCCTCGGGGGGTGTGTCTGAGTTCTGGGCGGAGCGATTGTGCGAGGGACGCCCCTCTGGCGCGCTCCGGGGTCGCAGCCGACATTCAGCTCCTACGGGCCAGCGTCCTGTGTCTCGCCCGGCTCAGCCCCTTAAACAACCTCAAGGTTATACATGCAGTTCGGCTACGCGCTAGCCTGTATGTACATGGGAATCGACAGTCCCGTCCATCTGCTGTTCCTGGGAGCAGTCGCGCTGATTGTGCTCGGCCCCAAGCGCCTGCCAGAAGTCGCGCGAGCGCTTGGCAAGGGTATGCGCGAGTTCCGCGAGTCGATCAACGTGGACGCACACGACGACGACAAGTAGGTCCGCCGAAGCGGATATCGTCCGCCGGTGCGCTTGATCGTCGCTCGCTGTGAGGTCACATACATCGGCCGCACAACGACAGCCCTGCCAGAGGCGATCCTGCTGCTGATGTGCAAGGGCGACGGCACGTTCATGGTGTGGGCTGACGGTGGGGGCCCGAACGTCAAGCCGCTCAACTGGATGACCCCGCCGACGGTGCTCGACGAGCAGCGGGACGCGAACGGCATGCTGAGTGGCCTGGTGGTTCGCAAGCAACGCGACGACGAGCGCCTGGAGATCGCGATCGCCGAGGTCTTGGCCGACGTCGAGCACGAGCTCGACGTGAGCGCCACCTTGGAGAAGGAGGGCGTCGAGCGCGAACTGCAAGAGCTCTTGGCCGACGCCCCCACGTGGTGTGGCGAGGGTTTCCGCTTGGTGCGGCGGGAGTGGCCGACCGACATCGGCCCAGTCGACCTGATGTGCCGAGACCTTCAAGACGAATGGGTCGCCGTCGAGATCAAGCGCATCGCCACACTCGACTCTGTCGAGCAGCTCACCCGCTATCTGGAGCGGATTCGCGTGGACCCGGCGATGGCGTCGTGTCGGGGAGTGCTTGTCGCCAAGCACATCAAGCCACAGGCAAGGGTGCTGGCCGAGTCGCGGGGTCTGGCATGTGTAGAGGTCGACCTCGAAGTGCTGCGCGGCAACCGCGAGCCCGACCTGCGCCTGTTTGCGGCATAGTCCCAGCCATGAGTGACGATTCTGCGCCAGTGCTCACCGAGCGGCGCGAGGGCGTGCTGCTGATCACGCTCAACCGCCCCGAAGCCCGCAACGCTGTCAATCTGCCGCTGGCCGAAGGCATCGCGTCAGCACTGGAGGAGCTGGACGGCGAGCAGTCGCTCAGCGTCGGTGTCCTGACAGGCGCCGGCAAGGGCTTCTGTGCCGGCATGGACCTGAAGGCGTTTGTGACGGGAGAGCGCCCGTGGGTGGGAGACCGAGGTTTTGCGGGAATAGTGCGGCAAGCGTCGGCAAAGCCGCTGATCGCGGCGGTCGAGGGCTTCGCAGTGGCAGGCGGTCTGGAGATCGCGCTCGCTTGCGATTTGATCGTGGCGGCCCGCGGGGCCAAGTTGGGCATACCAGAGGTCAAGCGCTCTTTGGTGGCTGCGGGCGGCGCCTTGTTGCGCCTGCCGCGCTCCCTGCCTTACAACGTCGCGATGGAATTGGCGCTCACGGGCGAGCCGATGCTCGCCGAGCGCGCGTGCGAGCTGGGCCTCGTAAACCGCTTGGCCGAGCCCGGTGGCGCGGTCGAGGTAGCGCTGGAGCTTGCGCAGGAGATAGCGGCAAACGCGCCGCTTGCGCTGGCGGCCTCCAAGCGCATCTTGCAGGAGCAGTGGGATTGGTCTGCAGCCGAGATGTGGGAAGCGCAGAGCGCTATCTCGGATCCAGTATTCGGCTCGGAGGATGCCCGCGAGGGAGCCACGGCCTTTGCCGAGAAGCGCCCGCCAATTTGGCGGGGCCGCTAGACGCGAGCTTTACGTTTACGTTTGCGCTGGCGCATGACCATCATGAAGCGGCGCCAGAGGGCTCCCATCAGCGCTCGCCCGGCGCCTTTTTCGGGTACTGCGAGACGGGAATGCCGAGGTCCAGCGCGGTCCTGACGATGCGGCTCTGCTCGGCGATGTGCGCGGCCGGATAGCCCTCGCCGGGGCTGGCCCGCTCGGGCCGCCCGACGAAGCCGAAGTGAATGTCCTCAGGCATGATCTGCATCAGGCGCGGGAACATGTGCGCACGCGCTCCGACGTTGCGCGGCTCCTCCTGCACCCAGAGAATCTCCTTGAGATTGGGATAGCGCCCCACCAGCTCCGTGATGTTGCGCTCGGGGAACGGGTAGAGCAGCTCGACGCGACCGATCGCGACGCTGTCGTTGCCCTGACGGTCGGGGTGTCCAGCAAGGTCGTAGTAGATCTTGCCGGTGCAAAGGACAAGCCGAGTCACGGCTTTCTCGTCGGCGATGCCGGGCTCTGCCAGCACGGGCTCGAAGCGCGAGCCCTCGGCCAGATCCTCGACGGTATTGGTCGCCTGCGGCAGACGCAGCAGGGACTTCGGAGTCATGATCACAAGCGGGCGTTGCTTGGCGATCAGTGCTTGGCGGCGCAGCAGATGGAAATACTGGGCGGGCGTGGTCAGGTTCGCCACACGCATGTTCCCCTCGGCGGCAAGCGCCAGGAAGCGCTCCAGGCGTGCCGAGGAGTGCTCGGGCCCCGAGCCCTCGTAGCCGTGTGGCAACAGCAGCGTCAGACGCGAAGTCTGCCCCCACTTGGCAAGCCCAGAGGCGATGAACTGGTCCACGATCACCTGGGCCGAGTTGACGAAGTCGCCGAACTGCGCCTCCCACAGCACAAGCGTCTCGGGCGCCTCCTGGCTGTAGCCGTACTCGAAACCCATGCAGGCAAGCTCGGAGAGGGGACTGTTGTGCAGCTCCATCGGTACAAGCGCATCGGGAAGACTTTGGATCGGGCAAAAAGCACGTCCAGTCTTCGCGTCGTGTAGCACGAGGTGGCGCTGGCTGAACGTGCCGCGCTCGGTGTCCTGCCCGGTGAGCCGCACAGGTGTGCCCTCGGTCAACAGCGAAGCGAACGCAAGCACCTCGGCGTGGGCCCAGTCGAGGCGTGCGGGCGCCTTCTCCGTGCTCGCCCCGCCCGCACTGTCGCCACCGTCGTCGTCGGAGGCGCCATTCTGCTCGAGCGCCGCACGGCGGCGCTCCAACTGCTTGACGAGCTTCGGGTGCACGGTGAAGTCCTCGGGCGTATGCAGCAGCTCGAGCCCAAGTTCACGCACGCGCGCAGCCGGTACCGCGGTATCGACCTCGGGGCTGGGCGAGCGATCGAGCTGGTACTCGCCGGTGCTCTGATTCACGTTCCCGTGTTCGGCCGCGGCCGCGATCTTGGCCTTCAGCCGCTGGTGCAGGATCGTCAGGTTGTCCCAGACCTCCTGCCCGGTGCGCTCCACGTCCTCGCGACTGACGACGCCGTCGGCCACCAGTTGCTCGGCCCAAAGTTCGTACACGCGCTTCTTCGTCTTGATCTTCGCGTACATCTCCGGCTGGGTATAGGCCGGCTCGTCGGACTCGTTGTGGCCGAAGCGGCGGTAGCCGATCAGGTCGATCAGCACGTCGTGCCCGAACTCCTGGCGGAAGGCAAAGGCAAGTCTGACGGCGCTCATACAAGCGGGCACGTCGTCGGCGTTGACGTGGATGATCGGCACGTCGAAGCCCTTGGCCAGATCCGAGGCCCAGCGCGTCGAGCGCGCGTCGTCGGGATCGGTCGTGAAGCCGACCTGGTTGTTCATGATCAGGTGCACGGTGCCGCCGACCTGGTAGCCGTCGAGTGCCTGCAGGTTCAGCGTCTCGGCGACGACCCCCTGGGCAGGGAAGGCGGCATCGCCGTGGATCACGATCGGCACGGCCGCGTTGGTGTCCTGGTGGGCGCGCGGACCGGTGCGAGTGGTCTGTGCGGCGCGCGTGGCCCCCTCGACGACGGGCGAGACGTACTCGAGATGGCTGGGGTTGGACTCCAGATTGACGCGGATCGTGCCACCGTCGGGCAGCTTGTAGGAGCCTTGCGAGCCGTGGTGGTACTTGACGTCGCCGGTGCCACCCTGGGGAATCGTGGTGACAGCCTCCAGCGTCGATGCCCCCTCGAACTCGGCGAAGATCGTGTCGTAGGGGCGCCCAAGGTTGTGGGCAAGCACGTTCAGCCGGCCGCGGTGTGCCATCCCCACGACGACCTCCTGGCCGCCGATGCCGGCTGCCAGCTGGATCAGCTCGTCGAGCATCGGCACGGTCATGTCCAGCCCCTCGATCGAGAACTGGTGCTGGCCGAGGTAGGCCTTGTGCATGAAGCGCTCGAGCGCATCGACCTCGATCAGGCGCTTGAGCAGGGCCTTGCGCTGCTCGATCCCGAGCGGCTGACGGAACGCTCCAGACTCGATCTGCTCGCGCAGCCACACGCGCTGGCGGTGCGAGGAGATGTGCTCGATCTCATAGGCGATCGTGCCGCAGTAGGTCTGGCGAAGATTCGGCAGCGCCTCGGCCAGTGTCTCGCCAGGCACGTACATGCGCAGGATGCGAGCCGGGATCTGTGCCATCACCTGGGGAGTCAGGCCGGCGGTTTCCGGATCGAGCTGCGGCTCGCCCTCGGGCTCCGAGCCAAGCGGATCGAGACGCGCTGCGAGGTGCCCATGGCTGCGGAAGCGGTGCAGGAGCGTGCTGGCGGCCTGCACGGCCTGCAGCATCTGCTCGTCGGGCGCGCTCGTTTGAATCGAGACCCCACCCACCCCCACGGGTGCAGCGGCCTGCGCGAGCCCGGTCGGTGTGGGCGCCGTGGGCGCGGGTCCGAGTGCGACGCCAAGCGAGGCGAACACGTTCTCGTAGAAGTCGTGCTCTCCTTGCAGGCGCTGCTCGATTAGCCCAAGGAAGCGCCCGGACTCCGCCCCTTGGATCACACGGTGGTCATAGGTGGAGGTCATGGTCATGACCTTCTCGGCGCCGATTTGCCCGCCGACGTTGCCGAGCCCGACTGGATAGGCGATTGAGCCGGTGGCGACGATCGTCCCTTGTCCGTTCATCAGCCGCGGTACCGAGGCGATCGTCCCGAGTCCGCCCGGATTCGTCAGCGTGATGTTGGCCCCGGTCAGGTCGTCGGCCGTGAGCGTGTTGGTCCGAGCCTTCTCGACGAGCGCGTCGTAGGCGGCCAAGAACTCCTCGAAGCTCAGCTCCTCCGCGCCGCGGATGACCGGAACCATCAACGTGCGCGAGCCGTCCTTCTTCTGGACGTCCACAGCCAAGCCAAGGTTGACCGCGCCGTCCTCGATGCGATACGGCTTGCCCTCGATCTCGGCGAAGTGGTGGACCATGCTCGGCATCTCGACGGCGGCCTGCACGATCGCGAAGGCGATCAGGTGCGTGAAGGACACCTTGCGCCCGCCAGCCTTCAGCTCGCGGCGGCGCCCGTCGAGCACCGTCACGGTCAGTGTCCTGAAGCTGGTGGCCGTCGGGATCGAGCGCGACTCGTCCATGTAGCGCGCGAGCATCGCCGCGCCGCCCTTCAGCAGCCGGCGCTCGCCGGCAAACTCGGCAGCGGCGGTGGACTTGCCGTTGGTGGTTGCCGGCCCGCCGTTGGCGACGACGCCGAGCACGTCGGCCTTGACGATCCGTCCGCCGGGCCCGCTGCCGGGCACGCCGGCGAGGTCGACGCCCTCGGTGGCTGCCACGCGCGCCGCCACGGGGGACACGCGCTTGCCGTCGGGCAGCGTTGCTGTTCCGTCGCTGGTCGTTTGCGGGGCGCCGGTGCCCTGCGAAGCGCTCGTGCCGGTTTGAGCAGTGGCGGTACTCGCTTGCGTCGAGCTTGCCAGACGAGGTTCGGTTGCGCTGTCACCGCCATCCGCAGAGGGCCCGTCTCCTGAAGATTGGGCCGACCCGCCGTCGCCCGCGGCAAGCCGGGCGATCACTTGCCCGACGCCGACGGTGTCGCCCTCCTCGGCAAGGATTTCGACGACGGTCCCACTGGCGGGCGAGGGTAGCTCGACATCCACCTTGTCGGTGGAGATCTCAACTATCGTGTCGTCGACCTTGATGAAGTCGCCGACCTTGACATGCCATTCGAGGATCGTTCCCTCGGTGACCGACTCGCCGGCGGCAGGGGTCACGACGTCGATCATTTGATTGATCGTAGTGCCGGACGCCATCTTCTGTCACTCTAGCGTGCCCGCCCGCCGGAATTGATTCAGGGCAAGTTGAGTTCGTATCTCTTCACGTTTGCTTAACAGTTGCTCGGCGACGCTGTTCACGCACGAACTCGGCGCTGCCAAAGAAGGGTCCGATGCCTCCCAACACCGCTACCGCCACGGCGAGGCGCAGCGAGACGATTCTCATGCGCGCCGCGGCGATGCAGGCGAGTGACATGCCGATCCACAGCAGTCCGTGCGCCCACCCCAGCACCAGCGTCTCCGGCTGCGGTTTACCGAGCGCAAACGCGCAGATCAGTAGCGATGTGTAGACGCACGAATGAAAGAAAGAGGTCCACTTCAGGCGCGTGAAGGCGGGGGAAAGGGGCGATCCACTGGGCGACGGGCGGGCGATCGTCGGGGTCCCGCTGTCCGTGGCATCCGAGGCGAGGTCTGAGCTCGGCAGCGATGCCGCTTCGGCCCGGCCCGAGCGCGTCACTCCGACAGCCAGCGCGCCATCCTGCGCAGGCTCTCCTCGGCCTCAGCGGGCCATTCGTCGACGTTGCTCGGCCACCACGCGTACTCGTCGTGCTCGTGGTCGGGTGTCACCTCCGCGTCCTCCTGGAGCCAAGCCTGTCCGACGAACATCACGAGTTGGTGGGGCAGGCGGATCAACGCCTCCCCGCGCACGCGTGCGGGCGACACCGACCACTCCTCGTTCAGCTCCCGGACGAGCGTCTCGGCCGGGCTCTCGCCGAGATCCACCGCGCCGCCGGCCCCAAGCGCCCAGCGCCCAGCCCACGAAGACAGCCAGGCAGCCCGCCTGCCGGCCAGCCAGCGGCCATCGGCGGCGCGTGTCACGCACAGCCCGGCGACGCTGTCAGAGGCGTCTTTGTCCACCAGTCTCAACGCCCAGCGCAGCGGCTGCATCTCGAGCTCTATGCCATGTGGCCCCTGCTTGAAGTCGACCAGGCGTCCCGCAAGACCATCGTGGCTGGGCGAACCGCGCCGCTGCAAGCTGGCAATCTCGGCGTCCGCGACCTTGGTGTGCTCGGGCGAGGGCTCGAAGTGCTCGCTGCGCCAGCGCGTCTTGACCTGGCTCAGCTCCCAGGGTCCGCGCGCCAGCAGTTGCGGCAGCTCGTTCGTCGTAGGTTGTGCTCTGGTGGCCATGCCTAGAAGGCTAGCTATCGGGAAGCCACAGCGAGTAAAAAGATCCGCTCACGGAAGGATGTGGTGGGGCTGGCTCTGGGGTGGTCGAGTTTGGCTCTGGGTAGTCGAGTTGGCTCTGGGGTGGTCGAGTCTGGCCCGGGGGGCGTTGGGGTCGGGCTCTGGGTGGGCTCTGAGCAGGTCTTTCAAAAACGTATGTACGCAAAAACACCCTTTGGATGAGATCGGCAGGAGATATTTAGGTACCAAATCTTTATATGCCCTCCCATATTTCCCAGGCTTTTGTGGAAGTACGTTTTCAAGAAGACGGTCGGCAGGCCCAGATGCCGCCGCGACGGCCCACAAGTCCGGCCTGGTCCATGAAACGCCCCGAACGCGTCCCGCCTGGTCCATGAAACGCCACTGAACGTTTGCGCGGAGCAACTCTCCCCCTAAGCTCTCACGTCGTGAGCGCTCGCAGACGCAAGCACTGGGGTTGGGGCTTCGAGGACGAGCAGCCTTCCCCCGAGGAGATTCGCGCCGCCGCCGCCGGTCTGGCCACGCATCTCGGTTTCCCGCCCGTCGAGGTCGAGGCCCCGGTCGGCCTGGATGCTCTCGAACTGCCGGACCCGCGGATCGTGCCTCCGTCAGCGCTCGCCGAGATCTGTGCCGTCGACACGCACTCACGCGCCTCCCATGCGCTCGGCAAGTCCTATTCGGATGTCGTGCTCGGCTTCCGCGGCCATTTCGAGCATCCACCGGACTTCGTCGCCTCTCCGCGCGACGAGCGCGATGTCGAGCGGCTGTTGGCGTGGTGCACAGCCGAGCGCGTCGCGGCAATCCCCTACGGCGGCGGCACGAGCGTGGTGGGTGGGGTGCAGCCCGATGTGGATTCCAGCTACAACGGAGCGATCTCGATCGATCTCGCGGGGCTACGCCAAGTAGTCGAGGTGGACGAGATCTCGCGTGCCGCACGCATACAGGGCGGCGCCACCGGGCCGGACCTGGAGGCTCAGCTTGCCGAACACGGCCTCACGCTGCGTCATTTTCCCCAGTCGTTCGAGCTCTCCACGCTCGGCGGTTGGATCGCCACACGCGCCGCCGGGCACTTCGCCACCGTGTGGACGCATATCGAGGATTTCGTCGAGTCCGTCCGTGCGATCACGCCGACGGGCGCGTGGGAGTCGCGACGGCTGCCAGGCTCCGGCGCCGGCCCGAGCCCCGACCGATTGCTCGTCGGCTCGGAGGGCACACTCGGGGTGATCACAGAGGCATGGGTACGAGTCCAGCCGCGACCGACCCACCGCGCCTCGGTGGGGGTGCGCTTTCCGACGTTCGCGATCGGCGCTGAGTGTGTGCGGGCCCTTTCCCAGTCTGGTCTTCACCCGAGCAACTGCCGGCTGATCGACCCGGCCGAGGCGCGCTTCACGATGGCTGGCGACGGTAGCTCAGCTCTCCTCGTGCTCGGCTTCGAGTCCTGCGATCACCCGGTTGGCCCGTCGATGGACCGGGCGCTTGCCATCTGTGCTGAGCACGGCGGCCTAGCCGGAGAAAGGCGTGAATCCTCCGAGGACAGAGATGGGTCGGGTGGTATCGGTGCGCGGGCCGGGGGTGCGGGGATCGGTAGTACAAAAGGAGGCGATGCCCCCCGCGCGCGCGGGGGCACAACCGAAACGGGCAATGCCGGTGGTGGCGTTGGGGCATGGCGCGAAGCGTTCCTGCGCGCGCCGTATGTGCGTGACATCTTCGTCGCCATGGGCGTCCTCTCCGAGACGTTCGAGACGGCCGTCACATGGGATCGCTTCCCGCGCTTTCACGAGCGCGTGATGGCCGCCGCGCGTGCCGCGGCCGAGGACACAAGCGGCGCGGCGCACGTCTCCTGTCGCTTCACCCATGTCTATCCAGATGGCCCCGCTCCTTATTACACGGTGCTCGCACCCGCCCAGCGCGGCGAAGAGGTCGAGCAGTGGGCGGCGATCAAGGCGGCAGTGTCCGAGGTGATCGTCGCCGAGGGCGCAACCATCACCCACCACCACGCCGTCGGGCGCGACCATCGGCCCTGGTATGACCGTCAGCGTCCCGATCCATTCGCCGCGGCGTTGCGCGGCGCCAAGGCGGCGGTCGACCCGCAGGCTGTCATGAACCCCGGCGTGCTCGTCGATCCGCTGTCGTGAAGGTCGCCGTACTTGGCCCGGGCGGGGTTGGCGGCCTGGTTGCCGGCGCGCTCGACCGCGCCGGCACACCTGTGACCGTCGTGGCGCGAGCCGCGACGGTCGAGACGATCTCCGATCGAGGCCTCAACGTCAACAGCGTGCTGCTCGGGGATTTTCTCGTCCATCCGCCGGCCACGGCACAGCTGGAGCAGCCGGTCGATGTCTTGATCGTAGCCACCAAGGCCGCCGGTCTGCGCGAGGCGCTCGAGCGGATCGAGGCAGCACCGAAGCTCGTGCTGCCGCTGCTGAACGGGCTCGACCACCTAGCCGTGTTGCGCGAGCGCTTCGCTCCGGAGACGGTCGTGGCAGGCACGATCCGTGTCGAGGCCGATCGCCCCGAGCCGGGTGTCGTGGTTCACACGAGCAAGTTCTTGCGTGTGGACATGGCTTCCCGCTACCCGTCGGCGCACGCAGCGATGGAGCGTCTGGCCAGCGCGCTCTCGGACGCCGGCATCCCAGCGCGCGTGGGGGAGTCGGAGCCGCAGGTCATGTGGTCGAAGCTGGTGCGCCTCAACGCGCTTGCGTGTACCACCAGCGCGTTCGACAAGCTGCTCGGGGAGATCCGCTCGACCCCCGAGCTGCGCGCGGAGCTGGTCGGCGCGATCGAGGAGGGTTGCGCTGTGGCCCAGGCGGAGGGCGCTTCGATTGCGAGCGGCGATCCGCTTGGCGAGCTGACCGCGGCCCACGACACGCTTGGCAGCTCGATGCAGCGCGATATCGCCGCGGGGCGCCCGCCCGAGCTGGACGCGATTCCCGGTTCTGTGCTGCGCGCGGCCCTGCGGCACGGGATCGAGTGTCCGACGATCGAGCGGCTTGTTGCGATGATCGCCGCACGCGCCGGCGTGCCCAGCCCTGTGCGGGCACCGTAGGTATCTCTCGAAAATCACGGTGGCCCATCGGGTGGGCCACCCATTCGCGATCTCTTGTCGGCCTCGCGGAGGCGGGTCAGAGTTCGCGCGGCGAAGCACCGGGCGAGATCATCGGCAGCGCCTGGGTCGAGACCGCCTCGACCACCTCTTCCTCGGACTCGACCTTGCCCTCGTCGTGCTCGCCGTCGCAGAGCACACGGAAGTTGGCGCTCTGGCCGCTGTCGGCGTGAATCGTGATCCCCGGGAGGATCTCCTCGCCCTCCTCGAGGCCCAGGCGCTCCATGTCGAAGTGCGCCAGCCCGATCCCGTGTGCGGTATGCGTCGGGTTCTCGCGGTCGTGTGCCGCGACAGCCTGCGCGAAGCGCTCCAGGTTCTTGGCGATCTTGCCCGTGTCAACCATCACTGGCAGGAAGGGTAGCGCCGGTGTCGCCCGTGGAGGCGGCAGGTGGGTCGTTGCTCGCCGGGCTCGTGCCGGTGTCGCTTGCCGGGTAGCCCGCGCCGAGTGCGGCGCGCACCCGCGGGACTACCTCCGTCGCGAACAGTTCGGTCGCGCGTAGCGCCTTCTCGTGCGGCAGCACGCCGACGCTTATGTGGCCGAGAAAGCGGTCGTGGTCGAACAGCTCGTGGTGGGCGAGGATCTTCCTCGCCACCTCCTCGGGCGTGCCGACGAGCAGGTGGCCCTCCGGTGCGCAGCCGGCATCGAACTGGGCGCGGCTCATCGGCGGCCAGCCGCGCTCGCGGCCGATGCGGTTCATCATCTGCGAGTACGGCCCGAAGAACTCGTCGGCTGCGCGCTTGGCCGTCTCAGCGATGTACATGTGCGAGTTGATGCCGACGGCTGGACCGCCTTGGCCGACCGTTGGTTGGGCTTCGGGTGCGTTCTCGTGTGAGGACGTGTCGCGATCGTCGCCTTGCGCTCGCTCTTCATCGCCGCGACGCAGCGCCTCGCGGTACAGCTCGACTAGCGGCGCGAAACGGGCAGGCGCGCCGCCGATGATGGCGATCATCAATGGCAGCCTGAGTATCCCGGCTCGCACCACCGATGCGGGCGTGCCGCCGACCGCGATCCAAACGGGCAGCGGTTGTTGAAGTGGGCGGGGGAAAACCGCGGCGTCGTGTAGTGCGGGGCGATGGCGTCCCGACCAAGTGACGCTCTCAGAGGAGCGCAGCGCCAGCAGCAGCTCCAGTTTCTCGGCGAACAGCTCGTCGTAGTCCTCCAGGTCGAGGCCGAAGAGCGGGAAGGACTCGGTGAACGAGCCACGGCCGGCCATGATCTCCGCGCGTCCGCCGGAGAGCAGGTCGAGTGTGGAGAACTCCTCGAAGACGGTGACGGGATCGGCCGAGCTGAGCACGGTCACGGCACTCGACAGGCGGATCTTCTCGGTGCGGGCGGCCGCTGCGGCAAGCGCCACCGTGGGGGCTGACACCGCATAGTCGCGCCGGTGGTGCTCGCCGAGGCCGAACACATCGAGGCCGAGGCAGTCGGCAAGCTCGATCTCCTCGAGTAGCTCTCGCAGGCGCCCGGCAACGCGTGTAGGCGAAGCGCCGGGGGCTACGTCGGCAAATGTGGCGAGACCTAGTTCCACGAAGTCACGCACTATATGATCGCGCGCAATCCGAGCCGCCGTACCGACGGCAATGACCGTAGAGGAGGAGCCGATGCAGATGCCCACCCACATAAGTCGCGGGCATATTGGTCGCCACGGGCGCTTTGCCCGCCACGTGGCTGTGGCGCTGCTCGCAGCTACGGCCATCGTGCTTTGCAGCGCCGCGGTGGCAGCGGCAGCCGAGCAGTTGAAGGTCGTTGTCACCCCCGCGTCTCTCAGCCTCTCCGCGGCCGAAAACGAAGGGTTCACGGTGACGGTCTCAGGCACGTCCAGTAAGCGCGCCGAGATGGCGGTGTACTACCAGTTGAACGCCCAGAAATCATGCGCCGCCACCACCCGTCAGGAGATAGCACGCAAAGGAGACAGCGAGTTGGAGCCGATTCCGGGTACGCCCAGCGATCCTCAGGTCTTTCCGAGAAACCCGGCCAACTTCCGCGGCGCTTTCGACTGGCACGGAGAACTGAAGGTGTTCAGCGGCGAGGCGGGCCCGGGGACATATCTGTTGTGCGGCTACCTGACGCCTGAGGACAGCTCTGGAAAGCCGCTGCTGAAGACGTCGGCCAAGTTCATGCTCAGCGCGGGGTGAGCGCAGGTATCACCTGCGCGTCCGCTTTGCTGGGCGTCCGCTTTGGCTTTCTGCACAGGGCACCGGCTGCCGATTATGTCTGCTCAATGATCTCCACCCGGTACCCGTCCGGGTCTTTGACGAAGCACAGCCGCGAGCCGCCCTCGCGCACCGAATAAGGCGGCTTCTCCGGCTGGATTCCCAGGTCCGCCAGGCGCGCGAGCATTGCGTCCAGGTCGGATGCGGTGATCGCGATGTGTCCATAACCCGAGCCGATCTCATAAGAGTCGACGCCGAAGTTGTACGTCAGCTCCAGGCGTGGCATGTCGCCGTCGCCCGACTGGTTCATAAAGACGTTGATTGCCTCGTCGCCGATCGGGATGCGTCCGACCTCCTCGAAGCCGAGCGCGTTGTAAAAAGCGATCGAGCGGTCAATGTTCGTGATGCGGTAGCACGTATGTATTAGGGGCATTCGCGAAGTTTAGGAGACGCCCTCCAGTAGTAGGGCCAGCGGCACCTCGAGGGCGCGGGCCAAGCGCAGGAGGGTGGACAGGCGCGGGTCGCGCAAGCCGCGCTCGATTCGTGAGACCTCGGTGACGTGGATGCCCGAGCGACTGCTGACCTGAGTTTGGCTCAGGTGCTTTTGCGCTCGGGTGCTCGCCACGTTGCTGGCGAAGATTGCGATCTCGTTCATCAAGGCTGGGGCCTATTGTTGTGATTTCGCCTCATAGGGAGGGTCACAAGAGGGGCGATCACAAGTTTTGCTACGGTTCGTAATGTGGCGAATTATAAAAGGCCGCTCAGACAGAAATCGTGCAGGAGCCTTGATCGACGCCGGCTCTTTTCGTTGAGATGAAGCGCAGGGTTCGCAAGGGTCGAGGTCCCTCGCGGTGGCTCGTGGCGTGGCGCAGGTTCCTCGTCGAGAGCCTGCTGTGCTTGGTGCTGGTCGGCGTGATCGTCCTTGCCGCCGTGCGCGGGCTTGGGGGCGTTCTGATCGGGCCGTTTGTAGTCACCGTCGCGGCGGCGATCGTCAGGATCGTTCGCTACGAGCCTTGAAGTGTGCGCTTCGCCGCGGGTACCCTGGTGACCTCGATCCTGACCGGCGTGCAAGTATGGCCGCCATGCTCATAGAGCGCTCGCTGAATCCACAGTTCCTCTCGAACACCTATCTCGTCGCCGACGGCGAAGGCGGGCCGGGTTTCTTCGTCGATGCCGGCGGGCCTGTGGCGCCGCTGCTGGAGGCCGCCAAGCGCCTGCAGGTCGAGCCGACGCACGTACTGCTGACCCACCATCACTTCGACCACGTGAGCGAGGTTGGCGCGCTGTGCAAGCGTTGGCCGAAGCTCAAGGTGCTGATCCACCCGCTCGAGCGCGAGGCGCTGGCCGAGATGGGCGATTCCGTGGGCAAGGGCGTTGACGTGAGCACGATCGAGGCGGGGGAGATGCTGCAGTTCGGCGGGCTCGAGGTCAGGCCGTTGCGCACGCCTGGGCACACGGCCGGGATGCTCTCATTCCTGGTGGCGCGTCCCAGCGGGAGCACACGCCCGGGCGCCGGCGCCGGTCCCGGCGGTTTTCAAGGGGGCGAAGCAGTCGTGTTCACCGGGGACACCCTTTTCAAGGGCTCCGTTGGCGGTGTGAGGGCACCTGGCCACACGACCTACACCGACCTGCGCGACTCGATCATGGGCACGCTGATGGAGCTGCCGGGGGAGACGATCGTCTACCCCGGTCACACCGACGCGACCAGCGTTGCGCGCGAGTGGGAGCAGAACTCGTTCATCCGAGTTTGGCGCGGCCTCGACCCGGAGGGCACCGAGCCGTGCCAGGCGCTCGGCGAGTCGGCGACGCTGATCCTGCTCGGCGATGACTACGACGGCGGCAAGAAGGCATGGGTGCGCTGGCCGGACGGCAAGGACGACATCGTCCCCGGCTCCCGCGTGGAGCTGTCCTCATAACGGGCATGCCCCCCGCGCACGCGGGGGCATCGCCACTTTTGGAGTACCTGACTCTGCTCATCCGCCCATCCGGCGCACGCCCTGGCGGCGACCCTAAACTCTAGGAGTGGCGCAGGAGAAAATCCCAACATCGAGGGTGCGTCGCACCGCCACGGTGGGCCGGCTTGCGGCCGGCGAGACCGTCAAGCGTCTCGGTACCAAGGCGGCAAATGTGGGGCGCAGCGAGCAGGGCGCGCAGCAGGCGAGCGCCCGTCGCCAACTGGAGACCGCCAAGCAGATCGTGGCGGCGCTGGGGACGATGAAGGGCGCGGCAATGAAGCTTGGCCAGGTGATGTCGTTTCTGGACGTCGGGCTCGTGCCTGAGGAGCACCGTGAGGAGTTCCAGCGCGAGCTCTCCAAGCTGCGCGACGCGGCGCCGACCGTGTCCTTCACGCAGATGAAGCGCGTGATCGAGGACGACCTCGAAGAGAAGATCGCCGATGTCTTCGCCGAGTTCGACGAGGAGCCGATCGCCGCCGCCTCGATCGGGCAGGTGTACCGGGCGAAGCTGCGCGACGATGGTCGCGAGGTCGCCGTCAAGGTGCAGTATCCAGGCGTGGCGGCCGCGGTTCGCGCGGACATGCAGAACCTTGGCATGATCATGCGGCTGCTCAAGCGCATGACGCCGAGTCTCGACGTGAAGGGCGTGACTGCCGAGATCCGCGACCGGATTGGCGAGGAGCTCGACTACGAGCTCGAGGCGCAGAACCAGCGCTCGCTGGCACGCATCTTCAAGGGCCATCCCTTCATCGTGGTGCCCGAGGTCGTCAGCGAGCTCTCGCGCGAGCACGTGCTCGTCACCGATTTCGTGCACGGGGTCGGCTTCGAGCAGCTGAAGGAATATCCGCAGGCCGAGCGTGACCGTATCGGAGAGATCGTGTTTCGCTTCTTTCTCGGCTGCCTGTACCGCCACCGCCAGTTCTCAGGCGACCCGCATCCGGGCAATTTCATGCTGCTCGACGACGGACGCGTCGCGTTCCTGGACTTCGGCCTGTTCAAGCGCCTCGATCGCGAGCCGGTGGAGCTCGAGCTCGCCTGCCAGCGGGCCGTGGTCGAGGGCGATGCGCAGACGCTGCACAAACTGCTGGCCGAATCGAGCTTTCTGCCAGAACCCGAGCGCGTGGACCCAGACCACCTGCTTGCTTTCATTGAGGATGCGATCTGGTGGTACACGACCGCCGACGAAGAGGTGCAGCTCAAGCCTGAGATCGCGACGGAGGTGATGATCGAGAGCTCGGACCCGCGCTCCTCCCATTTCCGCGAGATGCGCCACCAGACGATTCAGCCCGAGCACCTGTTCGGCCGGCGCATGGAGATGCTGACGCTCGCGGTGCTCTCACAATTGCGTGCGCGCAACAACTGGCATCGGATCGCGCGCGAGTGGATGTACGGCGACGCGCCCGTGACGGAGTTGGGGCGCGAGGAGGCGGAGTTCTACGAACGTACGGGTGTGGGCGCGGCGTAGGACGATTTTTTTGGGAAACAAGAGTCGCCGGTGCGTCGAACAGGTCCTGTCGAGGCCGGTTGCAACGGCGGGCCTCGTAATCGGGCAGTGCTGATCTAAAGCATCTGTATCTGCATCAAGCTCGTGGTCCCCGGGCGCCCGCTCGGCAAGCCCGCGGTGATGCCTACACGCTGGCCCTTCTCACACCAGCCGAGCTCGACCACGCGCTTGGCGGAGTCGGCGATCAGCTCCTCGGTCGTCTCATGACGGCGCATCGAGGAGGCCTGTACGCCCCACATCAGCCCGCAGCGGCGCACGGTCTCGCGCCCTGGGGAGAGCGCGTAGATCGGGACCGTGGGCCGGTGCGCGGACACCAGTCTCGCCGAGCGGCCGGAGAGCGTGGGCACGATCAGCGCGTCGAGCTGCAGTTCGCGTGCGGCCAGGCACAGGCTGTGGGCAACCGTGTGGGCGGGGTCGCGTTCGGCGCGACGCACGCGCGAGGCGTTCCAGTCCTCATACGGGGCGATCGCCTCCGCTTGGACGGCGACCGCGGCCATCATTTCCACCGCCCCCACCGGGTAGGCGCCGATCGCGGTCTCCTGGGAGAGCATCACCGCATCGGTGCCGTCGAGGATCGCGTTGGCCACGTCCGCCACCTCGGCGCGCGTGGGGCGCGAGGAGGTGACCATCGAGTCGAGCATCTGTGTCGCGGTGATCGAGGGACGAGCCAGGTAGCCGGCTTGCTTGAGCAGTTCCTTCTGAACGGCTGGCACCTGCTCGATCGGCATCTCGATGCCGAGGTCGCCGCGCGCGACCATCACGCAGTCGGCGGCGCGGATGATCGCCTCGGCGTGTTCGACCGCCTGGGGCTTCTCCATCT
The DNA here is from genome assembly GCA_035485715.1 of Solirubrobacteraceae bacterium. Lineage (GTDB taxonomy): Bacteria > Actinomycetota > Thermoleophilia > Solirubrobacterales > Solirubrobacteraceae > Palsa-744. The sequence goes on along the minus strand of DATHNT010000010.1, from coordinate 4,438 downwards.
TCGCGATCAAAGGCAGGCGTGTGTGCTCGCGCACGGCTTCCACGTCGGAAGGGAAGCGCACGAAGGACAGCGCCACCATGTCCACGCCGATCGATTCGCCGTGGCGCAACAGCTCCAGGTCCTCCTCGGGGACGGATGGCAACGTGTGGGCAGGCCCGGGGATGTTCAGGCCCTGGCGCGAGGCCACGGCGCCGCCGACCTCGACCTCGGCGTCGACCTCGCCCTGCTCGACGCGTGTGTCGCGCACGCGCAAGCGCACCGAACCGTCGGCCAGGTAGAGGATCTCTCCCGGCGTCAGCGCGGCGGCAAGCCCGGGCCAGGTGATCGACATGTGGCGCGCGTCGCCGATCTGCTCCTCGCCACAGCTGAACGTGACCACGTCGCCGGGCTTGAGCTCGACGATGTCCTCGCGCAGCGGCCCGATGCGCAGCTTTGGGCCTGGCAGGTCCTGCAGGATCGCGACAGGCCGCCCCGCGCGTCCGGCGGCGTCGCGCACACGTCTGACGGTCTCCTCGTGCTCGGCGAGCGTACCGTGGGAGTAGTTCAGCCGCGCCACGTCCATCCCAGCGCGCACCATCGCGAGCAGCGTCTCTGGCTCGCGTGAGGCGGGGCCGATGGTGGCGACGATCTTCGTGCGGCGCATTGTCTCGCCACGGTAGCGGTCGCGACGGGCGTACGCGGCGTCCGGGTGTGACGTTTGTGTTATGCCTCGGGTTGCGATGCTAGGTCCCACACGACCACTTCCGCGCGTCGGGGCGTCCGCGCGCATCAAGCACTTTGGCGGTGGTGCCGAGCATGGCACGGTCGCTGCCGTTTACGACGACGGCAGTCGCTTGAGCGTCCAGGGTGAGGATGGTGATTTGTACGAGTTCGTACTGAGCCCGGCCAACGCGCGCTTCGTCTCGGCCGGCAACGCGCATGGGCCGCGTTTGGAGTTGCTCGGCGAGTCCGCTAACGAGTCCGGCTAATGAGTCGGCTAACCGCTCTAAGAACGTCTTTCAAATGAGCGCTGCGGCGGGGTGTTCATGGTGCATGGCACGCTGTGTGTATGACTCATCTTTTTGAAGGTCTGTTCAACACCCCCTTTTGCGAACGCTTACCTAAAGATTAGGTACCAAAATAAATCCCCCAGCTCCACGCCAAGGGGTGTTGACACGTGCAGGTCGTTTGAAAGACCTTTCTAAGGCGCCTGCACATCCGGGAACCACTCGGCGCAGTGCTCGCGCAGCGTGTCGCGCACCCAAGCCCGCTCCTCGCTGCTTGCCGCGCGCAGACGTGCGAGTAGCTCCTTCTGACGCTCGATCGGGGCGCCGGCGATGCTCCAGCGTACGGCGAGCCGCTCGAACAGCAGCTCCAGCGCGCGCTGCCAGGCGTCCTCCTGAGTGGAGGCGGCAGATGCGCTCATGCCGGCCAGCGTCTCGGCGTACTCACGCCGGGCGCCTGCGGTGAACGACCCGCGCAGCGTCAGCACGTTGCCCTGGGCGTCGCTGTAGTCGCTGGTGGGCGCGCTCAGCTTTTCGCGTTTGCGGGTCTTCCTGGCCATGGCTCTATCTGTTCGGTGTCGGGCTGGATCGCGACCATGCGAGCGCCACTGCGGTTCGTGCGTTTGGAGACGACCGGCACTGGTAGGGCGCCACTGCGGCCGCCGTTCTGCCGGCCGGGTAAGGCGTCATCGTGGTCGTCGCCCTACATAGTCTCCGCGGCCTTCAGCAGCTGCGTGCGCACGTCGCCGGTCACGGGCTTGGCGTGTCCGGGCCACGCCGCCGCCGGCTCCATCTCCGCGAGCTTGCGGATGCTTGCCTTGGCCTGGCCGGTGTCGTAGTTGTAGATGCGGTCCGGCACGTGCGGGGGACGGGAGCGCGCCCACAGGTCAACCGTGTAGAAGCAGTCGCTCACGAGTGCCAGCCGGTCGGATTCGCGCCACAACCCGATCAGCCCCGGGGCGTGGCCGGGGAGGTCGATCACCCTGAAGCCGGCGATCTCATCGCCCTCGGAGACGGTGCTGGCGATGCGCACCGGTCCGGCGTCCCAGGCGTAGCGGTGCAGGGCGCGGTGGACTTGGCGCTGCGCGGTCGGTAGCCCGGTCAGTCCAGTGGGCCAGTAGCGAAAGCCGCCGCTGCCTTCGGCGTCCTCGCGCTCGTCGGGATGGCAGAGCACCGGCACGCCCAGTGCGGGCGCGACGCCGCGGTGGTCGGTGTGCGCGTGTCCCAAAACCACCCGTTTGATCCCGCCGAGCTTGGCGCCGGCGGCGGCGACCGAGTTGGTCATCAGGCGCGAGCCGGCGTCGTAGAGCGTCACGCCGCCCAGCTCCGCGTCCTCGATCAGATACACGTTGCAGCGCCCGAGGTGCCCCTGCACGACCCACACGCCCTCCGCGACGAGCCTCGCGTCCTGGGCGGCCGACATGCCCTTCACCTTCGTCTTCACGTTGAACGCACCCGTCATGCCCTGCTCCGCGCTCGATCCCTGCGGCGGCAACAGCCCGATCTGCCGCGCAGCCGTCATCCCGTCGGAGAAAGCGTCGTTGGCTTGCACCTTGCCGTCGCGGATCGTCAGGACGTCGCAGCCTTCGAGTTTCAGCGGGCTGCCGGTGGCGTGTACGCCATTCAACTTGCCTGGACCGGCGAACGTTCCCGTGATCTGCCACTGGACCGCGCAGCGCTCGCCCTCGGTGGTCGTCTCGACGACCTCCATCCTCATGTCCGGCATCGCCTCGATCAGGCCGCCGATGAACTCGCGCACGCCCTCTGGGGCGATCACGTCCACCTGCCCGCGCACGTACTCGCGCCCGCCATCGGCCCAAAGGGCCACAGCTGCCTCGACGTCGCGCGCGGCGATCGCCTCGAAATAGCGTCGCGCCACCGCCTCGGCGTCACTGCTGCCGGCACCGTTCGCGGTAGCCCTCTTGCTGGTGCTCGCCTTGTGGATGTGCTCCGCGGCCTCCTGCACCTTCGCCGCTGCCCTGTCCTTCTCAGCCCCGTCGTCAACCATCTCGTCTCCTTTGCGGCTCGCCTGCCTGCCTGTGCCCTTGGGGTATGCCCTCGGATGTGCCACCTCTGGGTGTGCCCCTCGGGTGCTCCAGCTTGGCCGACCGCCCCGCCCAAGCCGGAGTCGGTCCCTGCAGCGGAGGCCAACCTGACAAAGGAGTCTAGGGCGCACAACCTCCAAACGCGAGCCTCGCTAGTAGTCTCCGCTGCGGTGAGTGAGCCGGCCCGTAAACGCGAGCTTGGAAGGGGCGAGCGCGTCCTGGCGGGCGTCTATCGCCTGCGCCTGCCCTTGCCCTGGCCGGGCGTGCCGCATGGCAACGCGTGGGCGGTCAAGGCGGGGGATGGAGTCGTGCTCTTCGACACGGGTTACTACACCCCGCCAGGCCCGGGTGAGCCCGGCTCGATGGCGCAGCTCGAACGTGCGCTTGCGATGTGTGGGCTTGCCGTCGAGGACATTCGCCTGGTCGTCTGCACGCATGCCCACTCCGACCACTACGGCCAGGCCGGCGCGATCGTGGAGCGGACCGGCTGTGAGCTGTGGATGCACCCCAAATACGAGCACATGTCGGTCGAGCAGCAGGACCCTGATGCGACGCTCGAGCGACGTATCGAGGTGGCGCGCCAGTCCGGCGTACCCGAAGAGCCCTTGCGGCGCTACGCGGCCGAGCGCGAGCACCACGAATCGGGCATCTCCGCTGTGATCGCGCCCGACCGCAAGCTGCTCCCCGGTGTCGTTGTCAACACCGACCTTGGTCCCTGGAGCGTTTACGAGACGCCCGGTCACGCGCCGTCGCACGTGTGCCTGTTCCAGCCCGAGCGACGCCTGTTGATCTCCGGCGATCACCTGCTGGGGCGTATCTCGCTGTTCTTCGACTTCGGCTACTCACCAGACCCGGTCGGTGAATTCGTCGACTCGCTGGGTGTGGTCGAACGCCTCGGTGCGCGCCTGTGCCTGCCAGGCCATGGTCGCACGTTCACCGACGTGCGCGCGCACATAGACGGCAACCGCGAGTTGGTCGCCGAGCGTCTGGAGAAGGTTCGCGGCGCGGTTGTGTCCGAGCCGCTCACGGCCTTTGAGATCGTGCCGCGCATCTTCAGCGACGAGCTGGCCACGCACGGCGGCCCATGGTTGCTCTCAGAGACGCTCGCGATGCTCACGCACTTGCAGGTGGTGGGCCAGGCCGAGAGCGTGGGGGAGGACCCCAAGCGTTGGAGCGCGACCACGCACGCCACAGCGTAGGCCCGTAAGGGCCGCGGCCATCCATCCCCAACCGCGACGCACTCATCCAACCTTGGCGTGCGCTCTAACCTGGGCTGTCTCCGGGTGCTCCCGACAGTTGGGGGCTCGATAGGTCTTTGAGGTTTGGACGGGTTCCCCGGCCGGGGAACCCGTCCGTGCCTGGTCTCAGGCTGCCTCCTTCACCGCCAAGTGAAGAGAGAGGTTGAGCCTG
>DATHNT010000009.1:0-12148 GCA_035485715.1 Solirubrobacteraceae bacterium | reverse complement strand
GTCCGCTCCCTCCGGCCGCACCCTACTCCCGCCGCCCTGCGATGCGGGAACAAGACCAGGTCGGAAATCTTAGCGGTGAGGGTGCCGGGGGCCCTGGAGGGAGCGGACAGGGCTCCCGAGGGGATGTCCGGCCCGGAAGGGCACCCGGCGCCCTCGCCGCGAAACAGGTAGCTTCTTTTAGAGAGAGCAATGCCCAAACGCACTGATATTAAGTCCATCATGATCATCGGCGCCGGTCCCATCATCATCGGCCAAGCCTGCGAATTCGATTACAGCGGCACCCAAGCCTGCAAGGCCCTCAAGGAAGAGGGCTACAAGGTCATCCTGGTCAACAGCAACCCCGCCACCATCATGACCGACCCCGACTTCGCCGACCGCACCTACATCGAGCCCGTCACGCCCGAGGCCTGCGAGCGCATCATCGCCGCAGAGCGGCCCGACGCCCTGCTGCCCACCGTGGGCGGCCAGACCGGCCTCAACACGGCCATGGCCCTGGTGAAGCGCGGCGTGCTCAAGAAGTACGGCGTGCAGCTCATCGGCGCCAACGAGGCCGCCATCGCCAAGGCCGAGGACCGCGAGCTGTTCAAGCAGGCCATGCTGAAGATCGGCCTGGACGTGCCGCGCAGCTTCACCGTCGGCACCATGAAGCAGGCCATGGCCGCGGCCACCAAGATCGGCTTCCCCCTGATCCTGCGGCCGGCCTTCACCCTGGGCGGCACGGGCGGCGGCATCTGCTACGGCGCCAAGCAGTACCAGACCATGGCCGCCTACGCCCTGGAGATGAGCCCGGTGAGCCAGGTGCTCATCGAGGAGAGCGTGCTGGGCTGGAAGGAGTACGAGCTGGAGGTGATGCGCGACAAGGCCGACAACGTGGTCATCGTCTGCAGCATCGAGAATTTCGACCCCATGGGCGTGCACACCGGCGACAGCATCACCGTGGCCCCGGCCCAGACCCTGACGGACAAGGAATACCAGCGCATGCGCGACGCGGCCCTGGCCATCATCCGCGAGATCGGGGTGGACACGGGCGGCAGCAACATCCAGTTCGGCACCGATCCGAAGACCGGGCGCCTGGTGGTCATCGAGATGAACCCCCGCGTGTCCCGCAGCAGCGCCCTGGCCAGCAAGGCCACGGGTTTCCCCATCGCCAAGATCGCGGCCAAGCTGGCCTGCGGCTACACCTTGGACGAGCTCAAGAACGACATCACCAAGTCCACCCCGGCCAGCTTCGAACCCAGCCTGGATTACGTGGTGGTCAAGGCGCCCCGCTTCACCTTTGAGAAGTTCCCCGAGGCCAACGCCACCCTGACCACGCAGATGAAAAGCGTGGGCGAAGCCATGGCCATCGGGCGCAACTTCCACGAGGCCTTCCAAAAGGCCCTGCGCAGCCTCGAAACGGGCCGTTCCGGCTGGGACGCCATGCCCGGGAGGCACTCCAAGGCCCAGGTCTCCGAACGGTTGAAGACCCCCAACGCCGAGCGGGTGTTCTGGCTGAAGAACGCCATGCTGGCGGGCTTCACGGACAAGGAGATCTTCAAGCTCAGCTTCATCGACCCCTGGTTCCTGGACCGGTTGCGCGAGATCCTGGCGGCGGAAAAAGACGCCCGCAAGTTCATCGGCGCGCGCGGCTGGAAGCGGGCCCTGGATCACGGCCGCCTGGAGGCGCTGAAGAAACTGGGCTTCTCCGACAAGCAGCTGGCCCTGTGGGCCGGGGTGGACGAGGAAACGGTCCGCCGCCACCGCCTGGCCCTCAAGCTGGCCCCGGCCTACCTGCAGGTGGACACCTGCGCCGGCGAGTTCCGGGCCGAAACGCCCTACCTTTACAGCGCCTACGAAAGCAGTTCGGACGCCCCGCCCACCAGGAAGAAGAAGGTGGTGATCCTGGGGGGAGGGCCCAACCGCATCGGCCAGGGCATCGAGTTCGACTACTGCTGCGTGCACGCCGCGATGACCGTGCGCGAGTCAGGCCGCGACGCGGTGATCGTCAACTGCAACCCGGAGACCGTCTCGACCGACTACGACACCTCCGACCGGCTCTACTTCGAGCCGCTCACGCTCGAGGACGTGCTCGGCGTGATCGAGGTCGAGCAGCCGGAGGGAGTGATTGTCCAGTTCGGTGGCCAAACCCCTCTGAAGTTGGCTGCCGGCCTGGTCGAGGCGGGTGTACCGCTACTCGGCACGAGCGTCGACGCGATCGACCTGGCCGAGGACCGCGGCCGCTTCGGCGAGTTGCTGGATCGACTCGGCTACCACGCCCCGCCGTATGCGACGGCCCGCTCGGTCGAGGAAGCCCTGGCCAAGGCCAAGGAGGTCGGGTTCCCGCTGCTCGTACGACCTTCCTACGTGCTCGGCGGACGAGCAATGGAGATCGTCTACTCGAGCGACGGGCTCGCCGACTACCTCCAGAGAGAGCTGCCAACCGCGGACGCTCGGAGGGAACGAACTTCAAATTCCCAAAATCGACAGGCATCCGACACCAACGACCCGCCGACCAGACCCACGATCTTCCTTGACCGTTTCCTCGAGAACGCGGTCGAGGTCGACGTCGACGCGCTCTGTGACGGCCACGAGGTGTGGATCGGCGGCATCATGCAGCACGTCGAGGAGGCCGGTGTGCATTCGGGCGACTCTGCCTGCGTCTTGCCACCGCACTCGCTCGGCGAGGAGATGCTCGAGCAGATCAGAGCTGCCACGCGCGACATCGCGCTCGGCGTGGGCGTCGTGGGTCTGATGAACGCGCAGTACGCGATCCACGACGGCTGCCTGTACGTGATCGAGGCCAACCCGCGCGCCTCGCGCACCGTCCCGTTCGTCTCCAAGGCGGTCGGCCTGCCGCTGGCCAAGCTCGCCTGTCGGATCATGCTCGGCGAGCGCATCGCCGATCTCGCTTTGCCAAGCGGGCACGAGGGCGTCGGATTCGGTGAGCACGTCTCTGTCAAGGAGGCCGTCCTGCCGTTCGACCGCTTCGACGGCGCGGACTCGCTGCTCGGCCCCGAGATGCGCTCGACCGGCGAGGTGATGGGCATCGCGCGCGACTTCCCGACAGCGTTCGCCAAGGCCCAGGCCGCCGCCGGCTCGCCACTGCCAACCGCCGGTACGGCCTTCATCACGGTCACCGACTCGGACAAGCCGGGCGTCTTCGCGGTCGCGCAGATCTTGCACGACAACGGCTTTCGCATCCTCGCCACCGGCGGCACGGCCGAGGCGATCGCACATATGGGTGTGCCGGTCAGGGCGATCAACAAGATCGGGGAGGGCTCCCCGCACGTCGTCGACTGGATCGAGCGAGGCGAGGTGAACCTGATCGTCAACACGCCCACGGGCTCGGGCGCACGCAGCGACGGCTGGGAGATCCGTCGCTCGGCGATCGCCCACGGAATCCCATGTCTGACGACTCTCGCGGCCGCCGTCTCGGCCGCGCGCGCGATCGCCCAGGCGATCAAGCTCGGCGAGCCTGACGTGCTCTCCTTGCAGGAACTGCACGATGGCCCTGGCGGCTCCAGCGAGGCACACCCCATGACGGGGCGCGGGCAGGCGGCGTGAACCTGTCCGCCGTCGATGCGCCCAAGTCCAGCCGACCGCGATGACAGTGGGAGCAAGATGACCACGGACGTATGGCCTGGGCCGGGCCGTGCGCTCGCTCCCTTCGGGCGACGGCTGCTCACCGTCACGGCAAATGAGACGCTCGGCGCCTATTGCGTCCTGAAGGCCGCCGACCCATACGGCCCAGAACCGGCTGCCGGCCAGTTCGCGATGCTCGCCGCCGCCGAGCGCTGGGGCGCAGGTGAGGACGAGCGACCTTACGTGCCACGAGCCTTCTCCTACGCGCGCTTCCAGGATGGCGAGGCCCACTTCCTGCTGGAGGACGTCGGCCCTGGCACGCGCCGGTTGTGCGAACTGGGGGAGGGCGACGGGCTATGGCTGCTCGGGCCGCTGGGCCAGGGCTTCACAGCACCAGAGCAGGGGCGCCGCGCGCTGCTCGTCGGTGGCGGCGTCGGCATCGCCCCGCTTGCCATCTGGCAGGACGAGCTCAAGGCGGGGGAGCCCCGTCCAGAGGACGCGTCCCGGACGGGCGCTGGGCTTCACTCCGATCGCCCGCTCGCGACGCTGCTCGGTTTCCGCGACAGCGCCCATACCGAAGGCGCCGCTCTGCTCGAGGATGCCGTCCTTGCAAGCGATGACGGATCCGTCGGCCATCACGGCCGTGTCACCGAGCTTTTGCGCGCCGAACTCGATCGTGACGCACAGGCGACCGTCTACGCGTGCGGTCCACCACCCATGCTCGAGGCGGTGCGTGCACTGTGCGCTGAGCGCGACGTGCCGGCCCAACTGGCTCTGGAGGCCGGCATGGCCTGCGGCTTCGGCGCCTGCTACGGCTGCGTGGTGCCGGCACGCGAGGGCTACCTGCGCGTATGCGTCGATGGCCCGGTCGTGGACGGCGCGGAGCTCGAGCAGGTGTCCGATCACGCGGGAACTCCAGGATGAGCGTCGAGTTCTGCGGCATCGAGTTGGCCCACCCGGTCATCAACGGCTCGGGCACGTTCGACGCGATCGCCGCGCGGCGCGCATTCGGCAAAGCGCTCGACGAGCAGTTCCCGTTCGCTGCGTTCGTCTCCAAGACGATCACGCTCGCGCCACGCGCCGGCAACCCGCCGCCGCGCCTGTGGGAGGCCCAAGCAGGCCTGGTCAACTCGATCGGCCTCCCCAACAAGGGCCTGGAGCGCTATGTCGCAGAGGATCTGCCAGAGCTCGCGCGGCTGCCCGTGCCGCTCATCACCAACGTGATGGGCTCGACCGCCGAGGAGATCGCGGCGCTGCTGCAAGCCTGTGACGCGCGTCAGGAGATCGCGGCGGTGGAGCTAAACGTCTCCTGCCCCAATGTGCAAACAGGCCTTGACATCGGCGCCGACCCGGTCGCGCTGGAGCGTGTGCTGCGCGCCGTCAGAGCAGAGCTGCACAAGCCGCTTGTCGTCAAGCTGACGCCCAATTGTGCCGACGTCTCGGCCTGTGCGTTGGCCGCACAGGAAGGCGGCGCCGACGCCGTTTCGCTGATCAACACGTTGCGCGCCACCGCACTGACGCCAGCCGACGGGCAAAAACGGACCCCCGGCCCACCGAACCCCTGGCTCGGCGGTGTCACCGGCGGCCTGTCGGGTGCCGCGATACGTCCAGTCGCGCTCGCCCAGGTAGCGGCGGTGGTCAAGCGCGTTTCGATCCCTGTGGTCGGGATGGGTGGCGTGCAGAGCGCTCTCCACGCTCGTCAATTCCTCGATGTCGGCGCACGGCTCGTGGCAGTCGGGACCGAGACATTCCGCGACCCATCGGTCGCCGCACGTATCGCCACCGAGTTGGATTGCGTGCTCGACCCAGCGCAGGCGGCAATTCGCGCATAGGCAGGCCACTTCCAGTGCTTACCAAGGTATCTGAACCTCCACCTATGTCTTCCTGAATGTCAGCATCGGTCAGCTTTAGCGGCCGGAAAACCCCTGCAAACGGGCCTCGGCACCATCCACCATCCTCGACGTAGCTGAAGCTCAACCTGAGCTTCATACGAATTAATCGGGTTGGCCTTGAACGAGGCGCTCGGGTCTGTAGACTCGCCGCCCATGCCAACCGCGACGGGCCCGATGTCTTCGACCATGACTTCCAAGCCGTCTGCCGCCCCAGAGCGGTCGCTGAATCAACGTATGGACGCGCTTGCGCGCGCCAACCTCATCCGCACCGAGCGCGCACAGCTCAAGCGCGACCTGAAGGCCGGCCGACTCTCTATCCACACGCTGCTCTTGCACCCGCCGGAGTACGTCGAGACGGCCAAGGTCTTTGACATGCTGCTTGCCGTCCCCAAGTACGGCCGCGTCAAGGTCAACAAGATCCTCGCCCACTGTCGTATCTCGCCGAGCAAGACGATCGGTGGGCTATCAGACAGACAGCGCAGCGAGCTCGTCTCCCTGCTGCGTCGTTAGACGCCCTCCCGCCGCTCCCGACATTAGGGTCCCGCGCCATGGCACGCGTCTTTGTGATCACCGGACCTTCCGGGGTGGGGAAGGGAACGCTAATCCGCGGTTTGATGGAGCGTCTCCCGCAGCTCGAGCTGTCGGTGTCGGCCACCACGCGCTCGCCGCGACCGGGCGAGCAGGATGGAGTGGACTACCACTTCCTCTCGAGCGCTGAGTTCGAGCGCCACGTGCAGGCCGGCGACTTCGTCGAGCACGCCGACTACGCCGGCCGTCGTTACGGCACGTTGCGCAGCGAGTTGGAGCAGCGAGTCGCCGCAGGAGCGCCGGTGGTGCTCGAGATCGAGGTTCAGGGCGCCCGCCAGGTGCGTGCCGCGATGCCCGAGGCGGTGCAGGTCTTCATCGCCCCGCCGTCGCTCGATGCGTTGCGCACCAGGCTGATCGGTCGCGGCACCGACGCCAGCGAGGAGGTCGAGCGTCGCCTCGCGGTCGCCGAGCAGGAGTTGGCCGCGCGCGACGAGTTCGCCCACGTGGTCATCAACGACCGCCTCGAAGACGCGCTGGGGGAGCTGGTGGCGATCGTCGCCGCCGAGCTGGGCTAGTCGCCTGCAAGCCCGTCCACCGACGCTTTCGAGCACTCGACCAAAGTGCCGTGAAGACCTGATCGCGGGGGCGAGAGGCTACACTGCAGGTCCACCACGAAAGGCCCCCCGCACACCATGATGACCTCACCCCGTATCGATCGTCTGCTCGACAACGTCGACTCCAACTACGCGAGCGTGCTCGTCGCCGCCAAGCGCGCGCGTCAGATCAACAGCTACTACCACAACCTCGGCGAGGGAGCCTTCGAGGAATTCCCGCCCCCGATGATCGAGACCGCCTCCAAGAACTACCTCACGATCGCACTCGAGGAAGTCGCCGCAGGCAAGATCAAGTACCACTACCGTTAGGCCAACTCACGCGCAAGCGTTCGACCAGTGCTTGAGATGATCGAGCACTGCGCCTAAGAAGTAGACATGGCAAGAATCCTGCTCGGCGTCAGTGGCGGCATCGCCGCCTACAAGGCGCTTGAGTTCATAAGGCTTGCAAGCGGCGCGGGCCACTCGCTGCGCGTCGTGCAGACGCCCACCAGCCGGCGCTTCGTGGGCGAGGCGTCCTTCGCGGCGCTCACGGGTGCGCCGGTACTCACCGACGAGTTCGAGCACGACCCGGCGCGCGGAGCCTTTCCGGGCCAGGAGCTGCCGGCCCACCAGCCGCTCAGTCATTTGCAGCTGGTCGCAAACGCCGATCTCTATCTGATCGCGCCCGCGTCGGCGAACACGCTTGCAAAGCTTGCCGGCGGCCTCGCCGACAACCTGCTGAGCGGTTGCGCGCTCGCCGCCACCTGTCCCGTGGTGCTCGCACCGGCGATGAACAACCACATGTACGAGCACGCGGCGACACAGGCCAATATCGAACTGCTGCGCGCACGCGGCGTGCACATCGTCGAGCCCGATGTCGGGCGCCTCGCCTCACTCGGCGAGCGAGGGGTCGGGCGGCTGGCCGAGCCCCAGCGGCTGCTCGACGTGTGTGAGGAGCTTCTCCTGAAAGCAGATGCCTCGCGCACGCTGGCGGGGCATGCCGTTTCCAGAGACACTGACCCTCCGGCAGCCGACCTCCCAGCAAGCGGCCCGGTCGATCGCGGCGAATGGAGCGGGCTGCGCGTGCTCGTCACTGCCGGTGGCACCCGCGAGCCGATCGACAGCGTGCGCTTCATCGGCAACAGCTCATCCGGGCGCATGGGTTTCGCGCTTGCCGCATCGGCACATGGACGTGGGGCCGAGGTGACGCTCGTGGCAGCCAATGTCGGAATCGAGGTGCCGGCAGGCGTCACGGTCCATCGCGTGCGCAGCGCCGCCGAACTCGAGCAGACCTGCGAGCGAGAGTTTCCAGCGTGCGACGTGCTGCTGATGGCGGCAGCCGTCGCCGACTTCCGTCCGGCATCGCAAGCGGACGGCAAGATCAAGAAGGGGGGCCGCTCGCACCTGACGATCGAGCTCGAACCGACGCCCGACGTGCTCCGCGGACTCTCCGGCCGGCGCCGGCCGGGCCAGACGCTCGTTGCCTTTGCCGCCGAGCACGGAGCCGGCGGACTCGGACTGGAACACGCGCGCGCCAAGCTTGTCGGGAAGGGAGTCGACGCGGTGGTCTTCAACGACATCTCGCGTGCGGACATCGGCTTCGATTCGACAGCCAACGAAGTGACCATCCTCACCGCCGAGGAGGAGGAGTGCGTCCCGCGTGCCGCCAAGGAGATCGTCTCCGAGCGGATCCTCGATACGGTCGAGCGTCTGCGCAAGGGCGCTTGAAGAGGACAGGTGCTCGCGGTTAAAGTAGACGCATGGACAGCGTCTACGAGCTCTACCGGCGTGGATGCGACCTGCTCGAGCACGGCGACCACATGGCAGCGATCGTGCCGTTGACGCGTGCGCGCGAGTTGGAGCCCTCCAAGACCTCGATCCGCGAGGCGCTTGGGCGTGCACTGTTCCACGCCCAGCACTACGAGCGCGCGGTCGAGGAGTTCCAGGCGATCGCCGCCGCCGCGCCGACCAACGACTATGCCCTCTTCTGCTTGGGTCGCTCGATGCAGCTGCTGGGACGCCATAGCGAGGCGTGCCAGCCGCTCGCTGTCGCCTGCTCGATGCGACCCAGCCGAGCCGACTACCGTCTCTATCGTGACCGTGCGCGCCGAGACGCCGCGAGGTTGTGAGCGCGATCCCCGGCAGCGCCGACGAGAACCCCCGCCTCAACCATGTAGAAGACCCGATGCTATTCTCGGCTGACAGCTTTCGAGTCGTCGCCCATGCGACGGCTGCAGTACCGAGAGTGGGCGCCCGCCCGCTTTTTTTTACGCCTCATACCCGAAGAGGGAGCCACCAAGTCGATGTCAGCACTGCAATCTGAAGTAGAAGAGCGCCTGGCAGACAGCGAGCCCGCTGTCGAGGTTCTGCTTGCAGAGCTGATACCAAGTCCCACCCACCCCACCCTGCGCGTGTTCGTCGACCACCCCGACGGCGTCACGCTAGCGCTGTGCGAGCGCGTCACCGTGCTGCTCGCCGATCTGCGTGAGCGCTACTCGCTCGAGGTCTCCTCGCCGGGTACCGAACGGCCGCTGACCAAGCCCACCCACTTCCGCCGTTATGTCGGCCGCCGCGCCCGCGTGAGGACGCGTGAGCCGCGCCCGATCCCAGCAGCCGACTCGGCCGAAGCCGAGCGTCGGGCCAAGAGCTTCACCGGAGAGCTCGTCGGAGTCACCGACAGCGAGATAACACTGGCCGCCGACGGGGGCGTCATCGCGATCCCCTATTCGGAGATCCGTCGTTCGAACCTCGTCGAGGAGTAGGAGAGAAAACCTATGTCACGCGAGATCCTGGAAGCCATGCATGCGCTGGCGCGCGAGAAGGGCATCGAGCCCGAGAAGTTGATGATCGCCTTGGAGGACGCGCTGCTGTCCGCCTATAAGAAGCAGCCCGGATCGGCGAAGTACGCGCGCGTCGAAATGGACCGCGAGACGGCCGACTTCCGCGTCATCGAACTGATCATCCCCGAGCGCCTGGAGGCGCACCTGATCGTCGAGACGATCGACGAGGGCACGGTCGTCGACCCCGAGACCGGCGAGCTGCGCGAACCGGAGGAGCCGGAAATCGACCCCGCCAAGTTCGCCCAGTACCGCGACCAGATCGACGAGCGCGACGTCACCCCGGAGGACTTCGGGCGCATCGCCGCACAGACCGCCAAGCAGGTGATCCTGCAGCGCATCCGCGAGGCCGAGCGCGACATGATGTTCGAGGAGTACCGCGACCGCGTCGGCGAGCTGATCACAGGCATCGTGCAGCAGTCCGATTCGCGCTATACGCTCGTGCAGCTTCGCGAGCGTGTAGAGGCGCTGCTGCCGAAGTCAGAGCAGGTCGACGGCGAGCGCTACGACCACTCGCAGCGCATCAAGGCTGTCATCAAGGAGGTCTCGCCTTCTACCAAGGGTCCGTCGATCATCGTCTCCAGGCGCGACCCGGAGCTGATCAAGAAGCTGTTCGAGCTCGAGGTCCCCGAGATCGCCGACGGTCTGGTTGAGATCGCCAATGTCGCGCGCGAGCCCGGCTACCGCTCGAAGATCGCCGTCGTCTCCCACGCCGACGGCGTCGACCCGGTCGGCGCATGCGTCGGCCCGCGCGGCTCGCGAGTGCGCATGGTCGTCTCCGAGTTGCGAGGCGAGAAGATCGACATCATCCCCTTCAACGACGAGCCCGCCCGTTTCGTGGCAAAGGCGCTCTCGCCCGCTCGCGTGCGCGAGGTCTTGGTCGACGACGAGGCAAAGCAGGCCACGGTCATCGTGCCCGACGATCAGCTCTCGCTCGCGATCGGCCGCGAGGGCCAGAACGCCCGGCTTGCGGCACGCCTCACAGGTTGGCGCGTGGACATCCGCTCGGAGACCGAGTTCGCCGCCGAGGAGGCCGAGCATGGCTATGAGGAGGAGGAGCTGCAGGGACGTTGCGCCGCGATCCTCTCCAACGGCCGCCGCTGCCCGAACGCCTCGCTGCCAGGTTCGCGCTACTGCGGCCTTGACTCCCACCAGGCGCTGGCCGCAATCGACAGCGACAACGTCGCCGACCTCTCACCGCAAGCCGGTGGGGAGAGCGCGGCGGCGCCCGCAGCCGATGAGCATCCGACCACTGAGGCGCAGGCGCCTGTGTCAGACGAACAGGCGACGACCGCAGAGCAGGCGCCGCCTGCCGAGGACGGCTCCGAGCAGCCGAGTATCGACGGGGTCGTCCAAGAGGCCACCGAGAGGCAAACGTCATAGGCGTCCATATCCCCCGGCGCCGCTGCGTCGGCTGCGGGCGCCTGGCGCCAAAGCCCGAGTTGGTGCGCTTGGCAAGCGTCGCCGCTGGCGCCGAGCGTCCTCCCATGGCCGTGCTCGATCGTGCCGGCACGCTGCCGGGCCGTGGCGCCTATGTTTGTCGCAGCAGGTCCGTTCGCGCGCCGAGCATCGAGTGCATGAAACTTGCAACCAGGAAGGGCACATTGCAGCGTGCCTTTCGTCGCGCGGTCGAGGTCCCCGTCGAGCTCCTAGAATCGGAGAGTCGATGAGTAAGAAGCGAGTTCACGAAATAGCAAAGGAGCACGGGCTCTCCAGTAAGGAGCTGCTCGAGCGCCTGCAAGCCGCGGGCGTAGCCGCCAAGGCAGCCGCCTCCTCGGTCGATGAGGCCGACGCGCTGCGCGTGCTTGGAGACAACGGCGCCGCCGCAACTGCAACCGCCACGGCCACGAAGCCCGCGCCGGCCGCCGCGCCACCGGCGAATGGAACTGCCACGCCGCCGGCGGCTTCAGCAGCTGACGCACAGAGCGCTCCAACCAGTCAAGCCATCCCGGCTGACGGCCCCGTCGCCAACCAAGAGCCTGCATCCTCCGCGTCTCCGGCGGCCACCGCCGACGGCGCCGCCAACCCTGATGCAGCCGCCGGCGAGCGTGTGCGTCCCACGCGCGACTCGCGTACCGGCGAGCGCACACCGGCAAGCAACAGCGCCGGCGGGCGCCGGCGCGTCGTGATCGACTCCCAAGCTTCGCGGCGCCAGCAGGGCGGACCAGCCAACCAGCCCGTGCGCCGTCCACGGCGCGGGCGCAGGCGCAGAGGCACCTACGACGAGACGATCGCCCCGATCGACACGACCGCCATGGAGGCCACCGATCTGATCCGTGTGAACTCCGGCTCCACCGTCAAGGACGTCGCCGAGTATCTCGGCGTGGCCGTGCCAGAGGTCATCAAGAAGCTGATGATGCTCGGCGAGATGGCAACGCTCACGCAGACGCTCTCCGACGACGCGATCCAGGTGCTGGCCGACGAATTCGAGAAGAAGATCGAGATCGTCCACGCGGCCGACGACGTCGAGGTCGAGCCGGTCTTCGAGGACGACGAGCAGGACCTCGTCGACCGCCCTCCGGTGGTCACGATCATGGGCCACGTCGACCACGGCAAGACCTCGCTGCTCGACGCGATCCGCGAGACCGAGGTCGTCGCGGGCGAGGCCGGGGGCATCACCCAGCACATCGGCGCCTATCAGGTCGACCGCGACGGCCGGCGCATCACGTTCATCGACACGCCCGGTCACGAAGCCTTCACGGCCATGCGTTCCCGCGGTGCGCAGATCACCGACATC
>DATHNT010000008.1:0-2749 GCA_035485715.1 Solirubrobacteraceae bacterium | reverse complement strand
TGGCCAGCGAGCCCGTGACGCTCGATCCCGCCAACCTGCCGGAATACGCCCTGCGCACGACGCTCCGCATGTTCGCGGCCATCATCGCCTCGCTGCTGTTCACCTTCGTGGTGGCCACGCTCGCCGCCAAGAACCGCAAGGCCGAGCTGGTAATCGTGCCGGCGCTCGACATCCTGCAGTCGGTGCCGGTGCTGGGTTTCCTCACCTTCACCGTCGTGTTCTTCCTCCGCCTGTTCCCGGGCAGCGAGTTCGGCGCCGAGTGCGCCTCCGACTGCCCCTGATCCTTGCAAGTTTGGCGTGACTGGAGCGTTACGCGGTCTTCCTCATCTACTCGTTAGTGCATTTGCATATCCATATGTACGGCGGGCGGAAGCACTCCAAGCACGCTCACAATGGCAATGATCGCGAGACCCAGGGCCAACTCGACACGCGTATTGCGATCGAGACGGTGCACGGCTTCTGTCTTTGGCAGCCGCGGCGTCAGCCGGAGGCGGTTGATGCTCGCGATTGCCACCATGGCAGCGAAAAGCCAGATCTTCAGCAGCAGCAGCCTTCCATAGTCCGTCTCCAGCAAGGCGGGCACGCTGCCGGCGAGTATCCAGGTGTTGACGAGGCCGGTCGCGAGCAGCGTTCCCACGCTCAGCAGGCCGAGCGTCGAAAACCGCCGCGTCGCGATTTTCAGGGTCGAAGCAAGCGAGGGATCTGTCGGCCGGCTGGCCAGCACGAACAGCAACGACAACGGCAGCAGCCCGCCCAGCCAGGCCCCGGCGGCGACGAGATGAAGGACGTCTGCGATCAGATGGATGTCGCCGATGACTCCCGGCGAACCAGCCGCATGTCCCGACCATGCCAAAGAACCCATCAGGCACATCGCTGTGACGGTCGTCAGCCTTTGCCTGAAACGCGTTCCGGCATCGCCTGCTTTGCCGAGCCACAGGGCGCAGAATAGCAAGCCTGCCAGGAACGCCCGCGCGATCCAGACGTGCCCGAACTGGGTCTCGGTGAGCAGGACCCAGGCCACTCCGTCGGAAACGACGACCGGCAGACTGCTGCCGATCTTCGCGGCCAGAGCCAGGAGCCAAGCCGTGCCCGAGAGGACCGCGAGCGCGAAGCCGATCCTTAGAATGGTCGCCAGCCTGGCCCGATAGGCCCACGCGCTCGCCGAGCCGCCGATTGCGGCCGTTCGAAACGCCGGTTCGGCAACGAGGTGTTGAAAAAGCGCCGCCCCCATCACCATCGCCGTGGAGGCGAAGTGAACGGCACGCGCCGCTGCGAGCAGAGCGATCATTACTGGACTCGCGCTATCGGGAGAGGACCTATTCGCTCACCTTGAAGCTGAAAGCGCCTTCCGTCGTGTGCGTGTCGACCGAGAGGACATGCCACTTCACTTGGTAGGTGCCCGGTTGATCGGCCCGCAACGGCGCGCGCATCACTTTGCCGTTGATGCGCGGCTTGCCTTCGTCCACCCGCTGACCGGAAGGGCCGGTGACCTCCATCGTGCTGAAGGCAGGTTCGAGGTTCTCAGTGAACGTGAGCAAAACTTCGCGCGGCGCGGCATTTACGGTGCTGCCGACCTGCGGCTCGGCATGATCGAGCTTGGCATGGGCATAGGCGCTAACGCTTCCCACGACCAGGAGCAGCGCCAGACTTATGAGGATCGATGGGGTGCGCATGTCAGTTCTCCTTGTAGCCACCGGGATATCTCAGCTCACTGAGCAAGCATCACTTGCTGAGGCTTGCTACTTTTGCGGCATTCCTGTCGTTTAGTGCTCCTGCATCTTGATACGCGTCCAAGCCGCAAGGGAAACAGACATCGTCATGCCGCCTCGATGGTGGCCACCGATGTGGGCGCCAGCGGATCAGCGCCTCGCCGACCGGGCCTGCGACCTTGTCATTGGAGGG
Organism: Solirubrobacteraceae bacterium; assembly: GCA_035485715.1. Lineage (GTDB taxonomy): Bacteria > Actinomycetota > Thermoleophilia > Solirubrobacterales > Solirubrobacteraceae > Palsa-744. Next base: position 847 of record DATHNT010000008.1, on the reverse strand, counting down.
GCCCCGCGCTTGGCTGCCCTGAGCGCAGCCGAAGGGCGCGGGGAGAGTGAGGTGACGCATCAGGCCGACGGACTCCCTCGCGTTCCTGCTCCTGCGCAGACGGACTGGCCAAAATGATATTAGCGCGAATTGCGGAAACTCAATCCTCCCCTATCGGATGGGGAGGTGGCGCGCCGCGCCTGTCCTGAGCAAAGCCGAAGGGCTGGAGGGGCGAGCCGCAACCAAATCGCGGACCGCTTCGCCGCGCGCACGGAGGCCAGCCCTCCCACACGCAGCCTCGCCTCTGTTGATCGGCTTTATGCGACGACTCGCATGAGCTGCTTGACGGATTCCCATTGGCAGCGTATTCGCCCGCGCGTCGATCACTACAAGGGACTCGATGAACCCGCGACCTAGCAATGCCTCGGCCGATTGTCGCAGTCGCAGCTCGACTGAGACGATGGTCGGGCCACTTGCCCGGGAGAACGAGATCCCGAGGGCACGCCTGGCTTAGGCGCTCTCGCTCGCGCTTCCCGGTCGGTGCAACCGAACTGACACAAAGGAAGCGCGGATGGCGATGATCCGCAAAGGCCGCCCGGTCGCCGAGCCCCTCGGGTTGGGCGGCGAAGGGCTCCTCCCCAATCTCTACGATCTCGCGATCTTCGTGTTGGTCGCGGGCGTCTTCGTGTTGATCGCCCACGGCGCCCACGAGATGACGGCGTCTGACGTGCGGCTGGCCAGCGAGCCCGTGACGCTCGATCCCGCCAACCTGCCGGAATACGCCCTGCGCACGACGCTCCGCATGTTCGCGGCCATCATCGCCTCGCTGCTGTTCACCTTCGTGGTGGCCACGCTCGCCGCCAAGAAC
>DATHNT010000007.1:0-7086 GCA_035485715.1 Solirubrobacteraceae bacterium | reverse complement strand
CTTCGTTGTGGTCGACCACCGCACTCGTCATAGTCAGAGAGCACGCGATACGACCCGTATACACTGCCAAAAGATCCCAACTAATGGGATCTCGCCACAAGCGTAGCATCCACGATAACCGCATGTCAAGCAAAAAACGAGACATGTTTCCCACTCTTTGCCGCGGGTCTCAAAAGGAGCCCAGTCGGAGTGCTCCCCTACTTCTGAAGCACCACGACCGGTGGCCCCTGGTTGGTTAGCAGGGCCGAGCACAGAGTCATATCACAGCCAAACGACGTTTACCAGTCGGAATCGTTCTGATTCTGCTGCTCTTGCCGCTTGGCGGAAGCCGGGCGAACTCGCACCGCCGTGAGCCGCCTCAGTCCTCGTGCAACAACTCCTCGAGCTCCAGTAGCTCGAGCATCTCGCGCAGATCGCCGTCCCCGACCGGCTCATCGCGCAGCTCGGCCTCACGAAGCCATGCGAACATCGCTCGAAAGGCACCGGGCGTGTCGAGATCGCTGGCGAGGCAGAGCCGAAAGGTGCCCAGAAAGCAGTGCATGTCCGGCGGGCTTGGCTCTTCGGGGCGCAGCGTGATGGCGACCTCGCGGATGCGCTCCGCGCGTGCACGTGCCTCGGGCAGCCCGGAGGGCGGGTCCTCCAGCGGCTGGGAATAGTGGGCGCCGAGCAGGTAGAGCACGAGCGCGGGGTAGCCGAACTCCTCCTGAGCGTCGTGGAACTTCAACCAATGAGCGGGCCATGTGCTGGGACTGCTCACTGGGCCACCCATCCGCGCCGGAGAGGACCAGCTCCACGTAATCCTGCGCCTTGCCCGCCACCCGATCGCGAGCGAGGACGAGCGAGAATGAGGCGTTCGGGCCCGCGCGCGGCGCCCGGTCGCCGAGCGGCTCGAAGGTGGTGGTCTCGGTGGTGGGCGCATCGGAGACGAACGTGGCCGCCAGGTCCTCCTGCTCAAGTATGCGCCGCAGAAGTTCGTAGACCGCAAACGGTCGCATGCTCCCCAGCTCGATCGGCTCGATCACCGGCCGCGGCATGCGCGTGTGAATCCGGATCGCGCTGCCCTGGTGCAGGGGAGTGAGGACGCTACGGCCGGCGTCGAAGAGGCACACCTCGATCTCAGACATGCGATCGCCCAGCAACTGGTCGCTGCCCAAGCGCGGTCCTCAGCGCCGCTGCGATGCGGGCCACGTCGCTCTCCATCAGCCCAGGATAGAACGGGAGCGCCAGCGAGCGAGCGGCGACGTCCTCGCATACGGGGAACTCGCCTGGGCGATGGTCGAAGCGCTCGCGATAGAAGCTCATCAGGTGAATCGCCGGCAGGTAGGGCTTACTCTGGATACCCAGCGCGGCAAGCCTGCGCACCGTCTCGTCACGATCGACGCCACGCGGAAGCTGCACGACGAACACGAACCAGCCGCGCTGAGCGCCGTCGTGGTCCTCGCAGGGAAGCTCGAGGCTCTCGACCTCGGCAAGCGCCTCGCGGTAGTAGGAGGCGGCAAGCGCACGCAGCTGCAGCATCCCCGACAGCCGAGCCATCTGCGCGATGCCCACAGCACAGGCGATGTCCGACAGGCGATAGTTGAAGCCAAGTCGGTCGTGGTCGAGCCAGCCCATATCCGGCGCGCGCCCCTGGTTGCGCTCGGAGTCGATGCGCGCCTTGAGCGCCGGATCGCCAAGCGTGACCATGCCACCCTCCCCCGTCGTGAGCTGCTTGTTGGCATAGAAGCCGAACACCGCCGGGTTCCCGCGCGCACCAACGGCCGTGCCATCGCCATGCACGGCGCCAAGCGCCTCACACGCGTCCTCCACGATCCCAAGCCCATGTCGCCTTGCGATCGCCTCGAAGGCCGGCATGTCAGCCGGATAGCCAAAAATGTGCACCGGCAAGATCGCCCGCGTGCGCTCCGTAATCGCCGCCTCAGCCGCTACAGGATCGAGGTTGAGCGTGACCGGATCGATATCGGCAAAGACCGGCCGAGCACGCTCATAAAGCGCCACATTCGCCGAAGCGACAAACGAGAACGGGCTCGTGACGACCTCATCGCCATCGGACACGCCAACGGCCCGCAGCGCAAGATGAAGCCCAGCAGTACCGCTCGAGACAGCGCAGGCAAGCGGACTACCGACAGACTCGGCAAACAACCGCTCGAACTGCACCAGCCGCGGGCCGAGCGAAAGCTGCCCGGAAGTCAAGACCTCAGAGACCAAGCTCTCCTCTGTAAGCCCAAGAACAGGCCTAGCGAGCGGTATGACCTCCAGATCACCCAAAGCGGGACCCTGACGCGGGCTGCTGCACACCAACGGTAAGCGAATCGACCAAAGCCTCCCAAGAGGCGGCGATGATGTCCCCAGACACGCCGATCGTCCCCCAGACCCGCTCGCCGTCGGACACGTCGATCAGCACCCGCGTGACGGCTGCCGTGCCGCTTGCCTCGTCGAGGATCCGCACCTTGTAGTTGACCAGTTTGAGCTCGCGCAGATGCGGATAGACTTGCTCCAGCGCTTGGCGCAGTGCGTTGTCGAGCGCGTTCACGGGACCATTGCCCTCAGCCGTGCAGATGAATTCTCCCTCGTCCGGTCCTGGCGGCGCGACGATCTTGATCGTGGCCTCGGTCTCCACTTCGCCGTCGAAGCGCTGCTCGGCGATCACCCGCCACGACAGCAGGATGAACAGCGGCTCGTAGAGACCCGCCTCCTCTCGCATCAAGAGCTCCAGAGTCCCGTCGGCAGCCTCGAACTGAAAGCCTTCGTGCTCGGCGCTCTTGACGCGCTCAAGCACACGCTCGACCGCCTCGTCGTCCAGCTCGATCCCAAACTCTGTCGCCTTCTCGATGACCGTGCCCCGCCCGGAGAGCTCTGAGACGAGCACGTCGCGCGCGTTGCCGACCAGCGCCGGGTCGATGTGCTCGAACGTCGCGGCGTCGGCGCGGATCGCCGCCGTGTGCAGGCCGGCCTTGTGCGCGAAGGCGTTCTTGCCGACATACGGCTGGGCGGGATTGGGCGCGCGGTTCAGCAACTCGTCCACGAGGTGCGCGGTCTCGCTCAGACGCACGAGCCGCTCGGGTGGCAATCCTTCGTAGCCCATCTTCAATTGCAGGTCGGCCACGATCGTGACGAGGTTGGCGTTGCCCGTGCGCTCGCCGATGCCGTTGATCGTCCCCTGCACCTGGTTGGCGCCGGCTTCGACTGCGACCAGCGTGTTGGCCACGGCGCAGCCGCCGTCGTCGTGCGTGTGAATGCCGAGCGGCAGATCTCCCAACTCGGCGCGCACCGCCTCGACGACCGCGCGCACACGCCCGGGCAGCGAGCCGCCGTTGGTGTCGCACAGCACGACGCGCTCGGCGCCGGCGGCAGCCGCGGCACGCAGCGTATCGAGCGCGTAGCCGGGGTCGGCGGCGTAGCCATCGAAGAAGTGCTCGGCGTCGAACAGCACGCGCTTGCCCTGCGCGTGCAGGAAGGCGATCGACTCGGAGATCATCGCCAGGTTCTCCTCTGGGGAGACGCGCACGACCTTCTCGACGTGTAGCGGCGAACTCTTGCCGACGAGCGTGCAGACCGGCACGAACGACTCCACCAGGATGCGCAGCCCCTCGTCCTCCTCGGCCGACGCATCGCGCCTGCGCGTCATGCCGAAGGCGACGATCTCACTGACGCTGAAGCTCTCGCGCTCGAGCAGCGCGAACAGCTCTAGCTCCTTCGGGTTCGAGGCGGGGAAGCCTGCCTCGATCAGGTGGATGCCGAGCGCGTCGAGCGCGTGCACGACGCGCAGCTTCTCCTGCGCGGTGAGGCTCATACCGCCTCCCCCCATACCGTCGCGCAGGGTGGCGTCGTAGAGCTGTATGTGGCTCATCAGCCCGTTGTGCTCGGCGCGGGCGTGTTGACGACGTCGAGCCACTCGCGGTATCGCTCCGAGCGCCCGTGGATCGCGTCGTCGAAGGCGCTCTGCAGCAGGCGGGTAACCTCGCCCGGCTTGCCGGAGCCGACCCTGTGATCGTCGACCTCGACCACCGGCACGAGCTCGGCCGCCGTCCCGGACATGAAGACCTCATCGGCCAAGTACATCTCCGCGCGCGCGATGTTGCGCTCCACGACCGGGTAGCCCAGATCTGCGGCCAGCTGCATGATCGAGCGGCGTGTGATGCCGTCGAGGATCGAGTTGTGGTGGCCGGGTGTGACGATCTCACCGCCAGCGACGATGTAGATGTTCTCGCCCGTGCCCTCGCACACGTGGCCGTGGTCGTCGAGCAGGATCGCCTCCTGGTAGCCGGCCTTCATCGACTCGATCTTGGCGAGCACGTTGTTGAGGTACTGACCCGAGGCCTTGGCGTGCGGGATCAGCGAGTCGGGCGAGATGCGCCGCCACGAGGACACCTTCGCGCGAATGCCGTTGGCCATACCGTCCTCGCCCAAATAGGTCCCCCACTCCCAGCAGGCGATCGTCACATCCACGGGCGCATCCATCGGGTTCAGCCCCATCGAGCCGTAGCCGCGATAGACGATCGGGCGGATGTAGCAGGAGCGCAGGTTGTTGTTGGCCACCAGCTCACGCGCGGCGGACTGCAGCTCCGCCGCCGTGTACGGGACTGGCATGTAATAAAGCTCTGAGGACTGCAGCAGCCGCTCCATGTGCTCGGCGTTGCGGAAGATGGCGGGGCCAAGCTCGGTGTCGTAGCAGCGGATGCCCTCAAAGACACCGGTGCCGTAGTGCAGTCCGTGCGTGAGGACGTGAACCTTGGCGTCCTCCCAGGCGAGGAACTCTCCGTTCATCCATATGAGCTCGCATGTGTCCACGTTGTCGTCTCCCGGTTAGAGCTGCTCGAGCACTGCCCGTGTCGCCTCCGCGGTACCGGCCGCACCACCGAGATCGGGGGTGCGCAGGCCCGCATCCAGCGCACATTCAACAGCCGATTCTACAGCCGCAGCCTCGCTTTCCAAACCAAGTCCGTGGCGCAGCATCAGCGCGGCCGAGAGGAACATCGCCAGCGGGTTGGCTATCCCCTGTCCGGCGATGTCGGGCGCGGAGCCGTGCACGGGCTCGAACAGACCGGGACCACCAGCCCCGAGCGACGCAGACGGCAGCATCCCGATCGAGCCCGTGATCATCGCGGCCTCGTCGCTCAAGATGTCGCCGAACATGTTCTCGGTGAGAATCGTGTCGAAGTGGCGCGGTGCCGCGACAAGCTGCATGGCGGCGTTGTCGACGAGCACGTGCTCCAGCTGGATGTGAGGGAACTCGCGCGCGTGGACATCCATGACAACCTCGCGCCACAGCCGCGAGGTCTCGAGCACGTTGGCCTTGTCGATCGAAGTCAACTTGCGCCGGCGAGCAAAGGCCAGGCGCGCAGCCAGACGCACGACGCGTTCGATTTCCTCGACGGTATAGCGGCATACATCGACGGCTTCGGTCGCGGTGCGCGTCTTGTCGCCGAAGTAGATGCCGCCCGTCAATTCGCGCACCACCATGATGTCCACGCCGTGCAGCAGTTCGGCTTTGATCGGCGACGCGTCGAGCAGCGCCGGATGCGGCACCACGGGGCGCAGATTGGCGAACAACCCGAGCGTCCGCCGAAGCTGCAGCAAGCCCTGCTCCGGCCGGACTTTGGCGTCGGGAGCCGACCATTTCGGGCCGCCGACGGCGCCCAACAAGATCGCATCCGCCCGCTGCGCCAATGCGAGTGTCGCCGGCGGCAGCGCCTCTCCGGTGGCGTCGATGGCGGCGCCGCCCAGCAGCGCGGGCTCGAATTCGAACGTATGCCCGAATCGCGCCGCCACCGCGGTGAGCACGCGCACCGCCTCGGCGGTGACTTCGCCGCCGATGCCGTCGCCGGCGAGAACTGCGATCAGCGCCTTCACCAGGAGCGCGCCGCTTCGTAGCGTTCGATATCGCTCAAACGGCCGCGCAGATAGCCGAGTTCGTCGATGCCGTTCAAGAGACAGTGCCGGGCAAAAGCCTCCAAAGGAAATGCGACCGACACCCCGGTCGGCAGCGTCAAACGCGCGGCGTGGAGATCGATGTCGACTTCGGCGCCCGGATTGTCGAGCAGCCAGCGCGCCGTGGCATCGTCCACGACGATGGGCAACAGCCCATTCTTCAAGGAATTGCCGCGGAAGATGTCGGCGATTTCCGTGCTGATGACGGCGCGAAATCCGAAGTCGAGCAGTGCCCAGGGCGCATGTTCACGGGAGGAACCGCAACCGAAATTCCGGCCGGCCACCAGAATCTTCGCGCCGTGCGCTTCGGGCCGGTTCAGCGCGAAATCCGGATTCGGCGAGCCGTCGGCTCGATAGCGCCAATCGGCGAACAATTGCCGGCCGAGGCCCTCCTTGGTCGTGGTGGTCAAAAATCTTGCCGGGATGATTTGGTCCGTGTCGATATTGCTCGACGCGATCACCACCGTCTTGGAATGAACGCGATCTATCGGCTCCAAAGCAGAATCTCCCCGGGACAGGTGATTTTCCGATGGTTCGTCCGACGTTTCCGCGGAAACGTTCTGGGGTCCACTAGAGCATCTCCCTGGGGTCGGTAATCCGGCCCTGCACGGCGCTGGCCGCCGCGGTGAAAGGACTGACCAACAGAGTTCGCGCACCGACGCCCTGACGGCCCTCGAAATTGCGGTTGCTGGTGCTGACCGAATACTGGCCTGCGGCCACGGTATCGCCGTTCATCCCCAGGCACATCGAGCAGCCGGACTCGCGCCAATCCGCGCCGGCCGCCTTGAAAATATCGGCTAAACCCTCCGCTTCGGCTGCGCGCTTGATCTCTTGGGACCCGGGCACGATGAGCAGCCGCACACCGGGGGCGACCTTGCGGCCCTTGAGTATGCGCGCGGCCGCCTGCAAGTCGGCGAGCCGTCCGTTGGTGCAGCTGCCGATGAACACCACGTCGACCGGCTTGCCGAGCATGGCATCGCCGCCATGAAACCCCATGTAACGCAGCGCCTTGTCGAAGGCCGCATCCCCGGCTTTGTCGGGGATGGATGCGCCGATCGGAAGCACCATGCCGGGATTCGTGCCGTAGGTGATCATCGGCTCGAGAGTCGATGCATCGATGTCCACCGAGGCGTCGAAAACGGCGCCGGGATCGGT
>DATHNT010000006.1:0-46060 GCA_035485715.1 Solirubrobacteraceae bacterium | reverse complement strand
GGTGCGGATCTTTTTGCACTCGACGACGATGCCGCCGACGGTGACCCAGGAGCCGTCCTGCTTGTGGTCGAGCTCCGAAAGGCTGCAGTCGACCTTCGCGCGCAGCGCCGGACCGACCTCGGTCAGCGGGTGCGAGGAAAGGTAGGTGCCGAGCGTCTCTTTCTCCATCGCCAGCAGCTCGGTCCGCTCGAACTCGGCGGCCGAGATCGGCGGGCGCGCCTGGGCTTGACCGCCGCTTGACTGGGCGCCGTCACCGATGTCGCCGAAGTCGAAGATCGAGCCCTGCCCGAGCTGCGCGTCTTCCTGCGCCTTCTGCCCCGACGCCTGCGCCGCGGGCAGCGCCTCGAGCATCCCTTTGCGGGTCGCCTCGGTCGAGTCGAGGGCGCCGCACTTGATCAGGCATTCGATCGCCCGTTTGTTGACCGCGCGCGAGTCGACCCGTTCGCAGAAGTCGTAGATCGAGGTGATCGGGCCGTCGCCGCGGGTGCGCAGGATCGCCTCGACCGCCGCATGGCCGACGTTCTTCACCGCGTCGAGGCCGAAGCGGATCGCTCGGTCGGAGACCACGAAGCTGTGGTCGGAGGTGTTGACGTCCGGCGGCAGCACGTCGATGTCCATTTCCGCGCAGCGGTTGACGAAGAAGGGCACCTTGTCTTTGGTGCTCATGACCGAGGAGATCACCGCCGCCATGTACTCGGCCGGATAGTTGGCCTTGAGGTAGGCGGTGCGGTAGGAGATCAGCCCGTAACAGGCGGCGTGCGACTTGTTGAAGGAGTAGTCGGCCGATTTTTCGTTGGTCTGCCAAAGCAGGTCGATCACCTCGGGACGCGTGCCCGAGGCGCGGCAGCCTTCGACGAACTCCGGCTTCAGCGCAGCCATCGCCTGGCGGTTCTTCTTGCCGATCGCCTTGCGCAGGTCGTCTGCCTTGGCACCGGAGAAGCCGGCGATCTCCTTGGAGATCTGCATCGCCTGCTCTTGGTAGAGGATCACTCCGTTGGAGGACTCGAGGATCGGGCGCAGGCGCTCGTCGGGGTAGGAGATGGCCTCGGGATTGTGCTTGCCCCTGGCGTAGACCGGTATCTGATCCATCGCCCCCGGCCGGTACAACGCGTTGAGCGCCACTAGGTCGTTGAACTCGTCGGGGCGCACCCGCTTGAGCGCCTCGCGCATGCCCTCCGACTCGAACTGGAACACGCCGATCGAGTCGCCGCGGGTCAGCATCTCGTAAGTGCGTACGTCATCGAGCGGCAGCGTTGACATATCCGGGCGCGTGCCGGAGGATCGCTCGATGATGTCGAGCGCGTCCTCGATCACGTCGAGGTTGCGCAGGCCGAGGAAGTCCATCTTGAGCAGGCCGATTTCCTCGATCGGCTTCATCGAGAACTGCGTGACGGTCCGGAACGAGCGCTCGCCGTCCTCTCCGGTTCCGGCGTCGGCAAGCTGCAGGGGCACGATGTCGGTGAGCGGACGATCGGCGATCACAACTGCGGCGGCGTGAATCGAGGAGTTGCGCACGATCCCCTCCAGACCCTTGGCAACGTCGATGATCGTGCGCGCCTCCGGCTCCTCGTCGTAGGCCTTGCGCAGCGGTTCGCCCGGTTTCAAACAGTCCTCGAAGGATGGGGCGCGACCCATGATCGGGTCGGGGATCAGCTTGGCAAGGCGGTCGCCGGCGCCATAGTCGCGGCCGAGCACGCGGGCTGCATCGCGGGTGGCGGCGCGCGGGAACATCTTGCCGAAGGTGACGATTTGAGCAACCGACTCGCGTCCGTACTTCTCGGTGACGTAACGCATCACGCGCTCGCGGCCGCGCACGGAGAAGTCGATGTCGATATCGGGCATCGACACGCGCTCCGGGTTGAGGAAGCGCTCGAACAAGAGGTCGTAGCGCAATGGGTCGACATCGGTGATGGCCAGGCAGTAGGAGACGATCGAGCCGGCCGCCGAGCCACGTCCTGGGCCGACGGCGATGCCGTTCTCCTTGGCGAACTTGACGAAGTCCCAGACGATCAGGAAGTAGGCGTTGAAGCCCATGCGATCGATTACGCCGAGCTCCATGTCCATGCGCGCGATCGCCTCGGCCGGTGGCGGGTCACCGTAGCGAACGTGCAGGCCGCGCAGCACCTGCTCGCGTAGGTAGTCTCGCTCGCTGCCGGCGTCGGGGGTTGTGTATTTGGGGATCAGTTGCTTGTCGAGTTCGAGTTCTACGTTGCAGCGCTCGGCGATCTCGATCGTGCTGGCGATCGCCTCGGGCCACTCCGAGAAGGAGCTTGCCATCTCGGCGCTGTCGCGCAGGTAGAACTCGTTCGTTTCGAAGGTCATCTTGGGTGCTGCAAGCGTGCTCTTGGTTTGCACGCACAACAGCGCGGTGTGGTGGTCGTAGTCCTCGCGACGCAGATAGTGCACGTCGCCAGTGCCGACGAGCTTGCCGCCCATCTCTCCGGCGATGCGCACGATTCCCTCGTTGCACTTGTCTTGCGCTGTGAGCCCGTTCTTCTGAACCTCGAAGTAGACGTTCTCCTCGCCGAAGATGCGGGTCAGGTCGTCGGCGTGGGCGCGGGCGTCGTCGGGGCGATCGTCGAGCAGCCGCTGGCAGAAGCGTGAGGCCAGACAGCCGGTGAGCGCGATGATGCCCTCGGAGCGCTGCTCGATCTGGGCCAGGTCGAGGGAAGGCTTCCCTCTGTGCAGTCCTTCCAGGAAGCCGGCGGAGGAGAGTTGAACGAGGTTGCGATAGCCCGTGTCGCTGGCCGCGAGCAGTGTGAGGTGGTTGCGCTCGACGCGGCCCGGTCCCCGTGCGGTGTGGTCGTCGACCATGTAGATCTCGCAGCCGAAGATCGGCTTGATGTTGTGCTTCGAGCATGCCTTGTGCAGCTCCACCATGCCGTTCATGACGCCGTGGTCGGTGAGACCGAGGGCCGGCTGGTCGAACTCGGCGGCGCGCTTTGCGAGGTCCTCGATCCTGCATGCGCCGTCGAGCAGCGAGTACTCGGAGTGAACGTGCAGATGGGCGCAGGACTGGTGAGTCACAGAGGCTGGATGGTATGCCCTGGACCGGCGGACCGAGGGACCCCTTTGGCTGCCTGGAAGAACGCCCTACGGTGGCGTGCCGAGCAGCTCAGGAGCCTGCGACGGTGAGGCCCTGCGCGCGCGCTGTCCACTGCAGGAAGACGTCCACAGAGCTCGCGTCGCCGGTCACGAAGGTTCGATCCTCCGGCGGCGGCTGGGTGCCGGCGAGCAGACAGATCAGGGCGTGCCCGCTGAGCGAGATCGTGGCGACGGGCTCGCCCGCGACGGTCCGGCTCACGAGGATCGGCTCGCCGTCGCAGACGCGGACGTAGATGACGATCCCTGTGGCGCCCTGGATGTCGAAGGCCAGCTCGAAGCGCCGTCCGCTGGTCCACGTGGGATCGACCGCCTCGGCCATTGCCAGCAACAGCAATCCTGGCCAGACGTCGACCCCGGCCGAGGCTAGGTCGGCAAGCGCGATCGGACGGCGCCGCATCTTGAGAAAGCGTCGCGCGCTGCGTCGGCCCTTGCGGATGCGAAGACCGCGCTGTCTGCGCGAGGCGCCTCCAGCGGCCAGCTCGCTGAACGCCGCTACCGGGCCCTCCAGCGAGAAGTCGATCGAGCCCCGCGGTTCCCTGGAGATGGTTGCCTGGCTCGGATCGAGCGTCACGTAGAAGGTGCCGAGCTCGCGAATCTTGATCTCGTAGTTGAGCGGTCCCTCGACGGCCTCGCGCTGGGCCGGTATCAGCTCGATCACGAGTTCCGCGGCCAGCTTTGCGTCGCGCTCGTCGGCGAGTCTGCGGATCGCCGGCGCAAGCCAGGAGATCCGCTTGTCAGGCACCGTGAGCAGACGTGACTGAAGCGCCATCGGCTCCGTGCTGATCGCACCTGCGGCGATCGCATCGCCGGGGCCGAGGCCTGGCACCGACGGCTCGGAAGGCGCCAGTCGGTCGGCTGGCGCTATCGGTGCGGCAAGCCCCCCCGCGCGCGGCTGCTCATCGGCGGAGGGCCCCTCATCGGCGACGGGCCGCTCCTCCACCGGCGACTCCTCGGCAGTCTCAGGCTCTACGAGCGCCTCGTGTTCTGCGACGACCTCGGGCTCATCGGCTGCCGCTGGCTTCTCGAGAACCTCAGGCTCCTCAAGAACCTCTATCGCCTCAGGCTCCTCGACTGCCACAGGCTCATCGGCTGCGGCGGACTCCTCGACAGGCTCCGGCTCCGCGACTTGCTCGGGCTCCGCAACCAGCACAGGCTCATCGACGGCTACAGGCTCGACAGCCGGAAGGTCCTCCATGACCTCAGGCTCTGCGATGACCTCGGGCGCGGCAGCCTCTGACTGCTCGACAACAGCAGGCTCGATCGCCACTGGCTCCTCCATGACGACAGGCTCAGACACCGTCTCAGGCTCCTCTGCAACCGCAGGCTCCTCGACGGCAACTTGCTCGGTTGCCTGGGGCTCCTCGACCATCTCGGGCTCCGCAACCACCACAGGCTCGGCGAGCACCTCCGGCTCGACCGCCGATGGCTCCTCGACCGCCACGGCGGGCTGCTGCTCCTCCTCGGCCTCCGCCTCCTTGACCTCGGCGACGCGAGCGCGCAGACGTTCGACTGCGGCGACGAGCGCGTCGGCCATCTCGCGGCGGTGGATGGCCTCCCGCTCGGTCTCGGGCTCGGTTGTGTGCTGCAGCAGCGCCGGGTCGATCGGCTCGTTCAGTTGGGCGCGCAGGTCGTCGGCGGTGCGGGTGAGCTCGAAGCGCAGGTCCTCCATGCGCGCGCCCATCGCCGTCAGCTCGCGTACATAGGTCTCGCGCTCCCACACGACCTGCTGCTGGAGCTCCTCGCGCAAGGCTGTCAGCTCGCGCTCGAAGCCGGCGCGCAAGCCTGCCGCAACATCCATCAGCTCGCGCACGATCGGCGTCAGGCGGGCGTCACGCTCGCGCAACTGGCTGAGCTCCGTGCTCAGCTCGCGCACGTCGCGTTCGGTCTCCTCCAGGCGATTGCTCAGCTCCTGGATCTGGCCGCGCATCTCACGCTGCAGGCGCTCGCCGCGCTCCTCGGCCTCGACCCGCAGTTGCTGCTCGGCATACTCGCGCTGCTTGGCGCCGCGCACGTCCGATTCGCGCTCCATCAACTGCTGCGCGATTCGCTCGCGCTCGCGACCGACCTCCTCCAGGCGCTGCTCAAGCGCGGCCAGATGGGTCTCGAGGTTGCGTACAGTCGCCTCGGCCGCCTCGGCGCGGCGGGCTATGACCGGGTCACCGGCCTCCGCGCGTCGCGCGCGTCGCGCGGCGAGCACGTCCGGCGCGGCGTCGGACTGCGGAGGCATGTCCGGCGTTTCGCTCTCCTCGATCATCATTGGGGCACCACCCTAGAGACGGCCCCGGACGGCTCCCACCTACCGGGAAACGGCATGCCCCCCACGCGCGCAGGGGGCATGCCGTTTTTGCGACATACCAACCGCTTCTCCGCGCACCCAGACAAACCCAAAGTCTCGTGAAACAAACGTTTTTTGCGACACACCAGACCTCCACCTTGCCTTACATGACGTCCCAAAGGTCGCGGAGAAGGCAAACTCAACCTCGTGTGCGAGTTCACCCCAGCCGAGAGCCGTCGCAGAGCGCCGGCTATTGGTTGCGAAGGCGCCAGGCCATGCGCGACTGCAGCGACCACAGCTCGATGAAGCCTGGCGAGGCGCTCTGCGAGAACAGGCCACCCGACTCGCCGAAAGACGCGAGCGCCTGGTCATAGACGGCGCCCGGCGAGGAGCGCGTGACAACGCGTGCGTGGCCCTTGTAGAGCTTCAGACCGATTGTGCCGCTGACCTGCGCGTTGACCGAGTCCATGTAGGCATCGAGATCGACGCGCAACGGCTCCCACCACAGGCCCGCGTAGACGAGATAGGCCCATTGGCGGTCGAGGCCTGCCTTGAACTGGTTCTGGTGGATCGTGCAGACGAGCTTCTCGAGCTCCTGGTGGGCGGGCAACAGGATCGCTGCCGCCGGGGCCTCGTAGATGTCGCGCACCTTCAAGCCCACGATGCGGTCCTCGATGTGATCGACGATGCCAACGCCGTGTCGGGCCGCAATCTCTGCGGCACGTTCGAGCAGGTCCACCAGCTGTAAACGCTCCCCGTTCAAGCCGACGGGCACCCCCTGCTCGAACTCCACCTCGACTATCTCCGCCTCGTCCGGAGCCAGCTCTGGGCGTGTCACGAGCTGGAAGACGTCGTCCTCCGGGGCGTGGTCGAGCTCCTCGATCCAACGTCCCTCCGATGAGCGGCCCCACAAGTTGTCGTCGATCGAGTAGGGGGCCACCTCCGTCCCACCCTTGACCGGGATGCCGTGCTCACGTGCATAGGCGATCTCCTCCTCGCGGCCCATCTGCCAGGAGCGCACCGGCGCGATCGTCTTCAGCTCGGGGGCCAGCGTGGCTACCGTGGCCTCGATTCGCACCTGGTCGTTGCCCTTGCCGGTGCAGCCGTGAGCGATCGTGTCGCAGCCGGAGCGGCGGGCGTAGTCGACCGCGAGCTTGGCGATCAATGGGCGCCCTAGTGCGGTGAACAGCGGGTAACCGCCGCCGTAGAGCGCATTGGCCTTGATCGCCGGCGCCACGTATTCCCGCGCGAACTCCTCGCGGGCATCCACGACATGGCATTCCACAGCGCCCAGGCGCAGGGCCTTCTCGGAGATCACCTCGTAGTCCTCGCCTGGCTGACCGAGGTTGACTGTCAGGCAGACCACCTCGGCTTCGTAGGAGTCCTGGATCCACTTGAGCATCACGCTCGTGTCGAGGCCGCCGGAGTAGAGCAGCAGCACACGGTGGACATCCTCGGGACGCGCCTCGTAGGAAGCGGTTGGCATGGGAATGTTGCTCGGGTCAGTCACGCGCGCCAAGGCTAGCGGGTGCCCGCGACGGGCGGGCGTTCCATAAGCGGATACGGGGGCGCTTGCGGGGAGAAGCCGAGCTTCCGATATAGCCCTGCAGCGTCTGCTGTGTGCAGCATCCATCGAACGTCGTCCTGCGTATCTCCGTCGACGATCTCCCGTATGAGCTCCAGCCCTAGACCCTTGCCGCGATAGGACTCCAGCACATACACATCCGCAAGATAAGCAACCACGGCACCGTCAGAGACCGCGCGCGCGAAACCAACCTGATCGGACCCGCGATAGATACCGACGACGCGGGTCGAGCCCTCGATCGCGCGAGCTATACGCTCCCGCGCACGACCCCTCCCCCAATATGACTCCTGGCTGATGAATGCATGCACTGCATCGATGTCAACCCGTTTGGGATCGTCGTCCAGCTCAAGTCCATCCGGCAGCCAACGACGCACTGTCAGCTCCCGGAAGTCGAGAGCGAACCAGCGAGGCGCGCAAGGGCGTCTTCGATCTCCTCGTCGGAGACCGTGAGTGGCGGCAACAGCCGCAGCGTCGCCGGCCCGGTCGCATTCACGATCAGGCGTTCGTCGAGGAGCGCACGACGCATCACAGCCGGAGCAGACACATCGAGCTCGCAGGCAAGCATCAGACCACGGCCTCTCACCGCAACTACGTGGGGCAGACGGGCCAGGCCTTCTGTCAGGGACGCACCGCGCTTCCGCACGCGGTTGAGCAAGTCCTCCGAATCTGTCTCCTCAAGCGCCGCCAGAGCAGCCGCGGCCACGACCGGACCTCCAGCAAAGGTGGACCCGTGATCGCCGGGCTGCAGGACCTCACCGAAGGCTGGGACAGTGACGAGAGCGCCGATCGGCAGGCCGCCGCCGAGCGCCTTAGCGCTTGTTATCGCGTCTGGAACAGTGCCCGTCTGCTCGTAGGCCCAAACCGTCCCAGTGCGGCCCATCCCGCACTGGATTTCGTCGAATACGAGCATCGCGCCGTGTTCGTCGCACACCTTGCGCGCCACGCGCAGGAACTCGTCCGGCAGGACGTTGATGCCACTCTCTCCTTGAATCGGCTCCAGCAAGACGGCAGCTGTGCGCTCGTCCACTAGGGCTTCCAGCACGGCGGACTCAGGGGCGATCGCCTTGAAGCCAGGGACGAGCGGCGCAAAGGGAGCCTGCTTCGACTCCTGTGGGGTAGCTGATAGCGCGCCGTATGTGCGGCCGTGAAACGCGCCGTAGGCGACGATGATGTCACCGCCTGGCTTTGCCTTGCGCGCGAGCTTGATGGCCGCCTCATTAGCCTCGGCACCCGAGTTGCAGAAGTAGACCTTCCCGCCCAAACTAGACTCCGAAAGCCGTGTGGCCAATCGCATTGCCGGCTCGGTGTAGAACAGATTGCTCACGTGCATCAACCGGCCCACCTGATCGCGCACTGCCTCCACGACCCGTGGATGGCAGTGTCCGAGCGAGGTGACCGAGATGCCGCACAGGAAGTCGAGGTACTCGTTGCCCTCGGCGTCCCATAGCCGTGTGCCCTCACCACGCACGAACTCCACCGGGAAGCGCACATAGGAAGGGATCACCGATCCTCGCTCCAGCTCTTGCAGTTCGGCCAGGCTCACGTGGCAGCCTCGATCTTGGTGCCGATCCCAGCGTCGGTGAAAAGCTCGAGCAACAGCGAATGGGGAATCCGCCCGTCGATGATGTGAGCTGAGTTGACACCGCCATTTATCGCCTCCACGCAGGCGGCGAGCTTCGGGCGCATACCGCCCTGCAGACCGTCCAGTTGCGCATCGACTTCATAGGCGCTCGCCTGGCCGATCAGGCTGGCCGCGTCCAGGGGGTCGGCCAGCCAGCCGGCTACGTCGGTCAGGAACACGACCTTGTAGGCGCCGAGCTCGCCCGCGACCGCGCCCGCGGCCTCATCCGCGTTGACGTTGTAGGAATTGCCCTCGCGATCGGAGCCGACCGAGGCGATCACCGGGATGTAGTCGAGCGCGACGTGGTGGAGCACATCGACGTTGACGCGCTCGATCGAGCCGACGAAGCCGATGTCCTGACCGTCGGGAGCGGTGCGGCGGGCGATGCGAAACAGCGAGCCGTCGTCGCCGCAAAGACCGACGGCCGGCTGGCCGTGGCGACCCAGGCGCAGCACGATTTCCTTGTTGACCTTGCCGACGAGCACCATCTTGGCGACCTCGACGGTGGCCGGGTCGGACACACGCAGGCCGCCCACGAACTGCACCGGCAGGCCGAGGCGCTCCATGTAGGAGGTGATGTCCGGGCCGCCGCCGTGCACGACGATCGGGTTCAGGCCGACGTACTTGAGCAGTACCACGTCGCGCGCGAACTCCTCGCGCAAAGCCGGGTCCTCCATCGCCGCGCCGCCGTACTTGATGACTACCGTCTTGCCGTGGAACTCCCTGATGTAGGGGAGCGCCTCCAGAAGTGTGGCTACGTCGCGCATAGGACCCTCAGGTTGTGTAGTCGGCGTTGATGGTCACGTACTCGTGCGAGAGATCGGAGAAGAAGATCTCGGTCTCGGCGCCGTCGCCTGGCAGCGTTATCTCGTAATCGATTTCCTTGTCCTCGAGCGCCTCGATCAGCGCAGGCTCATCGTAGGGAACGGCGACGCTTGCCGAGCAGACCTGCATGCCCTGCAAGGCGATGTCCATCGACAAAGGAGCGACACCCGCACCAAGCGCGCCGCCGATGGCTTGGACGATCCGGCCCCAGTTGGGGTCGGCGCCGTGCAGCGCGGTCTTCACTAGCGGCGAGTTGGCGACCGCGCGCGCGGCCCGCTCAACCGTGGCCTGGTCGCCGCCGTACACGACCAAACGCCCGATCCTGCCTGCGCCCTCGCCGTCGGCGACCATCAGGATCGCGAGCTGGCGCATGAGCGCGTCCAGCACCTCGCCGAAGCGCAGCTCGTCCTCGCTCTCAGGAGCGATCTTCACACCGCTCCCACCCGAGGCGATCAGCACAGCCGTGTCGTTTGTCGACAGCTGACCGTCCACCGTGCAGCGGTCGAACGAGCGCTTCAGGCACACCGACAGCAGCAGCTCTGCCGTCTCTGGCTCAAGCTCGGCGTCGGTCTCCACGAAGCAGAACATCGTGGCAAAGCGCGGGCTGATCATGCCGGCGCCCTTGCACTGTGCCGAGAGCCGCACGACACCCGAGGGCAGCTCGACCTGCAGGTTGGCGCGCTTCTCGAAAGCGTCGGTCGTTTGAATCGCCTGCTGGAAGTCCGTGTCGCCCTCTCGGCGCAAACCTGCCTGGGCCTCGCGGATGCCGCGCAGCATCTTCTCGACCGGGAGGTACTGGGAGATGCCGCCGGTCGATCCGAGCAGGACCTCTTCGGGTTGCGCGCCGACCGCCATCGCCGCGGCACCCTGGGTCTTGGCGGCGTCTTCCAGGCCACGGCGGCCTGTGGCCGCGTTGGCGCAGCCTGAGTTGGCAAGGATCACGCGCAGCGCGGAGAGCTTGCAACGCTCCTGGGAGAGCAGCACCGGCGCGGCAGGCGTGCCGGTGTCGGCAAAGCGGGTGGCGCTGACCGAGCTCAGGGAGTCGCAAACGAGCAGGGCGAGGTCGGGGTTGCCCGACGGCTTGATCCCGCAGGCAACGCCGGCGGCGCGAAAGCCGGCCGGCAAGCCGGCCTCGGGGCCGAGCTCGCCGACATACGCCGGGACGTCCACCCAGCGCGAGTGAAAGAACGGCTGTGGCGGCCCCGCGGCCACCCGATCGCCCCACACGTCTTTGCCAGCGCTCACAGTCGGGCCTCGCATTCCGTCAAGCATGCATGGGCACGCAGAGCAAGCTGGGCAGGAGATAGGGAGCCCACCCACCCCGCGTGGCGTGCTGGCCGATCGGCGATCCCGTCGATCGACGATCGGTACGCGTGTTGGCCGGATCCCAGAAATCTCCGATCGGTAGGACGCCGTCCAGCGCCGCCATGCGTATTCATGCCAAGCCCTCCGCCTCGGGGAAGCCGAACATCAGGTTCAGGTTCTGTACCGCCTGCGAGGAGGTGCCCTTCCATAGGTTGTCGATCGCCGAGAGCACGACGACCTTGCCGGTGTGCTCGCTGGCCGCGACGTGCAGCCGGCAGATGTTCGTTTCGCGCACGTCGCGCACCTCGGCCGGTGCCGGCGCCAGCTCGACGAACGGCTCGCCTGCGTAGGCGTCCTCGTACATGACGTCGAGCTCGTCCTGCTCGACCGGACGGGTGGGTGTCACGTAGCAGTTGACGAGCTCGCCCTGGTCGAGCGGCACGAGATGCGGAGTGAACTGCACCCGCAAACCTGGATGGCTGGGGTCGAGATCGTCCAGCTGCTGCTCGATCTCCGGCGTGTGGCGGTGGTGGACGATGTTGTAGGGCAGGATGTTCTCGCCGCTGTTTGAGAAGTGCGTCTGCCAGGTAGAGGAGCGGCCCGCTCCGGAGAGCCCCTGCTTGGCGTCGATCACCAGGTCGGCTATCAGACCGGCGCGAGCGAGCGGGGCGAGGCCGAGCAGGGACGCTGTCGGGTAGCAGCCGGGGGTCGCCACGAGATCCGCGGCCGCGATCGCCTCGCGGTGAAGCTCCGGCAGCCCGTAGGAGGCGTCTTCGAGCAGCTCCGGGTGCGGATGCGGGCCGTACCACTGTTCGTAGGTCGAGAGCTCTGAAAGACGAAAGTCCGCGCTGAGGTCGACGACACGCACACCACGCGCGCGCAATGCGGCGACGACCGGGGCCGAGGCAGCGTGTGGGTAGGCGACGATCGCCGCGTCCACGTCGGCATGACGGTCGAGATCGAGCTCTTGCAGCTCCAGCGGCACGCGGTAGCGCGGATAGAGCAGGTCCAAGCGCTGCCCGGCATCGGCACGCGCCGTGACGGTCTGTAGATCGAAGTGGGGATGGCGCCACAGCAAGTGCGCCGCCAGAGCCCCCGCAAAGCCGGTCGCGCCGGCTACAAGCGCCTTAGGCATATGACTCATCCCTTAGATGGACGTGGACAGCGGCATCGGTTGTGAATGCCTCAAGCACGCAGTTCATCCCAGCAAGCACCCAGGAGCCACCTGCCGAACCCGTCGTGTCCAGCTCGACCAAGTGGGCGTTTGTGACAAGCGCTGCGAGCTCAGGCACGCAGCTCACCTCCAAGCGCTGCCAGCGCGGCGATGACCCGCTCGCGCGCGGGCGCCACGTCCTCGTCGGTGAGCGTGCGATCGGGTGCCCGGAAGGCAAACGACAAGGCAAGCGAGCGGCGGCCCTCCCCCACCTGCGGGCCGCTGTAGACGTCGAATACGCCCACTTCGTCGAGCAGCGTGCCGGCCGCTTCGCGCACTGCGTCGAGCACCTTGGCGGCCGCCACGTCCTCAGCCAGCACGACAGCCAGGTCTTGGCGCAGCGCGGGATAGGAGATCACGTCGCGATAGGCGCTCTGCGCCTCGGCGGCGCCGAGCAGCAGGTCGAGCTGCAGCTCCATCACCGCCGCGCCCTCGATCCCCCACTCGCGCGCGACCAGCGGGTGCAGCTCGCCCAGCCAACCCAACTCCTGGCCGTCGCACAGCACGGTGGCGGAGCGGCCAGGGTGCAGGAACGGCTGCGCGCCCGGGCGGCACTCGAGCTGCAGCCGCAGCGCCGCGCCGAGCGCTTCGAGCACGCCCTTGACCGCGAACACGTCGGCGCGTGGCGGATCGGGCGCACCCCAGGTCGCAGGCGTGGTCTTGCCGCTGAGCAGGACAGCGAGCGAGCGATGCTCGCGCACGTTCGTGGAGCCCGGCGAGCTGTCGCCATCCAGCACGAACAACGTTCCAATCTCGAATAGCCCAAGGTCGACCATCCCGCGTGCCGAGTTGTGGGCGACCACGTCGAGCAGCGAGCCGAGCAGGGTGGTACGCAGCAGCGACTGATCGTCTGAAAGGGGATTTTCGACGACTGGCGCGCGCCGGCGAGGGTCGTCCTCGGACAGCCGCAAGCGGTCGTGCAGGGTGGGCGCGGTGAACGTCCAGCCGACCGCCTCGTACAGGCCGCGTCCGACGAGCGCGTCGGCCGCACGGCGACGCAACTGTTGAACGCTCGAGAGGCGGCCATATGCGCCGCGGCGCGCCGGCAGCGTGACCGGAAGCGCCTCGAGCCCGTGGATGCGGGCGACCTCCTCGATCAGGTCGGCCTCACGCGTGACATCGTCGCGACGCACCGCCGGCACCGTCACATCCAGCGCCGCGCCCAGTTCTGGTACATCCACGCCCAGGCGCGGGTCCACGGGCTCATCGACCTCGACGACCTCGAAATCGAGTGCCCGCAAGATCTCGGCCTGACGCGCTGGCGGAACTGGCATTCCAAGGATCGACCGCACGCGTTGCTCGCGTAGGCGGATCGTCTGCGCGGGTGGACTGTCCCAAACGAGGTCGATCGTTCCCGGCGCGAGGGTGGCGCCGCACAGCTCGATCATCAGACGCGTGGCGAGCGCCTGTGCTTGCATGCACTGCTCGGGCGCGAGTCCCTTCTCAAAGCGCCCCGACGCCTCGCTGCGCAGTCCGAGCGCCCACGAGGTGCGATGGATGTTGGGGCCGCTCCAGTTGGCGACCTCCATCAGCACACGGGTCGTGCCCGGCTGGACCTCGGAGCGCTCGCCGCCCATGATGCCGGCGATCGAGGTGGGACCGTCGGCGTCCTCGATCACAACCATCTCGCCGTCGAGCGTGCGCGCCTGACCGTCGAGGGTCGTCACCTGCTCGCTGTCGTGGGCGCGCCTGACCGTCAGCTTGGCGCCGGCGACGCGATCGAGGTCGAATGCGTGCAGCGGCTGCGCGCACAGCAGCATCACGTAGTTGGTGATGTCCACCACGTTGTTGATCGGACGCTGTCCGGCAGCGGACAGGCGGGCCTTCAGCCACGGCGGCGAAGGCCCGATCGTGACGTCCTCGAACACGCGTGCGGTGAAGCGTTTGCAGAGGTCGGGACATTCGACGAGGACCTCGACGCCCACCACGACCGATCCCTCGCTACCGAGATCCTCGCCCCACGGCTCGGGCGCAAGCGGCGCGCCGGTGGCGGCGTGTAGCTCACGCGCGACCCCGTACACGCCGAGGCAGTCGGGCCGGTTGGGAGTGATCTCCAGCTCCAGCACATCGGTAGAGATGACAAGCACGTCAGCCAACGGCGTACCTGGAGCCAGCTCCGCGTCGAGGATCAGCTCGTCGAGCACCATGATGCCGCTGTGGTCGTTGTCGATCTCGAGCTCGTCGGCGGCGAGGATCATGCCTTTGGACGGCACCCCGCGCAGCTTGGCTGCCTTGATCTTGGTTCCATCGGGCATGCGCGCCCCAGGTAGCGCCACGGCAACGGTCTGTCCGGCGGCGACGTTCGGAGCGCCGCAGACGATCCCAGCCGGCTCGTCCTCCCCCACATCGACCGTACACACTTTCAGCCGGTCGGCGTCCGGGTGGGGCTCAACGGTGAGCACGCGACCAACGACGAAGTTTTCAACCGAAGGCACCCCGTGGTGGAGGATCGTCTCGACCTTCGTACCGGTCATCGTCAGGCGCTCCTCGATCGCCGCGGTGTCAAGCTCGGGCGAGCAGTATTCGCGCAGCCAGTTCAGAGGGACCTTCATCCGCATCCCTCCTTCGGAGCCAGCGCGGGCATGGATGGGCGCACAGGAGTCATCCGAACTGCTCCAGGAAACGCAGATCGTTTTCGTAATAGAGACGCAGGTCCGGGATCCCGTGCTTGAGCATCGCGATCCGCTCGACCCCCATCCCCCAGGCATACCCCTGAACCTTCTCGGGGTCATAGCCTGGTGCGTTGGCCTCTGTGGTCGGCACGTAGGAGTAAACATTGGGATCGACCTCGCCCGCACCGAGCACCTCGAGCCAGCCCTCGCCCTTGCACAGCGGACAGCGCGAGCCGTCGCCCATGAAGCCCTTGCCAGAACAGTGAAAGCAGGAAACGTCCACCTCGACGCTCGGCTCGGTAAACGGGAAGAAGTGAGGACGCAGGCGTACGTCGCGCTCGTCGCCGAAGACGGTCCGCGCGAAGGCTAGCAATGTGCCCTTGAGGTCAGCAAGCGTGATGTCCTCGTCGACAGCCAAGCCCTCGACCTGGTGAAACTGGGGTGTGTGGGTGGCATCGCTGTCCGGCCTGTACACGCGGCCGGGAATGACCACGTACAGCGGCGGCGGATGCGACTCCATTGCCCTGATCTGCATAGGGGAGGTATGGGTGCGCAGGACCAGATCGTCGGGCTCCCCGAGCCTCGATCCACCATCCAACCCGACCGGCCCGGTGTGCGCATCCGCCTGGCCCTCGACGATATCTGCGGAGCGGCGCACGTAGAACGTGTCAGTCTTCGCGCGGGCGGGGTGCGTGGGCGAATGATTGAGCGCGTCGAAGTTGTAGTGGACAGTCTCGACCTCCTGCCCCTCCAGCACTGTGAAGCCGAGACCAAGGAAAATGTCTTCCAGTTCGCGCATCGTCGCGGTCAGCACGTGCAACCGCCCGACCGGTTGTGGCGGAGTGCCGGGCAGGGTGACGTCGAGCGTGTCCGCCGCCAGGCGCAGGTCGAGCTCGTTCGCGTCGAGCAGCGTCGCGCGCTGCTCGATCAACTGCTCGAGCGCACGCCGAGCAACGTTTGCGGCTTTGCCGACCAGCCCGCGCTGCTCCGGCTCGAGCGCGGCGACACCGCGCAGCATCTGTGGCAGCTCGGCCTTGCGTCCGAGATAACGCACGCGCAGCTGCTCGACGGCCTCGCTGCTGGAGGCCGCCTCGATCTCCTGTTGCGCTTGCGCGCTCAGCTCTTCGATCCGCTCGATCATGAGCTTGGGACCCTAGTCGAGGGACGTGTCATCTCGTAGAGAGCCACCGTCGCGGCCATCGCCGCATTCAACGACTCCGATGAAATCGGGATGTGAGCAACGCGCTCGCAGGCCTCAACCAGATCGTCAGGTAGTCCCTCGCGCTCGGAGCCGACCAGCAGTGTGAGCGAGGCCGGTTGTTCCCCGCCAGGGAGCATCCCCCCCGCGCGCGCGGGGGGCATTGCGTTTGCGAGAGTGCCTCGCACACTCTGATCGCGCTCCCTCCCCGCGCCGCCTCGCGCGCGCTGAACACCACCGTCACCGCCACTGCCACACACACTCCAGATCGGCTCGCCCTCACCCGCCACGAGCGCGACCCGAGTGCCTGGCAGCTCGCCCACATCGCTGACGCGCGCAAGCCCGACCGTGAAGATGGCCCCCATGCTGGCGCGCACCGCCTTCGGGGAATGCGGATCGGCACAGCCAGGCCCCAGTGCTACACAGGACGCGCCGAAGGCGAGCGCGCCGCGCAGCACAGTGCCGACATTGCCAGGATCGCCCACCCCGTGCAGGTACACGCAAAGCGGACCCACGGGCTTGGCGAAACGCTGTTCGTAGACGCCGATCGCGCGCGTGCCCGAGCCGAGCGTCGAGAGACCGGCCATCACACTCTCCTCGACGTCCTCGAAGTCGGCACCGCCGATCGCGGCGCCAGCAGCTCTATATCCAGCGAGCGCGGGCCTGCCCGCCGCGAACGCGGCAGCGACCAGGTCCTCTCCCTCGGCCAGGAAGCGGCCGCTGCGCTCGCGCTCGCGCCGGCGCTGCAACTTGCGCAGCTCCTTCAAGCGGGGATTGTGGGGAGAGGTGATGACGGACATCGAGGAAAGAACAGTTCGGTGGGTTGGTGAATGATCGAGAGCGATCTTGTTCAACGGGCTGGTCTGAGGTCTGTGTTCAGGTGGAGGATCTGTTTTGTTCAGGTGGCGTATTCGACATCAGGGCACAAAAAAGGCGCCGGTCCCGAAGGAGCAGCGCCCGAGAGGTACACAGTGTCGGTGGCCGGGATCAGGCAGCCGACGCCTCGCGGGCGGTCTCGGCAAAACGTCGGAATGTGTCGGCGTCGCGTACGGCGATGTCGGCCAGCACCTTTCGGTCGAGCTCTACACCCGCGAGCGAGAGGCCGTGCATGAACTGGGAGTAGCTCATCCCGTTCTGGCGTGCTGCGGCGTTGATGCGCGTGATCCACAACCTGCGGAAATCGCGCTTGCGGTTGCGCCTGTCGCGGTAGGCGTAGGCGTCCGCCTTCATCAGCGCCTCCTTGGCGCGTCTGTAGTTGGAGTGCGCCTCGCCGCGGAAGCCCTTCGTCAACTCGAGCGTCGCCTTGCGCTTCTTGCGTGCGGCCACAGACCGCTTCACACGCGTCATTTGCCCACTCCGAGCAGCCGCTTCACACGCGGCGTGTCGTGATCGGAGAGGATCACGGGTTTGGCCAGCGTGCGCTTGCGCTTGGGCGACTTCTTCTCGAGAATGTGGCTCGAGTATGAGTGCCTGGCCCGCACCTTGCCGGTGCCGGTCACCTTGAAGCGCTTCTTCGCGCCGCTGTGTGTCTTCATCTTGGGCATGACGAGCCGATGATTATGACACGGCGCCGTCGGAGGCGCCGTTCTGGCTCTCTACGACCACGGCGGGCACGCCCTCGGAAGCAACCTCGGCGGCCGGCTCACCGGCATCCTCAGGCGCAACCGAACCGTTGGCGGCCTCCACAACGCCATCGGGCGCAACAGAACCATCTACAGCCACATCGAGCGCAGCCGAACCATCGACTGCCTCCGGAGCTCCGTCGGGCGCAACAGAACCGTCAGCAGCCTCCGCGATCTCGTCGGCCTTGCCCGCGAGCACGGCCTTGGAGGGTCCGAGCATCATCGTCATGTTGCGCCCGTCCTGGGTGGGACGCTGCTCGACGACGCCAAGCGCCGCCAGCTCCTCGGCCAAGCGGTCGAGGATCATCACGCCGCGCTCGGGGTGGGTGACCTCGCGACCGCGGAACATGATCGTGATCTTGACCTTGTCCTTGTGGCGCAGGAAGCGTTCGACATGGTGCTTCTTGGTGTCGTAGTCGTGTTGGGCGATCTTCGGACGGAACTTGATCTCGCGGATCGTGATCTGCTGCTGGTGCTTGCGCGCTTGCTTGACCTTCTGGGCCTGCTCGTACTTGTACTTGGAGTAGTCGAGCACCCGGCATACGGGCGGTTTGGCCTCAGGAGCGACCTCGACGAGATCGAGATCGCGTTCTTGAGCGAACTTGACCGCGTCGGGAGTCTTCATCATCCCGACCTGGTTGCCCTCGTCGTCGATCACGCGCACCTCCGGAACCCGGATGCGATCGTTGATCCTCGTAAGGTCCCGCTCGGGAGGCCGACGGTCGAACCTGCGTGGAACGGCCACTAGCTTGTGGGGATGCGCGTCAAGTTGAGACTACGCGCTGCGCCGTGAATGGATTCCGAGCTTCAAGGCGGCCGAGTATAGCGGTCGCGGCGCCGTGCACAAGGACTTTTTGCTCACCTGACATTCGACTGTTCCTAACCAACCTGTTCCTGCTCGCCGCGAGCACGCATCTCGCCGAGGAGCGTCTCGACCAGCTCAGCCACCGTCACACTGCCGCGATCGCCGCCGCGATGCTCGCGTAGCGACACGCTGTCGCTCTCGGCCTCACGGTCGCCCACGACCAGCATGTTCGGAATCTTGCGCAGCTCCGCCTCACGGATCTTGCGCCCCACCGACTCGCCACGATCGTCGAGCTCGACGCGCAAGCCGGCCACTCTCAATTGCTCACGCACGCTCTCGGCGTACTCGTTCAGGCGCTCGGAGATCGGCAGCACGATCGCCTGCACCGGCGCCAGCCACAGTGGGAACTCGCCCCCGTAGTGCTCGATCATGATGCCGATGAAGCGCTCGTAGGAGCCGAACAGCGCACGGTGGATCATCACGGGCTGGTGCTCGGCGTTGTCGGCGCCCGTGTAGCTGAGCCCGAAGCGCTCAGGCATGTTGTAGTCGAGCTGCACCGTGCCGAGCTGCCAGGAGCGTCCGAGCGAGTCGGTCATGTGCATGTCGATCTTCGGCCCATAGAAGGCGCCGTCGCCGGGGTTCAGCTCGTAGCTGAGACCTTGTGAATCGAGCGCGTTCGTCAAAGCTTCCTCGGCGCGATCCCACAGCTCGTCTGAGCCCACGCGCTGCTCGGGCCGCGTCGAGAGCTCCAGACGCACGTCGAAGTCGAACAGGCGATAGGTGGCAAATGCGAACTCCAGGCAGCCAGCCACCTCGTCCTGGATCTGCTCCTCGCTGCAGAAAATGTGGGCGTCGTCCTGGGCGAAGTGCCTGACGCGCAGCAGTCCGTGCAATACGCCCGAGGCCTCGTTGCGATGCAGCAGACCGGGCTCTGAGTAACGCACGGGCAGGTCGCGGTAGGAGTGACGGCTGCTGTTGAACAGGTGGGCGTGCCCGGGGCAGTTCATCGGCTTCACGCCCATCTCGCGCTCCTCGACCTGCACGGTGAACATGTTCTCCTTGTACTTGCCCCAGTGCCCGGAGATCTTCCACAGCTCGGCGTCGTAGATCAGCGGAGTCTTCACCTCGCTGTAGCCACGCTCCGAGCCCATCTCGCGCGAGAGCGACACGAGCGCGTTGTACATGCCAGTGCCTGCGGGCAGCCAGAACGCAGCGCCGGGCGACACGTCTGAGAAGTGAAACAGCCCGAGCTCGCGCCCGAGCTTGCGGTGGTCGCGCTGGGCGGCCTGCTCCAGGCGCTCCAGGTACTCGTTGAGCTGAGCCTTCGTGTGAAAGGCGGTGCCGTAGATGCGGGTCAGCATCTTGCGTTTGGAGTCGCCGCGCCAGTAAGCGCCGGCGAGCGACTGCAGCTTGAAGGCGCCGACGGTCTTGGTGCTGGGCGCATGCGGGCCGCGACACAGGTCGGTGAATGGCCCATTCGTGTAGAGCGAGACACTCTCCAGCGGATGCTCGGCGGGTGCATCCCTGACGAGGTCGTCGATCAGCTCGATCTTGTAGTCCTGGCTCTCGTGCACGAAGCGCTCACGCGCGCTTTGCACCGAGACGTCCTCGCGCACGAACGCCTCCCCCGCCTTCACGTGCTCGGCCATCTTCGCTTCGATCGCGGGGAAGTCCTGATCGGAGATGGAGACGCCGTCGGGGAAGTCGAAGTCGTAGTAGAAGCCGTTCTCGATCGACGGCCCGATCGAGATCTTCACGCCGGGCCACAGCTCCATCACAGCGCTTGCCAGCACGTGCGCGGCGTCGTGGCGAATCAGCGCGAGTGAGGGATCGCCGCTCTTGGCGGTGAGGATCGCGATCTGTGCACCGTCGGGCAGTGGCCGCGCCAGGTCGCGAACCTCAGGGTGCGAAACCGGGTCGGCGTCGGGCGACCTGGATTCCTCACCGGACCGGCTCACCTCGATTGCCAGCGCAGCTTTGGCCAACCCTGGCCCAATCGCCGCGGCGGCGTCGGCGCCGGTGGCGCCGTCGACAAGCTCCAGCGCCTTGCCATCGGGCAGTGTCACAGTGACGGGCATGTCGGGAGAGGCTACATCTCCGAGGTCGATTACCCGCACCCGCGCGGACGTTGGCTCCAGCCTGCCGGATGCGCAACGGCGTCGGTGTCAGCTGCTCGCGAGGTCGATCGGCGCACGCCCGCGCAGACATCGGCTCCAGCGTGCGGGATACACAACGGCGTCGGTGTCAGCTGCTTGCGAGCCACAGGGCATCGTCACCGAGCGCCGCGCGGCGCGCACTGCCCTCCCCCACCAGTTCAACCAGCGCACTCTCAGCGGCCACCCGGTCAGGGGCGTCGTTGCCGCGCGTCATGATCGCCGCGACCTCTTGGGTCACGAGTCCCTCGGGAAAGCGTTGCAGCGCATCGAGCGGACTCTCAGGCGGCGGCTCGCGTTCGAGTGTGGGATCGAGATTGGCGATCAGCACGTCGTAGGCCTCCACTGGCTGAAAGCCACCGCCCTCCAATGCGCGCTCTCCCGCGCGCAGGATCAGCGATGGCGCCGTATAGCGCACTGGCCCGTCACTTTGAGCAGACTTGCCCTGGAACTCGGTGGGACCGCCAGCGGCCGTGCGGGCAAACCTACGATCGGCCTCGTACGCAGCGCTCACCTGCTCGGTGTCGAGCGCACCCACGATCGCCTCCACATCCAGCCCGGGTACGCGCTCGAGCGCGGTGGCGATGTCGTGCGCATCGTCGAGCACGAGCGTGCTCGTGAACTGAGCGAACTGCAGCGCCCTGAACACGGCGTGCTCCCGCTCGGGGTGGATCAGGCGTGTTGCCACGATCGCGCGACACATCCGCGCGGTGGCCGTGATGCGCGCGCGGGGAGCGGTCGCGAACGGCATGCCGAAGCGGCGGAAACGCATGTAGCCGTGGGCCGCCCGCACCGGGGTGTATCCACGGCTCGTGTACTGCTCGGCGCTCTCGGTGAGACCGATCACCACAAGGCGCCAGCGCAGCTGCGTGCCGTAGCGCCAATGCAGCACCGCAAGCGCGGGGCTCGCCGAATAGGCCCACGGGCAGCCGGGATCGGTGAAGTGGGTGACCTCGATAGAGCTCATGGATGTCCATACAAGCAGGAGTCGCCGGTCGTCCCAATCCCCGCCGGCTCACACGGGCTCGGCACTGCGCGCCGGCCGGCATGCCACCGGCGAGCGAGCGCCTACACGAGCACGCGTTTGCGGAAGCTGCGCAGGCCGAGCGCCAGGAAGCCGGCACAGAAGGCGACAAGCACGGGATACACCGCCCAAAGTGACATGTGTGGGATCGGAGTGAGCGCGGCTCGCATCCCCTCGGCCACATAGATCAGCGGATTGACGAGCACGATGATCTGCAGCCAGTGGATGCCATAGACCTGTACGGGAGCGAGCTTCGTCCACTGATAGTAGGTACCGCCGAGGAAGGTGAGTGGCAGCACAACGAATCCGAACATCAAGCCGATGTTGCGCGGCTCGAACACCGTTCCGAGCAACAGCCCGAGCGAGGTCATCGCCACGCACGCGAGCGGGATCAAGGTCAGCAGCACCGGCCAGTTGACGGTCAAGTGGGCGTGCACTCCCGGCGCATGGATGACCGCGGCGATCGGGAACACGATCACTGCCGCCAGAGCTCCCTGCACGGCGCCGGAGAGCACCTTGGAGATGGCCACCAACCAGATCGGACAAGGTGCCTGCACGCGGTCCTCGATCTCGCGTGTGTAGCCGAACTCGGCGGAGAGCTGTAGCGCGACCGCCTGGATCCCTTGGAACATGATCGAGATCGCAACGACGCCAGGCACCAACACCGTGGCGAAGGCCGACTCGGCCACCTTTCCCCCACCCCCGCCGACGCCCTGGCCGATCGAGGGAAACACGTACAGGAACACGAACACGAGCAGGAACGGCTGGATGATCGTGCGCACCACGAATTCGCCAAAGTTCTTGCGCAACACGACTAGGTCGCGCAGGATCAGCGCGCGCAGAGCGGTGCGGCTCGCCGCCATCGTCGAGCGGGTCGGCTTCAGCGTGATCGGCGCGTGGCCGGTGGGCCGGCCGATCGGCTCAGCGGGAGTGGTGACGGGAGTAGCCATCAGTCGGGCGACCCCAGGACGGTGCGACACGTGCCAACGGCTTGGCGAGCGCCAACCACCTGGGAAGCACAAACCACCCGGGAAGCACAGGCGAACTGGCGAAGACTGGACCTCAGCATCAGTCGCGTAGCTCCTTGCCCGTCAGGTTGATGAACACGGTCTCGAGGCTGGGTTCGGCGACCGACAGGTCGGCCACCTCGAAGCCACCAAGCTCGGCTACGTCGACCACGCTCGGCACGAGCCGCTTGACCCCTTGCACGTGTAGCTCCACGCCGCCCTCGACCACGCGCGTACGCGTGGCGCCCTCGATCCCGCTGGACAGCGACGCAGCAAGCGCGTCCATGTCGCCATCGGCCTTGACCGTCACGATCGTGTCGGCGTCGACCGACTGCTTCAGGTTCGCGGGAGTGTCGAGCGCGAGGATCTTGCCGTGATCCATGATCGCCACGCGCTCGCACAGCTGGTCGGCCTCCTCCATGTAATGGGTTGTCAAGAGAATCGTCTGTCCATCGCGATTGAGCTCGCCCAGGATCTCCCACAGTGCCAGACGGCTCTGGGGATCCAAGCCCGCCGTGGGCTCGTCCAGGAACAGCACGGCCGGGCGGTGGAAGATCGCGCGCGCCACCATCAGGCGTTGAGCCATACCGCCGGAGAGGGCGAACACTGACGCCTTCGCCCACTTGGCAAGCTGGAATTGCTCGAGCAGCTCATCGGCGATGCGCGTCGAGTCGGCCGCGCTGACGCCGAACAGGCGACCGTGGAAGTAAAGGTTCTCCCACACAGTGAGCTGGCGGTCGAGCGTGTTCTGTTGGGAGACCATCCCGATCAGCTGCTTGGCGAGCGCCGGACTTGAGATCACGTCTACCTCGCCGATCCAGGCTTCTCCCGAGGAAGGGATGACGCGGGTCGTGAGCATCCCGGCGGTCGTCGTCTTGCCCGCCCCGTTAGGTCCGAGCAGGCCGAAGATCTCACCGGCGCGCACCGTCAGGTCGAGACCGTCCACGGCGGCGAAGTCAGCGCCCTCGTAGACCTTCGTGAGCGCCACCGTGCGGATCACCTCCGCAAGCACGCCGTCCTCAGTGGCGCCCGCGAGATCCGCTCCAGCCGGCGCGGTCCCATCGATGCGCGTCGAGCCCATCCCGAGAGTGTATGACGAGCACATCCGCCGCTCGCCAGTCTCGCGCCGTTCTTCGCTGCTCTTCAGACTGGCTTGAGAGAGTCCTCAGGTGAGCTTTCCC
This sequence comes from Solirubrobacteraceae bacterium, assembly GCA_035485715.1. GTDB lineage: Bacteria > Actinomycetota > Thermoleophilia > Solirubrobacterales > Solirubrobacteraceae > Palsa-744. The sequence goes on along the minus strand of DATHNT010000006.1, from coordinate 22,529 downwards.
TCGATGCGCTTTCCTGAGTACAGATGACCCGCACGATCACGCGCCGTCAGTTGCTGCGCTCCGCCGGAGTGGGCGCGGTCGGGCTTGGCCTGAGCGGAGTTCTCGGAGAGATCGTCGCCAGCGCGCTGACGCCGCCCAACCCGGGCCCGCCCAAGCCGCCCATCTGGCACACGCGACCGGACTTGCGCATCCCTTCTCTGACGGTCACTCGCAACGAGCAGGGAGCCTCGAGCGATCCGATCTTCATCGCGCCCTACAACATTCCCGTCGGTCAGGTGGGCGCGGTGATCGTGGACGCCGGCGGCCAGCCCATCTGGGAGAACCCGCTGGAAGACAAGGTCACGGCCAACTTCAGGGTGCAAAGCTACCGCGGCGCGCCGGTGCTCACCTGGTGGGAGGGAGCGATCGAATACGGCCACGGTGTGGGCGAATACGTGATCGCGGACTCCGCCTACCGCACGGTCCGCCGCGTGCAGGCCGCGCGTGGGCTGCACGGTGACCTGCACGAGTTCGTGATCACCCCGCGCAACACCGCGCTGCTGACGAGCTATGTGATCACAGGCGCCGACCTGACCCCGGTCGGCGGCCCCCGCAAAGGCACGATCCAAGACGCGATCTTCCAGGAGGTGGACCTGGCCAGCGGCAAGGTGCTGCTCGAGTGGCACAGCCTGGATCGCATACCGCTCGAGGAGTCCTACGCGCCGGTCGAAGCCGAGAACTGGGACTTCTTTCACATCAACTCTGTCGACCTCGACAGCGACGGCAATCTGCTCGTCTCATCGCGCAGCACCCACACCATCTACAAGCTCGACCGCAAAGGCGCGATCCTGTGGCGTCTGGGCGGCAAGCACAGCGACTTCGAGATGGCCCCGGGCAGCAACTTCGCCTGGCAGCACGACGCGCGCCGCCAACCGGACGGAACGCTGACGATCTTCGACAACGGCGCCACCCCGGCGGTCGAGAAGCTCTCGCGCGGGCTGATCCTCGACGTCGACGAGCAGGCGATGACGGCAACGCTGCTGCGCCAGTACACCCATCCGAAGATCTTGACCGGCAGTCAGGGCAACATGCAGCTGCTCGACAACGGCAACGTCTTCATCGGCTGGGGCGAAGTACCGCGTGTCTCGGAATTCGAGCGCTCGGGCAGGCTCGTCTTCGACGCGGTGCTCGGCGAGAAGTATCAGTCCTACCGGGCCTTTCGCCTGCCGTGGAGCGGCCTACCCGCGGAAGCCCCGGCGATCGCCGTCAACAGCGACGGTCGGGCGGGGATGACCGCTTATGCCAGCTGGAACGGAGCGACAGGCGTTCAAGCGTGGCAACTGCTGGCGGGCCGAGGGGCCGCGACGCTCACGCCCATGTCCAGCACGAGCGCGCGCGGCTTCGAGAGCGCCCTGCACAGCACCTCGGCCGGGCCTTTCTTCGCCGTGCAGGCACTCGATGCGAGCGGGGCCGCGCTGGGCCGGTCACGGACCGTCAGTCTCGTCTGAGAATGGGTCTGGTTGCTCGGCAGGGCACGCTCGATGCTGCGGGCAGCGGCCTCGTAGGCGCCCTTGCCTATCGATATCGGCGGCTCCCCGTAGAGTGTCGGGAGATGGGGGAGTTGCAAGAGAGAGATGACTTTGGGACGCCCACGCACGGCGGCGAGCCGGCGATCTCGCTGCGCGGCGTGGTCAAGCGCTATGGCGACATCGTGGCCGTGAACGGCCTCGATCTCGAGGTCTCGCCGGGCATCTGCTTCGGCCTGCTCGGCCCCAACGGCGCGGGCAAGTCGACGACGATGCGAATGCTCACAGCCCAGACGCTGGCCGACGAAGGCGAGCTGTCGGTGCTCGGCTACTCGCTACCGCGTGAATCCAAGCAGTCGCGCCTGGAGATGGGCGTCGTTCCGCAGCTCGACAACCTCGACGTCGAGCTCACCTGCCGGCAGATCCTGACGGTGTACGCGCGCCTGTACCGCGTGCCGCGCGGCGAGCGTCCGGCGGCGGTGCAGCGGGCGCTGAAGATCGCCAACCTGGTGCCCCGCGCGGACACGATCGTGCGCGACCTCTCGGGCGGCATGCGCCGGAGGCTGCTGGTCGCTCGCGGACTCATTCATCAGCCGCGACTGGTGCTGCTCGACGAGCCGACGGTCGGCCTCGACCCACAGGTGCGCCAGGAGCTGTGGTCGTTGATCGACGGTCTGCGCTCTAGTGGCGTGACGGCGCTGATGAGCACGCACTACATCGAGGAGGCAGAGCGGCTCGCGGACACCGTTGCGGTGATGGACCACGGCAAGATCGTCGCGCAGGGAACGCCCGCCGAGCTGGTGAGACAGTACGCCGGCGAGCAGGTCGTGGAGGTGTACGGCCCGCCCGAGCACTTGGCGCAGGTGAGCGAGCTGGCGTCGAGCAACGGCTGGTCGAGCCGACGCAGCGGGCCGGCGGTGGCGATCATGCACGCCGAGACGCTTGACGGGGCAGCTCCTGAGGGAGTGCGTCGTCCCGCAAACCTGGAGGACGCGTTTGTGGCGCTGACTGGCGAGGAGATCGAATGAGGGGCTGCGTGCGTCATCGCAAAATAGCGATGCCCCCCGCGCGCGCGGGGGGCATCGCGTTTTGAGCACGCTGCCACAGACCCAGCAGACCAAGCGCGAGCCGCGACGCATCCGCCGCCTCGAACCGGCGGCGCTCGCCGGCGTGATGAGCCGCGACGTGGCCATCTTCGGGCGCTACTGGAAGGCGACGACGTTCTCCTCGATCGTGCAGCCGACGATCTACCTGCTCGCGTTCGGGTTGGGCTTCGGCTCACTTCTGCCCCACATAGCGGGGCTGAAGTACGAGCAGTACGTGGCGACCGGCGTCGTGGCCACCGCCGTGCTGTTCTCCTCCGCCTTCCCCGGGATGTTCAACACATTCATCCGCTGGCAATTCCAGCGCACCTACGACGCGATCCTGGCCGCTCCGGTGGACGTCGAGGAGCTGGTTACCGCGGAGATGCTGTGGATCTCGATCAGGGCCGGTGTGTACGGGATGGCGCCGCTGCTTGTGGGGATCGCTTTCGGGCTGGAACCGAACGCGGGGATGCTGCTGGTGCCGTTCATCGGCTTTGTCACAGGTTTCGGATTCGCCGGGTTTGGCGTGACCGTTGCAGCAGTTGCGAAGACGATCGACAACTTCAACTACATAACCAGCGCGGTGCTCACACCGATGTTTCTTGTCGCCGGCACGTTCTTCCCCGTCTCTCAACTGCCGGCCGTACTGCGCACGATCGCGAAGTTCAACCCGCTGTACTACTGCGTGCAGCTCGTGCGCGACGCCTCGCTGGGAAACCTTGGCGTCGCCGACATCGGGCATGCCGCGGTGTTGATCGTGTTCGCGCTCGCAATGTGGCGGCTTGCGATCTGGCGGTTGGGCAAGCGCCTCATCGATTGAGGACCTTGGCGCATGCGCCAGACTTCCTACGATGAACGACGCGCGTAGCGATCGAGATGCCGCCGCCTCTCCGGTACTGAGCGCCTCCGAGCTCTCAGAAATAGCCGAGTTCGGAGGCGAGCGGCGGTTCGTGGCCGGAGAGTTGCTCTTTCAGGCCGGAGAGGCGACCTACGACCTGTTCGTCGTGCTCGAGGGTGAGGTCGAGATCCTGCGACCCGACGAGGAGGACGAGACCCCCATCCTCGTGTTTGGACCCGGCAGCTTCATCGGCGAGTTGACCCTGTTGACCGGCCAGCGCCGCTTCCTGAACTGCCGTGCCACCCAAGCGGCACGAGTCCTGGTGATCCCACAGCCCGAGTTCCGTCGGCTCATGAGTCAACGGCCGGCGCTCGCCGACACCATTTTCGGTGCGCTCGTCGCGCGGCGGGAGATCCTGCGATCCGGAGCGGGGGCCAAGGTGATCCGAATCATCGGGTCGAGGTACTCGCCCGAGGCGATGAGCTTGCGGGCGTTTGCCGAGCACTCTCGTATCCCCCATTCCTGGATCGACGTCGAGGACGCCGAGGACGTGGATGCTCTGCTGAAGAGCATGGAACTGAGCCCGCAGGACACCCCAGTGGTAATCACACCTACGGAGGTACTGCGTCGTCCCTCGGCGGCGACGTTCGCGGAGCACCTCGGGCTTACCTTTACCCCAACGCCCGGGTTCATCTTCGATCTCGTAGTCGTCGGCAGCGGACCGGCCGGCCTGGCCGCTTCTGTCTACGGCGCATCGGAGGGTCTGAGCACTGTCTCCCTCGATGCGGTCGCTATCGGCGGCCAAGCCGGCACGAGCTCTCGGATCGAGAACTACACGGGATTCCCAAATGGCATCTCCGGTGGAGACCTCACCGCGAGAGCGGCCGTTCAAGCGATGCGACTCGGCGCTCGACTGAACGCCCCGTGCGAAGTGGTGGGCCTGCGGGCCGAGGCGGGCTTCCACGTTGTCATCCTGCGCGACGGCAGCGAGATCCCGACACGCGCGGTCATCGTGGCATCCGGAGCGCGCTACCAGCGGCTGCCTGTGAAGGATCTGAGCCGTTTCGAGGGCGCAGGCGTCTACTACGCGGCAACCGACCTCGAGGCGCGGGTCTGCAGTGGAGCGTCGGTCGTGATCGTCGGCGGAGGGAACTCCGCAGGCCAGGCAGCTATCTACCTAGGCCAGCACAATTGCATGGTCACGATCGCGATCCGGCGCGATGATCTTCGCCAGAGCATGTCGCAGTATCTGATCGAGCGGATCGAGGCCGATCCGAAAATCGATCTCCTCACCGGGGTCGAAGTCCAGGGACTCGCCGGCCAGGACCATCTCGAGCAGGTGACGCTCAACAGCACGGCTACTCGCGGGCAACAGACGATTCCCTGCTCAGGCCTGTTCTGCTTCATCGGTGCCCGTCCTGCCACCACCTGGCTGGGAGGCGGCGTGCTGCTCGACCAAGATGGATTCGTTCTCACCGACCGCCAGTTGCCCGAGCCGCCAATCGTGGGTGCATCCGGTCCGCTGCCGTTCGAGACATCGGTGCCCGGCGTGTTTGCCGCCGGCGACGTGCGCCACGGTTCGATGAAGCGAGTCGCCGCGGCGGTCGGTGAGGGCTCAAGCGCCGTACGCTCCGTTCATGAGCGTCTTGCAGCGGAGATCTGAGAACCCCAGGCTGAGATCGGTGGCCAACGCGCTCGATTGCCGCAGGTCTCGATGATCGCCCGCCTGCGCGCAGCGGACCCGGGGATGTTCGTGCTCAAGAGCGCCCTGCGAGCGGCGATAGTGACGCCGCTCGCCTTTGCCCTCTCGCTGGTGGTCATAGACAGCAAGCAGATGGCTCTGTTTGGGGCCTTCGGCTCGATGGCGTTGCTCGTTTTCGCCGACTTCGGCGGCTCCCGGCATGCACGTCTACGCGCCTACCTCCTGCTGCTGGCGGGCGGCGCCGTGTTGATCGTGCTCGGAACGCTCTGCTCGCGCTCGACCTGGCTCGCGACGATCGCGATGGGACTCGTTGCCTTCACAATCCTGTTCGCAGGCGTGCTCGACGACTACATCGTGGCCGCGCGGGCAGCCGTGACACTGACGTTCGTGCTGCCTGTGATGGTTCCGGCAGACGCAGCCGAGATCCCCACACGATTGGCCGGCTGGGGTCTTGCGGGAGCACTCTGCATCCCAGCGGCGCTACTGCTGTGGCCCAGCCGCCCGCGCAGTGCGCTCCGCCGAGAAGCCGCGCAGGCCACACGCTCGCTGGCGGAGTTGGTGGAGGCACGCTCTCGAGACAATCGTCCCGTTGCCGACACCGCCGCGCAAAATACGCATGCAGCGACGGTCGCCGTGCGCGGTCGCTTCGTTTCGATGACGCAACGTCCCAGTGGGACAACCGGCCCAACTGCCGCGCTCGCGCGCCTGATCGAGGACCTTGGCTGGATGCTGCGAATCGCGGAGCGCCTGCCCGCCCTGGCGAGCACAGTGGCTCCGTGTCCCGCCGAGCGCGCCGAGATCGAGGCAGCAGCGGCCACCGCGTTGCGATGCGTGGCGGCGCGCCTCGAGGGCGGGGGGTCGGACCTGCCACTCGAGCTGGCCCGGCTGAGAGGGGCGCATGAGGTCTTCGGACGGGCTCAGCTAGAGCACTTCGAACACATGCAACCCGACCGCGACGAGGCTGAGGCTGAGATCGAGTTGGACGAGGCCTACCGGTTGCGCGCACTCTCCTTCGGGGTCCTGCAGGCTGGCCAAGACGCCCTGCAAGCCTGTGAGGATCGCGCCAAGACGATGTCGAAGCAAACACTGCGCACGCGCATCGGCACCGCTCGGCGGCTGGTGCAGACGCACGCCAGCACAAGGTCGGTGTGGCTGCGCAACAGCTTGCGCTGGGCCATAGGACTGGCGCTCGCGGTCCTGGTCGGACAGCTCGCCGACCTGCAGAACTCGTTCTGGATCGTGCTCGGCACGATGTCGGTGCTGAGATCGAGTGCGCTCTCGACGAGCGCGACGATCGCCTCGGCGTTGCTCGGGACGCTGGCGGGGATCGTCGTCGGCGGCCTGATCGTGGTCGCGGTCGGCGGCGATCGCGGCGTGCTCTGGGCGGTGCTGCCCTTTGCCGTACTGCTGGCCGCATATGCACCTCAGGCGATTTCGTTCGCGGCCGGCCAGGGAGCTTTCACGATCGTCGTGCTCGTGCTGTTCAACCTGATCCACCCTGCCGGTTGGAGGGTTGGTCTGGTGCGTGTCGAGGACGTCGCGATCGGTGCCGGTGTCAGCCTGCTTGTCGGCCTCCTGCTCTGGCCGCGCGGCGCGGCCGCGATCCTGCGCGGCGCGATCGGCGCGGCGTACGACGGCGCCGCGCACTACCTCGATGCGACGATCGCGGCGCTGCTTGGCGACGGCGAGCAGGCTCACTCGAGCCTCGCTGCCCGCGAAGCGTTCGCTACCGCACAGCTGCTCGATGCCGCGATGCGCGACTACCTCGCCAACGGCGGTTCCGGGCGGCGGAGCATCAACGATCTCGCGCTGCTTGCCACCGGCGCCGGTCGCGTGCGGAGAGTTGCCCGCCTGCTCCAGGACGCTCATTCATTCATGCGTCTGGCACCGATCGACGACGAGCTGCCTCGGCTGGTCGAGGCGCGCGACGCGCTCGACGACGAACGACAGGCCCGCTGTGACTGGTACGAGTCTTTCGGGAGATCTATCGCACAAGCGGCGTCTTTGCCTGACCCTGAGCTGAGTAGTACCGGTGGAACGGCGCTCATTCACAACGGTTCGGTCGTACTCGAGCACGTGATCGGCGGGGACAGATTGCAGCCAGGGTTGGCGATCGCCTGGGCACGCCGACACCTCGACGTCTTGGCTGAGCTCGAGCTCGTGCTCAGCTCAGCCTACGGACGGATCAGTTTGTGAGCCTCCCCTCCGGGTAATGTCCACGCGAATGAAGGCGCCGACGACGCGGACGTTCGACGTGATCGTGATCGGCGCCGGCCCCGCCGGCGAGGTGGTGGCAGGACGTCTCGCCGAACGCGGCAACGAGGTCGCCTTGGTCGAGTCGCATCTGGTTGGAGGCGAGTGTGCCTTCTATGCCTGTATGCCCTCGAAGGCGCTGTTGCGCCCAGCCGAGGCGCTGGCTGAGGTGCGTCGGGTTCCGGGCGCCGCGCAGGCTGTCACGGGCAGGCTCGACGTGGATGCGGTATTGAGGCGCCGCGACGAGGTCATCCACAAACTGGACGACTCACGGCAACTTCCCTGGCTGGAAGACCATGGGATCGCACTGATACGCGGCCACGGTCGCCTCGAAGGCGAGCGGCGCGTGCGTGTGAACGAGCAGACCTACGAGGCGCGACAGGCGGTGGTCATCGCCGTGGGCAGCCACGCCGCGATGCCGCCGATCCCGGGTCTGGCCGAGGCCAAGCCTTGGACGAATCGAGAGGCGACGACCGCACAAAACATCCAGACCAGCCTGGCGATACTCGGCGGGAGCGCGGTCGGCGTGGAGATGGCACAGGCCTACAGCTCGCTTGGCGCGAAGGTGGTACTGATCGAGGCAGAGCAACGTCTGCTGCCACGCGAGGAGCCGTTCGCGGGTGAACAGCTGCGCGATGCCCTACTGGAGCGTGGTGTGGAGATTCATCTGGGAGCCAAGGCGAAGGCAGTTCACCGAGACGAGGGTGCTGTCACCGTGATCCTGGACGACGGTGAGCGCCTCCAAGCCGAGGAGATCCTCGTGGCGGTTGGGCGCCGTCCGCTGACCGACGATCTGGGACTCGAGAGCGTCGGCTTGGAGCCAGGCAAGTCGATCGCGGTAGACGACACGCTGCGAGTGAAGGACATGCCGTGGTTGTTTGCGATCGGCGACGTCAACGGACGCTCACTGCTGACCCACATGGGCAAGTATCAGGCCCGTGTTGTCTCGAGCGCGATCGAAGGCACAGACGCTGCCCGCGCGACCCGTGAAGCCGCGATCACACCGCGAGTGGTGTTCACCGAACCGCAGGTGGCCGCGGTGGGTTTCACGCTGCAGGGAGCTCGGGAGCAGGAAATCGATGCGCGCGCCTACGATGTCTCCAGCTCGGGCACGGCAGGGGCGAGCTTTTACGGGCACGACACTCCTGGGACCTCGCGGTTGGTGTTCGACGAAGACCGCGCCGTGCTCGTCGGTGCGACGTTCACGGGTGTGGACGTCGCCGAGTGGCTGCACGCCGCGACGATCGCGATCGTCGGCGAAATTCCGGCCAAGCGCCTCTCAGAAGCTGTCCCCGCCTTTCCGACGCGAAGCGAGATCTGGCTCAAACTGCTCGAAAAGCGCGACGCCGAGTTGTCGCAGAGACGCTAGCTCTCCAGTGGAGATATGGGTACGGCTGCCTCGGGCGTGAGCACGCGGAAGCTGAAGGACTCCTCCAGGTAGAGCGTGACCGTGTCGCTGTCGTGAGACTCGTAGCCGACCGAGAGATCCTGGCCGGATACGAAGTTGAAATCACCACCGCGCATGCTCAACACGACCGCCCCCTTCACGCCCGGCGCCCACACGATCGGGCCCTCGAGGATCTTGCGCAGATGATCGAGCAGCGGATAGCCGCCGTGCTCGGCGCTCTCCACGACGCGTGTGTATTGCTCGCGACCCAATGCCAAACCATACGGTCCGGCGATCCCTTTGCGCAACAGCAACTCCACAGCACGGGCGACATGCGCCGGATACTTCTCGACACCTCCGTCGCTGTGAATGGCGTCGTGCGGCGAGCATTCGCCGATCCCGTCGACTCCTGCCTTTGGCCAAGAGTGAAACACAGCGAGGTTCTCCGCTTCGACAATGCTCTGGGCGGCGATGTCTAGAGCATCGAAATCGATGTCCTCGGCACCACGGTCGCCGGCTCTGAGCTCCTCGCGAGAGACCGTAAAGCGTGCACGCAACTCGACGAGCGGGAGGACGACCCGGCGATTTGCCTCCACGCCCTTGATCGGGCTGACGTCGTCATCCTCGACACGACCGAGGTTGGTTGCCGAGTACTCCCAGCCATGGGGTCCGGAGAAATCGACCAGTCGCCTACCGGCGAGGCCTGGCAGCAGGCGCTCGCGAGCCTCCTCGTCAATCGTCTTCCAGCCGGTCTCGGTGATCGGCGCGTGCTCGCGTAGTAGATGGCTCATTGCCCCTCCTTCAGGCTTCCGATGCCCAGCGTGCCGGCCAAGACAGGCAACTCCGAGGAAGGAGCCTCGGCTGAGGCGGAATCTCCTGCGGCGGCCTCCGCCGCCTCCCCGTGCTCGACGATGTCGCCCTCCCGCAAGAGCACTCCTTGGGCGATTTCCCGCCACTTCGGCTTGCGGCGGAGAAGGAACTCGAGGTCCATGCAGAAATGCTTGTACTCCTCGCCCACGGCATCCGCCATCACACCCCGCGCTTCAGGGTCACGCTCGACCGCCAGGCGCTGCTCGTACCAGCCGATCGCTTCCGCCTCCTCGGTCAGCGAGGCACACAGCCTTGCGAACGTGCGCGTCTCCTCAGGGAGCTCCTGCGGCGGCTCGTGATATTGGTCGAAGCCCATCGATTCCTCCTCGGGGATGTGGTTTCCTGGAAGCTGTCCGCGAGCATCTTCCCGAGATCATGCCACTCAGAGGCTGGACGGGGTCTTGGGCGCCCGCTCGATGCAGTCGCGATGTCAACAAAGTCAGAAGGGAGCACCCAAATGCCCGAGCGAGACGGATATCTGCCCGGCGTTCCGTGCTGGGTCGATACCAGCCAGCCCGACCCAGAGGCCGCAATCGCCTTCTACGGCGGCCTCTTCGGATGGGATTTCAAGGACGCGATGCCGCCGGACTCAGCCGGCAAATATTTCATCGCGAGCCTGCGTGGCGGCGCCGTGGCCGCGGTGGGCTCACAGCCCGAGAACGCGCCCCCGACAGCCACGTGGAACACCTACGTCTGGGTCGAGGACGCCGACGAGGCAGCCGCGAAAGTGCGTGATGCGGGCGGACGCGTCGTGGCGGACCCATTCGATGTATTCGATGCGGGTCGGATGGCTGTGCTCACCGACCCCGAGGGAGCGGTGTTCTGCGTGTGGCAGGCGATGCGGCACAAGGGCGCGCAAATCGTCAACGAACCCGGCTCGCTCAACTTCAACGGCCTGAATACACGAGACGTGCAAGGCGCCCAGTCCTTCTACGACTCGCTGTTCGGGTGGCAGGCGCTCGGCCTCGACGGCGGTGTCCAAATGTGGCGGCTGCCAGGCTATGGCGCCTTCCTGGAAAAGAGCGATCCCGGACTGCGTCAGCGCATGGCGGAGAGCGGCGCCCCGAACGGCTTTGAGGATGTTGTCGCAACACTCGATCCGATCGCCGATGACCAACCCGATACTCCCGCCCACTGGAGCGTGACGTTCGCGGTAGACGACGCCGATGCGACGGCCGCGAAGGCCACGGGACTGGGCGGGCGGGTGATCGTCGCGCCGTTCGACGCCCCTTGGGTCAGGATGACTGTTATCAGCGATCCACAGGGTGCAACGTTCATCGCCAGTCAGTTCGTCCCCGAGAACAAGGGACTGGGTGGGTAGGCCGGCTCGAGAGGGAACCGAGCTACAGCGGCGGTACCTGGTAGCGATCTCGCTGGGTTACGGCCAGCATCGAGGCCGGCCCGCTGCCGATCCCGTGTGGCGGCCGTCCTTCGCTACTGGCGGCTGGCGTGAGTAGCGACGGCGAGATCACGCCTTCGCTGTGGAAATACTGCGTTGGTCAAAAATGTGATCGATATTCACGCGGATCAGGACCTGGCTACGTGGGCGCATCCATTCAGTGAGAAACAATTCAGAATGCTGCTGCTTTGGGTACCCCAGACTCGGTGCCGGGAACCTGGGGACGTCATGCCCCCAACCACGTTCCCCGCCATGGAATCAGTCAATCTAGTAGGATCAGCGCCAATGGTGGCACACACCGAGATCGTGGGCATTACGTGCTGCAGTCGCCGCAGCGGAGCCTCAGGACCGATTGACCCATGAAAGTGTCACACCGACTGGAACGCCATAGACGCTGGCTGGCAGGTACAGCCATACTCTTGCCGCTGTCTATTTTGATTTGGTTCACGTGGCAGCACGCGATCCTTGTGCCATTCAACGACGAATTCAACCTGGTACCACTCATCCACAAGATGAACGCCGGCACTCTTACATTCGCCGACGTGATGGCGCAGCACAACGAGCACCGCCCCTTCTTTCCGAACCTGCTGCTGCTGGGCATGGCCAAGATCTCCCACTGGACCATCGCGTGGGAGATCGTGGCCGACCTGATCTTGGCCGGTCTTATTTTCACTCTGATCCTGAGACTGGTATGGCGAACGTTCCCGGAACGACCCGTGACGCGATGGGGCTTGGCGGTGGGGTTCTCCTGGCTCGTCTTCTCACCCAACCAGTACGAAAACTGGATTTGGGGGTGGGAGCTCGAGTGGTTCTTGTGCATGTTGGGCGTGCTCGTGACAGTGACGATACTGTCCTCGGAACAGCCACTCTCGAAGACCCGTCTGGGAATTGCAGCTGTCGCGGCCACCGTGGCCGACTACTCCTTGGCTGCCGGAGTCTTGGCCTGGGTCGCGGGCCTGATCATCCTGTTCTGCCGTGGTGAGAAGCCAGCTTGGAAGTGGGCGTGGACCGTCATCGGTGTGCTGATAGCGACCCCTTACTACTACCACTATCACGGCACCAGCCCCGCTCAGGGTTCTGTGACCTACGCGTTGGAGCATCCGGTGGCTTTTGTGGGATATGTGTTGATGTACCTCGGCAATCCACTCTCGACCAGCCACCGCGCCGTGACCACCCAAATCGCGGCCGCACTCAGCGGCACCGCTCTGTTGGGCGCCTTCCTCGCCTCGTGTTGCTACGTATGGCTACGGTATCGAGAAGCCATACCGCGCCTGGCGCCCTGGATCGCTCTAGGGGTGTTCGCGGTGGTCAGTGCCGCGCTGACCGCTGTAGGGAGGCTCAAGCTTGGCACTGTCCAGGCTCTCTCCAGCCGATATATCACCGCGACGCTCGTGTTCCTGCTGGCAACCATCGTTGTGACGCTGGTCGTCCTCCAGCGTGCTCTATCCGACCGTCCGCGACTGTTGCGCAACGCCATCGCGGTTCCCGTTTCACTACTCGCCATCCTGGTGCTGATCGGCTATCCTGCCGGCTTCGTGCTCGGTCGGCGCTGGCCGGATGTCGCCGACTACCAGCACTGCGTGCACACCGCACAGTCGGCCAGCACATCCTGCCTGCGCGTGGCTTACCCGGAAAGCTCCGGGTATGCCTTCCAGCAGATCCGGTACCTGCGCCAGATTCACTGGGCAGGCTTCTAGTCCAGTGTCGCTGCGACCACACGCTCGTTCTCGCATATCCATGCGTGGATATCCTCGAGGATCTGTCGAGCGTCGCGTTGCGGAGCCCAGTCGCTGAGCCGGCCCAACGTGCGGCAGTCAGAGATGTAAATGGGCATGTCGCCCGTCCGGGTGACGGGGGTCGCGGAGACGTGCACGCTGTTGCCGGTGATCTGCTCGCACAGCGTCGAGGTCTCCTGTAGCGAGAGGCTCACATCGACGCCTCCGCCGACGTTGACCACGGCCCCAGCCCAGTGCTCAGGACGCACCAGCTGGTCATCCACCAGATCGGCAAGATCGGCCACGTGCAGCAGGTCGCGCACCTGCTTGCCGTTCCCCCCGAAGCCTATGTACGCAAGCGGCCGCTTGAAATGGTAGGCGAGCATCCAGTGGGTGAACACGCCCTGATCCACCTTGCCCATCTGCCACGGCCCCGCGACCACCCCGCAGCGATCGACCACCGTCGCCAACCCGAAGCACTCGGCGTACTCGGCAACCAGCAGCTCGGCGGACAGCTTGCTGGCACCGTACAGCGAGCGAGCACCGTCCATCGGGAAGCTCTCGGCCACACCACGTGCAGACGCACCGGGGAGGCCCTGCTCGGCATCCAGTTCGAAACGCGTGTTGCCCTCATAGAAGGACAGCTTGCGCAGCGCGGCGAGCGGGTAGACACGACTGGTCGACAGGAACACCACCTGTGCGCGCTGACGCGCAGCCTCCTCCAGACAGTGATAGGCACCCAGCAGGTTGGTGCGCATCAGAAAGCCCGTAGCGCCATCCACGCCGGCCATCACCGACGGCTCAGCCGAGCACTCCACGAGCGCGTCGAACGGCCCGGCGGCGCGCAGGTCCTCGGGCTCGCGCACGTCGCCATGCACGAATCGCACCCTGCCCTCGCGCAGGCGCGGCAAGTTCAGCTCCGATCCACGGCGATGTAGGTTGTCGAGCGCCACCACCTCCCAATCGGGGTGTGAGGCGGCCAACCTCAGCGCAAGGCTCGAGCCGATGAAACCGGCACCGCCTGTGATCAGGACACGGCGGGCACTCATCGGCGTCCTCGTCACGCCGAGCCGGTCGGGCGACCGGCCAACCTCGACCGGCGCTCGGTGCTCCAGCGCTCGACGTTGTGGTCGTGGATCTCTTGCAGCACCGCGCGGATGCCCTTGGTCAACTGCCACTGCGGGTGGTCGCGCTTGAAGGCCGCCAGATCGCTGATCCACCAACGGTGATCGCCGGTCCGTGCCTGCGGTGAGTAGGAGTGGTCGAGCTCGCGTCCGGCGATTTCCTGGCAGAGCGCGATCGCCTCGAGCATCGACACGTTGCTCTCGCGCCCTCCGCCAAGGTTGTAGACGGCCGCCAGCCGCGGATTGCGATGGAAGGCGTGGAAGGCGCGCACGACGTCGCCGGAGTGGATGTTGTCGCGCACCTGCTTGCCGTCGTAGCCAAACACGGTGTAGCGCTCGCCGGATACCGCGCACTTCATGAGGTACGAGAGGAAGCCATGCAGCTGGGCGCCCGCGTGGTGCGGGCCCGTCAGGCAGCCTCCACGAAAGCACACCGTGGGCATCTGGAAGTAGCGCCCGTACTCCTGCACGAGCAGGTCGGCCGCGGCCTTGCTCACGCCGAACAGACTGTGCGTGCACAGGTCGAGCGACATCTCGAGGTCGATGCCGCCGTACCAGCGATGCCCCTCGGGCAGCTCCAAGCGCGTCTCGAGCTCCACCAACGGCAGGTGGTTGGGGGTGTCACCGTAGACCTTGTTGGTGGATGTGAACACGAACGTCGCATCGGGCGCGTACCGGCGAGCGGCCTCCAACAGGTTGAGCGTCCCGTTGGCGTTGACAGTGAAGTCCGTGTGCGGCTCGGAGGCGGCCCAATCGTGGGAGGGCTGGGCGGCGGTGTGAATGATCAACTCGACCCGTGGAGCGTGCTCAGCCAGCACCCGCTCGACAGCCTCGCGGTCGCGGATGTCGAGCTGCAGTGGGCGAAACGCACAGCCGAAATCCGCAACCAGACGTTCGGTGTTCGGCGCCGTCGATGCGCTGGGCCCGAAGAAGTACGCGCGCATGTCGTTGTCGATGCCCACCACATCGAAGCCCTCCGCGACGAAGTAGCGCACGGACTCGGAGCCGATCAGGCCGCCTGACCCCGTGATGATCGCCACCGGCGCACTCATTGGACATCCCGAGCGGGGCCGTGCTCGATGCTCGCCGCCGAGGCGCACAGCAGCGCGATGCCGTCCACCGGCGCGAGCGCCGTGGCCGGCCCGCCCACGGCATTCGGATCGGCTGCCGGCCGGCCCGATTCCACCGAGGCGGGTGCCCGACGTATACGCCCCAGCGAGGACAGACCACCGTAGCGAAAGGCCACAAGGATCAGGCCGGCGACGGTAATCGGCACGAAGATGACCAGGCGAACCAGCAGTCCATAGGCAACGGACCGCCCTCCGTGCACGTGCAGCGAGCCGAGGCCGAACTGGATTGCGGCATCGTAGGTTCCGATATAGCCCGGCGCAGCCGGAATTATGGCCGCGAGGCTCGTGAGCGCCACCAGGAAGCACCCCTGCAGCAGGTCCAGATGGAGGTCCAGCGCCCGCCCGACGAGCCAGTAGATACACCCCTCGCCCATCCACACCACAGCGGTTAGCAGGAGGAGCGCAACGCCTTGCCGACTGAGCAGATTGCGGCTCGCCAGTGTGAGTGAAGCCACACGACCGCTCAGGCCGCGCAGACGCCCAGTGCGGCTCAGCCACCAACCGGCAAGTAGCGCGAGCGCGAGCGCGAGCAGCACGATCGCGGCAGTGAGGCCAAGCCGGGAGGAGTCCAACCCACCGGTCACAGTCAGGATCGCCAGCAGCATGAGCAGCACCAGGACATCGAGCAGGCGTTCGGCGACGATCGTGCCGAGAATCGTCACCCGCGAGCAGCCCGTGCGCTCTCCCATGAAGAACAAACGCAGCAGCTCACCCCCGCGCGCCGGCAGGACCGTGTTGCCCATGTAGCCGACGACGATCAGGGCCTGCGTATCGGCCATGCTCGCCGGAACCCTGGCGCGGCGCAGGATCGCGTACCAGCGCACCCCCCGCACCCCGGTCACACACGCGTAGAGGAGCACCGCGAGCGCGAGCAGCAGCAGGCTGGAAGCGCCGGTAGGCCAACGCGGCGCCTGCTGGTGCAGGGCCCACCACACGACCGCGGCCAGCGAGACGACCGAGACGACCGGCCCTACCCACTGCCGTAGCGCCGCCCACCGTGTGCCTCTGGGCGCGGCTCCGCTCATCCAGGCACCCGCGCAGTCGGGGCCAAGTGGCTGCCATCCGGCTGCGGCACCTGCGACCCTCCTTCAAGCAGGTCGGGGACCCTCGCACCCTCCTGCACCCGCGGCCTCCCCGCCGTTGCGAGGCCCGGCCGCCGGTAGTCGCCACGGCTGAGATGGTGCTCTAGGAAGACGTAGAGCACGATGAACATGTAACGGCTGCCCATCTCCTGCAGTTTCAGCTTCGACGCACCCTGCCGCCTGTTCGTCCACGTGATGGGGACGACCTGGAAAGTGTGACCGCGAGTCACGGCCTTCAGGGGCATCTCCACGGTGAGGTTGAAGTGGTTGGAGAGCAACGGCCGGATGTTGTCGATCACCTCGCGGCGATAGGCCTTGAAGGCATTCGTGGTGTCGTTGTAGCCGTGGCGGAACATCACGCGGATGGCGAAGTTCACGACGCGGTTGAGGATGAGCTTGGGCAGCGGGTAGCTCCTCACGCTGCCCCCCTTGACGAAGCGCGACCCGAAGGCGCAGTCGAAACCGTCCTCCAGCACCCGGTAGTAATGAACCAGATCGGCGGGCGAGTCCGAGCTGTCGGCCATGAAGATCGCCACAGCATCGCCGGTGTAGTGATCGAGACCGGCACGCACCGCGTGACCGAAGCCCGGAGGCAGGTGCGAGCGGATGCATCTGACCGTGGGGCTGCGCGTGGAGACCTCGTTCACCACCGCAGCCGTGCCGTCGGAGCTTGCGTCGTCGACGACGAGGATCTCGTGAGGTATGCGCTCGGCGGTCAACGTGCTCGCCAGAGTCGTGACCGTCTCGCCGATCCCCGCGGCCTCGTCGCGTGCGGGAATCACAACCGAAAGTCGCAGCGGTGTGTCCATCATCGGAATACTCCCATCCTAGGGAATCACGTGAGGATGCGGCACCGCAGTTGCCCAGCATCGGTGCGTCGTTCAGCCTCCGCGCAGCCGCGGCTCATGCCCCGTTCCGCCAGACGCCTAAACGCTTTTGCGGGTCAGGGGCCGCTGCTCACACTGGACGAGCGCCCCGGGCCGGCTCTCCGGCAATGTTTCCAACTCGCTCGCTATGCTGGCGCGGACTGCAACGAGCGAACGGTTGCGGCCACCCACGCCCTCCTCGATCTGCTCGTGGTGACGCCGGAATAGGCTAGGCGCAGCGTGTTCTCGCCGCCCTTCAGGAGAAGTCGGTGTCCGCTGACCAGACACCCGAAAAGCGCGCCTCGCTCGCCAAAGAGATCACCCGCGCCAAGCGCGCGGATCGAGCGCTACCAGGCGAAGGGCGCTGCTCTCATTGCCGACCCGCGTATCAACAGTCGCAGCGAAGTCCTGCCCGCCTATCGCGTCGGCGCACCTGTGGTTTGCGCGCCGACAAGTTCAGTGGGCGATACTGGGCTCGAAACGGTGGGTGGGGGTCACCTGGGGCATGAGGCCCCGTGTTTGCTGGGCTTCGATGCGCTCAGGTTAGCTGGGGTTTGCTCTGAATGGAACCCTGAATGGAACCTTGGTCGCAAGACCAATCGCGCAAACGTTGCATCCCTGACGACAACCATACGTACTCGACTCAAAGCCAGTGTGGCCAATGATTGCATTTGGCCAATCGAATCTCTAGGCGACTGCCAGCGGCCCAACTTGTCCATCTCGTCATGGCACTGATGGGGCACTACATTCGCCCCACCCATCGCAGTGTCCATCCGCTAGTCGTCAGCCTTGGCACCCGGGCGTACTTCTACGCGGCCGTTAGTGACGAACTCATCGAAGCGCCTGAGAAGGATCTCAACTCGCCCCTCGATGCTGCTCCCATCATTGATACTGCGATTCAGTCGGTCATAGCGACTCAATTCTGCATCTACCATCCCAATAGTAGGTGCGTCCTTCGCGAGCTGGCGATTCTGCTTGATCGCCTCATCGAAAGCGAGGAGAAAGGGTCTAACGTAGCTATGCAGATCACTTGAGAGGGTGCGGACAATCCAATAGTAAGGGACTAGTGGTCCTTGTCTGCTCAGCAGCCAGTCTTTCTCTAGGACAATCTCGTCCATTGCCCGGAGCACAGCAAGCACGCGGTCGGTAGCTCGCTCGAATGCAACCACGTCCGCGTCAGCGCGAAACCCGTCTTCCACCATCCGATCAAGATTGATCCGCTTTGTTTCGGCTATTTCTCCACGAAACTCGACGATCAAGAACTTTGCCGCCACGTCCAAGGCTTGTCCACGTTGTGTTGCGAAGCTAGCGCGATTCGTAAAGAACTCATCCTCAGCAATCCTGCGAAGCATCGCAGGGACAGGTCCGCGCATGGCGTTGCGGATCTCTGGGCCAGTAAGCGTCTTGTTGCGATTGAGCCGCACAAAGAGCTCGTTTATCTTTCCCTCCTCGTCGGTGATAACTGTCATTACCGTGATATTGAAGTTCTCAAAACGACTGGCAACTGCGGGATGGTTTGCCTTTAGATCACGATATCCGAGCCTGCCAAGCTCAAGCGCCCTATCGTCGGTATACACAAAGTCTCGAGCCAGAGTAATCTTCCCGTCAAAGAAGTCGAGGATCGCCTCGAATCTTTGCTTACCATCAATGACGGCGAATTGTCGATTATGTGGGTTTAGGTCGGACTGGCCGTAGCTGAAGTCAATCCGGTGGCGTGGTCCACCTTCGCCCCCGTCAGCGCGAAGAAGAGCCCGATATAGGGATTCTCGGTCCAATCGAGCAGACGAGTTGGCACCCCAAAGTGCTGCATTAGGAAGAGCATGTCCCACTCCTCCTCAACGCGAGTCGGCTGATAGGGGATGCTCCGCTCCCGAAACCGCTGCAGGATCTTCTCCTCCAGCTCCATGAGCGCTTGCGGCTCGGTGATGGATGTATGCCTATAGAGCGAGGGCACGAGAGCCCTCGAAGACTTTCCTGCTCCTCTGTACCAGAGGGGCGCGTCGTCGGCTGACATCAACTCCTCGATCCTCTCCATATATTGACGGAGAGTCTCGATACGGTCGACTCTGAGCGCGGTTGGCATCGCGGCATCGTATCGATCTAGCGCGATTCGCACGGATCATCCGAACTATCCACTCATCTGGTCCTAGCCAGCAGCGGTCTCGCGGCCGCTCGAAGCGCCAATGTTCGTCTGAACTAAGCAAGCGCGGCGGCCAGCTCGCCAGCCTCGACCCGCACCGAATGCGGCACCGTGATCGTGAGGTGCCCGTCACGCTCCAATAGCCACCTCGCGTTGATGATCGTCACGCCGATCACCTCGCCGTCAGGTCCGTAGCGGACACCGTGACCCTCTGGTGTGAGTACGGCTTCTGCGGCCATGTTCGTCTCGCCGCGCGTGAGGTAGAGCACGTCGCCGTCCGCGTCGTAGTTGGCGCGCTCGAATATTAGATCGTCGATTTTGACCTTCATGTTGTCCATCCGCTTGGCGATTCTCCGTGTCCGTAGCCGAGCGCAGTCACGATGCGTGACGGCTCCTGTGCAGAGTCTACGACCACCATCAGCCACTTACTAGGCCCGACATCTTGCTTGAAGAAACGCTCGCGCGACGGGCGTGGGTCCGGCTCGCGATGATCTGGTTCGGAAAGCGCGGCAAGGACCGCCGTGAGATGGGGCTCAAGCTCGGGATGCCCTTCCTGCGGGAGAAGGATGTGGCGGAGCCAGGTGTCCTCGAACAACACTACTCGCGTGCCCTTTGGCGTCCTCGTCTCGGCCAGGATCGGGCGCTTACTCATGGCCGATCCGCCCATGCTGGGCACCAGTGCCGCGCCTCGTAATCAGCGACTGACGACATTTGTATACAAGGCTACCTACAGCCCCGGACCCCTGAACGCCCTATCCACCATCTCAACCTCCCGCTCGTTTGGCGAATAGTCCGCGTAGCGTTGAGTCGTGGCAATGTTACGGTGGCCCATCCACTCCTGAAGGGTCCGCATCGGCACGCCAGCGGCGGCCATTGCCGTCCCGAATGTGTGGCGCAGATCGTGGAAGCGGTGGGGATCGATCTTGGCTGCCTTGAGCGCTCGGCGGTAGCGACGCATGAGCGCCCCGCGCCGTAGGACATCGCCGGACGCGGGCTCACCGAACACCAGGGCCTCAGGATCGCGCCAGCGCGCCGCCTGCTGCCACCTATATGAAGCTCCAGCGCGAGTTGGCTGCTCAACGGCACGCTACGAGCCGAGCGGCGGCTCTTGGGCGTGTCGAACTGGCCGAGAACGTGGTTTCGTACGACGCGGACTCGCCGATCCTCCCAGGCGATGTCTTGCCAGCGCAGCGCGATCAACTCGCCCTGGCGTAGTCCGGTCATCGCGGCCGTCAGGTACAGCGCCCGGTCGAGCTGGTGGTGCTCGCCGGGAACTGCGGCATTGGCGAGCGCTTCGACCTGTGGCATGGGCAGGTAGCGAATCTCTGTCGATGTGGGGAGCGCCGGTAGGTCGATTACCTCACACGGGTTTGTGGTCGCCCATCGACGCCGTGGGTGCATCGCGTAGCGGTAGA
Organism: Solirubrobacteraceae bacterium; assembly: GCA_035485715.1. Lineage (GTDB taxonomy): Bacteria > Actinomycetota > Thermoleophilia > Solirubrobacterales > Solirubrobacteraceae > Palsa-744. The sequence continues at coordinate 2,018 of DATHNT010000006.1, read as the reverse complement.
TCGCGCTCAGGGTGCCTATGTAGTTACGGATCGACTTCGCCCCCACCCCATCGGCTGTCATCGCGCGCATCATGTCCTCCACGTCCTCGGGCCGGACGCTCGCAAACGCCCGGCCCCCAAGGTGCGGTTCGATCCACACACGTAGCGCCATCTCAACCGCCGTCAACGTGCTGCGCTTGCGTCCAAGCGCCGTCAGGTGCACGCGATAGCGCTGCCCGACCTCCCTCACATCGAGACGATCGGCGCTTGCGGCGCTCGGCGCAACCTCGCGGATGAGCCTCCGTAGCTCTGCCTCGGCCTGGGCAGCGGTAAGACCTTCGCGACTGCCCCGCACGCGCTTGGCGCCCAGCCGGCGGTTTACCCGCCGACCGTTCATCCACCACGAGCCGTAGTAGGTCTCTCGGCCCGCGCTGTCGGTGCGCACGTACACGCGTCCGCTGCCGTATGACCGGCGAGACGCCATCAATCGCGCTCCGCCAAGGTCGCGCCCGCGAGAGCGAGGAACTGCTCGATATCGGCGACGCGGCGGCGAGCGCACGCGATCTGCTTCTCAGCGCCCTTGAGCGTCGGATCGTCGCGCGTCATCTCGCGCTCCGTCTCGACCTGAGCCTGTAGAGCGCCCAGAAGGATTTGGCGTTGGCCGACGAGGTTGATGATGGCGGGTCGCTCGTCGGTCTCGTCCTTCCAGCCGATCAGGTCCAACAGCGCGCGGGCTCGGTCGAATCGTTCTAGCGGCTCGGCGTACAGGACAGGCCGCAGCCTGCCGCCCTCGTGGTTTGCCTGGCCGATGTCTTCGGCTGCCATGCCGAGATGGCTGTGCAGCGCCTCGCGCAGATAACGCACGATTCGGGCAGGGATGGTGATGGTCGTCATGTCGGTCCTCCATTCGTGGTGTGGAGGCCCCGGGAGAACTGCTCTGGGCGTGAGGAACACCGCACCGGCGTCGGTAGGGTGTTCGCTGCGCCGGGAGTTTGCGCTTCCGGTGCCGCGGCGCCCGGCGGTCACACCCGCGCGGGCGCCAACTATGTTCTGCGCTAGCAAACGCTGCGCAATCTTTACGATATGACAAGTCCCGGACAGACCGAAATCGGCAACGCGCTCCGTGTCCTGCGCACGCGAGCGGGGCTCACACAAGACGAGTTGGCGGCCCGCGCCGACCTCACCGCGCCCTACATCTCCCGCGTCGAGGGTGGCTGGCGAGACATCCGCTGGAGCACCCTCAAGCGACTGCTCTCCGCGCTCGACGCCGACCTGCGCCAACTTGCCGACGTGATCGACCAGCAGCACACGAAAGGCTGAGCGGGCCTCCCTGCCGCGTCGCCGGATCGTCATGAGCTTGTCTGCCGTCGTGTTCGCGGCCCAACGGAGCGACCCTCGCACCAGAGCATCAGCTCCTCGGTGTTGAAGCGCACGTAGCGTCCAAGGCGAACATGGGGAATCCGCCCGGCACGCGCCTCGGCTGCGATCCACGATGCCGGCACGTTCAGGATCACGGCAGCCTGCCGCGCATCCAAGAGCGGCGCGAGCGTTTCGCGACCGATCAGCCCGGCGACCTCAAGCGCCAGCTCGCGCGCACCGACATGGTCCGCACGCGCCGCGCCCCTATTAGCGTGTGTGCTCACTAGGATCGCCCTCCGTGTGATTGGGTGAGTTTTCGGCCATCGGTGTCTATGACCGTGAGCAGCCCAAAACGGCCAACGACTTTTCCCTCGACGGTCCAACGCGCCCAGCTCCGTCAAAACAAAACGACACCCGAGACGCCCGCCCGCCACGCCTTCCGACCACCGCCGCATCGCCGATCCAGCCCTCCGCGCCACCAACGCCAACCAGCACACGCGCGCGCCACGACAACAACCTCGTACAGACCAGATGCACGGGTGAGCCATCCCGGGTTCCGCGGAGACTGTGTTTGTAGGTTTCTATCTTCTTCTGTTGGGGATGGTTGGCTTTGTTTTCACAGCGTAGAGATCCTCGATCTCTCTGGGTGGCCGGTCGCCGAGGGATTCGTGCAGGCGGGT
>DATHNT010000005.1:0-27767 GCA_035485715.1 Solirubrobacteraceae bacterium | reverse complement strand
CCACAGGATGCCGGCGATCTACCGGATCCGGACAGAGTTCGAGGTCCTCTACGACAAGACCAACAAGCTGCTGCCGGTGAAGGTGACAAGCGCCGTCGCGCTCGACTCGGAGACGGTTGAGAGCCTCGGTCGCCGGATCGGCGAACAGACCGGGAACGAGATCGAGCTTACGAGCGAGGTCGACCCCGACATCCTCGGCGGAATCGTTTTGCGTGTCGGGAACTTCATCCTCGATGCGTCAATTCGCACCCGCCTTGAACAACTTCGCAGGGAAGTGGCGCAGGCGTAAGCCGTGCCGCATTCCCGAGCACCCCTACAAACCCAAGCTTTCCTGAACTAAGACTGCCCCGCCAAGGAGCCGTAGCGAACATGCAAATCAAGCCCGATGAGATCACCTCAATCCTGAAGAGCCGTATCGAAGGGCTCGACACGTCCAGCGCCGACCTGGCCGAAGTCGGCACCGTGCTATCGGTCGCCGACGGCATCGCCCGGATCCACGGCCTCGAGAACTGCATGTCCTTCGAGATGCTCGAGCTGCCCCACGGTGTCACCGGTCTGGCGCTGAACCTCGAGTCCGACAACGTCGGCGCCGTGCTGTTCGGCGAGTGGGAGAAGGTGTCCGAGGGCGACACCGTCAAGCGCACCGGCTCGCTGCTCGAGATCCCCGTCGGCGAGCAGATGCTTGGGCGCATCGTGGACCCGCTCGGCCGTCCGCTCGACGGCAAGGGCGAGATAGTTGTCGATCAGAAGCGCCCAGCCGAGTTCAAGGCGCCAGGCGTCGTGCAGCGCCAGCCGGTCAAGCAGCCGATGCAGACCGGCCTGAAGGCGATCGACGCGATGATCCCGATCGGTCGCGGTCAGCGCGAGCTCATCATCGGCGATCGCCAGACCGGCAAGACGGCGATCGCGATCGACACGATCATCAACAACAAGGACACCGGGGTGGTGTCGGTGTACGTGGCTATCGGCCAGCGCATGTCGACTGTCGTGGCGCTTGCGCAGACGCTCGAGGAGTACGGGGCCCTGGACAACACGATCATCGTGGCTGCTCCCGCGGATGAGGCCGCTCCAATCAAGTTCATGGCTCCCTACGCAGGCTGCGCGATGGCCGAGCACTTCCTCTACAACGGCAAGCACGCGCTGTGCGTATACGACGACCTGACCAAGCACGCCTACGCATACCGTCAGATGTCGCTGCTGCTGCGCCGCCCGCCGGGACGCGAGGCATACCCGGGTGACGTCTTCTACCTGCACTCGCGTCTGCTGGAGCGCGCGGTCAAGCTCAACGACGACCTCGGTGGCGGCTCGCTGACCGCGCTGCCGATCATCGAGACGCAGGCCGGCGATGTCTCCGCGTACATTCCGACGAACGTGATCTCGATCACCGATGGGCAGATATTCCTCGAGTCGAAGCTGTTCAACTCGGGCGTGCGCCCAGCGATCAACGTCGGCATCTCGGTCTCGCGCGTGGGTGGTAACGCACAGATCGGCCCGATGAAGAAGGTCGCCGGACGAATCAAGCTCGAGCTCTCCCAGTACCGTGACCTGGAGGCATTTGCCCAGTTTGGCTCGGACCTCGATGCCGACACGCAGCGCACACTCGCCCGCGGCGAACGCCTGGTGGCGACGCTCAACCAGCACGAGCGCGCACCGCTGGCGGTCGAGGATCAGGTCGTGCAGATCTTCGCCGCGACCAACGGCTATCTGGACCGCCTCAACGTCGAGCGGGTGCCGGAGTTCCTGCTCGCGGTCACCGAAAGGCTGCACTCCCAGCACCCGGAGCTGCGCGCGAAGATCAACGGCGGCGACTGGTCGGATGAGACCCAGAAAGAGGTGCGCGACACCGTCGAGGCCTTCGCACGGGACTTCGGCTACGACCTCGACGAGGAGGGTCAGCCGCTGGACGAGGACGCGCCGCTGCGCAAGGACGAGTCCCCCGCCGAGCAGGAGCCCCAGGCGGCCTAGCGCCGGCCAAGGTCAATCGTCATGGCATCTCAACGCGACGTCAAGAACAAGATCGCTTCGGTGAAGAACATCCAGAAGATCACCCGGGCGATGGAGATGGTGGCCGCGGCCCGTCTGAGACGGGCAGAGCAGCGCATCTCCGCCCTGCGTCCGTACGCGGATGCCATCGGGCGCATGACGCGCCAGGCCGCGCAAGCGGCCGGCTCGGAGGCCGCGAACCTGCCGCTGCTGCGTGAGCACGAGTCTGAAAGCAACGTGGGCTTGCTGCTCGTCACCGGCGACCGTGGCCTTGCGGGCGGCTTCAACTCCCAGATCATCCGTGCCGGCGTGCGCCTGTCCGCCGAGCTGACCGGCGAGGGGCTGAGCAGCCTCTGGTATGCGACCGGGCGTCGCGGCGTCTCCTCGATCGCCTTCCGCGGGCACGAGCTCAGCGGCAGCTACACAGGCTTCTCCGATCGACCGTCATATGCCGACGCGCGGACGATCGCCGACGAGGTGATCGAGGCTTACGTGGACGGCCGCGTCGATCGCGTCGAGATGCTCTACAACTCATACGTATCGCCGCTCACGCAGCACGTCACACGTCAGCGGCTGCTCCCGCTCTCCCACCAGGAGATCGTCGGTGATCAGGAGGATGCTTCGACGGGCTCACGGGAGGCATCCGCCCCCTCGAAGCCGACGCCGGTCGACTACGAGCCGGACCCCGAGAAAATTCTCAGGCGTTTGGTTCCCGACTACATCGAGATATCGATCTACCGAGCGCTCGTAGAGTCGGCGGCCGGTTTCTTCGGCGCTCAGATGACGGCGATGCGCAGCGCATCGGAGAACGCCGGCGAAATCATCACGGAGTACACACTGCAAATGAACCGTGCCCGCCAGGCCGAGATCACCCAAGAGATCATGGAGGTTGTCGCCGGAGCAGAGGGTCTCAGCTAGGAAACCCACCCGCCGCGTGCAGCCATTACGAAACGAACTTGAACAGATAGTCAGGAGATCAGAGAGCTAATGCCACCCAGCACCACCACAGACCCGGCCACAGCAGCGAACGGAACAACCTCGCGCAACGTCGGGCGCATCGAGGAGATCCAGGGCGTCGTGATCGAGGCCGTGTTCCCCGAGCGCCTGCCCGAGATCAACCATGCGATCACGGTTGCCCGTCCGGCGGCCGCGGCCGCCGAGGAGGCCGAGGGCGTCAGCACGGAGGCCGGCGGCGAGGTACTCGTGTGCGAGGTCCAGCAGCACCTCGGCGACGACCGCGTGCGCGCAGTCGCAATGGATACGACCGACGGCCTGGCGCGCGGTGCCGAGGTGATCGACACCGGTGGCCCGATCACGGTGCCGGTCGGGGAGGCGACGCTCGGGCGCATCTTCAATCTGTTGGGGGAAACGATCGACCTCGGCGAGGAGCTGCCGAAGGACACTCAGCGCCGCGGCATCCACCAAGAGGCCCCGCGCGCCGAGGACCTGACCCCGACCACCGAGATGTTCGAGACGGGCATCAAGGTGATCGATCTGCTCGCGCCGTACGCCAAGGGCGGCAAGGTCGGGCTGTTCGGTGGAGCGGGCGTCGGCAAGACAGTGCTGATCCAGGAGCTCATCCACAACCTGGCCAAGGAGCACGGCGGGCTGTCGGCGTTCTGCGGCGTGGGCGAGCGCTCGCGCGAGGGCAACGACCTGTGGCTGGAGATGAAGGAGTCGGGCGTCCTCGACAAGACGATGCTCGTCTTCGGCCAGATGAACGAGCCCCCCGGAGCACGCATGAGGGTCGCCCTTTCCGGTCTGACGATGGCCGAATACTTCCGCGACCAGGGTCAGGACGTGCTGTTGTTCATCGACAACATCTTCCGCTTCGTGCAGGCCGGCTCCGAGGTCTCGGCACTGCTCGGGCGCATGCCCTCGCAGGTCGGCTACCAGCCGACGCTCGAGACCGAGATGGGCCAACTGCAGGAGCGCATCACCTCGACGCGCGAGGGCTCGGTTACATCGGTGCAGGCGATCTACGTGCCCGCCGACGACCTCACCGATCCGGCGCCGGCATCGGTGTTCGCGCACCTCAACGCCACCACGGTGCTCTCCCGGGCGATCTCCGAGAAGGGCATCTACCCTGCGGTGGACCCGCTCGACTCGACCTCGACGATCCTCAAGGCCGACGTGCTCGGCGACGATCACTTTCGTGTCGCCAACCAGGTCAAGGAGATCCTGCAGCGCTACAAGGAGTTGCAGGACATCATCGCGATCCTCGGTATCGACGAGCTCTCCGATGAGGACAAGCTGACAGTGCAGCGCGCACGTAGGATCGAGCGCTTCCTCTCCCAGCCGTTCTTCGTGGCCGAAGAGTTCACGGGTACGCCGGGCGCCTATGTGCCGATCGCGGAGACGATTAGGGGCTTCCAGGAGATCATCGACGGCAAGCACGACGAGGTTCCCGAGAGCGCGTTCTTCCTGAAGGGCACGATCGACGAGGTCGTCGAGGCGGCCAAGAAATAGATCATGGCGCACACAAAGTTCCCAGTCGAAGTGCTCACACCCGAGGGCGAGGTCTTCTCAGAGGAGGTGGAGATGCTCTCCACCTTCACGACGGTCGGCTCGATCGGCATCCTTGCCAACCACGAGCCGCTGTTGGCTCGCCTGGAGCCGACCGAGCTGCGGCTCTACCGCTCGGAGTCCGAGATCGTCCGCTTCGCTCAAGCCGAGGGCTATCTGCAGTTCGCCGAGAATCGCGCGCTCGTGCTCGTGGAGGAGGCGATCGCCCCGGATGCGCTCGATCGTCCGACGATCGAGACACAGCTTTCCGACGCTCGCGCGTCTGCCGAGCGTGCCGAGCAGGGCTCTGAGGAGCAGGCACGCGCGTTGCGCGACATCAAGCGCTACGAGGCGTTCCTCGCTGTATCGGCCTGAGGCATCTCGCGTCGCGTCCAAACCTCGCGCTCGCCCGAGCTTCGCGTCCCTGCCTCGCGTGCCCACACAAGCTAGCCTTCGCGACGTCATGAGTAACCACGGGCGCCGAGGCGCAGCAGCATGAGCGCTGAGCGCGAGCCGATCGGGGTGATCGGCACTGGTTATGTGGGACTTGTCACGGCTGCCGGCTTCGCCGCCCTGGGTAGCGAGGTGTGGTGCGTGGACATCGACGCCGCCAAGGTCGAGCGTCTGCGAGGTGGCGAGGTCCCGATCTACGAGCCCGGACTCGAGCGATTGCTGGCCGAGCATTCCGAGCGGTTGCACTTCTCTACAGACCTTGGTCAAGCGCTCGAGCACTGCCGCTTGTTGTTCGTAGCCGTGGGGACGCCACCAACCTACTCGGGCGATGCGGACCTCTCGGCGGTGCACGCCGTGGTCAATGCGATCCCAGGCTCAGACAGCCACGCACTGGTCATGAAGTCGACGGTCCCGTGTGGCACGGGCGCTGCGATTCAGCGCATCCTCGGCGAGCGTGGCAAGGACGGCTTGCGTTATGTGTCCTGTCCCGAGTTCCTCAAGGAGGGCTCCGCCGTCGAGGACTTCATGCACCCGGATCGCGTCGTCGTCGGCGACAACGGAGACTGGGCGGGCGATGCGGTCGTCGAGCTCTATGCCCCCCTCGGAGTGCCGCTGGTGCGTACCGACATCGCCAGCGCCGAGATGGTCAAGCTCGCATCCAACGCCTTCCTTGCCACCAAGATCTCCTTCATCAACGAGATCGCCAACGTCTGCGAGGAGACCGGCGCCGACGTCGTCGAGGTCGCTCGCGGCATGGGCTTGGACGATCGCATCGGGCCGAAGTTCCTGCAGGCTGGCATCGGCTTCGGCGGCAGCTGCTTCCCCAAGGACGTCGATGCGCTCAAGCAGCTGGCCGGCAATTCCGGCTACCACTTCCAGCTGCTGACAGCGGTGATCGAGGTCAACGAGCTGCAGAAGCGCCGCGTGATCGCAAAGCTGCAGAAGCATCTTGGAGGCCTCGTGGGCAAGCGCATCACACTGCTGGGACTTGCGTTCAAGCCGAACACCGACGATATGCGGGAGGCATCCTCGCTTGTGCTCTCGGCACGGCTCAATGCCGACGGCGCGATCGTCAGCGCGTATGATCCCGTCGCGGAGAGCGAGGCGCGCAGCCTGATAAGCGGGCTTCGCTTCGCCGAATCCGCTATGGATGCAACTACAGATGCCGATGCGGTCGTGCTTGTCACGGAGTGGCCCGAGTTCCTGGAGCTCGACTGGCGCGAGGTCGCGGCGTCGATGGGTGGCAATCTCGTGATCGACGGTCGCAACGCGCTCGACGGCGAGGCTGTGCGCGCCGCGGGCCTCACTTACGAGGGAATAGGTAGGCGCTGATGCAAGCTGTGATCCTGGTCGGCGGGGAGGGCACGCGTCTGCGTCCGCTCACCTCGACCGTGCCCAAGCCGGTCGTCCCACTGGTCGACCGGCCGTTCATCTCGTTCATGCTCGAGTGGCTGCACGCGCACGGGATCGACGACGTGATCATGTCCTGCGGCTTCCTTGCGACAAGCGTACGCAACGTGCTCGGCGACGGCTCGGCATACGGGATCAGGCTGCGCTTCGTCGAGGAGCCCGACCCGCGTGGTACGGCCGGTGCGTTGAAGTTCGCCGAGTCGCTGCTGGACGAGCGCTTCCTGATGCTCAATGGAGATGTGCTAACCGACATCGACCTGACCGAGCAGATCGCTCAGCACGAGCGCACCGGCGCAAAGGCAACGCTTGCGCTCGTGCCGGTCGAGGACCCGAGCGCTTATGGACTGGTTCACCTTGAGGACGACCATGCGGTGAGGGAGTTCGTCGAGAAGCCGAGCTCCGACCGCATCGACACGAACCTGATCAGCGCCGGCGCCTACGTGCTCGAGCGCTCGATCCTCGAGCTCGTGCCGCCGGACCGCAACGTCTCGATTGAGCGCGAAGTGTGGCCGCGTTTGGTCGGCGAGGGCTTGTACGGCTTCCCCTCGCAGAGCTATTGGCTGGACATCGGAACGCCCGCGCGCTACCTGCAGGGCACGTTCGACATCCTCGAGGGCAACGTTCGCACGGCAGTGCACAAGCGGCTCGGCGACAGCTACCTATCGGTGGCAGAGGGTGCGCAAATACTTGGCCGGGCGATTCCGCCGGCCGTGATCGAGGCGGGCGCGTATGTCGCGGAGGGTGCCCATGTCGGCAGCCTCGTGGTGCTCGGCAGCGACGTCAAGATCGGAGCAGGCTCGACCGTCGAGCGCGCGGTGATCCTCGCCGGCAGCGAGATCGGCGGGAACTGCACGCTTCGCAATTGCATCGTCGCCGCCGGCTGCCGGATAGGCGACGGCACCCACATCCAAGAGGGCGCCGTACTGGGCGAGGGAGTCACCGTCGGGGCGGACAACACGATCGCGGGCGGCGCGCGCATCTTCCCCGGTATGACGCTGCCCGACAGCGCCATCAAGTTCTAGGTCGCTCGAGCGCCCATGGGTGCCGACTTCTGGGCACGGTGAGTCCTGCTGCGTGGTATTGAGGTGGAGGCATGCCCGGGACAAGGGGGGTGTCCGAGCAAGCGCGATGTGTCAGGTCCACCGCGACAGGTATCCTGGCGCGAGCCTCACTGTCACACCCCCAACAGGAGACGAGTAAATGAGCCAAGGCGGCGGCGCTGCCACCCCGACCACCGACGTGCTCTCGCGCGAGGCGATCGCCCGCGTGGACGCTTCCAGCCAGCTGGCGGACATACTGGCCCTGCCCGAGCACCTGCGCGACGCGCTGTGGCGGGTGGAGTCGGCGATCATGGCCGAGTGGGACACCCCGGCGGGTCTCGTGGTGGCAGGTATGGGAGGTTCGGCAATCGGTGGTGCGTTGGCGCGAGCCGCGCTCGGCGACCACGCTTCGCGCCCGATCTTCGTGACGCGGGCATATGGGCTTCCGCCTTGGACGACGCCCGAGACGACCGTGCTGTGCGCGAGCTACTCGGGAAACACCGAGGAGACGCTTGCCTGCTACGAGTCGGCGGGGGCGCTTGGCGCCCAGCGCGTGGTGGTGACCACCGGAGGCCGTCTTGGCGAGATGGCGCGTGCCGACGGCGTCCCTGTGATACCGCTACCAGGAGGCTTCCAGCCCAGAGCGGCCGTGGCCTACATGACCGTTGCGGCACTGGAGGTAGCGGCCCTGTGTGGCGCCGGGCCGCGCCTCACCTCAGAGATCGACGTCGCTGCCTCTCACACTGAGCAGCTTGTCGCCGAGTGGGGTCCTGATGCGCCCGAGGATTCCCTGGCCAAGCAGACAGCACGGGGCTTGCTCGGTACCGCCCCGGTGATCGCCGGCGCGGGGCTCACGGTCCCGATCGCCTATCGCTGGAAGACCCAGATCAACGAGAACTCCAAGCAGCCGGCCTTCGCTCACGAGCTGCCCGAGCTCGATCACAACGAGCTCGAGGGCTGGGAGGGGGCCTTGGACGTCGGTCGCTTCTCGGCCGTGTTCCTCGACGATTCCGATGCGCATCCACGCGTGAAGGAGCGCATGGACTTGACCGAGAAGCTGATCGCCGGCAACGCCTCGGCAAGCTTCCGCTTGGAGACGCGAGGTCAGACCACGATCGAGCGGGTAATCTCGTTGGTGCTGCTCGGCGATCTGGTCTCGATCTACCTAGCCACGTTGCGTGGAGTCGACCCGGGCCCGGTCAAGCTGATCCAACAGCTCAAGGCCGATCTCGTCAGTTGAGAGGACTGTGGGCGCGGCCCGGTGCTGCGTCCTCGGCGGCTTGTGTGCAGAGCACATTTCGCGGGTGGGTGGGGTCCCAATCCATTGCCCCGCTTGGCCCACGACCGTCTCAACCTTGACATAGCTCTGATAAGGTCTGCTCGATGCAGACTGCTGCTGTAGATGCCCTGACGATCAACGAGGCAGCTGAGACGACCGGTTGGTCGGCGCGAATGCTGCGCTACATCGAGAGCATCGGGCTGGTCGAGCCGGGCCGCTCCGGCTCCGGATACCGACTGTATGGCCCGGGTGAGCTACAGCGCTTGAGCACGCTGCGAGAGTTGCTGGAGGAGCATGGACTGGAGCTCGCGGAGGTTGGCTTTGCGCTGAGACTCGAGCGCGATCCGCAATTGCGCGATGCGATCGACCAGTGGCTCGCTGCGGAACCTTCCCGTCCGGAGGACGTCAGCGCCGCCGACTGGCTGCGCTTCGAGCAAGAAAAGCATCAACAACTGCTTGTCGCTGCCAAGCCACACACTACGACCATGGAGATCGCATGACCCCCACCGCAACGCTGACCGACACAGACTTCAAGGTCGCCGACCTCTCGCTCGCCGAGTTCGGGCGTAAGGAGATCACTCTCGCCGAGCACGAGATGCCCGGACTGATGTCGATTCGGCGCGAGTATGCGGCCGCTCAGCCGCTCGCCGGTGCGCGCATCACCGGTTCGCTGCACATGACGATCCAGACCGCCGTCCTGATCGAGACGCTCACGTCGCTTGGGGCGCAGGTGCGCTGGTGCAGCTGCAACATCTTCTCCACCCAGGACCACGCCGCGGCAGCCATCGCCGTCGGGCCCGACGGCACACCCGAGGATCCACGCGGTGTGCCTGTGTTCGCGTGGAAGGGCGAGAGCTTGGAGGAGTACTGGTGGTGTACGGACCGCGCGCTGCGCTGGCCCGGCGAGGACAGAACGCCTGGCGTTTCCGGCCCCAACATGATTCTCGACGACGGCGGCGACGCGACTTTGTTCGTGCACAAGGGCACCGAGTACGAGGCTGCCGGCGCGGTCCCAGCCCCGGCCTCGGCCGAGTCCGAGGAGTTCCAGGTCGTGCTCTCGCTGCTCACACGTTCGCTGGAGGAAGACCCACAGCGCTGGACGAAGATCGGCCAGGCCATCAAGGGCGTCACCGAGGAGACCACCACCGGCGTGCACCGCCTCTACCAGATGGTCGAGAGCGGCGAGCTGCTGTTCCCCGCGATCAACGTCAACGACTCGGTCACCAAGTCGAAGTTCGACAACCTCTACGGTTGCCGCCACTCGCTGATCGACGGCATCAACCGCGCGACCGACGTGATGATCGGCGGCAAGGTGGCTGTTGTGTGCGGCTTCGGCGACGTCGGCAAGGGCTGTGCCGAATCGTTGCGCGGGCAGGGCGCGCGCGTGGTGATCACCGAGATCGATCCGATCTGCGCGCTGCAGGCGGCGATGCAGGGCTATGAGGTCAACACGCTCGAGGACGTGGTGGAGAGCGGCGACATCTTCATCACGACGACCGGCAACAAGGACATCGTCACCGCCGCCCACATGGCGCGTATGAAGCACCAGGCGATCGTCGGCAACATCGGGCACTTCGACAACGAGATCGACATCGCCGGCCTGACGAAGACCCCCGGGATCGAGCGCATCAACATCAAGCCCCAGGTCGATGAGTGGGTCTTCTCAGACGGCCACGCGATCATCATGCTCTCCGAGGGACGCCTCCTCAACCTCGGCAATGCCACCGGCCATCCGAGCTTCGTGATGAGCAATTCGTTCACCAACCAGACGATCGCCCAGATCGAGCTTTACTCGAAGAACGACGAGTATGAGAAGCGCGTATACGTGCTGCCCAAGCACCTCGACGAGAAGGTTGCGCGCCTACATCTGGACGCGCTCGGCGTGAAACTGACCGAGTTGAGCGAGGAGCAGGCGACCTACATCGGCGTGCCGGTCGGCGGTCCCTACAAGGCCGATCACTACCGTTACTAGAGCCGACAGCCGGCGCCCGCGACGGAGCTGTGACGTGCGGCCCGCAGGCGTTGCTCGGCAAGCGTTGCAAGACGGCGGACAAAGCAAGGCGGGGGTGGCTTGACCGTCTCCGCCTCCGAGGCCGACAGCGGCCAGGCCCGCATCGACTGGGCCGACTCGCAAATGCCCGTACTTGCGCAGGTGCGCGAGCGCCTGCAGCTCGAGCGTCCGCTGGAGGGCGTGAGCGTCGCCGCCTGTCTGCACGTGACGGCCGAGACAGCCAATCTCGTGCGTGCTCTGATCGCCGGCGGCGCGCAGGTTGGATTGTGCGCAGCCAATCCGCTCTCCACCCAAGACGACGTGGCGCTGGCGCTCACCGAGCGCCATGGCGCCACGGTACTTGCCGCGCGCGGCGAGAGTGCCAAGCAGTACGCCGAGCACGTGCAGAGGCTGGTTCAAAGTGCACCGCAGGTCACGGTCGACGACGGCGCCGATCTGATCGGCGCGATCCACGAGCGCAATCCGAGCCATGCTGCAGAGATGCTGGGCGGCACCGAGGAGACGACCGCCGGGCTATTGCGGGTGAGGGCGCTCGCCGAGCAGGGCACGCTCGCCTGTCCGGTGCTGGCCGTGAACGAGTCGCGCACGGAGCGTGCCTTCAACGATCGCTTCGGCACCGGCCAGTCCACGATCGACGGCATCCTGCGCGCCACCAACCTGTTGCTCGCCGGACGCACGGTCGTGGTGCTCGGCTATGGCTGGACAGGGCGCGGCGTCGCCCTGCGGGCACGCGGCGCGGGCGCCTCAGTCGTCGTCTGCGAGGTCGATCCGCTACGTGCGCTCGAGGCACGCATGGAGGGCTATGAGGTGATGGGAGCGCTCGCCGCTGCCGAGCGCGGAGACGTGTTCGTGACGGTCACCGGTGGGCGCGACGTGCTGCGCCGCGAGCACTTCGAGCGGATGAAGGACGGTGCGCTGCTGGCCAACGCCGGACACTTCGACGTCGAGATACGCTTGGAGGATCTCCGTGCCCTCGCCGTCGGCGGACGGCGTGAGGCGCTGCCGCTCGTCGAGGAGCACACGCTGGTGGACGGGCGGCGTCTGAACCTCCTGGCTCAGGGGCGCGTCGTCAACCTGGCGGCTGGGGAGGGCCACCCGGCAGCAGTCATGGACATGTCATTCGCCGGCCAGGCTTTGTGCGTCGAGCACCTGGTTCAGAGCGCCGGCAGCCTACCCACGGGTGTGCTGCCCGTCCCCGATCGGATCGATGAGGAGGTGGCGCGGCTGAAGCTCGAGTCGCTCGGCGTGCAGATCGACGAGCTGCGCGAGGATCAGCGTGTTTACCGCAGCTCCTGGGAACACGGAGCATAGGGAAGGCCTTCAAATGGGCTGTCGGGCGGAGCGCTCATTAGCCGTGGACGCTGGGTCGTGCAACTCATTTTGGATGATCCCCAACATACCCCCCTTATGTGGAGGCTTAGATAAAGGTTTGGTACCCAAATAAATCCTCCCAGTCCACACAAGGGGGTATCTTGACGCGCAGCCATTTTTGGGTGGCTGTAGACGCTGCCTCTCTCGTTGTTTCCGTTTCCTATAGGTTGCGCTGCCAATGAGAGCGATGGTCCTCGCCGCGGGTCTCGGAACCCGTCTGCGCCCACTTACGAACGAGATCACCAAGCCGATGGTGCCGGTCCTCGACCGTCCGGTGATGGCGCACATCCTCGATCTGCTCGAAGATCACGGCTTCGAGGATGTGATCGCCAACCTGCATTACTTTCCCGAGTCGATCAAGCAGTACTTCGGCGAGCGCCTGAGCTACCGCTTCGAGCCGGAGTTGCTCGGCACCGCCGGCGGGGTGCGCGGCTGTGCCGACTTCTTCGGCAGCGACTCGTTCGTCGTGATCTCAGGCGACGCGCTCACCGACATCGATCTGAGTGCGTTCGCGGCTCGCCACCGCGAGGCGGGCGGGATCGCGACGCTTGCCGTCAAGAAGGTCTCAGACACGCGCGAGTACGGCGTCGTCCTGCACGACCGCGATGGGCGCATCACCGGCTTCCAGGAGAAGCCGAGCCCCGAGGAAGCGCTCTCGGACCTCGGCAACTGCGGTATCTACATCTTCAGCCCGGAGATCTTCGACTACTTCCCCGATCGTCCCTTCGTGGACTGGGCCCAAGACGTGTTCCCGACCCTGCTCGAGAGCGACATCCCGTTCCATATCCACGAGGTGCGCGAGTACTGGAACGACGTTGGCTCGCTGGCGGAGCTGCGCCAAGGCACCTTCGACGCGCTGCGCGGCGAGCTGCGACTGCAGGTCGAGGGTCGCGAGGTTGCCCCGGGCCTGATCGTGGCGGGGGAGAGCGTCGTGCCGCGCAGCGCAGAGATCGAGGGTTCGGTCTGGATCGGCCGCAACGTCGAGCTGGGCGAGAACGTGCGCCTGACGGGCCCGCTCGTTCTGGGCGACGGAGCGCGCGTCGGCGAGGGAGCCCAGCTGCGCGACAGCATCCTGCTTCCAGGAACCGAGGTGGCCCCAGGCGCGATCCTGATCGGCGCGATCGCTGGGCACGCGGGGATCCTGGAGAGTCTGCGACCCAGATAAGTCGGGGGCCCGCTAAGCAGGCCCCCGAGAACAGTCCCTTGACCGGGTCAATTGTACGTGCTCGAACATCTGTGCAAACCGACACATGGGAGCGCTCAACAGGGGTACGATGAATGCACATCGTCTCCGAGTGAAGGGAGTCCCTGATGCAGATAGACATCAAGGGCCGTAATGTCCCGGTCACCGACGACATGCGCGAGCATCTGGAGCGCCGGCTGGAGAAGATTTCCCGCCAAGTCTCCGAGTTCGCCCGCCTGGAGTTCGAGATATTCAGGGAGCCAAACCCGCGCGTGGCCGATAGCGATGTGGCCGAGGCGACGCTCTACCTCAAGGGTGTCACGCTGAGGGCGCGCGACTCCTCGCCGCAGATGCTGCATTCGCTGAACCTGGTCGTCGACGAGCTGGCGCGCCAGGTCAAGCGCCATCGCGACAAGCGCCGTCATCGCCGCGAGGCGCATGCGGCCGCTGCGGCTGCGGCGACGCCGGTGCGGCCTTCGCCGGCGATCGAATAGTCGTTCCCGTCGATGGGCGAGTGCTTGTCGCGCGCTTGAGTCCGAGACAAACCTGAGGCGAACCGCGCCCTGCGCCAATCGGTGGCGACCATCGGCGGCGTAGTCGGTACCCTGAGCGCATGTCGCTTTTGGATCGTGCGCTGAACATCGGCGAGGGCAAGAAGTTCAAAGTCTACGAGAAGCGCGTCGCGCTGATCAGCGCCTATGAGACCGAGCTGGAGCTCGAGACCGACGACGAGTTGCGTGAGCGCACGAACGAGTTGCGTGAGCGCGCACGCGCGGGGGAGTCACTCGAGGATCTACTGCCAGAGTGCTTTGCGATCGTGCGCGAGGCCGGCAAGCGTACGATGGGGATGCGTCACTTCGACGTACAGTTGATCGGGGCGATGGCGCTGCATGACGGCTGCATCTCCGAGATGAAGACCGGCGAGGGCAAGACGCTGACGGCCACGCTCGCGGTCGTGCTCAATTCGCTGGCCCCGCGGGAGGGAGCCACCGGTTCTGAGACGATCGAACGCAAGGGCGTGCACGTCGTGACCGTCAACGACTACCTCGCTCGCCGCGACGCTGCCTGGATGAGCCCGATCTACAACGCCCTGGAAGTCAGCGTAGGGGTACTGCAAAACCAGCAGCCTTACGAGGAGAAGCAACTCGCTTACGCATGCGATGTCGTCTATGGCACCAACTCGGAGTTCGGCTTCGACTACCTGCGCGACAACATGGCCAAGGATCTCGCCGAAAAGGTGCAGCGCGGCCATCCATTCGCGGTCGTCGACGAGGTCGACAACATCCTGATCGACGAGGCGCGCACGCCGTTGATCATCTCCGGCGCCCCCGAACAGGCTGCAGATTTCTACGTGAAGTTCGCTCGTCTGGCTCCGCGCATGATCGCGGGTAAGACCCCAGAAGGCATGGACCCGCGCAGCAAGAAGGAGTTCGTGGCTGAGTTCGACTACGAGGTCGAGGAGAAGCAGAAGACCGTCGCCATCACAGAGCTCGGTGTCGCCAAGGCCGAGCGTTTCCTCGGTATCGACCACCTCTACAGAGCCGAGAACGGACATCTCGTCAACCACCTGATCCAGGCGCTGCGGGCCGAGTCTCTGTACAAGCGCGATGTCGATTACGCCGTGATCGACGGCGAGGTCAAGATCATCGACGAGTTCACCGGACGCATCCTCGACGGCAGGCGCTGGTCGGAGGGCTTGCACCAGGCGGTCGAGGCCAAGGAGGGCGTGAAGGTCCAAGAGGAGAACCAGACGCTCGCCTCGATCACCTATCAAAACTACTTCCGCCTCTACGACAAGCTCTCCGGCATGACCGGCACGGCCCTGACCGAGGCCACCGAGTTCATGAAGATCTACGAGCTGCCGGTGGTCCAGATCCCGACGAACATGCCGATGGTCCGCGACGACCGCAACGATCAGGTCTACAAGACCAAGGAGGGCAAGTGGGAGGCGGTCGTGAAAGAGATCGCCGCGCGCCATGAGAATGGCCAGCCAGTGCTGGTCGGCACGATCTCAGTCGAGGTATCAGAGCTGCTCGGCGATCGTCTGAAGAAGCGCGGGATAGCCCACACGGTGCTCAACGCCAAGCCCGAGCACGCCGCCCGCGAGGCGGAGATCGTGGCAGAGGCGGGCCAGCCTGGCGCCGTCACGATCGCCACGAACATGGCCGGCCGTGGCGTGGACATCAAGCTTGGTGGCAACGCCGAGCACTTGGCAGGCCGGCAGCTTGCCAAGCAGAACATCGATCCCGAGGACCCGGCTTACGCGCAGCGCCTGAAGGATCTGCTGCCCGAGATAGAGCAGCAGGTGCAGGTCAACCGTGAACGCGTGATGGCGGCGGGAGGCATGTTCATCTGCGGCACCGAGCGCCACGAGTCGCGGCGCATCGACAACCAGCTGCGCGGGCGCGCAGGCCGCCAAGGCGATCCAGGAGAGAGCCGCTTCTTCCTCTCGGCCGAGGACGACCTCGTGCGCCTGTTCGCGGGTGACCGTATTTACAAGATCCTCGATCGGCTGGGTGGGGTGGACGAGGAAGGCAACGAGGAGCCGATCGAGGCAGGCATGCTCTCCAAGCAGATCGAGAAGGCTCAGAAGAAGGTCGAGGAACAGAACTTCCTGATCAGAAAGCGCGTGCTCGAGTACGACGACGTGATGAACGAGCAGCGGCGCATCATCTACGCCTACCGCGACGAGGTGCTCGAAGGTAAGGAGATGGGCGAGGAGGCGCGCGAACAGGTGGTCAAGACGATCGAGCGCACGGTCGAGCAGTACACGCCGAGCGACTACATGGAGGACTGGGACCTCGACGGTCTGTTCACCGCGCTCGGACAGTTCTTCCCGGTCGAGCTCGACGAGGACGATCTCGACCCGGAGACGATCGACAGCGGCTACCTGACCGAGGAGATCACCCAGACCGCGGTCAAGCAATACGAGGCGCGCGAGCAGGAGCTCGGCGAGGAGCTGATTGGTGCGCTCGAGCGCTTCCTGATCCTGCAGATCATCGACGAACGCTGGCGCGAGCACCTGTACGACATGGACTATCTGCGTGAGGGCATCCACCTGCGCGGCTTCGCCCAGATCGACCCGCTGGTGGCCTACAAGAACGAGGCATTCACCCTCTTCGGTGACTTGATGAACAGCGTATGGGTGGACTTCACGCGCATGATCTTCAACGTGCAGGTCAGCGTCGACGGCCAGAACGGCGGGGGAGGGGGAGCGCCGGTCCCAGCGTTTGCGGCATCGGGCAACTCAACGCGCGCCGGACGCGTCTCCTACTCGGGGGGCTCGAGCGCCATGGGCGCCGGTGCAATCGCGGCAGCCGCCGCCGCCGCGGGTCCCGCCGCCGGAGCCTACGAAGGCGAAGGCGAACCGGTCGAGGCGCTTCCGGTCGTGGAGCAGCGCGTCACAGACTCAGAGCACGAAGTCGGCCGCAACGATCCGTGCTGGTGCGGCAGCGGTAAGAAGTTCAAGCGCTGTCACGGAGCGTAGTCCGCTCCGATTCGCGCTTGGCGATGAACTCCTCGGTGGCCTGTGTGCCGATGAACGGGGTGAGCAGGGTGCGTGCCAGCTCGGGGATGATCGTTGCGACCGTCTCCACGGAGTTCTGGCTGACGTGCAGGTAGAGCACTTCGAAGAAGCGCTGGGTCACGGGCTCGTCGAGGCTTCCGGCGGCCGCCGGATCGAGCAGGTCGTAGCCGGGCTGCAGGAAGATCATGAAGGCCTCCATCAGCGACTTCACGAGCTCTTGGGCCGAGGGCCCGACCGAGAGCAGCTCGACGATCCCCGTGCGAGCGAATGCGGGCTCGTTCTTTGCCCATTCGGTGTAGGCGTACATGCCGTCCCAGACAGCGTCGGGCCAGCTCGGCGAGTTGCGGTACACCTCCTGGCAAAAGCCCATCACGCGATCGACCCCTGCTTCGACCCCGGAGAAGACAGCTTCCTCCTTGCCTGCGAAGTGCTCGTGAAAGGAGCGCGCGGAGATGTTTGCCTCGGCGCAGATGTCTCGAATACTGGTTTGGTGGTAACCCTTGGCAGCAACCACGCGCACGGCGGCTAGCTGGATCTGCTCGTGCGTGTTGTGCACGATGAAGCGTCGGGGAGCCTCGCGGAGGCTGGCAGCATGGCGGATGACAGCTATGACGACAGCGTACACGAGTACGGGTGTCTTGCAACTGGGTTGACAAATGAGCGACTCGGCATTTTGAGACGTCGCCCCGGGGGCATCCGCACGAGGGTCGAAGCGCAGGCAGCTTGTCTTCCCGAGGCGCGGTTGTGCCCGATGCTACTGATAGCGTTGCACTCGATGACAACAGCCCCCCCAAGCGAGTCGACGCCGCAACGCCTTGCGGTCATCCGCGAGCAGCTCACACTGCTGGCGGACTATCTTTGACCCAGCTCAACTGAGCGAGCGTGTCGAGGCGCTCGAAGCGCAGATGCAAGCCCCCGGCTTCTGGGACGACGCCGAAGCAGCCGCGAAGGTCTCGGCCGAGCACGCCAAGGCAAGCAAGCGTCTACAGACGTTCGCCGAGTTGCAGTCCGATGTGGACGATCTCGATGGTCTCGTGGAGATGGCCGAGGAGGAGCCCGAGCTTGAACAGGAGGTCAGAGAGCACCTGGCCTCGGTCGAGCAGCGCTTGGCGGAACTGGAGGAGCAGCGCCTGTTCTCGGGTTCCTATGACGCGGGTGACGCGCTCGTCAGCGTCAACGCGGGCGCGGGGGGAACCGACGCGCAGGATTGGGCCGAGATGGTGTTGCGCATGATGATGCGCTGGGCCGAGCGACGCGGCTTCAAAGCTGAGCTGCTGGAGGTGAGCCCAGGTGAGGAAGCGGGCATCAAGTCGGCCACCTTCAAGGTCTCGGGGGAAAACGCCTACGGTCTGTTCGGCGCCGAGCGGGGCGTGCACCGGCTTGTGCGTCTCTCCCCGTTCGACTCCGCCCACCGCCGCCAAACGAGCTTCGCGGGCGTCGAGGTCGCGCCGGTCGTGGAGGATAGTGGCGAGGTCGAGATTGACGAGGACGACCTGCAGGTGGACACCTATCGTGCCTCTGGCGCCGGCGGTCAGCACGTCAACAAGACCGACTCGGCCGTACGTATCACCCATCGACCGTCAGGGATCGTGGTGCAGTGCCAAAACGAGCGCTCGCAGACCTCCAACCGCGCCACCGCGATGGCGATGCTGCGCTCCAAGCTCGTGGAGAAGCAGGAGCGCGAACGCCAGGAAGAGATCGCGCGCGAGAAGGGCGAGGCCCAAGACGTCAACTTCGGCTCGCAGATCCGCTCCTACGTGCTGCACCCTTACTCGATGGCCAAGGACCATCGCACCGATTATGAGATGGGCGACGTGCAGCGCGTGCTCGACGGGGATTTGGATGGATTCGTGCGTGCCTATCTGCTCAAGTCGGCCTCGTCCATGCAGTGAGCGGCGACGAGCTGACCGAGCTGGTGGGGCGTGCTTTGGCCGAGGACGTGGGGGCTGGTGACGTCACGACAAGCGCGACCGTTGCGGCGGATGCAAGCGCGCGGGCACTGATCACGCAGAAGGCGCCGGGCACGATCTTCGGCTTGGACGCCGCTGAAGCGTGCTTTGCGCTACTCGACCCCAATGTGCGTTTCGAGCGCTTGGTTCAGGAGGGCAACTGGCGAGAGCAGGGTGGGCCGGTGCTCTCGATCGAAGGAAGGGCCAGCGCGCTGCTGACAGGCGAGCGCACGGCGCTCAACTTCCTCGGACGCCTATCGGGTATCGCGACACTCACGGCGCGCTTCGTGCGCGAGGTCGAGGGGACTGGGACGGTCGTGCTTGACACACGCAAGACGACGCCAGGGTTGAGGAAGCTTGAGAAGGCGGCTGTCGCGGCCGGGGGCGCCACTAACCATCGCGTCGGCCTGTTCGACGCGATCCTGATCAAGGAGAACCACATCGCGGCGGCCGGTGGGATCGCCCAGGCGGTGGCTCGCGTACGCGAGGCGGTCCCCGAGCTTGCCCCCACACTGGAGGTCGAGGTACGCAATCCCGGTGAGATCGATGAGGCGCTCGCGGCGGGCGTTCCACGTCTTCTGCCCGACAACATGAGCGTCGCCGAGCTGTCGGCAGCCGTCGCCCAAGTGGGCGGTCGCGCCACGCTGGAGGCAAGCGGCAACGTGACGCTCGAGAACATCCGGGAGCGCGCGCTGACCGGGGTAGACTTCATATCGGTAGGCGCGCTCACTCACTCCGCGCCGGCTCTCGACCTGTCCCTGATTCTGGAGGTGACGAGATGAAGACGTTGCCGATGATCCCTACCCAGGGCGCACTCCCCGATCTGACGGCGGAGGAGATCGCCGAGCTGCACGACGAGGTGCGTGCGCTGGCGGCTGAGCGGGGCGCGACGATCCTCGCGCACAATTACCAGGTGCCCGAGGTGCAGGATGTCGCCGATTACGTCGGCGATTCGCTCGGGCTCTCGCGCCAGGCGGCCGCCTCCGACGCCGAGACGATCGTCTTCTGCGGCGTGCACTTCATGGCCGAGACCGCCTCGATCCTGTGCCTGGAGAAGACCGTGCTGATCCCCGACCTGGACGCGGGCTGCTCACTGGCGGCCTCGATCGACGCCGAGCAGCTGGCCGAGTGGAGGGCTTCATATCCGGGTGGCGTGGTCGTCATGTATGTGAACACCACCGCTGAGGTCAAGGCGCTGACCGACTACTGCTGCACATCGGCCAACGCGGTCGATGTGGTGCGCCACATCTACGAGACGCAAGGCCCGGACACCGAGATCCTTTTCGGGCCGGACATGTGGCTCGGCGCCTACGTCGAGAAGGAGTTGGGCAAGCGCATGCACGTGTGGGACGGCGAGTGCCACGTGCACGCCGGCATCCGCCCGTCGGACATCGACGCCACACGCGCCGCGCACCCGGGCGCCGACTTCCTGATCCACCCGGAGTGCGGCTGTACGACTTCGATCATGGAGTATGTCGCCGCGGGCGACGTGTCGGCAGAGGGCGTGCACATGCTCTCCACAGGCGGGATGCTGCGCTACGCCGATGACCTGGAGAAGCTCGCGGGCGGCCGGGTCAACGGACAGGCGAGCGCAATCGCATCGTCGCCGCGCGAGGCGGTCGTCGCGACTGAGACCGGCATGCTCTACCCGCTCGAAATGGCCGCTCCCGATGTGAAGTTCATCCCGGCCAACGCCGAGGCGAGCTGCGTGTACATGAAGATGATCACGCTGGAGAAGCTGAGAGACGCCCTGCGCGATATGAAGTTCGAGGTGCGAGTAGCGCCGGAGATAGCCGAGCGGGCGCGAGTGCCAATAGACCGCATGGTCGCGCTCGGTTAAAACTCGCTAGCCTCGTGCGGCCCCACGCAGGCGACCGCTAGGTTATCGGCCACGTCCGCCGCGACCTCGCGCACCTCATCGAACGTGACAGCGTCGAGTGCCGCTATCGCCGCGTCAGGATCGACGTCCTCGCCGTAGACGATCTTCTGGCTGGCTCCATAGCGGGCGACGGCGTTCGTGTTCTCGAAGGCAAGCACCAGCCGCCCGGCCGAGTAAGCGCGAGCGCGCTGCACCTCCTCCTCGGTCGGCCCGTCCGCGCGCAGCTCGTCGACGATCTCGCGCATACGCGTGTAAGCCTCGATGCACTTTTCCGAGTCGAGTCCTGACCCTAGCTGCAGGATCGGCACGTCCGCAAAAGCGTGAGCGATCGCGTAAACCGAATAGCAAAGCCCCCGCTTCTCGCGAATCTCCTCGAACAGCCGCGAGCCCATCGAACCGCCGAGCAGCGTCGAGTAGATCGACAGCGCCGCCCGCTGTTTGACGTTGCCCACGTCGATCTGCGGCCGGTAGATCATGCGCAGGTGCGACTGGTTGGTGTCGCGCTGCTCCACCAAGGTCTCGGGGCTGAACTTCGGTGCCGGCGCGTATGGCTCAGGCGCCTGCAGGGTTGGAAAACGGGTGAACAGTTCTGCCAGCCTGTCCGGTCCGGGAACGAACTCAATATTCCCAACCAAGAACGCCGCGCCGGAAGTCCCGGCCCAGCGGCGCTCGCGGAAGCTGACGATTCCCTCGCGAGTGAAACTGCGCAAGTTCTCCTCGGGGCCGAGCACGGTGCGCCCAAGCGGATGGTCGCCGAAGGCAGCTTTGTCGATCAGGTACTCGGCCACGGTCGAGGGCTGGTCGTAGGCACGGTTGATCTCCTGGATTACCACGCCGCGCTCGCGGTCGAGCTCCTCGGCGTCGAGCTTGGGGCGGGCTACGAAGTCGCTGAGCAGATCGATCGCCTCCGGCGCCGACTCCGCGCGCACGGTGATGTGGAAGGCGACGAGGTCGTGGCTCGTATAGGCGTTCAGCATCCCCCCAAGCCGCTCGGCCGTCTCGTTGACGTCCTTGTAGGTGGCGTACTTCTCGCCGCCCTTGAACACCAGGTGCTCGAGGAAGTGGGCCATCCCGTTCTCCTCGACGCGCTCGGTGCGGGCCCCGGCGTCGAAGGCGACGAGCACCGTCAGTGCGCGTGTCCCTGGCAGGCTCACGTTGTACACGGGCAGGCCATTGCCGGCAACGGTGGTTGTCGAGATGTCGGTCATGCGCACGCCACGATAGGCGATCGGCGTGTCGCACTCGCCGCGTTGTCGCGAACCCCTCTTTGTGGTTTGTGCGTTGCGTCGTGCAAAAGGCTTTGCATGCAGGCAAAAGTGCGACCTCGCGGGGCTCCGATCGCTACTGTGCCCCGCCATGGCCGACCAAGAGAAAAACGCTCGTCCGGCACGTACGATCCCGCGCCGCGCGCTCGCGCGGCATATGAACCCGAGCCACGCTCGGGTCGTTGCAAGCGTACGGCCACCCGTTGCGGCTCCATCTCCGAGCAACGCTCCGAGCAAGACGCCGGTGAGCACGCCGGGCGCGAACACCGTCGTGGACTTCCGCGCCGTTACAAAGCGCTATGACTCGGGCGACGTCGGCTTGGAGCGGGCGACTTTTGCGATCGACCGCCAAGAGTTCGTCTTCCTTGTCGGCGCCACCGGCTCGGGCAAGTCGACGATCATGCGCCTGCTCATCAAGGAGCTCGATCCGAGCGAGGGCATCATCCGCGTCGCGGGCCGCCACCTGGGCGAGATCGACCACAAGCACGTCCCGTACTACCGTCGCAACATTGGCGTCGTCTTCCAAGACTTCAAGCTGTTGCCAACGCGCACCGTCTACGACAACATCGCCTATGCCCTACAGGTGACAGGCGCCTCGCGCAAGCAGATCCGCTCCTCGCTCCCGGACATCCTGCGCCTGACGGGTCTCTCGACCAAGCTGCACAACTACCCCCACCAGCTCTCCGGCGGCGAGCAGCAACGCGTTGCAGTAGCGCGCGCCTTCGCCTCGCACCCGCCGCTCTTGCTGGCCGACGAGCCCACAGGCAACCTCGACCCGGACACCTCGATCGGCATCATGCAGCTGCTCTACCGCATCAACAGAGCCGGCACGACGGTGATCGTGGCAACCCACGACAACGAGCTGGTCGACAAGATGCGCCGCCGTGTGATCGAGCTGCGTCGCGGGCGCATCATCCGCGACGAGGCCACGGGCCTGTATGCACAGGATGAGACGACGGGCGACTTGGCAGAGAGGTTGAAGCGCGAAACGGCTGCCGAAGAGGCCCCTCGACCAAGGGGCGGCGCACGTCGATGAAACTCGGATTCTTCTTGAAGGAGGCGGTGCGCTCGATGCGGCGCAACCCGGCCCCCTCGTTTGCGGCTTTGTCGTGCGTGTTGGTGACGACGCTCGTGCTGGGCGTCTTCATCCCGGTAGTCCAGGCAACAAACGGAGCAGCCAACTCGATTCGCGGCCGCGTCGTCGTCGACGTCGACCTCAACACGACGGCTACCGCCGCCGAAGTAGCGCGCGTACGCCACAAGATCGAACACGCCCCTTACGTCGGCCACATCGAAGTGCTCTCCAAGCAGGCGGGTTACGAACAGGAGCGCAAGATCGACCCGCAGGCCTTCCAACTGATCGGCTACAACCCGCTGCCGGAAATCCTAAGGATCACGCCTACCGATCCCGCCAGGGCTGACGCGATCCAAGCCGAGCTGAACCAGTCGAGCCCAGCGGCCAAGCGCCTGGTGACCGACTCCGCGATCGCCGACGTCCAAGATCGCCAAGCCCAAACCGACAAGATTCTCTCCGCGACACGCATCGTCAAGATCACGATGGCGCTGCTCGCGGCCTTGCTCGTCTTTTCCTCGATCCTGCTCGTCTCCAACACGATCCGCCTGTCGCTCTTCTCGCGCCGACGCGAGGTCGAGGTGATGAAGCTGGTTGGCGCTACCGACTGGTTCATCCGCTGGCCGTTCGTGATCGAGGGCTTGTTCTTGGGTGCCCTGGGAGGCGTATGCGCGATCGGGCTGCTCGCGGTCGCCAAGATCACGCTGATCGATCCCCTGGCCGGCACGGTGAAGCTGATCTCCCAGCCCGACATGATCGACTTCCGCCTGCTGATCCTGGTGCTGATGGCATGTGCCATCGCCGTCTCTGCTGCAGGCTCAGGCTTGTCGCTGCGGCGTTTCCTGCGAGTCTGAGTCCAGCATTAGGACATGGCGCCGAGCGCCTCAGAAGCCTTGGGGAGTGCGTAGGGTGGGGGTATGAGCTCCCGCGCACGGCAGGTCCTGTTTGCCGCTCTAGCGGTGTTGCTACCAGTGCTGTTGCTGCTCGTCGGCATCTGGCTGGGCGGCCACCCGAGCAATCTCCCAAGCTTCGCGCGCAAAGCCTTCGTCGCCAACAACGGCACGCAGGTCGTCGACGAAGCGATCGAACGCGTCTCCCACGACTACTACCGACCGGTCTCGAAGAGCGCGCTCGCGAACTCCTCGGTCGCGGGACTGATCTCGAGCCTTCATGACCCGTACTCCGAGTACCTCAGCCCAAAGGAATTCACGAGTTTCGATCAGCCGGCCAGCTTCGCCGGGATCGGCGTCTCGGTCGACCCAAAGACAGCGGGTCTCGAAGTCGTACACGTCTTCAACTCCTCGCCGGCCCAACGGGCGGGCTTGAAGTCGGGGGAAACGATCGTCGCCGTCGGCTCGCGCCCGCTGCACGGTGTCCCTGCCGACACCGCGACCGCACTGATCAAGGGGCCGCCGGGCACCAATGTGGAGCTGACCGTCAAGCCGGTGCACGGAGTACCGCACAAGCTCACGGTCACGCGGGCGATCATCTCCGAGCCAGTCGTAGCCTCGATGATGCGCAGCGTTCACGGGGTCAAGCTCGGCTGGGTCTATCTCGCGACATTCAGCGAAGGCTCAGCGGTCGAAGTGCGCTCGGCGGTTGACAAGCTCCTCAAGGAAGGCGCGCGCGGCCTCGTGCTCGACCTGCGCGCCGACGGTGGCGGTCTCGTCAGCGAAGCGCGCCTGATCGCCTCGATCTTCATACCATCGGGAGTGATAGTGACCACGCGCGGACGCTCTCAGCCGACGACCGTGCTGACCGCGGCGGGCAGTGCGATCCCCAACTCGGTTCCGATGGTGGTGCTCGTCGACCGCGACACCGCCTCGGCGTCGGAGATCGTCACTGCGGCTCTGCAAGACCATCGTCGCGCCACCGTAATCGGCACTCACACCTACGGCAAGGGCGTCTTCCAAGAGCTCGAGCCACTCTCCGGCGGCGGCGCAATCAAGATCACGGTTGGTGAGTACTTCACTCCCAACGGTCGCAATCTGGGGGGAGGAGGCGTCAAAGAGGGCGCGGGTATCACCCCAGAAGTCCGAGTGCCCAGCGGTGTGGACACGGAACACGGCCTCGAAGTCGCGCTGCACACGCTGCTGGCCAAGGTCAAATGAGCCCGCCGCGTGGCGGCTCGCGCGGAGGGCCAAGCAAACGGGCCAAGGTCGAAGGGAAAAGCAAGCGCGGCGGTAAGGCCGAAGGGAAAGGCAAGAACGGTAAGGCGGGCGGTGCGCGCAAGAGCACAAAGACATCCGGTGCACGCGCAGCGAAGTCAAGTGCTCCCAGCAAGGACGGTTCCGGTGCACGAGCGCCTGACAGCACGCGAAGCAAGCGCGTAGCACCACGATTGGGCGGATCGTCGAACACGCGCGTCGTGTGGCCGCCGCAGGAGCGCACCGAAACAGCTCGCGACGCCATCGAGCAGATGATGCGCGAGGCCGGCCACGCGCTCCGCTTCGACTCGGCGGTCGAGCGCGAAGCACGCAAGGCGGGAGCGCGCGCCTGGGCCAGGGCTGAGGTCGAGCTGAGAGAGGGGGAGCGACGCGACCTGCGCGAGTTGCCCACCTTCACCGTCGATCCATCCACCGCACGCGACTTCGACGATGCCATCTCCGCTGAGGCTCTGCCCGACGGCACGGTGCGCATTTGGGTCCACATCGCCGACGTCGCTGCCCATGTGCCGCTGGGTTCGGCGATCGACATCGAGGCGCGCCGACGCTCGACAAGTGTCTACGTGCCGGGCACGGTCGAGCCGATGCTCCCGCATGCGCTCTCCAGCGACGCCTGCTCGCTCGTGCCGGGAGCGGAGCGTCTGGCCGTGACCGTTGAGATGCTGTTGCGGGGGTCCAAGGTCCTCTCCGCGAGCTTCTGCCGCTCGCTGATCCGCTCGGACATGCGTTTGGACTACGAGCAGGTCGATCGGGTATTTGTCGGAGAGGAGGTTGCGCCAGAACCATGGGGTGGGCCGCTCGCGGCTGCCCGTGCCGCAGCCGCCGAGCTGCAACGAGCGCGCGACTCCGGCGGGGCGCTCGCGATCGACTCCGAGGAGCCCGAGTTCTCCTTTGATGAGAGCGGCAACGTCACCGAGATACTTTCGCGTGCGCAAACCGAGTCCCATCGCCTGATCGAGCACCTGATGATCGCCGCAAACGAAGCCGTCGCGCGACAGCTTGCGCAGGCCTCGGTGCCCTGCTTGTACCGCGTCCACGAGCGCCCAGACCCCGAGCGCATCCGCACGCTCGTCGCCCAGCTGGCCTCGCTGGGCGTCTCCACACCACCGTTGCCAGATCCGCTGTTCCCGGCACGTGCAGCCGAGTTGGTCGGGGAGATCTCGCGTCGGGTCAACGCTCACGTACGCCGTAGTGGGATGGGTCGCATCGCGCTCTCCTCGCTTGTGCTGCGTTCGCTCAAGCAGGCCTGCTATTCGCCGAAGAACGCCGGCCACGCGGGCTTGCACTCGGCCTGTTATTGCCACTTCACCTCGCCGATCCGCCGCTATCCGGACCTCGTCTGCCACCGGGCGCTGCTGTCCTCCGTCGGCGCAGGGGAACGTGTGACAAGCGCGCGCAAGCTGGTCGAGCTGGGGGAATGGACGTCCCAGTGCGAGCGCGACGCCGCGAAGCTGGAGCACAAGGGCGATGACATTGCGGCCTGCTTCCTGCTCGAGGAGGTCCTGCTGGATGGGGGATACGACCAGGTTTTCGCGGGCGAGGTCACAGGCTTGATCGGGGCGGGGGCGTTTGTCGCATTTGGCGATGCCCCCCGCGCGCGCGGGGGGCATGCCGCTTCGAGAGCTGCAGAGGAAGCCTCGGAGGTGCAGGGCGAGCCTCGGGTGCGTCCTATTTACGAGGGCATGCTGCCGGTGCGCCTGCTCAGCACGGGCGAGGAGCGCGAGTGGTGGTCGCTCAACGAGCAGTCCACGATCATGCGCGGCGAGCGCTCAGGCGCAATGCTACGGCTCGGCGATCCGGTAGACGTGCGTGTCGTCAGGGTCGACGCCTCAGCCGGGCGGGTCGATCTGGCTCCGGCCGGCTAGAGCATCAACTGCGTGTCCCCCGAGGCGCTCAGTGTCGCGGGGCGTCCGATCGGCGTTCCCAAACATCCGTGGTTCTTCGTGGCGCTCCGCGCCGCGAAGGCGGTCTGGATAGGCTCGACCGATGGCCAAGGCAAAGGGCAAGAAGCGCAAGATCGGCGCCGGGGACGTGGCGAGCAATCGCTACGCCTCCTACCGCTATGAGCTCACCGACCGCGTCGAGTGCGGCATCGTGCTGCAGGGCAGCGAGGTCAAGGCGCTACGTGCCTCCGGCGCCCAGCTGAAGGACGGCTACGCCTCGATCCGCGACGGCGAGTTGTGGCTGCAGTCGGTGCACATTCCCCCGTATCTGCCAGCCTCGCGTGAGAATCACGATCCTGAGCGTCCGCGCAAGCTGCTGCTGCACCGCTCGCAGATCGAGGACATCGCCGGGCGCGTCTCAGAGCGCGGCCTCACGCTCGTGCCGACACGCATCTACTTCAAGGGCCCGCACGCGAAGGTCGAGATCGCGCTGGCTCGCGGCAAGGATCTCTATGACAAGCGCCAGACCATGCGCGAGCGCGACTCCAAGCGCGAGATGGAACGGGGCATCAGGGAAGCACGACGCTGACAGGCCCGCCATCGCTGGCCGCCACCTGCCCCCATTCAGCAGCGAGACCCCAGGCGTCTAAGGTGGGCTGTCTCCGGGTGCTCCCGACAGTTGGGGGCTCGATAGGTCTTTGAGGTTTGGACGGGTTCCCCGGCCGGGGAACCCGTCCGTGCCTGGTCTCAGGCTGCCTCCTTCACCGCCAAGTGAAGAGAGAGGTTGAGCCTG
>DATHNT010000004.1:0-36603 GCA_035485715.1 Solirubrobacteraceae bacterium | reverse complement strand
CGACACCAGCCCGGGACCCAACCCGACCAACCGGACAGCATCAACGGCAAGAACCCTTCCTGCCAGCGACGGCCGATCAACCGGCCCTTCCGACCGGAACCAGCACCCGGTCTCCACAGGCTGGCAGGAAGCACAGAC
The DNA here is from genome assembly GCA_035485715.1 of Solirubrobacteraceae bacterium. GTDB lineage: Bacteria > Actinomycetota > Thermoleophilia > Solirubrobacterales > Solirubrobacteraceae > Palsa-744. Next base: position 36,465 of record DATHNT010000004.1, on the reverse strand, counting down.
TAGATGCACGCCCCCAAAGTGGGCCAGCTTTGGGTCCCAAATTCGTTGGCCGTTTTGGGCCGCTCACGGTCATTAACACCGAGGACGCAACCGGCGTCCAAGACCAACGAGACCGGAGACGACACGATGAGCCGACGAATCAAGATGACCCTGCCGGACCCACTGGTGGCCCAACTAGAAGCACTGGCCGAGGAGCGCGGCGAGCCGACTTCGCGTGTCGCGGCGCAGCTCGTCTGCGCTGAAATCGAGAAGCGCATAGGTGAGCAAACCGGCCAGGTGATCGTCCCCTTCGCGGGGTCCGTTACGGACCCTGACTTGGATCGACACGCGCCATGGATCGAGCCGTTCTACGACCAGCAGGAGTGGCGGACCCAGATGTGGGGCTCGATCGTGGCTCTATACGGGCGCTACCCGAGGGCGCTTCAACACCTGAAAGACGGCTGGTGGGAAGACGCCACCCACGTCGAGACGTTGTGCGCGCTTGTCGTTTGGCGCGATTGGATCGACCAGGAGGCGGACGATCCTCGGCACGAGCTGGCGTTTCAGGCGCAGCTTGCTGACTACAGCCACCTGCTGCACAAGGAGGGCGGCGGGGTAACGACGGCGTGGAGGCCTGGGCCAATACCGGATGTATGGATCTGACTCGTGCCGTATGCCGGGTCCCGAGGTGGGCGCCACAGGATATGGCACGCATAAAGAAAGGCTGTGCATCAGCAGGAGACACGCTTCTCGGCTCGAAGATACGCAAAGATCCACAAGATCTATGCTTTGACTTGGTCTTGGGTTGGTTTGCGCAATTTTTCTGCGACGATAAGACGATATGGCACCTGAAGCAGGATGGAACGCCTCGATGTTGCTCGCGTTTCGTGCTGAGAACGTCCGCTCGTTCCGCGAGGAGATCGAACTCTCGCTGATTGCGACGCCTCTCGCCGAGTCTCGCGTGATACGCCATATTCCTTGGCGCGAGGGGGGCAATCCGCTAATGACCCTGCCGGCCGCGGGGATCTTTGGCGCAAACGCATCGGGAAAGTCAAATGTGCTGAAGGCGATCCATGACATGCGTGGATACGTGCTCAATTCCTTTCGCCAGCAGAGCACGACCAACCTGCGGCGCTGGCCATTCCTCCTCGACTCCCATTCGAAGCAGGAGCCTTCTCGGTATGAGATTGATCTTGTGCTGAATGGCGTGCGCCATGAGTATGGCTTCATCCGCGACGATCAGCACGTAATCGAGGAGTGGGCGCTTCACTATCCTCGAGGTCGAGCGGCATCGTTGTTTACTCGCGAGGCCATGACGGTACACGCAGGGGCGACCGAGCGCGCGAACACGCGGGCCATAGAGCGACTTCTGCGGCCTGATGCACTCTTCTTGTCCACGGCTGCCGCAGCTAACCATCCGCATCTGCTCCCCCTGCAGGAATGGTTTCGTGGCAACCTCCTCTTTGCTCAGGCCGATAACAGACCTGCGCGACAAGCCTTTACAGTTGGCATGCTTAGTAATGAAGCTGCTCGCGAGCGTGTCATGACGCTCTTGCGGGCAGCCGATCTCGGGCTCATGGACGCAAAGAAGCACGATCTCGACCCAGATCTGAAGGAGCGTGTTGCTCAGGCGGTGAAAATCATCTCCGAGAATGACGATGATGATGTAGATGATCTACAGATCGCGGATATAGGCGTCTCCTTTACTCATCGGGGGGCGGGGGACCAGCCAATCGAGCTTAGCCCGGCGGAGGAGTCGCTTGGAACCGTGGTTTGGTTTGGCCTTATTGGGCCGGTGGTCGACGCCTTGACAGACGGCATAGTTCTGCTTGCGGATGAGCTGGATGCGAGTCTGCACCCAGCGCTAGTCACCCAACTTGTGCGACTTTTTCAAGATCCCTTGACAAACCCTCATCGAGCACAACTCATCTTCAACTCGCATGACACAACAATACTCGGTGACTCACGCGATGAACGCCTAGTTGGTCGCGATCAGACATGGTTTACCGAGAAGCTTGAGGACGGCAGTACTCGCCTGTACCCATTGATTGACCTTGATCCTCGCAAGCACGAGGCAATTGGTCGACGCTACCTTGCTGGCCGCTATGGAGCCACTCCGATCCTCTCTCGTGAACAGTTCGATCATCTCGGCGAGCTAATCCACTCGGACGATTGAGTGTCGCGCGGGCGTTCTGGGAGACCTCCGACTCGTCGGCGCTCCAAGGCGGCGCTACTGCCTGAGCTACTTCTGTTCGTTGAGGGGGCGCGAACGGAGGAGGGGTACTTTGTCTATTGGAGTCGGCTACATAGGCGCACTGTACGGGTCACGATCGATGAGTTCCACGGCTCACCTATGTCCCTTGTCGACCGCGCCATCGCCAAGAAGAAGCTAGAGCTTCGGGAGCAGAAACGTAGTGCTGGACGTCCATATGACGAGATCTGGTGCGTCTTTGATGTGGATGACCACGCCGACCTACAAGGTGCGATCGGTCGCGCTGACCAACACGGCATCAAGGTCGCCGTGTCCCACCCGTGCATTGAGCTCTGGTTCATCCTGCATTTCGAGGACCAAACCGCTTATATCGAACGACAGCATGCCCAGTCACGCTCCAAGACCTTGCTGGGATGCAAGAAGCTCCTAACCGAACAAGCACTTTTAGAGCTAGCTGGGCGCCACGAGGAGGCCGCTAGGCGTGCCAAGAAACTGGATCGTAAGCATGAAGGCGATGGCTCACCGCCCCGAAGCAATCCCAGCAGTGAGGTCTGGCAAGTCGTCGAGCAAATCAAGCATCCTCCCAATGTGGTTAGCTAACGTACCTGAATTGGTTGGTGGTGATCACGATGTGGGAGCGTAGCGGTCGGGGATCGCGAAGAGCCCGTGGACCTGCGCGTCGGACTCGACGCCTGCACGGACGCCAGGCGCGATCCTGCTCGACACAACCCTCCTTGTGTATGCCAAGGGACGGATCATCCATTGCGCGATCCCTGTAGGGCACTCATCGAGCGATCGCCGAGCGGCACGTCGAGGCGACAAACCACCGGGGCGTCTCCGCTCTGCTGGCGGACTAGATCGATGCGATCCCCCGATCACACCTGGCTCAACCTGCTTGAGGCGCGTTTGTCAGCCGGCCGTTGACGGCGCTTATCCACCAGTCCGGCTCGAAGCGGTATTCGATCTTGTCGTAGTCGCGATACTCCGGCGTCCCGGCAGGCGCGACAACGCGACTGGTGCCGAAGTTTCCCCATAGCAGTTGAAGCAATCCATCGGTGATCGTGATCGCGGTGCCGTAGATGAACGCGATCGCCGGGTTCTCGCCGGCCGCCACCGGGATGGAGCCGGTGACGAGGACCCCGCCGCTTAGCTCCAACTCCAACGGAGGAAGTGGAAGCGTTTGTTCGATCGGCCAGCCCACGGTCTGCCACGTCGTCCACTGATCCACAGGCGGACTGGTGCTCACATCACCGGCGGTTCCGATCGTCACGTACTCGCGGATACAACCCGCCACGACCGGCGCCCTGTAGATGTTGCATTCCGAGCTGACGAAGAACCGGTAGTAGAGGCGACCTGTCGCGGGTGCTTCCGGGAACACCGCGGAGTTGACCCAGGTGTGCACCCACCACGGTTCCCGCTCCCCTTCTCCGTCCTGGGTGATCGTTCCTCCGTAAGCGCAACCACCGGCAAACAGCCCGGCCGTGCCGATCTCGCCGGTGGTATGCGGGGCACCAGGCGACTGGTGGATCCCCTCGGCCATATACGGCAGCTCCATCACGCTCCACGGAAACAGCAGGTCCCCGATACCAAGCACCACTTGGTCCAGCCTCTGCTGAACGATGTCCACCTCCGCCATGGGCGAGATCCGGTGTGCCAACAGTCCCGCTCGTCGTCTCTCCAGGGCGCCCAGGTGGGGATTGGACGCGGTGGGGTCGGCCATACTCGATCGAATCTGGGCCACTTGATTGCTGAGCCGCTCCAACTGGATCTCGACCAGGCTCTCCTCTGCCAGCCGGCGAAGGGTGCGCTCGGGAACCTCAATGGCTTGAACTCGTTCGGCATTCACTGGACTCTCCTTTTGAGTGACATGGCGAGAACGTCGTGCACAAGCGGGCCGCGCCACGACATCGCCGGGCGATGGTAGCTTGCTATTTCCATTTAGACAAACAATGCGACCATGTACAACTAAGCCGGACGCGAGGACGGGGACCTCTCACAAGAACGCTTGGGCTGACCTGGACCAACTAAGATCGCCGCAAACCGACCAAAGGGTGTGGCATGAAGAATCTGCAAGGTGGCATCGCGCTCGTCACAGGGGCATCTGGTGGTCTCGGAACCCACATCGCCAGGCGGCTGGCGCGCGAGGGGATGAACGTCGCTGTCTCCGGCCGACGCGAGCGCGCACTCGAAGCGGTCGCCGCCGAGCTGGGCGGGCTGGGTGTCAAGAGCGTTGCCGTACCGGCCGACCTCTCGGATCTGAGCGCCACCGATACGCTCATTGACAGCGTCGAGAACGCCCTCGGCCCGATCGACGTGCTCGTCAACAACGCCGGGGTCGAGTCGGTTGGGGCGTTCACGAGCTATACGCGCGAGGAGCTGACCTCGATGGTCGACGTCAATCTGACGGCGCCGCTGCTGCTCACGCACCGTCTCACCCCTGGGATGCTCGAGCGCGGTCGCGGCCACGTGGTCTTCATCGCCTCGATCGCCGGCAAGGTTGGGCCGGCGTTCAACGAGCCTTACGCGGCCACGAAGGCTGGGCTGGTTGGCCTCACACAGTCCTTGCGCGCCGAGTACCTGGATTCCCCAGTTGGCTTTTCCGTGGTCTGCCCAGGGTTCATTGCCGGCGATGGGATGTACGCCCGTATGGTCGATGACGGGCACCACTCCAACCGCATGATGGGCGAGACCACGACCGAGAAGGTGGCCGAGGCGGTTGTTCGTGCGATTCGCGAGGATCGCGCCGAGCTGTTGGAGAGCGGCACCCCGATCCGGCCGATGCTCGCGCTTGGGGCGCTCGCGCCGGGACTCGTGGAGCGGGTGGCGCCTCGCTTCGGGGTCACTGAGCTGTTTCGTCGCGTAGCGGTATCGCGCGGTCGCGCCTAGGCCGCCTCAGAAGCAACGCGATCCTGGCAACAGGAGTAGCAAGGCGCCAGGGCCCGCCACGCCGGCCGCACTGCGGTGGAGCACGCTGGCACCGAAGCCCGAGGAGGCCCCCAACGGGCAAGCTAAACAAGCACTGAAGTCTCAAGCGACGTGCATCTGCGGTCGATGAAGCCAGATGAGGCAGCTGCTGCGCGAGAACGCCCTGTGCGCATTCATCGCGACGGCGGCGAGCGCCACGATGGCGTGGCTCGGTTTGTACGGGTTCGCCTGGAACGACTATGAAAGCGAGGCGCGACCGGCCTTCGACGCGCTTGCGCAGGGACACGTTGTCGAGTTTCTGCGACTCGCGCCCGCCTACGGGGGATCGTTCGTCGAGCGGGCGCCGTTCGCGCTGCTTCCGGGTCTTTGGGGAGGCGGGGAGCTGGCCGTCTACCGCATGGTTGCGCTGCCGTGTCTCCTTGCGGCAGCCGTGCTCGGCGTGTGGTTGGTGGCACGGATGCGCGGCGAAGGGCGCTCGCTCCTCAACCGGGCTGTCGTGCTCGGCTTGTGCGTCGCCAGTCCACTGACGCTTCAAGCGCTTGAAATCGGCCATCCTGAGGAGCTGCTCGGAGCCTGCATGTGCATTGCGGCCGTGCTGCTTGCAAACCGCAACCGCATGGTGCCTGCGGCGCTGATACTGGGGTTGGCGATCGCCAACAAGGAGTGGGCGCTGCTTGCGATCGGGCCTGTGCTGCTGGCGCTGCCGGCGAAGCGGCGCCTCCTGTGCTTGATGATTGCGGGTGTGACCTCTGTGGCAGTGCTCGCTCCCCTCGCACTGGTCTCCTCCGGCGGGTTCATATCCGGTACGCAGGCAATCGCGAACGCGCCGTCCTCGATCTTCCAACCCTGGCAGGTGTGGTGGTTTCTCGGCCATCACGGGGCGCTTGTGCACGGCCTGTTCGGCTCGCCGAAGGTCGGCTATCGGATCGCTCCAAGCTGGGTGGGCGGGATCAGCCACCCACTGATCCTGCTCGTTGGTGCGGCCATGACCGTCTCGTTGTGGCTGAGCCGGCGCCGGCGTGCCGGCAGTGGAACCGTGCTGGGAGAGCGCGACGCTCTGCTCGCCCTCGCTCTGTTGCTGTTGATGCGCTGTGTGCTGGACACGTGGGACACCGAGTACTACCTGCTCCCCTGTGTGTTCGCGCTGCTCACGTGGGAGGCGACCGGATCCAACGACCGCCCGCCTGTGCTGGCGCTGTCGAGCACGCTGTTTGTGTGGCTCACCTTTCAGTGGGCGCCGGCGCACATCTCAGCCGATGCCGAGGCTGCGCTGTTCTTGGCATGGTCCTTGCCACTGATGGGACTGCTCGGCCTCGCCTTGTACAGGCCGCGGGGCGCGCTAGTCGAGCGTTATGAGCTGCTTCGGCAAGCTCGTGAGCCGCTCGCAGCCGTCATCGCCAACCAGCACTAGGTCCTCGATGCGCACGCCCAGACTTGCGGGCACATAGACGCCCGGCTCGACGGTGACGATGTTGCCGGCGCGCAACGGCTCCTCAGGCGCGGTGCGCGACAGGCGCGGCGCCTCGTGGATCTCCATCCCGACGCCGTGACCGAGACCGTGGCCAAAGTGCTCGCTGTGGCCTGCGTTGTCGATGATTGTGCGTGCGATCTCGTCCACCTCACGTCCTGAGATCCCGGCGCGGACTGCCCGCAACCCCGCTTCTTGCGCGCTGAGGACGAGTTCGTAGGCCTCGACCGCGTCAGCCGGGAGCTTGCCGGTGGCGTATGTGCGGGTGCAGTCCGAGCAGTAGCCGTCGAGGTAGGCGCCCCAGTCGATAGTGACGAGCACACCCGCGGCAATCTCGACATCGCGCGGCTCGGCGTGTGGGAGCGCGCCGTGCTCGCCGCTTGCGACGATCGAGGGGAAGCTCGGCGCTTGCGCTCCCAGGCGGCGCATGCGCAGCTCCAACTCGATCGCCACTTCGCGCTCTGTGCGTCCCAACAGCCCGGCTTCGAGCACCTCTGAGAGCGCCTGGTCGGCGAGCACGGAGGCGGCGCGGATGCGTTCGACCTCCTGCTCGTCCTTGACCTCGCGCAAGCGCTCGACGATCCCTGAGCACGGCACCAGTTCCCAATTCTTGGCAAGCAGCTTGCGCAGGCGCGCGTGCTGCTTGACGGTCAGCGACGCGTCGTCGAAACCGAGCGTCTGCACGTCCGCTGCTCCGCCCTCCCCCAGCGCGCGTGCCGCCGCCTCGAGCAGGTCGCCCTGCGCTATCTCCCGTTCGATCTCCTCCGGCACCTGCTCAGCCGACTGGGTGACGTAGCGGAAGTCGGTGAAGAAACGGTGCTCGGCCTGCTCTTCGGCATCGACCAGCAGCATGCCGTTTGAGCCGGTGTAGCCGCACAGGTAGCGCACGTTCACCGGTGCGCTCACGAGCAGCCGATCGAGGCCCTGCTCACGCAAGACCGAGGCCAGCCGGCCAAGACGAGCAAGCTCGCTCATACCGCACCCTCTCCTGCTTCGGACGGGCCCGGAGCAGCGTCCTTTTGCTCCTTGCCGCCAAGCTCGTCGCGCAGGCGCTCCAATGCCAGCCGGTAGCCCTCGATCCCCTTGCCGGACACCGAGGCGATGCACAGGTCCTCGATCACCGAGAGCTGCCGCCACGGCTCGCGCGCCTTCACGTCGGAGAGGTGCACTTCGACGGCTGGCAGCGCCGCAGTAGCGAGCGCGTCATGGATTGCCCAGGCGTAGTGCGTCCAGGCGCCCGGATTGAGCACCACACCATCCACAAGCTCGCGCAGCGAGTGCAGATGCTCGACGTACTCGCCCTCGAAGTTGCTGTGAAAGAAGCGTGTCTCGACACCGAGCCCGCTCGCGAACCCTTCGATCTGGCGCTCCAACTCATCGAGCGTGAGCGTGCCGTAGTGCTCGGGCTCACGCTTGCCGAGCATGTCCAAATTGACGCCATGCATCACCTCTATGCGAATCAGGCCCGCCATCTGAAAGCAGAGCCTACCCGCGCTCCTGCAGCTCCGACACGGCAGCGTGCAGCTCGCTCGAAGAAACGTGACAGCCGGTGCGTACCTCGCCGGGCGCGTCGAGCAGCACGAACGGGACCTGCGCGCCGGTGCGCTTCTTGTCACGCATCGTCGCCGCGATGACCTGTTCGACGTCCTCGCCATCCAGCACCAGCGGCAACCCGTGCGCACTCAACAGCTCGCGTACTTGCGCACGCAGCTCCTCCTGGCCCGACAGTCGCAGTGCCGCCAGCAGGCCGAGGCCGACTGCCTCGCCGTGGCGGTAGCGCTCGTAGCCGGTGACGGTCTCCAGGGCATGGCCGACCGTGTGCCCGAGGTTGAGCACCTGACGGCGGCCGGCGTCGCGCTCGTCTTCGGCCACGACAGCCAGCTTGGTACGCGCGCAAGCGAGGATCGTGCGCTCGTCCAGCGGCTCGTCTGCCGCGACGCGCTGCCATAGCTCGCCGCCGGCGATCAATGCCGTCTTCAAGACCTCGACATAGCCGGCCGCAAGCTCCGCCGAAGGGAGCGTGGCGAGCGTCTCAGGATCGACGATCACTCCCGCGGGATGGTGGTAGGCACCGACGTAGTTCTTGGCCTGCGGCAGATCGACGCCGGTCTTGCCGCCGTAGGCGGAGTCGACCTGCGCGACAAGTGTGGTCGGCACGTGCACGACTGGGATGCCGCGTTGATAGGTGGCGGCGCAGAACCCGGCCAGATCGCCCACCACTCCCCCACCGAGCGCGACCAGGTGGTCGGCGCGGGTCATGCCTCTGGCAACCAGCGTGCTCCACACGAGTTCTGCGCTTGAAAGCGTCTTGTTGCGCTCACCCGGGGCGATCTCGATCAGCTCTTGAACTCCGCCCAAGCGCTCGGCATATAGACCGGCGACGTTTTGATCGGAGACACAGAACGCCCGCGAGACGGTCCGGTCCAGCGGCCACACATCCGGCTGCGAGCACACCTCCGTGCGTAGCAGGCCACCCCCGACAAACACCGGGTAATCGCCGGAGGCGGCACTCGCCCACAGCAAACGCGTACCGGCAGGCGCACGGGAAAGGCCGCTCAGGGCTGATAGGGCACGCAGGCCCACGCGCGTTGTGAGCGCCGGCAGGATCGCATCCGCAAGTCCTTCGTAGAGACTCAGGCGGGTTGCGTGCAACTTGTCGAAGGCCTCGCGATCGGACGCCAGCGGTCGCTTCTCGCGTCCAGAGCTCGCGCCGGCGCGACGCCAGGCGGCCTGTGCGTCGATGTCGAGCAGCACCGTCAAGTGTGGCTCGAGCGCCGCGCGCACGCGCTCTGAGAGAACGCTGCCGCCGCCGAGCGCGATCACCGAGCCCGCGTCTGCCTGCTCGAGCAGTCGGCAGACGAGCTGCTCCTCGGCGGCCCGGAACGAAGCCTCTCCGCGAGCGCGGAACTCCTCGGCTACGGAATGACCCAGCCCATCTTCGAGCAGGCGGTCGCTGTCGAGTGCCCGCAAGCCCAGTGCCGCCGCGACTTCGCCGGCGACGGTCGTCTTGCCGGCGCCCATGAAGCCGATGAAAACGAGTGCGCGGCTGGGGATATCGACTACTGGCGCCATCGCGGACGCTCTCGACACTTGCCCGAGCTCTCGGCGCTCAAGGCGCCGGCCATCCGATCCGCTCACAATATGCATCCAGTGCCTGGCGCGTGTCGTCGATGTGGTCGCCGCCGAACTTGCGCCGGTAGGCGTCGGCCAGCACGAGCGCGACCATCGCCTCGCCGACGACGCCCGCGGCCGGCACGGTGCACGAGTCGGTGCGCTCGCGCAGTGCCTCGGCTACCTCGTGCGTCGATATGTCAACCGAGCGCAGCGGCTTGGTCAGCGTCGGCAATGGCTTCATCGCGCCGCGCACAATCAGCGGCTCGCCATTGGTCATGCCGCCCTCGAGGCCGCCGGCGCGGTTGGTCTCGCGGTAGTAGCCGCGCTGCTCGGAGTAGAAGATCTCGTCGTGGGCCTGTGAGCCTGGCACACCGGCGATCTGAAAGCCGTCTCCGATCGAGACGCCCTTCATCGCCTGGATCGAGAGGATGCCCATCGCCAGTCGGCCATCGAGGCGCTCCTCCCAGGAGATGTGCGAGCCGAGCCCTGGGAGGACCCCGAAGGACTGCACCTCGAAGACCCCCCCGAGCGACTCGTTGGCCTTGCGCAGCCTGTTGATCTCAGCGACCATCGCGCGCCCAGCCTCGTCGTCCAGGCAGCGCACCGGCGACGCATCCACCTCATCGAAGTCGGCGAGCGTCAAAGCCTGCGTGGGCTCGGGCGCGTGGACCGAGGCGATCTGGATCACGTGCGAGCGAACCTGCACGCCCAGTGCCTCAAGGAAAGCCTTGCAAAGCGCCCCACCAGCCACGCGCGCCGCCGTCTCGCGGGCCGAAGCACGCTCGAGGATGTTGCGCACATCGCTCTGCTTGTACTTCTGCGTGCCCACGAGGTCGGCGTGTCCAGGGCGCGGCAGGTGAACCTCCGGGATCTCCGCGTCGACCGGCCAGGGGGACATACGCTCTTCCCAGTTGGCGTAGTCGCGGTTCTCGACCTGCAAAGCGACCGGCCCGCCGAGCGTCGCGCCGTGGCGGATGCCGGCCGTGACGCGCGCGGTGTCCTTCTCGATCTTCATGCGCCCGCCGCGGCCATGGCCGAGTTGGCGGCGCGCCATGTCCTCGTTGAGGTCCTCCGGGCGCAGGCGCAAGCCGGCGGGCAGGCCCTCGACGATGCATGTCAAACCGGGTCCGTGGGACTCGCCGGCGGTGATCAGGCGGAGCGTCATCTCCGCCGTAGCTTATTTGCTGTGGGCCCTGAGCCTCACGCGCGCGGCGCTTGCGTCCTTGTGCTTCAAGCTTGCCGCGCTTGCGCCGCTACCTTTGACGATGCTCACGACCTTCAGTTCGTAGACGACGATCTGGCCGTTTGCTTCGATGTATTCCAGTTCCTCGGAGTGCCCTGATTCCAGATCGATCGTCTGGCATTCGGAGGTGCTTGGCAGACAGATGCCGGTTCCGTGCAGGATCGGCGGGGAGACGAGCTTGAAGACAGCGCCGGCGCCGTTGTTCGTGACTCGTTCGAAGGATATGCGCGGATTCTGCTTGGAAGGGAATGGGTCTCCCGGCTTGATGTCCTCATAAGGCGCGAGTGTTGCGGGCTGGCCAGGTGTGGTCGAGGCGGGCCCGAACAGGACGGAGACGATGTAGGGGAACTTCGGCTTGCTCGTTTTCTTCGGGGCCGGCGCAGGCGCTTCCTGTCCGCCCCCTGAGCCTTTGCTCGTGGATCCGCCGCTGCCGGAAGATGACGACCCACCAGAGCTCGAGCCGGTGGAGCTGCTGGAAGAACTGGAGCTGGAGGAACTGGAGGGTGTGGCGGTTTTCGTCGCGGGCGGCGAGGGCAACGGTATGAAGGGGTCGCGCGTGGCCCCCTCGCTCTGGTAGCGCACGCCACCCGGAGTCTCGGAGACGGCCTCGTTCGGGTTCGTCGGGGCAACCGTCACCGGCAGCGCCGGCGCCGATCCGGTAACCGAGATGCTTGGCAGGCTTGCCACGGGTGCGGGCGCCGAGCTGCCCGAACCGCCCGTCACTGCGTATGCGACGGCAGCGATCAACGCAACCGCGGCCAAGGCCACGAATGGCAGCAGGCGCCGCGAAGACAGGTCGGAGCGCAGCGATTGCAGGAACTCGATCATGGCGTCGCCTTCACGACGGCGGGCGTGACCGCCGAGCCGCTGGAGGAGGTGCTGGAGGCTGTTGTCGCGGCGCCCGCTGGGCTGGACGGAGTCGCCCCGCCCAGCGGTGTCGCACCCGCGGGAAGAACATAGGCGGTGGCGCTGATCGTGCCCGTCAGCCGCGGAGATTTGGATTTACTCGATGCGGAAGCGCTCCCGCTACCGCTACTCGGAGCAAGGCTGACGCTGTCGATCGTCAGCAGCCGTCCGTTGACGTGTAGCGCTCCCGAGGAGGTTTGCACTGTGAAGCCTTCGAGCTGGTCGAACAGCTTGTAGAGATCGACAAAGCTGCCGTTGAAGACAAACGTGAACGGCTCCTGGCTGAAAGTCGTGTCTTGCGCGGCCGCCGTTACGGTGGAGCTGGAACTGGAGCTGGCCGTGCCGGTGGTTCCGGCGGTGATCGAGGTGAAGTTGACGTTGCGGCTGTGCGTGGCCTTGTCGAGCGTGTATATGAGCCCGGGCGTTTCCGCTGAAGCAGGCACGGCCTGGCCGAGGCTCACAAGCGAGGCGTAGGCGCTCGAGTACTGAGCCTGCGCGTTCTTGGCGCTGTCAGCCGCCGATTCGGCGCTCGCCAACTGCTGGCGTGCCGTTTCGACTTCGGCACTGATCTTCGCGGCTCGTTCGCGCTCGGGCGCGACCGTCGTGAACCATGCGCCGAGCAGCACGGCGAGCGCAACGATCCCGATCAGCATCAGTCGATCGCGCGTGGTCATTTGGACGGGTCTCCTGTCGAGACCGGCTCGGCAGCGCCGGCGCTGTGCGCGGAGGCCGCTGCGGCGCCCGCGGCCGTGGGCACGCCCGTGGCAGGCGCCGTAGGCAGCCCGACGAACGTCACTTGAGTTGTAAAGCTAGGGTCGCTGCCAGAGCAGCTGCCGGTCGCGCCGCTTCCGCCACTGGCCCCGCTCGACCCGCCGGTTTCGGCCTTGGTCGAGCTCTGCAGCTGCACTTCGCTGGCGCCGTCCATCAGGCGCAAACGCTGGAGCGCCTGCGCTACGACAGTCTGGCTGGTAGCGCAACCGGTGATCGTGAAGACCGGGGTGCTGCCTGGGGGCGTGCTCGAAGCGGGCGTCGAACTCGCCGCAGCGCTCGACGAACTGCTCGAGCTTGACCCGGTTGCGCTCGCTCCGACAGTGCCATGCAGCGCGCTGAGTGAGGTGCCGGCCGGCAGCACGCGACCCAGCTCACGCAGCGCGTGGGACCAATCGAAGCGCGCTTGGACGAGTTGGGCGACGGTCTCGGTACGCTGATCGGCCATCGTGACGAAGTCGGCATAAGGCGTCAACCGCCCGGTGCGAGCTTCGACCGCGCTCGTCTCGGCTTTGATCTGAGCGACTTCGCCGTTTTGGCTCGAGATGCTGTGGTGAGCGCTGCCGTACATCGCGATCATCACCGCGAGTCCGACGACCACGCCGAGCACGATCAGCGCGGCGCCACCGGAGCGACCCGTGAGGTCGGAGATCCCGCCGGCGCCCTGGCGCTGCTCGCCGGGGATGAGGTTTACAGCCTTCATCGCGGCGCCTCCTCGACCGCGAGGCCCGTCGCCACGGCAAGCCGCTCGGCGGAGACCTCGCCGGCGGCGCTCTCGTCGAGCACGCCGACCGTCTGCGGGATTAGGGGCACGCGCAGCTCGCTCTGAAGCGCCCGTGCGAAGCCTGAGATCTGTAGCGCCGAGCCACTGAGCACGATGCTCGAGACCTCACCGCCGCCGTCCTGGGAGCGATGGAAGTCCAGCGAGTTACGCACCTCGCCGGCGATCTCGCGCACGCCGCTCGAGAGTACCGGACGCACATCGATCGCGGGCTTCTGCGGCGCGACAGGCACCGGATCGGAGGGTTGCGGCTCCTGTGGGGCACTGTCCGCGTAGAGCGAAGGCGCGACCGAAGATGGCGCGTCGAGGTCGACCGCCGCCAGCAGCTCGCGCGCTTCGGTCAGCTTGATGCTGTTGCGCTCGGCGATGTCGGCGGCCATCGACTCCAGGCCCCCGCCGATCACGCGTGTGAAGCGGCAGACGGTGCCCTCGGCGATCGCCATGTTCGTGAGCCCCCCGATGTTCAGGTACAGCACGCGACCTGCGTGATCCTCGTCTGCCCTGTGCAGCGAGCGGATCAAGGCAAAGGCCGAGAGGTCGACGCCCTCGGGGCGCAAACCCGCGGCGCGAACCGCGGCGATCAAACGTTCGACCATGTCTCGCTGTGCGGCGACGACGATCACGCGCTGACGCGGGCCGGCGGGCGTGTCGATCACGCCGAGCGCATGGAAGTCGAGCACGGCGTTGTCGAGCGGCATCGGTACCTGGTCCTCGGCCTGGAAGCGCACGGCGGTCGCAAGCTCCTTGCGGTCGGTCAGTGGCGGCAACTCGAGCGTGCGCAACACGGTGCGTTGGTTGGCGACGCCGATGCGCACGCGCTTGTCGAGCTTCGAATCGCGGAACATCTCGCGCAGCGTGTCGGCCAGCGCCGTGCCGTCGAGCACCTCGCCCTCGCGCATCGTGTCGGGCGGTAGTGCAGCGCCTGCCGCCTTCTGCACCTGGATCGAGCCGTTGACGCGCGCTTGAACCGCGCTCACATAGCCGGGCTGGATGTCAAGGCCGACGAGCGTCGCGCCACGCGAGCGACCGCCACGGCTCGGCTTCAGGCTGGACATGGAGATCGAAGCATTGAGCGATGGCATCTTGCGTTTGGCCGGCCCGATCACGACCGTGTCGGCAACCGGCTCCTCCGGCGGCGCATCGACGACGATCGATGTCGGCCTGAGCAGGCTGAGCTCCTCGCTATCGGTATGTCCAGGTTCCATGGCGTCCATCAGTTCAGGAAGTGGGTCGTGTAAAGGTTCACCAACGGCTCGCCGACGAAGATCGCCACAAGCGAGCCGAAGGCCAGAAACGGCCCGAACGGGACCGCGGTCTTGCGTGCGACCTGCGCACCTTGGCGTCCAAGGATCAGCGCGCCGAACAGCACTCCGGCCAGCAGCGCGACGAGCATCGCCGGAGCGACTGCGCTGCCGAGAAACAAGCCCATTACGCCGGCAAGCTTGACGTCGCCCATACCCATGCCGCCGGGGTAGGCCATTGCGGCGATCAGCAGCGCCCCGCCTGCAGCGGCGCCGGCGATCAGCCGCGCAGGCTCGCCGCTTGGGTCGAGCGCAGTGCCGATTGCAAGCGCGAGAATCGCGCCAAGCGCGGTCAGACGGTTGGGGATGATGCGGTGCTCGGCGTCGATCAGTGCGATCGGCACGAGTAGCAGGATGAAGGCGACGTTGAGCGCGATCGTGGCGGAGCTACCGCCTGCGAGCACGGCGCCGACGCACAGGAGAGCGGCAAGCGCCTCGACAAGCGGATAGCGCTTGGAGATCGGGGCCGAGCAGTTGCGACAGCGTCCGCGCAACAGCAGCCACGAGACGACGGGGATGTTGTCGTAGGGCTTGATCGCCGTTCCGCAAGCTGTGCAGTGCGATGCCGGGCGCACGAGTGACTCGCGTCGCGGCAGCCTGTATACGACGACGTTCAGGAACGATCCGATCATCGCTCCGAACACCCCCGCGAAGGTTGCTGTCTCCATGGACGGATGATCGGCGCGCGCGGCCTCGCACTTGAGCGCTTCTGCAATCGTTCGCCCAATGTCCGGCGCGGGACCGTGTCACGCCGGCTAACGGGTCTCTCAGACCGAGACAGGATGCAGAGAGGGCGGCCGCTTGGCCGCCCTCTCTGGTCCATTGATAAAGCAAAAATGACCCGCCCGGCTCTACCAATCGCCGGTGGGACAACCGCCCTTGTTTTCCGTGCTTGCGGCTTTGCAAGTACGTGTGATCGTGCCCGCTTTGTTCACGATCTTGAAAGTATCTTTGGTTCCCGACGCTTCGGCTTCGAGTTCGTAGCCGATGCCGCCTTCGATTTCTTTTGCGGCCTTCAGGTACGCCGATTTACTCGAGCCTTCGGCGATCAGAATGCCTTTGTCGTATTCGTTGATCTTGGTCGTTGTGACTTCTTTGTAATTGCCGCTGAAGTCAGTAGCGATTGTCTCAGCCGCCGTCTGCGCGTTGTGCACGACTTCCTTCGCAGATGCGTCGCTGGCCTTGCTCTTCTGATTGAGGAACGAAGGGATCGCGATCGCCGCCAGGATGCCGATGATCAAGATCACGACCAGCAGCTCGATCAACGTGAAGCCCGACTCCCCCCTTGCCCGCAAATGTCGTTGGTGTCTCACCGGCAGCTCCTAGTCTTGCTTGATGTCCATTGGATGCCAGTGCCCGTGTGTCGCCCATTTGCGACCCGGCTGTGAGAGCCGTCGACTTTGTCTTCGCAGTCCTTGCCTGCCGTACTACGTGCCTGACTGCTGAATGATCGGCAGATCGGCACGGGGAGCTTGAGCTTCGATGCACAGATGCAACATATCTTCCTAACACAACGCAACAACAAACAACGGGGGCGGCCATCTGGCCGCCCCCGTTTTACAATTATGCCTTCCAAGCTAAGAAGCCTGGATATCGTTGACTACCAGTCGCCGGTGGGGCAGCCGCCCTTGTTGCTTGTACTTGCGGCTTTGCAGGTTCGCGTGATTTCTCCTGCATTGTTGACGATCTTGAACGTGTCGCCCGTGCCGGCAGCGGTCGATTCAATTTCGTATCCGGTTGAGGTCGGCGTGCCAACGACTGCGAATGTAGCCGTCGTTTTGTCCTTGAGCGTAGGCTCAATAGCCTGCAACTTCGTAGTTTCTGCTCCCGCATAGCTACCGTTGTTTTCGGTCGAATACGTCTCCATCGTGGTCTGACCGGTCTTCACCTGTTCCTTGGCAGCGGCGTCATTGGCCTTGCTCTTCTGGTTCAGGAACGAAGGAATGGCGATCGCGGCCAGGATGCCGATGATCAGGATTACCACCAGGAGCTCGATGAGTGTGAAGCCACCCTCATCTTTCGAGCGCTGGCGCAGTCGATATAGCATTTTGCGTCCTCTTTCTTATCTAGGGCGCCAGCCCCGATTCAACCGTCTCTCAACGACGGTGCGTCGCCTCGCCGACCATTACGATCGACACAGGGTCCGCCGGCTTTGCCTTACACCCTCTGTGGGCGTTTGCCTTGCACCGCGGTCTGGCTTGTCAGCGCCTTCATCGACCGCTACGAAAGAGCGCTTTAGCGCTGCATCCAACATGGACACATTGCACTTGAGGCGAGCTTTATAATTTCTGCGAAACAGCAGTCATTCGCCCGACTGGGCGACCTGCTGCTGGTGGAACTCCTGTGCGTCCAGTCCGGTCAGGCGCTCGCCGCCACCGCGACACCAGGGACAGGTGACCTCGCTTGCCTCGCCGCCAAGGTTGGAGATGACCTTGCCGCTGCCGTGGCAGGGCATGCAGGGGCGCGGCTCCTGAGACTCGGCTGCTGTCGTCTCGACCTCGTCCTGCTCGCCTTCGTCCTCGGAGGAGCCACGGCGCGGGCGCTTTGTGCCTGCCGGCTTACGTTCGTCTGCGTCACTCATGGGGCCTCACACTACCTACCCGCGCACGCTTCTGGCGCGCGCGGGCTGCGCGCGTGGGGTCGTCCTGGATTAGCGTTGCGGGCGTGAGGCCGCCCACAATCCCCTTGCGCTGGGTCGCCCTCGCCTCGATCACAGTGCTGGCGGCGACCCTCAGATTGGTCGATCTCGGTGCTGTTCGACTCGATCCGTTCTACGACGCCGCCGTACGCAGCATGGGTGTCTCCTGGCACAACTTCTTCTTCGGCGCCTACGAGCCCGGGGGTAGCGTCTCGATCGACAAGCCACCGGTCGATCTGTGGCTGCAGGTGGCAAGCGTGAAGCTGTTCGGTTGGGGTTCGACCTCGCTGAAGCTCCCCGAGGCGTTTGCCGGCACGCTTTCGGTACCGCTGTTGTACGCCGCCGTCAAGCGTCCGTTCGGTGCGATCGCAGGGCTCGCGGCGGCGCTTGCGCTCGCGGTGCTACCGATCGAGGTGATCACGGCGCGCAGCGACACGATGGACGCGGTCATGATGCTGCTGCTCGTATTGGCGCTGTTGATGGCGGTACGCGCCTGCGAGACCGGCAAGACGGCGTGGCTGCTGGCGGGAGCGGCGATGCTCGGGGTGGCCTTCAACGTGAAGCTGCTCGAGTCGGTCGTAGCACTGCCGGGCCTCTTCGCGCTCGCCTGGTTGGGCCTGCCGCGCGCAAGCGAGGACGGCCACGGCAGGGAGTTTGCACGCCGCGTCGCCAAGTTCGCCGCGGCCGCGGCCGTCTATGTCGTGGTCGCGCTCCTGTGGCTGGGCGCGACACTGATGTTCGGAGCGCACGAGCGTCCGTACGCGATCGGCTCGACCAACGGCAGCGCCTGGAACGCGGCGTTCGTCTTCAACGGCACCGAACGGCTGAGCGGCAAAACTGCGGAAGTGGGTGTGCCCATAGCGCCCCACGGTCGTGGCAGCGGCGAACTCGCATCGACAGGCACGCCCATCACTCCCCCATCCCCGACACGCCTACTTGCCCGCAGCGGCCAGTTGCCGGCCAAGTGGCTCGGTTGGGAGGCTTTGATGGCGCTGTTGCTCGGCATCGCCGTGGTTATCTCCGTGCTGCGCGGCAAAACCGGACGCGTGCAGCGTGCGACGGCGATCGGCGTGTTCGTATGGCTGCTCACCGGGCTCGTCTTGTTCAGCGCGATGGCGCGCCTGCACCCACGCTATGTCGAGAGCTTCACACCGGCCGTCGCGGCCATGTTCGGGATCGGTGTCGGCCTCATAGCGGCCCTTCGAAGCCGCGCGCGACTGCTCGCGCTGCCGCTGACGGCACTGCTCGCCGTGCCGCTCGTGGCAAGCGTGGAAGCGGTCGAAGCGAAGACCAGCGACGCGGGCAATGTCGGCGCGCTGAACCCGATCGAGCAACGTGCGCTCAGCGCCTACCTGCTCGCCCACCAGGGAGGAGCCCGCTACGAGCTGGCCGCGGGGTCCTCCACGAGCGTCGCCTCGTTGATCGTGCAGGACCAGCGACCTGTGCTGATGCTCACCACCTATAACGGCATCCCCTTCACCACGGTGCCCCAGCTGAAGGCGCTGATTACCCGGGGCGAAGTGCGCTACGCGTTCCTCGACTCCGCGTGCACCCCCAAATCGCCGAAGACGACGGCGGGTTGTGCGCAGGCTGCGCTGTGGATACGCGCCCATGCAACGGACGTCTCGCGTCAGGCGGGCCTGCACCGTGGCTTGCTGTGGCTACTGCCCGGAGCGATGCCCCGCGCGCGTGCGAGGCATCGGCTCTGGGCACACCCCCGCCCCTCTGGCACTCGCGCCGGCGCATGCGGGATCTGTGTACCGTCTTTACTTCATCCTCCCTGGCACGCAAGGCAGCTCGTATGCCGGGTTCCGGGGTCCGCAAGAGGCGGTAGCGTAAGCGGCGATGGACGCAACCGCCTCGATGCACATCCTCGTCGTGGACGACGAGGCCCCTTTGCGCGACACGCTGACACGATCCTTCTCCAAGGAGGGCCACACGGTCGAGGCGGTCGCGACCGGCGCCGAGGCGATCGAGCGCGCAGGCGGCGAGCAGTTCGACGTGGTCCTGCTCGACGTCGCGCTCGGCGCCGGCCCCAACGGCTATGACGTGTGCCGCACGCTGCGCGAGCAGCGCAACATCGTGCCGATCATCATGCTCACCGCGCTGGACACCGAGGCCGACGCCGTGCAGGGGCTCGAGGCCGGCGCCGACGACTATGTCACCAAGCCCTTTGGCCTGGCCGAGCTGCGCAGCCGCATCCGCGCCGTCCTGCGCCGCTCGGGCCCGCGCGCGATGGGCCGCGAGGTGCTCAGCATCGGGCCGGTGACGCTCGACCGCAGCCATCGCGAGGCGACGGTGGGTGGCGAGCAGGTCAAGCTCACCTTCTCGGAGTTCGAGCTGCTGGCCCAGCTGATGAGCGAACCGGGCCGCCTCTTCAATCGCCAGGAGCTGTTGCGCGCGATCTGGGGCGACTCGGCCTATCGCGACCCGCGTGCGATCGACGTGCACATCAGACACCTGCGCGAGAAGGTCGAGGAGAAGCCCGAGGAGCCGAAGCTGATCTTGACGGTGCGCGGCGCCGGGTACCGCTTCCAGGAGCCGTGAGCGAGCCGCCCAGTAGCGAAGCCAAAGCGCGTGCCGGCATAAGCCGGCACGTCCTCGGGCTTCGCCCCAGAATGCTCGCGGCGCTGCTGCTCTCGAGCGCCGTGACGCTCGCCGTGGCCGCGCTCGCGCTGCTCTCCCCGCTCGAGCAGCGGCTGCGCTCCGAGGGCGAGTCTGGTGTGTACGCCGCCATCTCCTCCTCACGCCCGGAGTTCGAAGAGATCGGCGTCGACCCCACCACCGGACGCCCGGACGCCGGCGAACTGGCGATCACCGTGTCGCTGCTGCGCCACCGCTCCGGCGCCGAGGTGACGGTGCTGGGCGACAAACTCGACACGATCTATGCGCCCGCCGACCAAGACCTGGACGTACCCGACTACTACGCCCAGGCACGTCGTGCCCTGCGTACCGGCCGTGGCGTGCACACGCTGATCGGCGACGATCTGGTCGCGGTCGAGCCGATCGAGATCGGCAAGGGCGGCACAGTCGATGCGGTCGTGCTCGTACGCCGCCTGGAATACGTGATCTCGACCGTGAAAGTGGTCAAGAAAGCATTCCTCGAGGCGGCAGCTGTCGGGCTGGGTATTGCGCTACTGCTGGGGATCGCACTCACCACGACGCTGCTGCGACGCTTGGAGCGCCTGCGCGAAGCGGCGGGCGAACTGGAGCGCCACGGGCTCGACGCGCCGATTCGTCTCGACGCTCGTCCCGATGAGATCGGCGACCTGACGCGCGCGTTCGCGAGCATGCAGGCGCGCCTGCGTCGCCAGATACAGGCGCGCCACGCGTTCGTGGCAACCGCGTCGCACGAGCTGCGCACCCCGCTGGCCTCACTCGACGGTACTTTGGAGCTGCTCGAAGACGACCTCGACCCGCAGCGGCTCGACCTGGCCGATGCGCGTGAGCGTACGCTGCGCGCCCGCGAGCAGTCGCGCCGGCTTTCGAGCCTTGCCACCGACCTGCTCGACCTCAGCCGCATCGACGCTGAGATCTCGTTGCGCGCCGAGCCGGTCGAGCTCGGCGAGCTGTGCCGGGCGGTGGCCGCCGAATTCGAGCGTCGTGCCGCCGAGCACGCGGTTCGGCTGGAGGTGCGCCAGCCGCCACAGCCGTGTTGGGCGATGTGCGATCCGGGTGCGGTGGCGCGGATCGTACGGATACTGCTCGACAACGCGATCGGGATCGCACCGTCGGGCACGAGCGTGTACACCCAGGCCGCAACCGAGGGGTCGTGGGCGCAGGTGAGCGTGCGCGACGCCGGTCCTGGCGTGCCGGCCGGCGAGCGCGAGCGGATCTTCGAGCGCTTCCAGCGCGGCAGCGCCTCGGCCGGGCGCAGCGGTTTCGGCCTCGGCCTGGCGATCGGACGCGAGCTCGTAACGCGCATGGGCGGCACGCTGACGCTTGTGGACGGTCCGCCCGCCCCAGCAGACGGCATTGGCGAGTCCGAGACTGCACCCGATCCCTCCGGCGCCTGCTTTGTCATGTGCTTGCCGGCGGCACAGATCGCAGAGCACGACGCCGCGTGAGCGCCCCACACAGCGAAACAGCGGACGATCGGCGAGGATAGGACGGTGACGGCACCTTCTGCGAGCACCAGCGACCCAGGCGCTACGAGCGTGCTCGAGCAGGTCGCCCAGCAGGCCCGCGCGGCCAACCAGATCGCACTCGACACCGAGTTCATGGGCGAGGGCCGCTATCGCACACTGCTCTGCCTGATTCAGCTCGCCGTCCCCGATGGCCGGGGAGACGAGCGCATCGAGATCGTCGACCCACTCGGCGGGCCGCTGCAAGGCGAACCGCTCGCTGAGGTGCTGGCCGATCCACAGATCGAGGTTGTGGTGCACGCCGGGCGTCAGGACATCGCGCTGCTGCGTCGCACGCTTTGCTGTGAGGTCAGCAACATCTTCGATACGCAGGTCGCGGCCGGCTTCCTGGGCATGCCGGCGCAATCCTCCTATGACACCCTGCTGGCCGAAATGCTGGGAGTCAGGCTCGCCAAGAGCGCCAGCTTCACGCGATGGGACGCGCGTCCGCTCTCGGCCGAGCAGCTCTCCTATGCGCGCGAGGACGTGGTGCATCTGACCGCGCTCGCCGCAGAGCTGGAGCGCCGCCTACAGGAGGCGGGGCGCCTGCAGTGGGCGCGCGAGGAGTGCGAGTTCCTGGAGAAGGTCAGCGATGAGCGCGACCTCGATGCGATCTTCGCGAGGCTACCGCGCGTTAGAGGCATGAGCGCGCCCTCCCAGAATGTCGCCCGCGAGCTGGTTGCCTGGCGCGAGCGTACCGCCCAGGAGCGCGACAAGCCGGTGCAGAGCGTGCTCGGCGACGCCGCGCTCGTGGAGATCGCAAAGCGCAAGCCGACGTCTGCGCACAAGCTGGAAGACATCCGTGGTGTCGCCCAGAACAGCCTGCGCAAGCGCGGCAGTGAGTTGCTGGAAGCCGTGCAGCGCGGCCTGCAGGAAAGCCACGAACCGCTGGGGAGCGATCCACGCCCGCCACAACCGCGGCCCGACGACGTGCCGCTGATCGCGCTCTGCGAGGCGCTCGTCAGAGCCCGCGCACGCGAAGCGGGTCTCGCCTACGAGCTGCTTGCCGCCCGCGCCGATCTGCAGGCGATCGTAATCGCCCAGCGCGCCGGCGAGCGAGCCGACGTGCGCACCCTGCGCGGCTGGCGCGCCGAGCTGGTGGGCAACGAGCTGCTGGAGCTGCTCGACGGCCGCATCTCTCTTTCCGTGAAAGACCGCCGCCTTCAGGTCAGCTCAGGCTGACCTACGAGCCGCCACGGTGCGGAGAGTCAAGCCTGGCAAGGACGTACCCCTGCGGGGCACAGGCAATTCGCGAAATGTGCTCTGCACATAAGCGACTGAGGACGCCGCCAGGCGCAGGCTATCCGTGCCGTGGCTGATTATTCGATGTGGTTATACACCGTGAACATTGGCATGTACATCGAGATGACGATGAAGCCGACGATCGAGCCGATGACGATGATCATGATCGGCTCGAGGATCGAGGTGAGGGCTTTCACCGACGCTTCGACCTGGTCCTCGTAGAAGTCCGCCACCTTGGCGAGCATCGCATCGAGCGCGCCCGTCTCCTCGCCGACACCAACCATGTGGGTGACCATCGTCGGGAAGATCGTCGTCTTGGAGAGCGGCTCTGCAAGTGTGCCACCACGCTTGACCGACGCGATCACGCCGTCCATCGCTTCCTCGACGGCGATATTGCCACCGGTCTTGCCGACGATCTCGAGCGCCAGCAGCAACGGCACGCCGGCGCTCATCAGCGAGGAGAGCGTACGCGACCAGCGCGCGACCGCGACCTGCTGGACGATCGTGCCGATCTTCATCGGCACGCGCAGGCGGAAGCGGTCCCATTGCGGGCGGCCCCACTTGGATTTCTTCCACTTTATGAAGGCGAATGCCAACAGGCCGGCGCCGCCGAACATCGCCCACCAATAGCCCAAGACGGCGTGGGACATGTCCACCGAGACCTGAGTGATCGCCGGCAGTTTGCCGCCGAATTGCTTGAAGACGCCGACGAACACCGGTACGAGGAACGCGACGAGCGCCATCATCACGGCCACCGCGAAAGTGATGACGAGCACCGGGTAGATCATCGCCGAGCGGATCTGGCGGCGCAGCGACGCTTCCTTCTCCAGTTGGTCGGCGACCTGCATCAGCGAGCCCTCCAGCAAACCGCCGGCCTCGCCGGCTCTGGTCATCGCGACGAACAGGGGGTTGAAGACCTTCGGATGCGCTTCCATCGCGCCCGATAGCGAGAGTCCCGCCTCGACGTCCTTGCGCACCTGGACGACCGTTTCCTTGAGGAACTTGTTCTCGGTCTGTTCCTCGAGCACGTACAGTGCGCGCAGGATCGACAGGCCGGAGGAGATCATCGTCGCCAACTGGCGCGAGAAGACGGCCAGCTCCGCGGCCTTGACCGTCTTCATGAAGCTCAGCTCGATCTCGCGCGAGGCGTGCTTGTCGGCGATGTCGAGCACGATCATGCCGCGCGACTTCAGCTGATTGGAGACCGCTTCCTTGGAGTCGGCGTCGATCTCGCCGCGCGCCTTGACGCCCGCGAGATCCATCGCCTTGAAGACATAGGTGCTCATCTCATGCCGCCGCCAGCGATCCGGCGCCGAGCAGACGACGCAGCTCCTCCGGTGCGGAGGAGCGTTCTTCGGCCAGTTTCTGGGAGACCTTGCCGGTGCGTACCAGCGAGACGAGCGCGGCGTCCATCGTCTGCATGCCCTGGGCGGAGCCGGTCTGCAGGACCGAGTAGATCTGGTGGGTCTTGCCCTCGCGGATCAGGTTGCGCACCGCCGGGTTGGGCACGAGCACCTCGCATGCGGCCACGCGCCCCGAGCCGTCGGCGGTCGGCAGCAGCTGCTGGGTGATGATGCCCTGCAGGGCAACCGACAGCTGCACGCGAACCTGGCCCTGCTGCTCTGGCGGGAACACGTCGATGATGCGGTCGACCGTCTGTGCGCTGTCCTGGGTGTGCAGTGTGGCGAACACGAGGTGGCCGGTCTCAGCGGCGGTCAAAGCTGTGGAGATCGTCTCCAGGTCGCGCATCTCGCCGACCAGGATCACGTCGGGGTCTTGGCGCAGCGCGGCCTTGAGCGCGTCGGCGAAAGAGTGCGCGTCGGAGCCGAGCTCGCGCTGGTTGACGATGCACTTCTTGTGCCCGTGCAGGAACTCGATCGGGTCCTCGATCGTCATGATGTGCTCCTCGCGCGTAGCGTTGATCTCATCGAGCATCGCCGCGAGCGAGGTGGACTTGCCCGAGCCGGTCGGACCTGTGACGAGCACGAAGCCGCGTGGCTTGCGCGTCAAGTCGTGCGCTATGGCTGGCAACCCGAGCTGGTCGATCGAGGTCAGGCCGAAGGGGATCAAGCGGAAGGCCGCGCCGACCGCCCCACGCTGGAAGTAGGCGTTGACACGGAAGCGGGCATGACCTGGGATCGAGTAGGCGAAGTCGAGCTGCCAATTTGTCTCCAGGCGCTGGCGCTGGTCGCCCGAGAGGATCGAGTAGACGATCTCGCGGGTGTCGGTGCCCGACAGCTCGGGGTAGCCCTCGAGGCGATCGAGGCGCCCGCGCACGCGCACCGTCGGCTGGGCGCCGGCAGCCAGGTGCAGGTCGGAGGCTTTGCGCGCTACGACCTCCATCAAGAGGTCTGCGAAGTCAATACTCATCGTCGCGTCCTTCTGTAGTCCAAGCGGTCGGTTGCAATCTGCGCACGTGTCCTCATGCGCCCCTTATCGGCAGCGGAGCGCCACATCTCAACTGCTGCCGATCACGCGGGCAATCTCCGCGATCGAAGTCAGGCCCTGGCGCACCTTCTCCAGGCCGTCGTCGCGCAGGCGGCGCATCCCCTCGCGAACCGCCACCTCGCGAATCTCATCGGCGGAGCGACGCTCCAGCGTGAGGTTGCGGATCTCAGAGGAGAGCGTCATCACCTCGTAGATGCCGAGGCGCCCGCGGTAGCCGGTGCCGGCGCAGCGCCGGCAGCCGTTCGGCTCGTAGGCCTCCAGGTCGACCAGCGCCTTGTAGCCGTTGTCTCGCAGCACCTCGGCGGGCACGATCGTGCGCTGCTTGCAGTTGGAGCAGAGCATGCGCGCCAAACGCTGGGCCAGCACGCAATCGAGCGCTGAGGCAACGAGGAACGGCTCGATCCCCATCTCCGTCAGGCGTGAAATCGCCGACGGGGCGTCGTTCGTGTGAAGTGTGGAGAGCACGAGGTGCCCGGTGAGCGCCGACTCCACGGCGATCTGGGCGGTCTCGCGGTCGCGGATCTCCCCCACCATGATGATGTCGGGGTCGGCGCGCACCATCGCGCGCAGGCCGGTGGCGAATGTGAGTCCTGCCTTGCTCGAGACCTGCACCTGTGTGAGCCCGGCGATCTGGTACTCGACGGGGTCCTCGACGGTGATGATGTTCTTCTCGGGCGTGTTCAGCGCCAACAGGGCCGCGTACAGGGTCGTGGACTTGCCCGAGCCGGTTGGGCCGGTGACGAGCACGGCGCCGTGGGTCTCGTGAAAGGCACGTTCGAAACGGTCGCGCTCGGCGTCGGCCATGCCGAGCTTCTCGAGCTTCATCACGACCGAGTCCTTGTCGAGGATGCGCATCACGATCGACTCGCCGTGGACGCTCGGCAGCGTGACGACGCGCAGGTCGATGTGACGGCCGTCGACTGTCAAACTGACGCGGCCGTCCTGGGGCAGACGTCGCTCGGAGATGTCGAGTTCGGCCATGATCTTCACGCGCGAGACCACTCCGGCGGCCATCCGTCGCGGGACGGTGGTGATGTCCTGCAGGATGCCGTCGACGCGCACGCGCACGCGCACCTCGTGGCCGTCGGGTGCCATGTGCACGTCGGAGGCGCCCAACTCGACCGCCTGGGCGACGATCTGGTTGACGAGCTTGACAACCGGCGCGTCGTCGGCCGTCTCGCGCAGGTTGACGATGTCGGCGCTGGACTCCTCGGCCTCTTCGGCGGCTGCGGCGTCGCCGGAGACAACGTCCTCCAGGCGCGCCATACGCGAGATCAAATCGCCGATCGCATCGGGCGAGGCGACCGCCACACGCACCTCATAGCCGGTCATGATCGCGACGTCGTCGACCGCCAGGACGTTGGAGGGGTCGGCCATCGCCAGCAGCAGCGTGCGCTTGTCCACGAACGCCACCGGCACCGCCTGGTAGCGCTTGGCAGCGCTGTTGACGACGAGGTTGGCGGCGCCCATGTCGACCGGGAAGACGTCCAGGTCGAGGTGGTCGAGGCCGTAGCGCTCGGCAAGCGCACGGGCAAGCCCGTCGGAGGTGATCGCTCCGCTTGCGAGCAGCACGCGCTCGGGCGTGATGCCTTCGTTGCGCGAGGACTCGATCGCGCTGTCGACACGCTCGCGCGGGGTGAGGCCCATGTCGCAAATCACGTCTGTCAGAAAGCGCGCCGAGGAGCCGCGACGGCTCGGGCTGGTGACGCCGGCTATCTCTTCGGACCCCTCGCGATCGGGCTGCTCGACGTCTGAGCCATAGCTCGAGACGTACGGATCCCCTACGCCTGTCGTATCCACCCCACCTGTGAGGGGCCGTCCATCCGCGTCGCCCGGCATGTCGTGGGAAGGCTCGTCGCGGTCGATCTCGACGCTCACCCTTGGTTCGGCCTCGCCGAAGATGTCGTTCTCGTCGCGCAGGCCATTTGGGGGCGTGCTCATCGCCCTCGTCCTTGGCCCAAGAGGGGGCTAACCCGTTGCGTCCTCGATTCCGGCGCCGCGGCGCATCGCATCGCGTGGTGCTGTCCTGCCGGTCCAGTGCTCGAAGCTGAGCGCACCCTGAGCGACGAGCACCTCGAGTCCTCCGACCGTGACCGCTCCGTGGGCTTGGGCGGCGGCGAGCAGTGGCGTTGGGCCGTCTCCATAGACCAGATCGATGACATAGGCATACCTACCGACGTGATCGGCGGTCATCTCCAGTTGGTTGAGCGCCTCGGCCTCAGTGGCCGACCGTTGCAGTCCGACCGACGTGCAGTTGACAAGCAGGTCGGCCGCGGGCGGCTTTGTGACCGCGTCAGCGCCGAGGTCCTGTGCCAATTCCCGTGCTCGCTCAGGACTGCGATTCCATATCGAGACACTGGCGGCGCCGGCGTCCCGCAAGGCCCAGACAGCGGCGCGCGCGCTGCCCCCGGCGCCCAGCACGAGAGCGCTCGGATGGGCCGGCATCCCAGTCAAGCGCCCGAGCGCGTCGATCAGGCCGGGCGCGTCGGTATTGTGCGCCTCGATCGTTCCGTCTGCACCGAAAGTGAGCGTGTTGGCCGCACCGATCGCGCGCGCCGGGACGCTCGCATGGTCGGCCAGCTCCAGTGCCGCGTGCTTGTGAGGAATCGTGACGTTCGCCCCGAGGAAGCCGCTTGCGCCCAGCGCGCGCACGGTCTGCTCGAAAAGCTCCTCAGGCAACGGCAGAGCCTGGTAGCTCCAGTCTCTCATCGCGCAAGCCTCGAACGCCGCCCGAAACATCGCCGGCGAGCGGCTGTGGGCGACCGGCCAACCGATGACACCCAGCTTTGGCATCAGCGCACACCTACCCTTGCTGCGCGTCTCCCTGTGGCTGGGCGGTGCACGCTCAACCCTTCCTATCGCACGTGGGCACCTGCCCACCGTTTTTGGCGATCGCCTCGCGATAAGCCGCGGCGTTCTTTTCGAACTGCGCGTAGCTGGTGGAGAAGACCTCCTCGCCGCAGCCGTCGGCACCTGCGACGTAATACAGGTAGGAGACGTGCGCCGGATGCGCCGCTGCCTGGATCGCGGCGACTCCGGGGTTTGAGATCGGCGTCGGCGGCAGGCCCGTGTGCGTGCGCGTGTTGTACGGGGAGCCGCTGTGCAGCTCGGCTTCGGTCAGCGGAGTCGAGAAGTTGTGCAGTGCGTAGCGCAGCGTCGAGTCGATCCCCAGCGTCATGTTCAGGTGCAGGCGGTTGTAGATGACCGCCGCGACCAGCCGACGGTCGTACGGGATCGCCGCCTCGCGTTCGATGATCGAGGCCACGATCAGCAGCTGATACGGGGTGATCCCAAGCACGCGCGCGCGATCGACCTCGCCGCCGCCGAAGTTTTCGTGAAATGCGCTCAGCTGCTCTGAGACCAGCTGAGAGGCCGGTGCGCCGACATACATTTCATAGGTGGCGGGAAACAGAAACCCTTCGAGGTTGGGAGTGCCCGCCGGTGCGCCGTAGTGCGCGAAGTCGATTTCGCTGGAGTGCTTGGACGGCAAAAGATAGCTGCCCCTGAGTCCGTCTTGATGTGCGAGCACCGCGATCTGGGCGCGAGTGAATCCCTCCGGTATGACGATCTTCACGATCTTGGGGATTGGGGGGATTTTTGGGCGTGCCGAGTGGTGTGAGAGGCGCACTGCACCAAAGCCGAGAGCTCCGAGCACGACTATCAGCGCCAGCACGATTCCGGCGCGAGCCGCGAATTTCCGCGAGCCTCGCGCCTGTTTTCCGTGCAGATGCGGGCGACGCAGGCGCGAGCCGACTGGTAGGGGCGCGGGCGCTACAGGTGGCTGTCTGGCAGGCAAGGGCGCGGGCATCGCAGGGCGCCTCGCGGGTAGCGGTGCGGGCGTTACAGGTGGCTGCTTTGGTGGGACATACGCCGGTTCGGCGAGCTCTGACTCGACCGCGGGAATACCGGCATCGGAGATCGGCTCGCTCGCTGGGGCTGCATTGCTCGACTCGGGACCGGCGAGCGGCGGCGGTAGCGGCGGTGTGCCTGCCCCCGCCTTTTGCAGACGGCGACGCTCGCGCTCTTCACGGGCGCGTTCGCGCTCCGCTTCAGTGCGTTCTGAGGACATGTTCGATCCGCGATCCCTGGCCAAGCGCGTGACCCTACTGGGATCGGGCGAGCCAATCCTCCAGCAGTACCGCCGCGGCGCGCGAGTCCTCACTGGTGCTGGGCTGCTCGACGTGTGCGGCGATGCGCGTGGTGAAGCGCTCGTCGTAGAGCTCAACCGGGACGGCCTCGCCGAGGCGGCTGGAGAGGGTCGCGGCGAAGTCGCGCGTCTCGCTTGTCTGCTGCGTGTCCTCGCCGCGCAAGGACAGCGGTAGGCCCACGACAACACGCTCCACCTCACGCTCCTGCACTAGTCGTGTCAGCTCTGCGAGCCCGCGGCGGCTTGCGGGCCGCGCGACGACGGCGATCGGTGTGACGATCGTTCCGGTCGGATCGCTCAGCGCACAGCCACAGCGCGCGCTGCCGTAGTCAAGTGCCAGGACGCGCATCCATCAAAGGGCGATCGTGCCGTAGCCGACGATCACGTCGCCCTCGTACAGACATGCGATCTGACCGGGAGCGGTGCGCTCTATCGGGTCGAGCATCTCGAGCTCCACGCGTTCGTGCAAGCCTGCATTGGGCTGGTCCTGCACCCTGCAGGGCATGCGTCGGCCGCGGTAGCGCACCTTCACTGCGTCCACTTGGCCGCCGTCGCGGTGCAGGGTGACCTCGCGCACGCTCACTGCCGCGGTGCGCAGTTGCTCGCGTGGGCCGACCGTGACAGTGTTCGAGCGCGCATCGGTCGCGATCACATACAGCGGGCCCCCCACCCCTTCGATTGGGCTGCCGCCGATGCCCAGACCGTGGCGCTGGCCCACGGTGAGCGTATGAACGCCACCGTGCTCGCCCAGCTTATGGCCCTGGCCGTCGACGATCGCGCCCACTCTTGGCTTTATGCCACCGTGACGCTCAAGAAAATCGCTGCTGCGTGTACCCGCGAGGAAGCACAAGTCCTGGGAGTCAGGCCGGCGTGCGACCTCCAGACCTGCCTGTGCCGCGTGTTCACGCACTTCGGGCTTTCTCAGTGAGCCGAGCGGGAAGCGCAAGCGCGCCAGCGAGCTTGGTGCGAGCGCGGCAAGCGCGTAGCTTTGGTCCTTGCCCTCGTCCACGGCCATCCGTAGCAAAGGCGCCGCATCCGCTCCGGTAGCGCCCAGGAGCGGAGCTGCCTCATCGGGTGCGACACCGTTGCCCAATGGCTCATCGCTACGAGATATGCGCGCGTAGTGGCCGGTGGCAAGCGTATGCGCGCCGAGCCGGTCGGCCAGCTCGAGCATCGCGTCGAGGCGCACCTTGCCGTTGCAGCGCACGCACGGGTTGGGCGTGAGACCAGCGGCGTGGTCCGCCAACCAGCCGTCGACTACTCCGGCGCGAAACTCCTCGCGCAGGTCGATCGAGAAGTGTGCCATTCCCATATTGTGCGCAAGCGTGCGGGCCGAGCGCACTGCCTGGGCTGAGCAGCAGCTGCGCTCGCCGTCGTTCTCGGGGTCCGACCACAGCTCAAGCGTCACTGCTACCGCCTGCTCGCCATCCTCGGCAATGAGCATCGCCGCCACGGCGCTGTCGACGCCGCCACTCATTGCCACCAGCGTGCGCGTGGGCGAATGCGCGAGCCCGACTTGTTCGCGCGCGGCCCAGCCGAGTGCGCGGTGCAGCGCGTCGCTTGCCAGCTCGGCCGCATGCTGCTTTGCCGGGCTGAGCCCTCCGAGCTCGCCCGCGATCTGCGAAGCGCCGATGCGTGCGGCGTCCAACAGGCCTACGCCGGTGATCAGCTCAATAGTCGCGCTGCCTGCGGCGATCGCCGCGCCACAGCCGCTCGCGTCGAAGCCCGCGTCGAGAATACGCCCGTCCGGGCTGGAGCGATCGACGGCGACCGATATGCGAATCAAGTCGCCGCAGGCCGCGCCACCGGCCGCGCCGCTACAGGCATCGAGGGGAATATGGCCCTGGTGCTGCGGGAACTGCAAGTGCTGGGTGAACATTTCGACGTTCATGTCCGTCGAGTGTAAGAGGCCGCGCTCGGCGGCGAGCACGCGACAGAGGTGAGCGCGCCTCATGCTTGAGGCACAGATGCCAGGAAGTCTGCCGCGGCGATTC
Organism: Solirubrobacteraceae bacterium; assembly: GCA_035485715.1. GTDB lineage: Bacteria > Actinomycetota > Thermoleophilia > Solirubrobacterales > Solirubrobacteraceae > Palsa-744. The sequence continues at coordinate 5,175 of DATHNT010000004.1, read as the reverse complement.
AGACGATGGCGCTTTGCGCTTCTTGCACTGCCTGTTCGAGCGCGAACACGTCGGTGAGTCCTGTGAGTGTGCTCACGACCCCGTGCTTGTTGACGATCAGGATCGTCGGCGTCTGGTAGACGTGGACTACTTCGGTGATCGTGCCGAACTCGCCGACCTGGTTTGCCAATGCCAGGTGCAGCGTGAGCGTGCCTTTGGAGCGCGTAACGAGCGTTTTTGCCTGGGCGACGTTCTGCTGGTCGACGGTGGAGCTCGGAGTCCAGAAGAACAGCATCACTGTCTTGCCCTGGGCCAGCTCGTGTTCGACAGCCACCTGCTGAGCAGGCTTGGTAGAAGAGTGCTTGACGGTGCTGTGCACGCGAATCGTGGGTTTGTCGGTGGGCGCCGCGACTCTGTGTACAGGGGTTGCCTTGTGCACCGTGGTGGTGCTTGTGCGGGTAACGGTCGTGGTGGTTCCGTGAGCTTGAATGCTCGTCTTGCGAGAGCTTGTGACCGTCCTGTGCGCGAGGCTGGGCGCAGCATTCGTCTTATGGGTCACCGTCACGCTCTGCGTGGTCTTGCCGGCGGCTGTCGTGTGCGTCGTCGTCGCGGACGCCTGAGCTTCGCCGGTGAGCGCCTGGGCGTGGCCGGCCTGCTCTTGGACGTTGCGCTGCGACTCGGCTACGACGCCGTGCGCTTTGGCGATCGCCTTTGTCAAACCTTCGACGCCTGGCGCGGCGCCGTGGTAGACCTTGGTGGGCGCTGCGGCGTTGCCGCCCGAGCTGCCGTTGGCCGTAGCGCTGTTTGTCGGAGTCGGGGTCGAGGCCCTGGGTTCGCTCGGGTTGGAGCCGTGGCTGCGCAACGCGACGGCCCAGATGAGCCCGAACACGACAACGACACCGAGAATGATCTGATAGGGGCGCGAAAGCTGAGCCATCGCCTCTCACTTCGGCAGAATCGCCGCGCGAGTTGAACGGCGGCATCGGCTGTGGACTTCTGCAAGCGCTTTTTCACCGCTATTGCCCGATATTCAGACGGGTATGGCCGAAACGAAGACGAAAGATTCGGCGGTTCTTTTTCGCGTTGTCTACCGACAGATCCGCCAGTTCCGACCGGAGTAATCCTGCGCTGAGCACCGCCGTCGCGCAGCCGATCCAGAGCTATGCGAGGTCGCGTAGGCGCCGCAACGCGGCGTGCACAACCGTGTCGGTCTCGAGTATCTCCTCGGACCCGTCCTGCATGTCGCGCAGGACCGTCTGGTGCGGCTCCACGATCGCCAACAGGCGTGCGCCAATGCGATTGGCATGACCGCGCTGGCCCTTCAAAGAGCGGCCGGCCATCTCCATCTGCGCGTTCAAACCTGCCGAGCGAGCCTCGCTCAAGATCGCAAAAGCGGCCGCCCTGACCTGCCGGAAAGACCCATCCCCTCCCCCATCCGCCAGACCCACGTACAGGTCGACGGCATGCGCATCTCCTCCCAGAGGATTGCCGGCGAGCAGGATCCGCTCGATGCCGGCCGCCCAGCCCATGCCGGGGGTCGCTTGGCCCCCCAACTGTTGGACGAGCCCGTCATAGCGTCCGCCGCCGCCGACGCCGCTCTGCGCGCCGAGGGCGTCACTCGTGAACTCGAACACCGTGCGCGAGTAGTAGTCCAGGCCGCGCACCAGCGTTGCGTCGACCTCATAGACCATGCCTGCACGATCGAGCAGTTCGCGCACGGTCGCGAAGTGCTCTGTGTCGTCTGCGTCAAGCTCGTCCAGCAGTCGCGGCGCCTCGCGCATCACTGCCACCGTACCCTCGTGCGAGGAGTCGAAGGCTCGCAGCGGGTTCAGCTCGATGCGCTCGCGTACCTCCTCAGACAGGTTCGCTTCGTTTGTGCGCAAATGCCTCTGTAGGCGCTCCCGGTAGCGGTGGCGGCTGTCGCTGCTACCCAAGCTCGACAGGCGCAGACGCACATCCCTGACGCCCAACTGCTCGAGCAAAGTGCCGAGCAGCAGGATCGACTCGGCGTCGAGCGCCGGGTCCTCGGAGCCGAATGCCTCGGCCCCGACCTGCCAGAACTGGCGCTGGCGGCCCTTCTGGGAGCGCTCGTAGCGGAAGAAGCTCGACAGGTACCAGAGCTTCACGGGTTGGGGGAGCTTGTGCATGCCGTGTTCGACGTATGCCCTGCACACCGGTGCCGTCCCCTCCGGACGCAGCGTCAGCGAGCGTCCGCTGCCGTCGGTCAGCGTGTACATCTCCTTCTGGACGATGTCGGTGGAGGAGCCCACCCCCCGCGCGAACAGCTCGGTGGCCTCGAACGTGGGCGTCTCGATGCGCTCGTAGCCGGCGCCCTCGAGGATCGTGCGGGCTTTTGCTTCCAGCGCTGTCCGCCTAGCTGCCTGCTCGCCAAGCACGTCGTAGGTGCCGCGTGGCGCTTTGATCTGCTCCCCGCTCAAGACTACGATGCCCGCTGCCGTGCCGGCGTGCGTCCCACCTTGGCCGGCACCTCTGGGCGCCTCACCGCTGCTCCCGCGCGCCCGACTGTGCCGGCACAGGGCTCATCGCTGCGGTACGCAGCTCGGCAAGGAACGGGTTGGTGTCCCACTCGCGGCCGAGCGTCGTCACGCCCATGTGCCCTGGATACACGACCGAGTCGCGCTCGAAGCGGTTCATGAGCATGCCGATCGAGTGCTCGAGCGTCGCCCAGTCGCCTCCTGGCAGGTCAACGCGGCCGACCGAGCCCTGGAAGAGCACGTCGCCCGAGAGCAGCGCAGGCCGACCGGCCGCAGAACCCTTCTCATCCTCCACAGAAGCGGGACTCTCCGCGACGCTGGCAATGTCGATCGCATAGGTCACATGGCCCGGGCTGTGGCCCGGCGTGAACAGCACCTCGATATCCATATCCGCGAGCCTGAGCCGCTCGCCGCCCTTGACGGTGTGCTCGGCCTGCCAGCTCTCGAACGGGCCGAAACCCGGCATCGTCCATTTCATGATGTCCGCGAGCACACCGAGCTCGATCTCGGGGCAGTACACGGGTGCGCCGGTGGCCCTCGCGACCGGTGCCACGGCGCCGATGTGGTCGAAATGGCAGTGGGTGATCAAGATCGCCTCGATCTCGACGCCGAGCGTGGCGGCGGCATCGAGCAGGCGCTGCGGCTCTTCACCCGGGTCGATCATCAGCGCACGGGTCGCCTGCGCGTCGGTGCGCACGAGGTAGGCGTTCTCCTGAACCGGACCGACCGTGAACGCACTGATGTCGATCACTTCGAGCCGGCCTTACCCGCCTGTCTGGCTTTGCTTGTCATCCTGCGTTTGTACAGCCAGTTGTCGGTGTAGTAGCTGATCGGCACATACGCGATCAGCACGATCGGAAACAGCGCGATCGCCTCGTTTGGCTTTTTCAGAAGCACGATGCTGATCAGCAGCATCAGCACAGCCGCCGCCATCGCCCGGTAGAAGGCTCCCAACCACGTCGGTGGCTTTTCCAGGCGCTCCTGGCGCGTCAGCTTCGGCGTCGCTGCCTTTCCGGTCTTCTCCGCTTCGGTCGGCTTGCGGCCTGTGCGCCCGCGCGACTCCACCACACCCGCCGCGTTGCCACGGTGCTTTGTCTGCCGCTTGCGCTTCGTCTGAGCCATCTCGCGCCCTGTTTTCTTGGTCTCTACACGGATAAATCGCAGCCCGTCATAGGACGGGACACCTAGAACCCTAGTGCGTTCTCGATCACGTGCGCTTCAGGATCGAATCCGGGCAGCGGAACCTCCTCGGGGAAGTCCTCGAACGCCGCCCGTGGGGCAAGGCCGACGAGCTCCGCGCACGCTATCTCGGCATGCCGGCGGACCGCCTCGACGATCGCTCGCAATGGCAGCTCGAGCGGGCGCTCGACGTTCATCGAGAGCTGGGCGACAACGTCTCCAAAGGGTGTGCCTCCCGCGCGCGCGGGAGGCACAGGGCTTTTGGGGTCCGTGCGGCGCCGGTGGCGCCGGCTTAGTAACACGCCGATTGCCCGCAGTCCCGGCAGACCCTCGGCCCCACCCTCGCGGATCAGGCTCGCGATGCGCTTCGCGTCCTGTACGCTCGCCGGCGCAGCCAGCTCGAGATTGAACGCCACCAGCGGCTCCCTGGCCGCGACAAGCGTCGCGCCGGCGGTCGGGTGCATCCGTGGCGGGCCGAAGTCTGAGCGCAGCTCGCCAGCGCTCAAGCGCTGCGCCAAGCCAGCCACGCCACCGCGCCGCAGCTCGGCGCGCGTGCGGCCTTGCGCCAGTTCGCCATACAAGAAGACCGGCACGCCGAGGTCCTCACCAAGCGCGAAGGCCACGACAAGCGCCTCCGCGCACGCCGCGCCCCTTTGGGCCGCATCGAGGTAAACAAGCGGCATGACATCGAGCGCGCCCACGTGCGGGTGCACACCGATTTCCCCAGCGTCGCGATCCTGCCCAATATTCATCCGTTCAACAGCCGTCCGCGCACCGGCAAGCAGGGCACCAGACAACGAACCCTGAGCGCCGGCGAGCGTAAACACCGAACGATGGTGGTCGACATCGGAGTGGACATCGATCAGACGTACGGTTCCAGCGGCCGTGAACGCCTGGCCGATCGCATCGATTGTCGCCTGTCGGCGACCCTCGGAGACGTTTGGGACAGCTAGCAGGGGCTTGTCGGGCATGATCTGGACGAGTCGAGACATCGCCCGCAACGAGAGAGCCGGGCGCTCCTACGCAAGAGGCTAAACTCCCCGCTCCCGCCGGAGTAGCTCAGTTGGTTAGAGCAGCGGAATCATAATCCGCGTGTCGGGGGTTCGAGTCCCTCCTCCGGCATTTGACGATTGGCCTGCAAACTAGCGGGTTTTGGCGCGTTGTGGGTGGCTAGCGACTGCGCCCACGGCGAGGGTGCGAACAGAAGTGCGAACACGCGAACCCCTGTTCTCCGCCAACACCGGCCCTCCGCGGTCAAGTCCACCCCCTTCGACCATCTTTGAAAAGGTCGAACCGGGTCCGCCAGGTCCCGGCACGAGACTGGTCGAGGCGCTCGTCGGTTCCAGTCCTCGACGCGCACCAGCAACAGACCATGAAGGCCGTTGCTCCTATGTCAAGGTGGGGCCGCTATTTGCGAGGTTCTGGCCGGTCGGCCTTGTGGTTGTCGTGAGGCTGGAGCGTTTATGGTTCGGGATCGCCGATAACGGAGTGGAATATGCCTGACCTTGAGATTCGGACAGCC
>DATHNT010000003.1:0-489019 GCA_035485715.1 Solirubrobacteraceae bacterium | reverse complement strand
CGACACCAGCCCGGGACCCAACCCGACCAACCGGACAGCATCAACGGCAAGAACCCTTCCTGCCAGCGACGGCCGATCAACCGGCCCTTCCGACCGGAACCAGCACCCGGTCTCCACAGGCTGGCAGGAAGCACAGACTAGTGCGCTGCTCGGCACCCACTAAAGCCCATGAGACTCCTCGCGTGGTACTCAGCCAGCAACTCAGCGCCCTTGGCGTAGGGCAAATCAATGGCGGAGTGGGCGTCCGATGTTCGTGCCAGGATCCAACCTGCCACGCTTGCTGCTCGTGCCGGTCGGTTGTGCGGTGGATCGTGTCCAGCTCCACGGTCGGTGTATGGCCGGCGAGCCGGTCGAACATCCCTCCAGGACCGATGGAGGGGAGCTGCTTGCCGTCGCCCACAGCGATGAGCTTTGCTCCCGAGCGCTCGACCAGATCGGTGAGCGCGTCGAGGCGTTTGTGGTCAACCATTCCCGCCTCATCGAGGATGATCGTTGTGTCGGCCCCAACATCGACACTCCCGGTGTTTGCTCGGGCGGTGAGCGCGTCGAGCGTCATCGTGTTCCCGTGGAATGCCGGACTGTCGGTACCGAGCCGCTCGGCGACGTCCACCTGCTCGACGGCGACCTCGGCGAGCGACTGGCGATTCCCCAGACTGTCCACAATGATGCGAAATGACTACAGAACTTGCAGAGAAGACGTTATCCTCGACAGAGCGATGACCGTTCCAGTCGAATACGTCGATGCGCAACAGCTCTGGGATGAGAAGGAGAGCGCTCGCCGCGCCGATGAGGAGGCGCCGCGCTCGGGACGTAAGACGCCCGCGCAGCTCAAGCGCGAAAACGAGGTCTTTGCGCTTCCGGCAGATCGCATTCGGCTCAACCTCGACTCGGCGCACTCCCTGTCCTGAACACCGATCCCAGGGCCGCACCCATTCTGGGCTTTACACTGAGTTCATGGCAGCCACCGACCGGACAGTTCATGTTGGTTCAGGCACCTACGCGCTATTGCGCGAGCAGACTGAGCGCCGTCATCGTGATATCGACACGAGTGCCGACGATCTGCTTGCGGAGCGACTGTCGGCGTCCACAGCCGATGAGGCAAAGCTGGAGCGGACGTTGGAGCGGGCCGCCCGCCTACGCGCACGCCAGCCATACACGAACGTCGCCGTGACCTCGGTCCGCGAAGGAGGCGACGAGCTCGAACAGCGCGCAGAGCATCTGTGAGCGTCGTCATCGACGCCAGTGCGCTCGTGGCATTCGTGACCAAAGAGCCAGCTTCGTCAAAGGTCGCACAACTACTTCACGACTGGGTTCACAAGCAACTCCGCTGAACGCGGCGGCGCAGCCATCCGCGACGTGCTGAAACTCAACGAGCGCATCTTCCGCTTCGCTCAAGAAAACCGATGCTCGAAGCTTCCCGTCCGACCGTGGCATCGAGACCTTCGACGCGGTACTCGATGACGACCGACTCCCGAGAAGTTTAGGACCGTCTGCCTGCCACATATGCGGGACCGGATTTGGACCCTGCGTAAACAGTAGCGCGAACGCCGCTCATTCTGATTGTGAGCCGTGGTACGGCAAGCACGAACACCCCCTAAAACTCCACTTCCAGGTTGACGTAGGCTCGCTAGATCGTCTATTTTGAGGCAAGCACACTTTCGGGTGCGGAGGGTGTCGTCCACTACGCCTCAGCAGTTGGGGCTTCACGGGGGTTTGTAATGTCCGGTAGAGTCGCCATTTCGCGGGGTCCTGTCCTTGTTTTGCTCGCATCGTTGTGCGCAGCGCTCGCCATGTTGGCGTCGGGAAGCACAAGCGCGTTGGCCTCATCGGCGACCTATCTCCACAGCTTCGGCCCCTTCGAAAGGCCGACGGGTATCGCAGTCGAAGAATCCAGCGGAAACGTGTTCGTCCCCGAAAGCGGCGAAGACTTCGACGCAGTCAAAGTGTTCGGCGAAAGAGGAGGCTCGCCTGCTGGCGGTGCGCCACCGGCGTTCTCTGGCTTGGAAACGCCTGCCAAACGCTTTGCATTCGACATGGAGTGGATCGGCATCGCTGTGGACAACTCGACCAGCGCCGCCGCCGGCTCTATCTACGTCGTCGACAGGGGCAATGGGGTGGTCGATCGTTTCAAGCTGAGCGGCGATGAATTCAAATACGAATCCCAGCTGACCGGCTTCACCCAACCCGAAGGCGTAGCGACGGATGCGAACGGCGATGTCTACGTGAGCGATCCCGGCGCCAATATGGTCCGCGAGTTCTCGCCCGGAGGCACGACGGAAATCGCCAGCTTCGCGGTAGCGGGATCCGAGCGGAGCGTGGTCGTAGATTCCAGGGGTGACATCTTCTTGTACGGCAACCCGGAAGGCGCGCTCGCAGGCCCACGTAGGGCAGAGATCTGGCGCGACTCCGATACGACGGCGAACGTCGAAAAGGTGACGGAAGTCCCCGAAGTCGAAGGAGCATTTGCAGACGGCATCGACCGCGCGACCGACATAGGTTACGTTGCGATCGAAGGGCGGGTGGTAGAAGGGTTCGCGATGCCCACCCCGGTAAGAACCGGAGGCGAATTTGGCTCGGGGACCTTCTCCCACGAAATCGAAAACATCGCAGTGAATGAAAAGACCGGCGAGATCTACGTTTCCGACAAGGGCAACCAAAAGATCTTCATCTACCAGGGCACCCCGGCCCGGTTCCCGCTCACCCTCCTCATTTCAGGCGAGGGAGAAGTCACCTCTACGCCCGCGGGACTAGCCTGCTCGATCTCCGAATGCACGCATGAATTCGAAGGCGAAGTGACCCTGACGGCGACCAAAGCCGGGGCGGGCTACGAATTCGCCGGTTGGATCGGGTGCAAGCCAATATCGGCGACGACCTGCACAGTGGAGAGGGCCAAGACGACCGAAGTCACCGCTGTGTTCTTGAAAGCGGGCGCAGACGGCCCGCCGGGTAAAGAAGGGGCGACCGGCTCAGAAGGCAAAGCCGGCGCTGCTGGACCCACCGGTGAAAGGGGCGCATCGGGTCCCGCTGGCACTCAGGGTCCGGCAGGCCCCGCTGGCGAGGTCGAGCTGGTCACCTGCAAGAAGGTCGCAAAAAAGCAGAAGTGCACAGCCAAGCTGGTATCCGGAACGGTCAGCTTCACGACTTTGGGTTCGCCGGCCCAGGCGACGCTGTCCCGCCACGGCGTGGTTTACGCGACCGGGACGGCACGCACCGCAAGTGGCCGCATGAGCCTACGGCTGCTGCCCGTACGCCGACTACAACCGGGGAAATACACGCTCACACTGGTAGACCGAATCGGCATGCACAAGAGGATCAGCAGCGAGTCGTTTACGCTCAGCTGAGGCTCTCTCTGAGTCGCAATGGTCAACCGTTTGACGAAAGTCGTGGCTGGTCACCGAAGCTCAAGGCCGACCCAGCGACACCCCACAACATCCCTCGGGACGATCATAATCCGCGTGTCGGGATTCGAGTCCCTCCTCCGGCATCGTTAGCGCGCGCGACGGGCGAGGTAAACAGCGGTCGCGATCGGCGTCAACGCGAGCAGGATGAGAGCCACCGAGTCCAGGGTCGACGGCCCGCCGCTTGATATGTGCGTACAGTGCGCCACGCCAGTGCCGTAGTGGATGCACATTTCCTTGCGCGGCCGCCCGAGAGCCAGCAACAGAAATACCCCTGTCAGGAATAGGCCACCCGGCAGGACGAGCGTGCCGATGAGCTTGTCTCGTGTCGTCCAGGCTCGCGAGCGCCAGAGCAGAACGACGCCGACGACCCACCCGACGCCGGCGGCGATGAATCCGAACAGAAGCAAGAAGATCGCCGCCCACTCTCGCGGGCCGCGGCGCTCAGGGGGAACCATCGACACAGGGCGCTCCGCCTCGATGATCTCGCGCGGGTCACCGAAGCGGTCCAGAACCTCGCGGGCGTCCTCTTCGGAGGCATCGACGGGGATCGCGGCCGAGAGATGCTCTTCGAGATCGATCATGAGCTCGGTCAGGCGATCGCCTGGCAGGTCGCGCCCTTCGCGACGCACCTGCTGAAGGTAAGCGGTGGCGACCGGGTGAAGGCTGCTCGTGCTCATTGCGGGTCTCCTATCTTCAAAATCGCATCGACGGAGCCGCGGAAGCGGCTCCACTCATCCACAAACGCCGCGAGCGATTTCCTCCCAGCGGGGGTCAGTCGGTAGTAGCGGCGCGGGGGCCCAGCCGACGACTCCCGCCAAGTCGTCTCCACGGCGCCCTCGCGCCTGAGGCGGCCTAGCAGCGGATACAGCGTTCCTTCCGTCGTGACCAGGGCGTCCTCGCCGGCGAGTTTCTGCACGAGTTCGAACCCGTAGCGTTCTTCGTCAGCGAGCAGCGCGAGAACGCAGAACTCGATCACGCCACGGCGAAGCTGCGAGATCGCCGCATCGCGCTTTGCCGCTCCTCCCTTGGCTACCATGCTGCACAAGGTAGCTGGTATCACCTACCTTGTCAAGCGCCCGGCCGCCATTCGTTGTGAAGTGGCCCCAAGAAACTTCAGGCGGAAGGCGCGAGACCCGATTTGAGACTTGCGCAAAGGCCGGCTGCTGGCTGCTCTGAGCCCGGGCCTCCGCAAGCTCGCGAAACAGCGCTCAGCCGTCCGCTCCGATGAGGCGCATAGTCTGTTAACCCACGACATGGCTCCAATACGAACGTCGATCTCCTACGTTGGCCACGCGGTGGCACAGAGCCCGCGATCTACGCCCCATGTAAGGATGAGGAGAGTCTCGCTGCTCGTCACCATTGCCCTGGCAAGCGCGATCCTCCTGACAGGCGCACCGGCCAGCGCGAGCACAGCCGGCGCCGGCGCCTCGGGCTCCCCTCCGCGCGCCCACGCAGCTGACAACCCGGCCGCCCTCGCCGCCCCGTCGGCACTCCCGGTGACCGTCGCTTTCAACCCACTCGATCCGGGCCGGCCGGTGGCTCGGCGATTCCTCGGACTCTCCTTCGAGATGGCCGCGCTGAGCCAGCTCGTTCAGTACGCCAACCACGGCAACCTCGTTGAGCTGCTGCGCTCGCTTGGCCCAGGTATGTTGCGCTTCGGCGGCATCACCGCCGATGAGAACGTCGCCTGGACCGATTCGCAGACGCCGCGGCCGGCCTGGGCGACCAGCACGATCGGGCCGACGCAGTTGAACGAGCTCGGGACGCTTGCCCGGCGCAGTGGCTGGCAGGTCCTGCTCACCGTCGGCATGGCCCACTATGAACCGACCGCCGCCGCACGCGAGGTGGCGGCCGCTCACCGTGCTCTCGGACCGTACCTTGCCGCTGTGGAGATCGGCAACGAGCCGAACTCCTACGGCAGCCACGGTTTCCGTGAACTCCCTTGGATCGCACAGGGCTACGAGGAAGAGGCGAGCGCCTACCGCGAAGCGATCGATGCGCTCACTCTGGACGTGCCGATCGCAGGTCCCGACGTTTCCGGCTCCGGCGCCTTCAGCGAATGGGGCGAAGAGGAGGCGCTCGCCCAGAGCCCGGTCCTGTTGACGGGCCACCACTATCCGCTTGGCTGCGCGCAGACGCCGCCACCGTCGATCGAAGCGCTGCTGAGCTCGGCAGGTCGTGGAGCGGCGGCGCTGTCACTGGCCAGCTACATGGCCGTGTCGGAACTACGCGACATACCGCTGCGCATTGACGAGGCCAACACCGTCTCCTGCGGAGGCGTGGCCGGCATCAGTAACACGTTCGCCTCGGCATTGTGGGCGGCCGGCTACATAACCCAGGCGATGGCGGCAGGTACGGTCGGCATCAACCTGCAGGGCAACCCAACGAACTGTGTGGGATACACGCCCCTGTGTGCGCCTGATCCGACGGCCCTGGCCCAGGGAGAGCTGAGCGCTGAGCCGGAGTGGTATGCGCTGCTGCTGACGCGTACGTTGATCGGCTACCGCCCTTTGCCCACAACCATCTCAGCCGAAGGCTCGCCTAATATCGTCGCAGCCGGCTTCTCCGGGCCCGGCCACTCGCTGAAGATCGTGCTCTGCAACAACGAACCGGAAGGCACGAGTCCGCTGGCTGTGCAGCTCGAGGTAGGCGCCGGCATGGGAGCCGCACAGATACAACGTCTCACCGATTCATCGCCGAGCGCAACCAGCGGCGTGCTGCTTGCTGGACGCGCCGTTTCGACCGACGGCTCCTGGCGAGCTCCCGTGCGAGCAGAAAGTGTCGTGGGCCATTCGGGGACGGTGACTGTCGAACTCTCGCCCGGCAGTGCGGCACTCGTCACCGTGGCTACCCCAAAGGCCACCTCGAAATCTCATAGCCGAAGTGGACACAAAGCGAAAATGGCTAGACGTCGGGACCCGCATTAAGACGAACTGGTCCGTAGCGCCTGTTCTCATCTGGCTCTGTTTGAAAGGCAGTCGCTGAAATACCCTGCCAATCGAAATGAGCAGACGCCGAAGCGCGCGAGACGCCCCCAGACTCGGCTTGACGTCTACATCGCAAAAACGGCCCGAGTGAGCTGAGAGCAGATGGACAGGGTTCTCGTCGCAGGGGCTAGCGGCTTTCTCGGACGCCACGTCGTTCGGGAGCTGGGTGCCCGCGATTACGGTGTTCGCGCACTGATACGCGATCCCGACAAGCGAGAACTGATCGAGGGCACACAGGACACGATCGCGATCGACCTGCTCAAAAACCCCGGCGCGCAAATACACAATGCGATGGAAGGGATCGACGTTGTCTTCTCAGCCGCAGGGCAACCTTGCACGCTACGGCGGACCACCGATCGGCGCTCCTTCCGTCACGTAGATCCTCAGATCAATCTGACCTTGCTGCGGGCGGCTATCGCGCAAGGCGTGCGAAAGTTCGTATACGTCACGGTCCTGGCCGGGCCACAGCTTCACGACCTTGACTATGTATACGCCCACGAGCAGTTCATCGATGAGCTAGAAGCAAGCCCGATCGACTACACGGTCGTGCGAGCCAATGGCTTCTTCTACTCGTATATCGATCTGCTCGACTTCGCTCGCCGCGGCCTGGCGATCGGCTTCGCAGACGGCAATGCACGCAGCAATCCGATCCACGAGGCCGACCTTGCGCTCGTTTGTGTGGAGGCGATCGAGAGCCCTCATCGGGAGATCGACGTCGGTGGCCCTGAGACCTTTACAAGGCGCGAAGAGCTGGAGCTTGCCTTTGCGGCCGTCGAGCGCAGGACGCGCGTGCTGCGAATCCCCGGCCCGCTTTTGAAGGCCGTGCTCCCTCTCATACGGCTGGGCGACCGTCGCCGTGGCGAGATGCTCGAGTTCCTTGCCGCCATCAGCGCCACGGACGTGCTCGCACCCGCACACGGAAGCCGGCGACTCGAGGACTATCTGCGTGAGCACGCCGAGGAGACAAGTCAGACACGTTCCCGACGGCACTGTAGGAGGGCCTAACGCCGTCACACGTGCAGGCGTCACATATGAATGTTGTTCCGGTCGGTGCATGCACCGACCGGCCTGGCCGCACATGTGCGGCCAGGGACAGCGCCGCATGCGGCGCTGTCTTCCCTGAGATTTGAATAGGGACGAAAGGACAGCTCCTAGTTCGTCCAAGCGTGCGCCGGTCCGCTGGCCTGCACCCAAACCTCCTGTCCCCGCTCGAGCACGAGCTCGCCTGAGACACGCGCAAGCACCGTCTCGCGGTTGGGATGCTCGAGCACCACATGGGCCAATCCGTCGTGCCCGTGATAGCGAAGCTCGAGCACCGTCGCGCGTGTCGCCTCGGCTGTGGCTTGCAGATGTAGCGTCAACTGCTCGGGACGCAGCAGCAGACGAGCGGGCCCGTCGGGTTGGCGGTGCCCGTTCGTGCGCAGCGCTATGTCACCAAGTGCACAGCGAGCGCGAGCGCCATGCCTCTCGCCCATCAGCACGTTGGCCTCGCCGATCGAGCCGGCCGCGAGCAGATCCGGTGGATCGCGATAGAGAGAGCGAGGATCGTCGCGTGCCACGACCCGCCCGTCCTCGAGCACGGCGATCTGATCGGCAAGCGCCAGTGCCTCGTTCTGGTCGTGGGTCACAAGCACGCTCGTGGTCGCCGCGGCGCGCAGGATACGTGCGACATCGCGGCCGAGCTCTGCCCGCAGGGAGGCATCGAGCGAGCTGAAAGGCTCGTCCAGCAGCACCACGCTCGGCTCGATCGCAAGCGCACGAGCCAGAGCCACCCGCTGCTGCTGGCCACCTGAGAGCTCGTGCGGGTAGCGGCGCTCGAGCCCCTCCAGTCCGACAAGCTCGAGCAGTCTGCGCGTCGCCCGCTCGCGGTCCTTGCGCGCAAGCCCGAAGCCGATGTTGCCGAGCGCGGTCAGATGTGGGAAAAGGGCGCCATCCTGGGGTACGTAGCCGACGCCGCGCTGCTGGGGACGCACACTGCGCTGCCCGTCGTCGAGGAGCCGTCCGGCGATCGCGATGCTGCCACTGTCCAGCTGCTCGAAGCCTGCGATCAGCCGCAGCATCGTGGTCTTGCCGCTTCCGGAGGCCCCCAGCACGGCCGTGATCGACCCGGCGGGCACAGTCAACTCGACATCGCTCAGTACACGTGTCGCGCCAAAGCTCTTACAGACACCGAGTAGCTCGATCGTACTCATAGCGGCGCCAGCTGGGGTTGGAAGCGACCACGATCGAACCACAGCGCGAGCACCACTGCAGGCAGCGCCGCAAGGACGATGATCATCAGCGCATAGGGCGCGGCGGCGCCATAGGAGACCTCGCTCTGATAGGCCCAGAACTGGGTGGCAAGCGTCTGCACGCCGATCGGTGCCAGCAGCAGCGTGGCTGTCAGCTCGGTGACCGCGAACAGGAACACCAAGCAGAAGCCGGCAAGGATGCCGGGTAGCAGTTGCGGCAGCGTGACGCGCATGAAAACGACGAACGGTCCGCGACCCAACGAGAGTCCGACATCGGCCAGTCGCGCCGGCGCCTGGGCGGCCGACGCCCTGATGCACACCAATGCCAGGGGAAAGTGCATGATCGCGTAGGCGACGATCAGCAGGAAGCTGGTTTGGTAGAGGCTGTAGGCGTAGCGAGTCGCGAAGAACACAAGGCTGAGAGCGACCACCACGCCAGGCAGCGCCAGTGGGATGTAAGTGCCGCTTTGCAGCATCCGCCTTGGGCGAGTGGAGCGCCGGAAGCTGACAAGCGCCACCGGCAGGGCGAGCACGACCGCGGCGCTCGCCCCTAGAACGCTGTATATGAGCGAGTTCCAGGTGGCCTGCCCGAGCGTGGCGGCGGCCGGCAAGGTCGTGTGCTGGCTTTGCGCCATCCAATAGACGACGATCCCGATCGGAAAGACGATCGCAAAAGCAACAAGTGTCATCAGCGCGCCGAGCGTCGGCGCCAGCAGCCACCGCAGCCGAGCGCGAACCGCGGCGCGCGAGGGCGCAATCCTCGTAGCGGCTCGACTGGGCACGATCCCGTCCACCGCAAGTACGAGCAACGCAAGGCACACAAGCGGCACAGACAGGGCGCTGGCAGCTCGACTGTTGAACTGAAACTCGGTGAAGACCTCGGTGGTGAAAGTCTGGTAGCGCACGATCTCAAACGTTCCGTACTCGGAGATCGTGGTGAGGGCGACCAGCACGCAGCCACCCATCACGGCCGTGCGGATCAGTGGCAGGGTTATCCGCAGGAACGTGCGCAACCTGCCGGCCCCGAGGCTGTAAGCGGTGTCCTGCATCGCCGGATCGGAGCGCCTGAGCGCGGCGGCAACGGGCAAGTAGACGAGCGGATATGTCCCGAGTGTCATCACCAGCGTGGCCGCCATCAACCCACTCATGCCGGGGAAGGTCGTATGCCATGCGTAGCCAACTACATCGTCGGGAATCGCGATCGGAAGCACAAGCAGCACCGTCCAGACCCGACGTGCCGGCAGCCGAGTACGCTCAGTGCACCAGGCCGTGGCCACACCGAGGGTGGCCGCGAAAGCGGCGACCAGCAGTGTCAGTACCACCGTGTGACGCAGCAGCAAATACGAGCGCGCACGGAACAGCACATGGTGGATTTCCCCCCAGCCGGCGCTGTGTGCATCGATGGCAAGCAGCGCTAGCGGGGACAGCAGGAACACCGCGATGCAAAGCCCGAGCAGCACCACGGCGCGACCGCGGCCGACACGACGGCGACGCAGCTTTTGAGATGCGGGCGCGGCCAGGATGCTCGGTGTGAGTGCCTCGCTCATCGCCGGCCGCCGCCTATATGAGCCCAGCTTCTTCGAGTAGTTCCTTGGCGTCGAGTCCGGTGCCCAGCTCAGCCGGAGTGAACGCTGTCGGCTGCAGCTTGCCGAGCGGGGTCAGTTGAGGGTTCGCCGCCACGCCAGGATGGATCGGGTACTCGAAGCTGTCGCTTTCTGCGAGCACTTTCTGGCCGGCCGCACTGGTCATGAATTCCACCAGCTTCTCCGCGGCAGCCTTGTGCTTGGAGGACTTCAGAATGCCCACGCCTGAGATGTCCTGCACGTAGCCCGGATCGTGCGGGGCGAAGTAGGCGATGTCGGCTTTTACCGATTTCTTACCGATCTCAGCGACCAACCGGTAGTAGTAATAGTGGTTGATGAGACCAAGCTCGCTGACTCCTTGGCTGACGTCTCTGGTGATGGTCTCGTTGTCGGGCACGTTGTCGTTGCCGGCGGCGTTGATCTCGAGTTTGACCAGCCAGCGCAGTGTGGCGCGACGGCCCTTGGCCCTGTCGATCGAGCTTATGACCGGCCACAGGTCGGTCTCATCCGGGGCGATCTCGATCCTGCCAAGCCACTTGGGATCGCCCAGTTCCATCACCGACTTCGGCAATTCCGAGGGTTTCAGCTTGCTCGTGTTGTAGATCAGCACGCTGATGCGCGCCGAGACCCCGACCCAGTTGCCGTTGACCGCGCTGTCTTCTTTGGGCACGTTGGCAAGCGTGGCGGGAGAAACTTTGACCAGCAGACCTTGGTCGTTGAGCTGTTCGAGCCAGTTGGAGTTCTCCGTATAGAAGACATCGGCGGGCGAGAGATCGCCCTCTTGGGTGATCTGCGCCGTGAGCACGTCCTCGTCATTGTTGGCAACACGCACCTTGATCCCGGTCTTCTTCGTGAACGCAGCGATCATGGCGTCGGTCGTCTGCTCGTGCTGTGCGCTGTAGAGGGTGAGCGTCGTGCTCGAGGAGCCCGACACCGCGGCGATCCCACAGCCCGATGCCAAAAGCCCGCCCAATACAGTCAGAGACACTCCGAGCAGAACCGCTGGCAAGCGACGTCCAGTGGCCAAGACGACACGCGGCATCACCGCCCACACTCTCCTGGGATATCAACGATACACACCCTGCCCTGCACCACCCCATCCTCCAAAGACCATGATCGTTCGGGCCCTTCGATGTCCTAACCAGCAAAACGGTAGCAGTGGGCGACCAGCGTCGTGACAGGTCAAAGACGGGTAGTTCTAGGCTGTGGCGGGCGTGTTCGGCGCGACGGCCCGCTCTGTCGCACTCTCAGGAACTGCATCCACTCGCCGCGCGGCCTGTTCCCCGCGGCGGCGGGGAGCCCATACACGGAAGTACTGAACAGCAACATAGGAGCCGATCACCAGCCCAAGCGCGATGAACTGGCCGATGAAGGTCTCCCAGTTGTTGAACAGCGAGAACCAGGTTCCCATCCAGCCGGGAATCGACAGACCGTGGATTTCGGTGGTCCCGATCCAACCGGCAAGCTGCATCTCGTTGACCTCCTCGCCGACCGACACGAGCAGCACGAACAGCAACAACACGCCTGTGACGATCAACAGTCGCTTGTACGGAAGGCGCTGGTGCAATGCGAAGGTCAGCACGCCGGTCGCGGCGGTGAACAGCAGGCCGATCGTGACACCCTCGAGCACGACACTCGAGCCATACAACTCGCGCAGGTTCTGCAGGAAGACGACCACCTCGAAACCCTCGCGATAGACCGAGGTGAACCCCAGCAGCGCGAACCCGAGCAGCATGCGTCGCTTGTTTGTCTCGGAGTCCGAGGAGAGCAGCCCGCGCCTGCGCTTGTGGTGGCTGGAGATCCAACCGGTCCAGTACATCTTGTGGAAGAACCAGTTCATGACGAGCAGTAGGACGATGATCGCGGGAATCCCGGTGGCGGCCTGCACGTCGAACTCGCCACCGTGGAACTGGCCGATGAACCAGATCACGGCAAACCAGGTGCCCACGGCGGCGAGCAGCGCGGTCGCGCCGCCTGCGGCGACCGGACGGCGATAGATGCGATTCGCGCCCAGGAAGCTGGCCGTGACGGCAGCCAGGACGAGGATCGTCTCCAGGCCCTCGCGGAAGACGAGGATCGCGCTGTCGATGACGACGGTCGCGGTGTCCAGTCGGTGGTCGGCGGGCAGGGCTGTGGGATCGGTGGTCCCACCGTGGGCGTGCCAACCGAGGATGACCGCCGTAACGGACACAGCAAGCAGGACGGCCGTCCACACGTAGAAGCTCACGCGCTCCCCGGCGCGCTTTGCAGTGCGCGACTCGTCTTGCGCGATGTCTGTTTGTGTATTCATCACAACGACTCTCGTAAACCCGACCTCGTGGCTAGGCTTTGCGCTGGGAACGCTACCACAGCTTAGGGTGCCCTAACAACTCACACCTCCAACCTCGCGTATCCCATGCGACCAAGCCAAAGGCCGGCTCGTCGGCAATAAACCTTGCAACCCTTCCTATGTGATGCATCTTGCAAGAGGACCTGATACTTTGACTCGCGTTCGTGCCGAGTCCTGGCCCCCACGGGGGTTGGGAGCGGGGGACCCAGTGCAGCCGAGAGGCTGCGGGGGCGAATCGTCACAGTTTGTGGCGTAGCGTAAGTACGCGAGCCCGACAGCTAACCCCGTAGGCGCCCTGAGATAACGAAAGGACGCTTTTCACATGCCGGGATTCCCGCGTGATCTCGCTGTTGCCGACCCCTGGGAGACTTCGCTCGTTCGCTCGCGCGCACGCCGTGAGCGAACCGAGAAACGTGCCGCCCGCTCTCCTATGCGTCTGGCAAACCTGATGGACGCACGCAACCGCCTGCCCTCGCCGCGCAACCTGGCCGACAGCGAGCCGTGGGAGCGCTCGACGCTGCGCTCGCGTACACGCCGGCGCGCCTCGGAGATCCAATTCGTCCCTACGGCAACCCGCGCGCGGCGCGTCTCTCTGGGCACGCTGATCGCGATTGCCGCGGGCCCGGCCGCCGGTCTGGCCGACGCGAGCGGCACGCCCGCCTCCACACCGGCGCCGGCGCCCGAGCCAACGACCACGACAACCCACTACATCACGCTGGAAAACGGTGAGGAAGGCCGCCAGGTTCGGCTGTTGCAGCATGCTCTGGGGATCCACGAGGACGGCGTCTTCGGCCCGGAAACCGAAGCGGCCGTGCGCGCCTTCCAGGCTAGCCATGGGCTGGAAGTGGATGGCGTCGTGGGGCCAAAGACAGGAGCGGCTTTGGCCGATAACGCGGCGCCGATCGCGACAAGCGCGGTACTCGACGAAAACACGCCTGCGCTCGCGACGAGTGCCGATGTAGTGGACACGGAAACAACAACGACGACACCGGCCACCGACACGACAGTACCCGAGACGACCAAGGCATCCATGCCCGCGGTCAACCCGATCGTGCGCCTGCAGGAAACGCTCGGCGTCCAGGTTGACGGCACCTTCGGTCCCGAAACCGAGGCAGCGGTCAAGCACGCTCAGACGCTGCATCACATCGTTGCCGATGGCGTCGTCGGACCTGAGACTTGGCGTGCGCTGAGCCTGCACGGACGCGGCGAGCTCAAGCAAACGCTCTTCCCGGCACGCCACCGGTCTCTTCGCCAGACAGCACATGCCTCTGGTGCCCATATCGCCAGTGGCACTACCGACACCGGCGGCGAAGCAGCCACGAACGTCGCCGACCAGACCGCCGACACATCGGCGTCCGCCGGCGCCCCGAGCGGGAATCCGGTCAGCCGCCTACAGGAAGCCCTGCACATCTCGGCCGACGGTCAATTCGGAGCGCAGACGGAGGCGGCTGTCAAGCAGTTGCAGGCGCGTGACGGTCTGACGGTCGACGGTGTGGTCGGACCGGAGACTTGGCGTGCGCTCGGGCTCGACGAGCATGCGACTTTGCATCCCTCGCCCAGGTTTTTGCCCTCTTCGACAAGCAGCACCGGCGCAACTGGGGGCGGTAGCCAGAGCAGCAGCACCGGCGGCGAAGCCTCGGGCGTAATTGCTCGCGTGATCGCCGCCGCCGACGAAATCGCAACCCGTCCCTACGTCTACGGTGGCGGACACGGCTCGTTCGAGTCAGCCGGCTATGACTGCTCGGGCTCGGTGTCCTACGCCCTACACGGCGGCGGCCTGCTCAGCTCGCCTGAGGACTCCTCGGCACTGGAGTCCTACGGCGAACCCGGGCCGGGGCGCTACATCACGATTTATGCGGACGCCGAACACGCCTGGATGACGATCGACGGTAGACGCTATGACACCGTCGCCCTCCAGGAATCTGGTTCGCGCTGGTCTGATTCGATGACCTCCACCGCTGGATACGTCGTGCGCCACCCAGCAGGGCTCTAGCTGCAAGAAGTGCTCTCGAAAAGGCGATGCCCCCCGCGCGCGCGGGGGGCATCCGCGTTTTGCGGACAACCCGGGCGTACAGATCAGCCTGTGCGGTAGACCGCCGCCATTGCGAATCTGGACGCATTGGCTGGTCTCGTTTTGGCCCTGCGCCGAGTACCGTCCCAAGCGCGACGTACCTTGATGTGCCTCGCCTGAAAACCGCGAAGGGAGGCATCGGATGCTCGCTCGGGCTCGCACGTTCACCCTTGAAGGACTCAACGCACGCGCAGTAAGCGTGGAGATCGACATCAGGCCTGGTCTGCCGGCATTTGCGATCGTGGGGCTCGCCGACGCCGCCGTGCGTGAGGCGCGCGACCGCGTTCACGCCGCGCTGCTGAACTCGGGCTTCCAGTTCCCGGCAAGGCGGATCACCGCGAACCTCGCCCCCGCCGACGTGCCAAAGATCGGACCCGGCTTCGACCTTGCGCTGGCGTGCGGAATACTCGCGGCAAGCGGGCAGATCCCCGGCGAACTGCTCGATACGCACGCACTCTTTGGCGAGCTCTCGCTCGACGGCGAGGTGCGCGCCTGCCACGGAACCCTTGCCGTCGCCGAGGCGACCAAGAAGGCCGGCTTGGCAATGATCGTTCTGAGCCCGCAGCGCGCACGCGAGGCGACGCTTGTCGAGGGACTTCCCGTGGGCGTCGTCGAGCACCTCTCGAGCGCCGTCCGCATACTGAGCGGCGGCGCCGGCGACCGGTTGCCAGAGCCGATCTGTGAGCAACCGAGCACACCTCGACACGGTCCCGATCTGCGCGATGTTCGCGGCCAGGACCAGGCAGTCCAGGCACTCGTCGTCGCGGCGGCCGGAGCCCACAACAGTCTTCTCAGCGGCTCTCCTGGGACCGGCAAGACGATGCTTGCCGGGCGCCTTCCCTCGATCTTGCCCCCACTCGAGCGCTCTGAGGCGATCGAAGTGATGCGCATTCACAGCGCAACCGGCAAGCTCACGGGCGGCGGGCTGCTTACCGAGCGGCCTTTTCGAGCACCCCACCACTCGATCACAACCGCGGGGCTGATTGGCGGCGCGCGGCGCGGATGGGTCGGAGAGGTGGTGCTCGCCCACAATGGCGTGCTCTTCCTCGACGAGCTCTCGGAGTTCGCGCGCCCGACACTCGAGGCGCTGCGCCAACCGTTGGAGGACGGTCGCGTGTCAATCGTGAGGGCGCGCCACTCGGCGGTCTATCCGGCGCGCTTCATGTTGATCGCCGCGACCAACCCCTGTCCATGCGGATACGCAGGCGAGCGGGAGCGCTGTGCATGTCGCGAAGCGGACCTCGCGCGCCACCGCCGCCGCTTGAGCGGGCCGTTGCTCGACCGCATCGATCTGCTGGTGCACGTGGAGCGCACGACCGCCGACCATCTAGCCGACGAACCTCCGCTGAGCTCTGCACAGGCTCGGGAGCGAGTGGTCGAAGCACGCCAGCGTCAAGCCAGGAGGTTGCGAGCAGAGGGCGTTCTCGTAAACGCGCAGATGGATGCGCCGATGCTGCGCAGACATCTCAAGCTCGACCGGCAAGGCGAGCAGATAATGGCTCGCGCGCGCGAGCGCGGTCTGCTGAGCGCTCGCGGACAGCACCGCGCTCTGCGCGTCGCACGTACGCTTGCCGACTTGCAGGGCCGCGAGCGCGTCGGCGGCGAGCAGATCTCACGAGCGCTCGCGCTGCGACCCGAGGTCGGCCTCTCCGGGCGTAGAGCGGCATGAGCGGCGTCTGCCAAGAGTGCGCGCGACGAGCCTGGCTGTTGGCAAAGCTCGGCGGTCGACTGGACCGTGAGATCCAGCGCCACGATCAATCGAGCTTTTGGAGCCTGCTCGAGCTGCCGGATCTGGAGCTGATCGAGGCAGTCGCCCGACATCGTCGGGCCGAGCTACACGCCGCCTACGCCGAGTGGCAGCCGCCGCCCAGGTGTCGAGATGGGCAGCCACAGGCGCTTTGCCGCCACCACGCAGCGTATCCACGAAGCCTGCGCGAGGACGCGCTCAGCCCACACTCGTTCGAGCTGCGCGGTGGGGTCGAGCGTCTACGAGGCCTACTCGAGGAGAAGGTCGTGGCGATCGTAGGGACGCGCAGGGCCAGCGACTACGGCATGCAGGTCGCACGTGAGCTCGCTCGGGGACTCGCCGCATCAGGCGTCACCGTCGCGAGCGATTTCGCCGAAGGCATCCCAAGCGCCGCCCTTGCCGGAGCGCTCGAAGCCGATGGCGCGCCGCTGGCCGTGATGAGCGCCGGCGTCGAGCGCTGTACCCCGGCATGGCATGCCCCGCTTTACCGTCGCGTCCTGGAGAGCGGTTGTTCGATGGCCGAGAGCCACGCAAGCTCACGGACACGCCGTTGGTGGGCATACGCGAGCGCTCGCACGCTGGGGCTGCTTGCCCAACTCGTAATCGTCGTCGAGGCAGCAGACAAGCCTTGGGATCTTGCCTGCGCAAACGTCGCATCCTCGCGCGCAAGATACGTCGCGGCGGTGCCCGGGCGCGTCAGCTCGCCTGGCTCCAGAGGCACCAATCAGCTGCTCGTGAACGGAGCGCGGCTCGTCAGAGGACCCCAGGATGCGCTGGACGTGCTCTACGGAGTAGGCATCTACGAAGCCTCTCACCAGTCGCTCACCGCGTTGGATCTCCAACCGCGGCTCGCAAATGTGCTCGAGCTGGTGGGCGGTGGACAAGACACGCTGGCAAAGCTGGCGGCAGGCGGCATACATTCTGACGAGGTTGCCGTGGCGCTCACCGAGCTGGAACTGCGCGGGCTGCTCTCGCGAGGTGACGGCGGTCGGTATGTGCCCTGCGCGTCGGTTCTCACGGATGAGCGATCCCGTCGAATTTCACGGCGTGAGCCGAGTGGGCGGACTATCTGACCGGACCCTTAAGGTCCCTCCGACCCTCCCGGCCGCAGGCCGGCATCGTGTAAGGACACCCATAGCCTCCCCCAAGCGCACTTCCGAGAACATCTCCGATCCACGCATCGACCGCTTCGAGCTGCTCGCGATCGCCGTCGGTGGTGCTGCCGGTGCGCTCATCCGCATCGCCGTGGATCGGGCCCTCCCTACAGCTGCCGGGAGCTGGCCATGGGCAACCTTCGCGGTGAACATGACCGGAGCGCTGATGCTCGGCTATCTCGTGACACGCTTGCAGGAGCGCCTACCCGTATCCACCCTGCGCCGGCCATTGCTGGGCACGGGTCTGTGCGGCGCACTTACAACATTTTCGACCGTGCAGATCGAGCTTTTGCAAATGGCCGATCGACATCGCTATGGGCTTGCCGTCGGCTACTTGTTCGCGAGCGTGCTGGGCGGATATTTCGCTGTGTTCGGCACCTCTGCGCTCGTGCGTCGAGTGCGGACGATCGCATGAGCGCGGCCGCATGGATCGGCGTGGCGGTCTTGGGAAGCCTCGGCTCACTTGCCCGCTTTCTGCTCGATGGAGCGGTTTCCGCGCGCAGTTCCGTGAGCTTCCCCGTGGGCACACTGGCGGTGAACGCGAGCGGCGCCTTCGTCCTCGGCCTGCTCACCGGGCTTGCGCTCTCGGGCGAAGCACTGACGCTAGCGGGATCGGCGACGATCGGCTCTTACACAACGTTCTCGACATGGATGCTCGAGACCCACCGTCTTGGCGAGGACGGGCAGTTGCTTGCGAGCGCCCTCAACGTACTCGTAAGCGTGCTCGTGGGGCTTGGCGCAGCTCTGCTTGGCCGCTCGCTTGGCGGGACGCTGTGAGTGCTTGCCCGAATACCGTCGGCCAACCTCTCATCCGGGGCGGTGAGAGTTGAGCCAGGAAGGGTTGAAGCTCACCACCTACTTCGGCGAGCGAAGCCGGGTAAAAGGCGTACTGCTGGCCGACGAACTACTGGACATCCACGCCCGCCACGAGATCCGCAGCAGCATTCTGCTGCGTGGAGTGCAGGGGTTCGGAGCTAAGCACCGTCTTCGCAGCGACCGTCTGCTGACACTCTCCGAAGATCTTCCGCTCGTCTGCGTGGCGGTCGATGGCCGCGAGCAAATCGAACGGCTGCGCGCGGATGTGAGCTCGATCGACCACGAAGGTCTGGTGACGCTCGAGCGTGCTCGGCTATACGGCAGCGCTCGTGAGAGCGAGCAGGAGATCGCCTCCGGAGCGGCCGAGCGATCGCTCGTCGAAGGGACCACCCGAGGGCAAGCTGTTCAAGATCCTGCGCAAGCGACAAAGCTGACGGTGTACCTGGGCCGCCATGAGCGAATCGACGGATCCCCAGCCTTCACCGCCATATGCCGAACCCTGCACGAAAGCGGCGTGGCCGGCGCGACGGTGCTGTTCGGAGTGGACGGCACTCGCGACGGCGCACGCGAGCGGGCTCGTTTCTTTGCCCGCAACCAGAACGTGCCGCTGATGGTGGTCAGCGTGGGCGACCAGCGCCAGATCAACGCGGCGATCGGTCGTCTCGAGCGGATGCTCAACGAACCATTGTTCACACTGGAGGGCGTACGCGTATGCAAGCGAGATGGATTGCTGCTCGAACCACCCCACGACGAGACTTCGACCGGTGCGTACGGCATGGACATCCGCCAGAAGCTCACGGTCGTGATCTCAGAGGCGGCGGTACAGGAGCGTAGATCGGCATACGTCGAGCTCGTCAGGCGCCTGCGCGCCGCGAACGCCGCCGGCGCCACCTCGATGCGTGGGATCTGGGGCTTTCACGGAGACCATGAGCCCCACGGCGACCGCCTATTCTCGATCCGCCGCCACGTCCCCGTAGTGACCGAGACGATCGACACCCCAGAGCGCATTGCGGCGCTGTTTCCGATCGTCGACGATCTAACCAAAGAGCAAGGACTCGTCACCAGCGAGCTGGTGCCCGCCAGTTCAGCGCTCCACAGCGCCCCTGGTCTATAGTTATGCGCCCGCGCGGCTGTAGCTCAGTTGGCTAGAGCGTCTGCTTGCCATGCAGAAGGTCGAGGGTTCGAGTCCCTTCAGCCGCTTCGCAAAAAGCCCTGCTGATCGCAGGGTTTTTTCGTTTTATGGTCGGCTGGTGACGGGCTGACTCTTCCGAAGGAGGACCGTGATGCGGAAGTTGATCTATTCGATGACTGTGTCGCTGGACGGCTATATCGCCGGACCCGATGGCGCGATCGACTGGTCGGTACCCGACGAGGAGCTGTTTCTCCTCCACACCCAGCACATACAGGAGACTGGTGTGCATCTCTGCGGACGGCGGCTCTATGAAACGATGGTCTACTGGGAGACCGCTGAGGAGAGTCCGCTGGCCGCGGAGCAAGTCAAGTTCGCCCAAATCTGGAAGGCCTTGCCGAAGGTCGTGTTCTCCACGACGCTTCAGAGCGTGGTGGGCAACACCAGGCTGGCCAGGGACGGCGTCGGCGAGGAGGTCTCGAGGCTCAAGGAACAGCCCGGAAAGGACATCGCCGTCGGCGGCGCCGGCCTCGCCCGTGCCTGTATGAAGCTGGGGCTGATCGACGAGTGGCGACTGTTCGTCAGCCCGGTCCTACTCGGCGGCGGCACACCCTACTTCCCGACCCTGGAGAAACAGATCAACCTGGAGCTGGTCGAGACACGCACGTTTGGCTCTCGCGTCGTTTACCTTCGCTTGGCTCCCGGCACAAGACAGATGCCAGAATGTCGGTCATGAGCGATGCCTCGATAACCGGAGGCTGCCTGTGCGGCGGAGTGCGTTTTGTGCTCAGCGAGCCACCTCACGGCGCTGGCTACTGCCACTGTACTCGCTGCCAGCGCCGAACCGGGACGGCCGCATCGGCGCAAGCGCGGATCGATGGTCGCGCGCTGCGACTCTTGCAAGGAGAGGCTCTACTGAGGGGTTGGCGACACCCGGACGGAGGCCACGAGAAGTGCTTTTGCAGCGTCTGTGGCTCACATTTGTTCAGTCGCAGCGCAGAGGACCCTACCCAGGTGAGCGTGCGTATGGGCGCCTTCGACGAGGACCCGAGGATACGCCCGAGCTGGCGCACCTACGTTGCCTACGCCGCGCCGTGGGAGCCGATTCCCGATGACGGACTGGAGCGCTTCGCCGAGGCAAAGCCGCAGTTCTGAAAGAACCTTAGGCGCCCCGCAGTGAATACGCCGCTCGCCAACTGCGCAGCACCGGGCCGAGCATCGCCGCCAGTGGGCCACCAGAGCGCAGCAGCATCCGGCTCGTCGCGGCCATCTCAGGAGAGAGCGCGCTGTCCTTGGAGAGATACAGGGCAACCATACAAGCGACGATCACCGTGTGACGATTACCGTCACGCAGTTTTCGTGCTTCACGAGAGGCTCGTCGCACGATCTCATGCGCGCGGCGTACGCCCTCCTCTTTTGTGGGGTAGTGGGCGAAATAGCTGTGATCGCCGTTGGCGGTGTCCTCAGCCTCGTCGACATAGCTGTCGAGCACGGTGGCCGCGAGACATACCCAGAAGTAGGCAGCATAGGTGTCTACAGCCTCCTGAGGCTGGCGTCCTGGCTCGGCGGCGAGCGCCAGCAGCGCCAACACCGAGATCCAGGTGCTCGCGGCGCCCGACAACTCGTACCAGGCGAGGTCTAATCGCTCAGCGAACTCCTGCGCCGTCCATTTGCGCAGAGTCGCATCGCGCAGACTTGGATCGATCTCGTGATTGAGGCCCTGTACCTGCGCGAGCGTCGCGGCCCGTATCAATGTCGGGCGAATCGCCATATAGGACGGAAGCAGCACACATGCGGCGCGACATAATTCCACCAGCAGCCGCAGATAGCCGCCGTCGTCGCGCCACGGGTGGTGACGGTAATAGTCTGAGATGGGTACATCTGGATCGAGTGCCTCGGTAAAAGCCAGGTGCAGCTGTCGCCCATTTGCCAGACCGGCTCCTGCCCCACGCTCACTCACGCTGTCAAGGAAGTCGCACATGATCTCGTAAGTCACAAGCAGCCGCAGCAGATTGGGCCTGCGACTGTCGGGTAGTATCCAGAAAAGCGCGGCGCCATCGGTGTTGCCGCGCTTGTTCTCGAGCGACATGAGCGCGTCGTGTCGAATCGTCTGGTCTGGAATCACCGCCGCCCTCGCGCGCCACTCGTCCACCTCCAGCGCGACCGCTCTCAGCCCCCAGCGCAACTCACGCACAACCGCAGCCAAAAGCGCCTTTGTCTGCCCAAAGGAGATACGGCTCGTATCTTTGACGGCACCCTGCATCGACTTCTCGGGCAGGCAGGACGCGTGCTCGGTCAGTCTTGAAGGGCGGGTTTCACCTGTGTCGCGAGGTAGCCAGGCAATGCCGCGATCGCCACAGCTACAGCGGTGACGATCGCGAATATTCCAATAGCAATTGGAATACCTATCGTAAAGACAACAGGGAAGCCTGTGACGCTCACCAACGCGTGGCTCAGCAACAGCTGGCCATATAGACCGAACACTGCACCGATCGAGCATCCAGCTCCAAGCAGCAGCGCGCTCTCACACAAGAGCGCGCGCCACAACTCTCCCTGGTCGAATCCGTCAACCTTCATACCGGCGAGACGTGGACGGCGTTGCCAGATCATGGCACCCATCGCCGCCGCCATTGCGAGCGCCGCGGCGATCAGCACGAGTGCTGCGATCTGACTTAGACGCGACAGTCCCTGTCGCTGGGTCGAGCGATACGCCTGTTCACGTTCGTATGCGCTCTGAACCATAAGTGGCGCCTGCCGACCAAGCAGCCGCCGTATCTCCCCCTGAACGATCTCAATAGACACCCCTGGCTTGACCGCCACCTCATAAGCGCTCGGATCGGGACTGCCCCAGGCGTGCGCGTAGTCATCGGCATTGAGGATCACCGCACCAGGCGGCCAGCCGAAGTTAGTCGTGATCGCAGCCAGACGGAATCGCATCGGGCGAGGTGTGGGCAATACAAAGGCTTGCCCCACATGCAAGTGCAGTTCGCTTGCAAGCGCCTGAGATAGCGCCACCCAACCGCCCAGCCGCACTCGCTGATTGGCAAGTGCCCAGTCTCCGGTAACGATCTGATTTGGCGGAATCAGGCTTGAAGTGGTGCGCGGCGGTGCGAGCACAAGCGTGCGTCGATCTCCGACATCCAAGAAGCCACTGCGATAGATGCTCACACGCGCAACCCCAGGCACGAGCTCCAGTGCTCCCTGCAACCGATTGTCAAACGGTGTTGTGCCGATCGTGTTCGACTTTCCGCCAGGCGAGACCCAGATGTCGGTGACCCGCGTCATTTCACGTGAGACTCGATCGAGCCCGCTCTGAAGGTTCTGTCGTGCCCCCTCGATCGCGACGCTGCCGAACACGGCGATCGCTCCCGTCGCCGCGATCGCCAGCGATCGCGCACGCGTGGAGTTGGACTGCAGCTCGATGACCGCGATTCTGGGCGAGACGCCCATGACCGGACGCTGAACCATGTCGAACAAAGCCACCAGCCCACTGAAAGCGATCGGCAGGATCAGCAAAAGCGAAAACACCAGACTGATAAACGCCACCACAGCCATCGGCACACTGGAGATCCCTACGATAAGGATTGTGGTTGTGATCGCCAACCCGACTAGGCCGGCCAGCAGGAGGGCAATGACTCTCATCGCCGGCGAGCCGACGGACTTGTGTGCCGCCCGTGACTGACGACCGAAGATCTCTGCTCGTAGAGGAACCGTGACCCCGATGACCGATGCGAGCAGCCCACCGGCCGTCGCGAGCGCAACGCTTTGCCAACTGACGATCCGCAAAGAGCCCACGGGAAAGGCGAATGAGAGATAGCCCGGATTGGCCTGCAACAGACCGTGGGAGAGCAGCTCTCCCAGCAGCAGCCCGAGTAGCGAGCCTGCAAGCCCGAGTACCACCGCGTCGAACAGCATCACCTCCACGATCTCCAGCGGCGAATAGCCGTCGAGACGCAGATCGTTGATCAGGTTGCGCCGCTGGGGCGCCGTGAGCAGCATCGCGTTGAACGCGAACAGAAAGCCCACGAGTGCGCTTATGGCCGAGAACAGCTCCGTTGATTGGGTAGTTGGGCCCTCGGCCTGGCCAAACACAGTCGCCTCGAAGTTCGCGGGAAGCACATCCAACTGCCGGCCTGCGATCCGCTTCAATTCTCGTTCTACTTCGCGATCCTGTCCGGGGCGCGGCTCGACGAGTATGCGACTGATGGCGCCCTGCATTCCGGCGAGATTCTGGGCGAGTCTCAGCGGAGCTATCGCCAAGGGGCTATCGACCAGTTCGCCGATGTCGCTCGCCTGCAGGATCACAGCGACCAGCGTGTCGACACTGCGATCGCCGACCTGAAAGCGGACCGTTTGAAGTGGACCGGCACCGATCTGCTGGATCACGGGCGCCGGCAGCGCAAGACCCTGCTGTTGGGAGAGTCGCGCGGCGCTCACCCGCGCGAGCAGCCGACCGTCAAGGGCCACGAAGCGCGAATCGACGCCCACGAGATCGACGGAAGCCGCCCCGCCATGACCGATCACGTTCACGCTGCGCTGGAGGACCGGTGCGGCAGCCTGCACGCCTGGGAGCCGATCGACCTCGGCAAACAGCCGTTCGCTGAAGCCCTGCGGATCGCGGGCAGCCAGCTGCAGTCGTGCTTCGCCGACGAGTCCGTTCGTGACACGCTCAACCGAGCCTGCGAGGCTCGTGTTGGCCACCTGCGAGGCGAACAGCAGCGCAACACCGACGGCGATGCCGGCGACCGCCAGCAGCTCCTGCACCAACCTCGCACGCAGACGCACACGGTAGAGGTAGAAGATCGTCGAGAGCCTCATATTCCTGCTCGGCCGCGGCAAGCTGCGGCGCATCCTCTACTCATTGCGAGCTGAACGGCTCATACTCGCGGTCCGGCTCGTATTCGACGAGTCGACCGTCGCGCAAAGCATGCACTTGATCGGCGAATGCGGCCGCCCTGGGATCGTGCGTGACAAGCAGCACAGCCACGTCGCGTTCGTGACACACCTCGCTGAGCAGACGAAGCACTTCTCGACCGCGATCGGTGTCGAGACTACCGGTGGGCTCGTCGGCAAGTACGAGGCTGGGTCCGGTGGAGAGAGCTCGTGCGATCATGACCCGCTGGCGCTCGCCCATCGAGAGCTGCTCGGCACGCTGTTGGGCGCGCCCGTTGAGCCCAAGCCGCTCCAGCAACGGCGCCACTCGACGTTGCGCGTCGCGCCGTCCGGTGCTCGCCAACAGCTTCAGCGCGGCGTTGTCGTCGGCGCGGACTCCGGGGATCAGATCGAACGACTGGCGGATGAAACCGAGCTCGGAGCGCCGGTAGTGCGCCCGCTCGCGCGCCGAGAGCCTGGAGACATCCCGCCCGTTGACTCTGACATGGCCGCTGTCTGGAACCAGCAGGCCCGCGATCAGCATCAGCAACGTCGTCTTTCCCGAGCCGCTGGGTCCGTAGAGTGCCACCAGCTCACCCGCCGCCACCGACAGGCTCAGGCCGTCCACAGCGCGCACGATCTCTCCGTCGCCCACGCGGTAGTGCTTTACGACCTCGTCCAATTGCAGCATCAGAGCACTCCGAGCCACTCGCGGTCGACACAGCGGCTACGAGAAGTGACGGTCAGAAAGAGGATGAAGGCGATGGTCACTCTAGGTTTCAGTATCGCTCGCGAGAACAAACGCCCCGATATCGCTATCGGGGCCGCCTCACCGAGCCCTCTGGATCTCCGCCTCAACTCCACCCCTGCCTTTCCAGCTGACCGACGGATCCTGTCTGTGGACAATACTCCAGCAACCGCGTCGGTCGGATGTCCACCGCCGGGTCGTTTACCCCGAGCGCACCCGTCGGCGCTTGCAACCTCATCGATAACCAATGGCTTTGCGGGTTCTTTTGACTTTTGTCGACTACTGGGAGGAGACATTCGCTGATCGGCCTTGTGCAGAGGAGTCAGAAACATTCGAATAGAGCATATGCAGGGTCCGGGCCCCGGAATGAGCCCCATCCTTGGACGCGATCCCGCCCTCGCGCTCTCGAGTGCGATATCGACCGCAGTCTCAACCATGGCCTCAAGCATCCTCAGACGGTTCTCGAACGGTTCTCGAACAGCTATCGAACACGGTCGGGCCCGCTCGCGCCGTTGCCGCCGATCGAACCGTGCGGGTGCACGTCCGTGTAGGCTCTCGCCGCATATGGAGCCGACCCGATGAGCCTCGTCCAACTCGACCAAGACGGCCCGCTCGCGATCGTGAGTATCGACAGCCCGCCCTTGAACCTGTTCGACCAGCAGTTGATGGGTGAGCTCTCCGACACGGTCGACGAGCTCGCAGCATCACCCCCGCGCGGGCTACTCGTCAGAGCGCAGGGACGAGTCGTCAGCGGCGGTGTGGACGTACACGTCTTTGACGGCCTCAGCCCGGAAGACGCCGCCGCGATGTGGGTGAGCCTGCTCGACCTCGTCCATCGGCTCGAGCAGCTGCCGCTGCCCACTGTCTTCGCCGCGCACTCGCTGTGCCTGACGGCCGCATTCGAGTTCTCGCTCGGATGCGACATCCTGCTGGCGGCCGAGTCGGCGCGCTTCGGCCTGGTCGAGACGGTTGTGGGCCTGACTCCGGCAATGGGTGGCACCCAGCGCCTAGCAGAGCGGGCCGGACCGGCGCGGGCACGCGAGCTGGTGATGACCGGCGAGCTGTACGACGCCACCACGCTCGAGCGTTGGAACGTAGTCAACCGAGTCTTTCCGGACGAAGGCTTCGACGAGGCGGCGCATGCGTTTGCGCGTAAGCTCGCCGACGGACCAACGCGCGCGCACGCCGCGACCAAGGCGATCGTGCGAGCTTGCCTGGACGAAGGTGGCGTCCATGACGCCGACAAGCGCGTGCCAGAACTCGCAGGCGACCTGTTCGCAACCGAAGATCTCAAGCGGGCGGTGCGCTCATTCCTCGAGGAGGGGCCCGGTCGCGCGACTTACGAAGGCCGCTGACCAACCTCGCAACAGTAAGTCAAAGCTGATGAAGTGCGAAACCGAGGCGGCATGCAAGAAAGGCTCGGGCAGCACACTACGAAACCGCGAGAACACGCCAAACCGCGAGCCAGCCCGAGGCGAGCGCTGGGCTGCCGGCGAACGCCGGCGCCGCTGGATCAGGTGAGCCCTCAGACTGCCACAGGGCGATACTCGCGTGTCGTCGGATTTTGCTCGAGCAGACCGACCGCGCGCAGCGTCTTCACATAACGGTGAGTTGTCGACGGGGACATGTCCAGCTCTTTGGCGAGGTCGATGATCGCTCGCCAAGACCGCTCTGGTCCGTAACAGGAGAGAATCGCCAACCCACGCAACAGCGACTGCGAGAGCTGCGGATCACCCAGCGCGTTCGAGAGCGCGAGTTTGGTCTCTTCGTGTAGAGAGTGGCGAGCGCGATGGCCACCGTTCGGCTCGGTATGGGCGTTGTCCAGTGCGGCCATCAGCAGACTCGAGACCGTGCCGTTGCCGGCATGGCCGACAGAGCGGATCACTTGCTCGATCTGCGCCGGCGACAGTGTGATCGCAATATTTTGATCTTGCGTCATGACTCTGATCATCCCCAATCTCGCTCACTACATGTGAGCGCAGCTCCGGAGGACGGGTCCACCGACGCTCCATTTGGCCTGTAGCGTCATATGAAAGTCCGGATCAGCCAACTCCAGAAGAGCACCCCTTACGATCCATATTTCGATACTACCCAGCCGCTGACGAAACCTATTCAGTTTTGTAGTAATCGATTATTACTGTTGCGTATGAAGTCCCATCTTCGGATCACTCGTATGCTAAAAATAGGACTCCGGCTAATACAATTAGAACGATTCGCAGGGTTCCACGAGGCCCGCTATCGATGTGCCGGCTTGGAACGGTTGGACGGTCGCCCACGCAACCCCAGAGTCGCTCGACTTACACGTATGTGGCGGTCGTTGCGCCCAGCTCAGCCGACGGCAACGGACGGTACGGGGCTCTGATAGACAACCCCTCCAATGAGCACTGCGCCCACTCGACATCGCACCGCGCGACGCGTCGGCATCGTGGCAGCCGTGCTCGCGCTCGCAGCGCTGCTCGTCTACGCACTCAGTCGACTGAATCTGCCGCGGGTCGGCCACGCGCTGATCTCGGCAAGCCCAGGCTGGCTCGTGCTGGCGCTCGCGCTGATGATGCTCTCGCTGCTGGCGCGCTCGGTGTCCTGGCACGCCATCCTTCGTGCCGCACTGCCTGACCAACTGCTGCGGTGGGCGCCGATCGTGCGGGCCACGATGATTGGCGTGATGGCCTCCGCCGTCTTCCCGGGCCGGCTCGGCGAGCCGACGCGCGTGGTGGTGCTGAGCCGTCGCCTGCAGGGCCCCGCAACGCGCACGATCCCGGTCGTCGCCGGCACAGTCTTCTCGCAGACGCTCATCAACCTTGTGGCGCTCGGGATCCTTGCCGCCGTTACGTTCTCCAGCGTGCCGCTGCTGCGTGGCCACGCATCGGCCTTGGAGGCCGTGGTCGCGGCGCCGGTGTTCGTGGCGCTGTTCGTGCTCGGTGTCCCTCCCCTGCTGCGTCTGGCCCAGCGTTCTCGCAGCGCGCGCATCCGCACCGGGGCGATCGCCTTCGCCGGACTACTACGCCTCGGGCGCCAGGGCCTGGTCGCGTTCGCAAAGCCCCGCTACGGAGTTCCCGCAGTGGGCGCGCAACTGCTCGCCTGGACGCTGCAGTGGGGCTCCTGCTACATGGTCATCCTTGCGCTCGGCCTGAACCCGCAAGCCACGCCGGTGACGGCGGCAGCGATCCTGCTGGTCGTCAATGTCAGCGCCGTGCTGCCTGCAACCCCCTCGAACGTCGGTGTTTTCCAGGCAGCCTGTCTGGTTGTGCTTGCCGCATACGGGGTCGGCGCCGGGCAGGGCCTGGCCTACGGCATCATCCTGCAGGCGATCGAGTTGCTCACGGCACTCAGCCTCGGCGTGCCGGCGTTGCTCAGGGAGGGCATGACCTGGCAGGACATCCGCCGCAGCCGAGCGGATGTGGAGACACCGGACGCCACACCGCAATAGTCGTATAGTCGAGTTCCGACCGTGCTGAGCGGCCGGAACGTAAGCCTCAGCTGACCAGGGCACGAACCGACTGGCGCAACGAATGGGTTGTCTTCAGCACAGCTGTGGGCTCATATCCACAATGTGCCATGCAGTTCTCACAACGCGGGTCTTTGCCGCGACCGTACTTGCTCCAGTCGGTCGTTTGGATCAGCTCTTCGTACGTGGCAGCGTAGCCGTCTGACATCAGGTAACACGGACGCTGCCAGCCAAACAGCGAATAGCTCGGTATCCCCCAGGCAGTGCAGTCGAATTCGGCTTTGCCTTCGAGGAAGTCGAGGAACAGGGGACTGTGATTCAGGCGCCACTTCTTGCGCCGCCCACCCGCAAATGCCTCGCTGAACAGCTCACGAGTCTGGCGCACGCCGAGGAAATGCTCCTGGTCGGGCGCCTTCTCATATGCATAGGCGGGCGAGATCATCATTTCGTCGACTTCGAGGTCGTCGTTGAGAAAATCGAGCACGTCGCGCACCGTCTTGGGCGAGTCGTGCGTGAAGAAGGTGGTGTTGGTCGTCACGCGAAAGCCGGCGGCCTTGGCAGCGCGAATCGCCGACACCGCCTTGTCGAACACGCCCTCGCGTTCGACCGAGGCGTCGTGGCGTTCCTGCAGGCCGTCCATGTGGATCGCCCATGCGAAATACGGGCTCGGCTTGAAGTCGACGAGCTTGCGCTCCAGGAGGATCGCATTGGTGCACAGATACACAAAGCGCTTGCGCTTGATCAGCTCAGAGGCGATTACGTGGATCTCAGGGTGAATCAAAGGCTCGCCGCCGGCGATCGAGACCATCGGCGCGCCGCTCTCCTCGATCGCACCGACCGCCTGCTCGACTGACATGCGCTGGCGCAACACGTGCTCAGGCTGCTGGATCTTGCCACAGCCGGCACAGGCCAGGTTGCACTGGAACAGCGGCTCCAGCTCCACGATCAGCGGAAACTTCTCGCGCCGCGCCAAGCGCTGACGCGTCAAGTACCAACCCATTCGCGCGCCCTGTCTAACCGGAACCGCCATCAGCAACCTCGCTCGTCTGCCGCGGGCCCCTCGGAGAGAGCCCTGAGACCCGATCCGGCCCCGCCGAGCACAGTGTGCGCTCCCTGCTCGCGCACCAGCTCTTCGAGCACCGTCGCTACTCGACGCAACGATAGCGCCGCGCGCGCCGCTCCCGCCAATGTCAGCAGCGGACGCGTGACCTCACGCGAGGGCGTGTCGGCCACGACGCGGATCACCGCGAACGGTCGCCCCTGCGCGCCGCCGGCGAGCCACGCCGACTCCATGTCCACGACGACACCTCCGCGTTCGCGCAGCTCGACACGCTTCACACCGTGAGCGATGTGTGCCACCGATACCACCGCCGCCTTGCGCACGGCGATCCCGCGTCGCTGAAGCGCCTCCGCGAGCGGCCCGGCCGAAGGACAGATGAGGCGCACGGGCTGGCCTACCTGCTTTGCGTCGCTGCTCTCACCGACACCCATCTCGGCCTGCTCGTCGCGCTCCCCGTCGAGCAGCTCGTCGGCGATAACGACGTCACCCGGCTCGCAATGCTCGTCAAGTCCGCCACACACGCCCATCACCGCCAGCGCAGCGGCCCGGTCGCTACGCAGCTTTGGGACCGCCGCTCGCGAGCGCTCAGGGCCCATCCCGGTCTTTTGGATGCGCAGCTTCCTGCCTCCGGCCTTGATCGCAAGCGCCTCCAGACGCAACGGGGCAGCAACGAGCAGGTCGCTCATGCAAACATCTCAGGCGCCGCGACGTGCCGGCTCATGCAAAGCATTCCAGACGTTGTGACTCTCGACTCACGCGAACACCTCCCGTGCAGCGGCGTGCCCACTGAGCACGGCCCCCTCGAGCGTCGCCGGCCAGCCCGTGTTCGTCCAAGCCCCGGCCATTACGAGACCGGCCACACTCGTTCGTGGATCGGGACGCAAGGATTCCGTGCCAGGACGCGCGGCGAAAGTGGCGGCGTGCTCTCGGCTGACGTGCACGCTGCGCACGACCGCTCCGCAAGCGCCGGGAAACAGATCCCTTATCGCGGCCACATAGCGCTCGCGCAACCGCTCTGAGGAGAGCTCCATCTCCCCCGCGGCACCGGACAGCGATATCGCCAGATACTGCCCGTCGCCGAGTCCCGCGGCCTCGCTGCGATCGAACACGTACTGAACGGGCGTGCCCACCCCGGCCGCGAACTGCAGGTCACACACACGCCGGTCATACACGATATGAACGTTAATGATCGGCGAGGCGCCCAGCCTGCTCCAGCGGCTTGCCTCTTCGCCGAGCAGCGGCTCGAGCAGAGTACTCGCGCGCTCGTGGGGCAGCGCGCACACGATCGCGTCGGCCTCCAAATCATCGCCACCGGCGCGCACGCGCAGTGTGCATTCCCTGCTCCGAAAAATGGGATGCCCCCCGCGCGTGCGTGGGGCATCGAGTTCAGGAACGACACGCGCTACCTCAGCCACCTCCGCCGCGACCCGCTTGCCCGCTTCGGCCTGCTCTACGGCTTCGATACGCTCCACCGCTTCGACACGGACTCCAAGCCGTACATCGACTCCCGCCTGGTCCAGCACACGAGCCGCCGGATCGCCCAGCGTCTCGCTCAGGGGCCGCATGTGAAAGCCGATGTCGCCTGCGTCGTTGTGGCGCAGCATCCCCGTCTGCAGCACGAAGGCACCGAGTGCAAGCGAGCCCTCCGCGGCCGGCAGGTTGAGCGTCGGCAGCGCGATCAGATCCCACAGGGCGGCCACGCTCGCGGCGTCCTGGCCGTGAGCGGCCAGCCACTCGCCCAGTGTGCCGGAGGCTTTGCCCAGCTCGAGCCGTCCCAGCGCGAGCGCTGCGCGGGCGGCACGCAGACGCTGCGCCAACGTGAGGTGGGAGTAGCTCAGCAGCGCACCTGCCAGATGCAAGGGTGCCGGCAGCCCGTTGCGGCGCAACACGACTCCGCGACGATGTGGACTCAGCACGGGTATCTCCAGGCGCGGCTGGATCGTCACGCGCTGCCCGCTGCCCAAACGTGCGAGCAGCCCTCGATAGGCCGTGCAGCAGCGCAGGAACACGTGCTGACCGTTGTCGAGCAACAGCCCTTCGCGCTCAAATGAGTAGGCGGCGCCGCCAAGGCGTGGGCGCACCTCGAGCAGTGTCACCAGTGCGCCAGCCTCCGCGCAGTCGAGCGCCGCAGTGATCCCGGCGAGGCCGCCGCCGAGTACGATCACGCGCCGCGCGCTCAAGCGAGCCTCGCGCGTTCCAGGCGAGACAGCCGCCGTGAACTCAAGCGAGCCCAACCCCACCCACGCAAAACAGTCGCCACGCGCTCAACGGTCCGCTCCCAGGCGCACCCAACGGCTGAGCAGGGTCACGCGCGGACATGCGCTCAAGGAAGCTGCCAACGCCGATCGCGGACCGGCGGCCGCTTGAGCGTGGCCGTGAGAATGCTGCGGCTCGCCACCCAGCCCTTCTCCCAGATCGGCAGCGACACGCGCACAGCCCGCGAGCGCTCGGGATCGTCTTCGATGCATCTGAGCACACCCCGATAGATGTTGGCCATCGCAAGCACGCAAGCGCCGCTGCGGCGATCCAGCAGCGGCACGAGCTCCAATCCGCGGTCGAACCATTCGCCGGCTCGCCGTGCCTGAAAGCGCGTGAGCGCGTCGAGCTGACCCTCCCCACCCTCGAAGCGCCCCTCATCGCTCACCTGGTAGCGCCGCAGATCCTCGCGCGGAATGTAGACGCGCCCGAGCGTCGCGTCCTCGCGCAGGTCGCGCAGAATGTTCGTCAGCTGCAGGGCGACGCCGAGATCGTCGGCGAGACGGTGCGCCTGCTCTTGCTCGCGAGCGCCGAAGATCGCCAGGCACAGCCTGCCGATCGACCCGGCGACTAGGCGGCAGTAGACGAGCAGATCCTCGAAACTCTCATAGCTCGCGCCCTCGACGTCCATGCGTACGCCGGCGATCAGATCCTCGAGCGCCTCGATCGGCAGCGAGAAGCGCTCGTGCGCGTCGGCAAGCGCCACGATCACCGGGTCGATGCTCGACGTCGAGGCAGCTTGCAATGCCTGCTCGGCCACGTTCAGCAGCTCTGACTTTCGAGCCCGATCGATCTGCCCATCGCCGATGTCGTCGATCCTCCGCGCGAAGGCGTAGACCGCGCAGGTGGCGAGGCGCTTCTGGCGCGGGAGCAGCCTGATGCCGTAGTAGAAGTTGGCGGCCGCGCGGCGCGTCAGCGACTCGCAGTGCTCGTAGGCTTCAGTCGGATTCATTGCGGCGGCGGGGTCGGGCTGGCGGTATCAGCGGATGTTTCGACCTCGTCCTGGCAGGGACCAGAGGAACGTCCCCGCGAATCATCGAGGGATGATTCGTCTGTCCATCTGCTGCGGCTGCGCGCCAGCATGCTCGCCATCAGCTGCACGCGCTGGCGAATGCTGGGCCGTGCGACAGCGCCGAGCACGTCGAAATCGGCTCGCTCGATCGCCTCTAGAGCCGCTTCGCCACCGGCAACGAAGCCGGCCAGCGCAAGCTTTGGCCGTCCATGCACGGCCGCGACGAGCGGCAGACCGGCGGCCAGCAGGGCCCGCGCCCGCGCCACCTCGAAGGCGATCGCTTGGCGCAGACGATCCGACCGGCCTGAGAAATCCCCGCTAGGAGTGGGCGAAACGGCTGGCACGCCCTTCAAATCCAAATCATGACCGCCCTGCGCGCACAGCCGCTCGATCTGCTCGTGCGAGCAGTCGAAGCGGGCCAAATCCTGTGCCGGTAGGTAATAGCGGCCACGACGCACATCCTCACCGACATCCTGAATGTGCTCCACCAGCTGCAGGGCGGTACACACGCGGTCTGAGAGTTCGATCCGCCCAGGGCTTGCCAGCTCGAAGACACCCAAGACAAGCTCGCCGACTGGGTTGGCAGACAGCGAACAGTAGGCCTGCAGCTGCTCCCAGCTCTCATAGCGCTGGCTGCGCTGATCCAGCCGATTGGCATCGATCAAGCGCACGAATACCCCGCGGGGCAATGCGCATTCGGCAAGTGTCTGCTGCAGATACACGAGCAGCGGATGGCGAGCGCTGCCGGCGTACGCGCGGTCCAGTTCCCGCTCCAGCCAGTCGAGCGCTGCCAGACGGTCTCCGGCAAGCTCATCGCCCAACTCGTCGGCAAGCCGCGCAAACCCGTAGACGGCGAGCAGCCGGCGCCGGTGCACACGTGAGAGCACGCGCATCGCCACGGGGAAGTTCTCACCGGATGCCTGCTCCATCACCGCATGCGCGCCCGTGTCTTGCGCCGGCGCCAGCTCAAGCGGTGCAGTGTGCATCATCGGCGCCCCCCAGACAGGCAGCGGCCGAGCGCCATCACGGGGAACACGAGCCGGTAGAGGTGATAGTTGATGTAGTAGTCGCACGGAAAGCCGGTACCTGTGTACTGCGGCTCATCCCAGCCGCCGTCCTCGAGCTGGGTGTCGACGAGCCACTGCACTCCCCGAGCGACCGCGTCGGAGCGCTCGCCGGCGGCGTGCAGGGCAAGCAGCGCCCAGGCTGTCTGCGAGGCGGTGCTCTCACCGCGCCCGACCCACTCGGCGTGATCGTAGGAGCGAGGGTCCTCACCCCACCCGCCGTCGCTTTTCTGGTGGCGCTCGAGCCAGGCCACCGCGCGCGCGATGCACGGCTCGGAGGCCGCCACGCCGGCCGCTACGAGCGCCGGCAGCACCGCGCCGGTGCCGTAAACGTGGTTGACCCCCCAGCGCCCGAACCACGAGCCGCCGGGCTCCTGGCGTTCGATCAGCCAGCGCACGGCCGCCACGGTCTCGGGATCACCGGCGCGACCGAGCGCGGCCAGCATCTCGACCGCGTGCGCGGTCACGTCCGCGCTCGGCTCGTCGATCGTCTCGCCGAAGTCCAGGAACGGCAGCTCGCGCACGAGCGAGCGCGTGTTGTCGGCGTCGAAGGCCCCCCATGCGCCTTCGCGGCTCTGCATACCCTTGGTCCAATTGACAGCACGATCGATCGCCGCGCGCAGGCGCCGATCCCGCTGCCACCCAGGGAGCGGCGCGGGCTCGTGCATCGGGCCCGCGCCATTGACCGGCGAGAACGCCCGCTCGTCGGCGAACGGTTGGGATGAGAGCGTCTCGGCTGAGCTGTTGCTCTGCGAAAACGGATGCCCCCCGCGCACGCGGGAGGCATCGTGCAAACGCAGCAACGCCAGCACCACCTCAGCCGTGTCGTCGACGTCGGGATAGTTGTCGTTGGCGAACTCAAACGCCCAGCCCCCTGGCTCCAGCGTTGGACGACGTACACGCCAGTCGCCGGGCACGCAGATCTCCTGGCCGAGCAGCCACTCCCCCGCCCGCACAAGCGCCGGATGCTCGCCTGGCAGGCCGGCGTCGCTGAGCGCGACTACGCTCAGCGCGGTGTCCCAGACCGGCGACTGGCACGCCTCCAGCCGACGGCTGCCGGGCGGTGCAACAGACTCACTGACCGGTAAGAGGCCGCCAGACTCACCCTCGCCCCGCTCCTCCACCATGAAACGGTCGAGGCCTTCGATCCCGCGTCGCATCAGCGGGTGCTCGAGCGCGTAGCCGTTCAGGCGCAACGCCATCAGCGAGTACACCCACGGCGGCTGAATGCCGCCCCAGGAACCGTCGGCCTCCTGGCGACGCACGATCCAGCGCTCCGCACGTGCCATCGCGATCCGGCGCAACAGCCGTGGCGGACGACGCTCGTAGACGCGCAGCACGCGATCCAGACGCGTCAACCAGCGCCCGCGCACACTGGTCGGCTCGGCCGCCCGCCATGGCTCGGGGCCGCGCAACTCTTCCAGCGCGAACGGCAGCTCGTGCCGCGGACGGTGTGCCATCACGAGCGAAAGCGCCACGATCGTCTGACGCGCCCAGCAGGCGAAGTCGTAGATGTTCAGCGCCACCCACGAGGGCAGCAGCACGATCTCCGGCGGCAGCGCCGGCACCTGATCCCACGACCACAGGCCGAACAGCGCAAGCCAAACGTGCGTGAACACACGTGCGTGCTCGATGCCGCCCTGCGCACGGATGAAATCGGCGGCCGCACGCATGTGCTCGGCATCGGCCTGATCCCCGGCCAGGCGCAGCGCCCAGTAGGCCTCGATCGTCGTCGACAGATCGCCGGGTGCGCCGTAGAAGTTGGCCCACGTGCCGTCGGTCCGTTGCTGCGAGCGAATCCACGCCGCCGAGCGCTCGGCCTCCTCGGCGCGGCGGATGCCCAGGAACTCGCGCAGGAGCATGTCCTCCGCGTCCATCGTCACGTTCGTCTGCAGCTCGCCGCGCCACCATCCAGCCTGGTCCTGGAGCGAGAGCAGGCGCTGACAGGCCAGCTCCAATGTCACCTGCGCCTCGCTGACTGTCTGCGCGATCTGCGATGACATGGCGAAGGACGCTAGAGAGCTTTCCCTGACGATGCTGTGGGCACGAGAGCCTCTGGGCGCCCTTCTTCGGCGATCACCGCGCGCAGCAGCGTTCCTTGAGAAATCGCGACAGGCGCACTGGATGTGAAGCGGTACACGATCAGACCGTTGATATCACGTCGTTCTGCTAGATGGAATCCACGGGCCGGTGCTCGTTCGGCATCGGGACGCAGCGGAGCGTAACCGGTCTCGTCTATCTCAGTCACTCTGACGCTCTGCCCCGCGTGCAGGTTGTTCAAGCGTGGCAGGTAGTACTCCAGCGGCGCCGAGCCCAGCTCGACCGTGGTGATCACATGCTTTGGCTGGGCTGAGCGCAGCACGCCGGCGACCCCGGACCAGTCGCCGCGTTGCAGGCGCGGGCTGAAACTCACGTCGATACTGAGCACGAGGAAGGCGAGCGCGAGCAGTCCCGCCAGTGCCATGCCGATGCGGCCTGTTCGCTGCGCTGCGATGACGATTGCAAGCAGCGCGCTCAACGGCACCATCGCCGCGACAAGATTGCGCGGCGCCAAATAGTCGGCGCCCAGCAGCGCCAGCAGGACGGGCGTGAGCACTGCCGCGGCGGTGATCGTCAGCACGATCAGCGCGCCGCGCTCCTCGCGGCGGGTGAGCGTGCTCCACAGTCCGTACAGGACTCCAGCCAGGATCAGGAGCGCCACCAGCACCTCGATCCCGTGCCCGAGCGAAGAGCCGCTGTAGCCCGTCAGGTAGTACTGCGGAATCGCTTCCAGGCGACTGGCAAGCGCCCATTCGCCGATCCACTGCGTGCCATGCCCGCCCTGGGAGAGGATCAGTGGGATCAGAGCCAGTCCGACGAGTGCCGGCAGCGCAAGCGCGCAAAGGACACGGGCGAGATTTTTTGGATTTGAAGTTCGTTCCCGTGGTGTGAGTTGGGCGCCACCACGATCTTCGGATTCGGCGATGCCCCCCCCGCGCGCGGGGCGGATCGCACTTTCATCGCTCCACCCGCCCGTGACCGCAAGCCACAACAGCCACAGCGCCATTGGAATCAACAGGAACACGGCGAAGTAGTGGGTAAGCAAGGCCAGCGAGGCGGTCAGCGCGAACTCCGCGAGTCGTCGGTTCGTTGGCGCTTGCAGGGCGCGCAGGAAGCACAGCAGCGCGAGCGAGGCCGTGAATACGAACAACGCGTAGGCGCGCGCCTCTTGGGAGTACCACACGAACAGCGGGTTGACCGCGACGAGCGTGGCCGTGACGAGCGCCGCGCGCCGACCGGCCAGCGCGGAGCCGATCGCCCAAGCGACAGCCACCGTGGCAATCCCGGCCAGCGCGGAGAGCAGGCGCAGGGCCACCACACCGGTGCCGAGCACGCGCGAGAACCCCCACTCGAGTACGTACCAGAGCGGCGGCGTGTTCTCGGTGTGCACGACGTTGTGCAAGG
This sequence comes from Solirubrobacteraceae bacterium, assembly GCA_035485715.1. Classification (GTDB taxonomy): domain Bacteria; phylum Actinomycetota; class Thermoleophilia; order Solirubrobacterales; family Solirubrobacteraceae; genus Palsa-744. Next base: position 451,670 of record DATHNT010000003.1, on the reverse strand, counting down.
TGGCGCCGAGGCTCGCGCGCAGCACGTGCACGGGCGTGAACGCCTCGTCGTACCAGAAGCTCTGCAGGCCGAGTGTGCTCAGGCGCAGCGCCGCCGCGAGCAGCAGGATCGCAAGCAGCGGCCACCACGGGACCAGGGCGGCGATCCGACGGTCACGCTGAGCGCTGCCCGCCGCAAACTCGCTCCTGCCACCGAGGGCAACTGGATCGGCGGCGGAGCCACTCACCGGCGCGCCGGGCTGAGGGGAGCGAGGTTCATGGGCGGCCGAGTGGCAAAGACGGGGACGGCGGCGAGCCGACCGGCAACGAACTCAGACCGCACAGGTTCGTTTCAGCCGCAAGGCCGAAGCACTTGTAGCGGTTGGCGCGCAGGTCCGCTTTGTATGGCGCCAGGTAATAACCGCCGCTCACGCTGCGCACCCCCGAGACGACCGCTCCCGCGAGCATCAGGCACACCTGGGCGCGCTCCCCCGGCGCGCCCGGCGACACGTTCCCGCAAACCGTGTCGCGCGTGCTGTAGGTCTTCACGTCCTGCTCGGTGGCCAAGTTCACGTAGTCGTGGCCGGTCACCGTACGCCAGGTGAGCAGGTCGGCCTTGAGGCGATGGTTGACGTGTGTCTGCTGCACCACGTCGTTGACCGTCGCGACCGCCAGGAAGATGACGAGCAGGATCAGGATGGTCGTCTCGGCAAGGCGCAGGCTGCCGAGACCGCGACGCTCGTGCTCGAGCGGTCGAGCCCATTCGGGCAGCCGGCCCCACGCCTCGCGCTTGGCTGCCGTTGGGGACTCGCTCATGAGACTGGCGCCAATAGCGGCGCGGTCTGGTGCAGGACGAACAGCGCCTGCACGGCAAGCGTCGCATAGAGCACGCGCCGATCGCGGCTGATGGCGGCAAGCGGCAGCGACCACAGCGTGTACCAGGCAAGCAGCCAGGTGCTCGTGACCGCGATCGCAAGCAGCGTCCAAGCCGAGGCCGCAACCCAGTCATAGCCGCGCCAAGTTCGCCACATCAGATGCAGCACGATCAGCACGAGACCGGCCTTGAGCAGGTCGTGATCTATCGGGAACACCCCGGGCTTGCCGAGCAGGTGGGCGATCTCGGTCGGGAAGCTGTCGGTGCCCACGAAGGCTGCGTCGCGGTTGAGCGCCGAGACGATGTCCACGCCGTGGACGCCGAACACGACGTAGGCGATGAGCGCACCGATCACCGCAGCCACAGCGGCCCCGATCAGCGGCGCGAGCCGACGGCGGCTGAGCAGCATGAACGGCAGCAGCACGATGCCGGTGGCCTTGATCAGAGTCGCGCCGACCACCGCCGCCCCGGCGTAGGTTTCGCGGCGCGACCCAGTTTGGAAGGCACGCTCTATTTCGCCGCGCAAGCCGCCAGAGCCCGCCTCTTGCGTCACGAGCCCAACCGCTTCGCCAGAGACTCCGCCTGCTACCGCGTTACGTTGTTCGCTCGCGAACGTGAGAGCCACCGCACCCATCAGGAACAGCGTCATGATCAGGTCGTTGTGGGCGCCGCCGAGCCCATAGATGACCCACAGCGGGTTGACGCCGACCACGATCAACGCGAACTTCGGGTCGAGCCCGCGCACGCGCGCACAGCGCCACGTCAACGCAAGCGTGCCGGCGCTCGCCGCCAGCGCCTCCAGCTTCATCCCCCACAGCGCTCCGACGACACCCAGGGGGGCAAGCGGATAGGACAGCAGCGTGTACAGCGGCCCGTAGGCGGTCGCCACCTTGACCCAGTCTTTGCCCACGTAGCGGTAGACCGGATCGGCCGCGATCGAGGTCGGGCCGTGCAGATAGGGATTGACGGCGTGTACGACCCCCATGCGCGCGTAGGCGATGTAGCTGAACACGTCCGTGGAGATCAGGACCGGGCCGACGAACACGATCAGCTGCAAGGCGACCGTCAACGCGATCGCCCAACGCGTGGAGATGCGCCGCGCGAGCAACAGGATGCCAACGAACGCGCCGCTGTAGGACAACAGCGCGATCAAGAAGACGCGATAGCCCAGGCGCTCGCCGACGCCGACCAGCCAGGAGGCGATGTCCGGGGACTTGGGGATCAGCGGCGAATGGCCGACAGCGCCGTCGAGCACGATCTCGAGCGTCGCGGCGAGCAGCACGAGCGTGAGCACGCCGGCAAGAGCGGTCGTCCAGTGGCGTGTGTGCTCGTGCGCCCGCTCCTTGCCCACGAGCGCTGGCTCGGCTATCGAGCTCAAAGGACCTTCACGACTCGAAGCGCAGGACGTCGAGCGCGCCGGTCATCTCGAACACGCGCTGCACCGGCTCGGGGCCTGCCAGCAGCACAAGTTCGTAGCTGTGCTCGCGCGCGCGGGCGTCGGCGAGCAAGAGCATGCGCAGGCCACTGGAGTCGATGAACGCAAGCCCGCTGAGGTCAACGACGACACGGGTGGGCGCCTGCGCGTCGATCGCAGCGAAATGTTCTTCCATTCGGCGCGCGGAGGCCAGATCGAGCTCGCCTCGTAGGGAGACCCTGACAGCGCCGTCCACGAGCGCACTCGATATCTGAAGGCTCCCGGGCCTCAGAGGATGCCCGCTCATGATTCGGACTCTAGTGCACGTAGTGCACTGACGGCGCGCTCTGCGCTGCGTCGGCAATGCCCCTCATACCGGCCTTGAATCCGTCTCAAACCGCAGCGCCCGTTTCCAGCGGCTGCTCAGCCCAGCGCGGTCCACACCGTCTTGGTCTCCAGATAGGCGTCGAGCCCGTCGTGCCCGTGCTCACGCCCCACTCCAGAGGCCTTGAAGCCGCCGAAGGGAGCTGCCGGATCGACCAGCCCCCACTGGTTGATGTATACCGAGCCCGCACGCAGCAGCGCCGCGAGGCGGTGAGCCTTGCCCACGTCGCGAGTCCAGACGCCGGCCGCCAAGCCATACTCGGTTGCGTTGGCGCGCTCGGCGACCTCCTCGAGCGTGTCATAAGGCGAGGCCACCAGGACCGGCCCAAAGATCTCCTCGCGCACGATGCTCAAGTCCTCAGAGGTGGTGCTGAACAGGGTCGGCTCGACAAACCAGCCGCCGCTCTCTGCGAGCGCCACGCCGCCGCCTGCAAGCAGCTCCGCGCCCTGCTCGCGACCGGCGTCGATGTAGGACATCACGCGGTCGCGCTGCTCGGCAGACACCAGCGGCCCGAGCTGGGTCTGCGGATCGAGGCCCGCCCCCAAGCGGGTTGCCTTTGCGCTGTCGGCAAGCGCCCCCACGACCTCGTCGAAGCGTGCAGCCGGTACGAACAGTCGCGAGCCCGCGTTGCACGCCTGGCCCGAGTTGAAGTAGATCGCCTGATAGGAGCCCTTCACGGCCGCCTCGATGTCGGCATCGTCGAGGATGATGTTGGGCGACTTGCCGCCGAGCTCGAGCGTCACGCGCTTGAGCGCACGCCCGGCCTTTGCCCCGATCTCGCGTCCGACAGCTGTCGAGCCCGTGAAGGCGATCTTGTCGACGTCGGGGTGGTCGACGAGCGCGGCACCTGTCTCGCCATCGCCGGTGAGCACGTTCAGCACGCCCGGCGGGAATCCCGCCTGAAGCGCCAACTCGCCTAGGCGCAGGGCGCTCAGCGGCGTCTGCTCGGCGGGCTTGAGCACGATCGTGCAGCCCGCCGCAAGGGCCGGGCCGATCTTCCAAGCGGCCATCATCAGCGGGAAGTTCCACGGTACGATCTGCCCACACACGCCGACTGGCTCGCGACGCGTGTAGCACAGCATGTCGGGCGCGGTCACCGGCAGCACGCTGCCCTCGATCTTCGTCGGCCAGCCCGCGAAGTAGCGCAAATGGGCGATCGTGCCGCGCACATCCACGTACTGGGCGAGCTTCACGGGCTTGCCGTTGTCGAGCGACTCGATCTGGGCGATTTCCTCTTCGTGCGCTTCGATCGCATCCGCCAGCGCCATCATCAGCGCGCCACGGGCCGAGGGCGCCATCGACGACCACGGGCCGCTCTGGAATGCTTTGCGCGCGGCAGCTACGGCGCGCGCGACGTCCTCCGCGCCTGCTTGGGCGACGGTCGCGATCTCGCGGCCGTTCGCTGGGTCGAGCGTCGCAAACGTGCGCCCGTCCGCGGCCGGAACGCTCTCAGCGCCGATCAGCAGACCGTGCTCTTTGGCTATGAAGTCCCGCGCCGCGTCGCTGAGCGCCTCGGGAAGAGTTGGTTGGGCAACGGTGTTCATCGAAGCTCCTTGTCGGCCATCGGGAAGTCCTACGGTCTGTGCCTGTGCGTGGCTGAGAGGATTGTGACAGCGCCCTGACGATTGGGCGCGAACATCCAAGGGGCCAGTGGTCGCTAAGGCTTGAGAACGATCTTCAGCGCCTCGCGGCGGTCATATAGAGCGTAGGCCTCTGGAGCCTGCTCCAGGCTCATGTGGTGGGTGACAAGCGCTGTTGGGTCGAGCAGGCCGGCGGACATCATCGCCAGCACCCGGTCGACGTGGCCGATCACGTTGGCGTGGCCCGCGCAGACGTGCAGCGACTTGATCCACAGCAGGCCCATGTGCACCTCGGCGCGCTCGGCGTAGACGCCGACGGCCTGCACCGTGCCGCACTTGCGCGTCAGCTTCAGCGCGAGGTCGAAAGCTTGCGGATGACCGACCGCGTCGATGCACACGTCCACGCCGCGGCCTTCACTTGCCTCGCGTACCGCCGCCCGCGGGTCGCCATCGCTCAGGTGAACGGGTTGCGCGCCGAAGCTCTCGGCCATCGCCAGGCGCTCTGGAACCGTGTCGACCGCGATCACGTGCGCGGCGCCGCAGGCCCGGGCGGCTTGGACGGCGCACAGACCAACCGGCCCAAGGCCGAGTACGGCGGCTACATCGCCTGGGCGCAGGCCGCTGTCGGCGACGGCGTGAAAACCCGTGCCCATCACGTCGCCCGCGAACAGGGCGATATCGTCGCTCATGCCCGCCGGGACCTTGCGCAGGACAAGCTCGGCGCTCGGCACCAAAGCGCGCTCGGCCTGGGTGCCCTGCAGCGAGCCCAGCGCCACGCCGTGGCCGAAGGTGCGCGAGGAGTCGCACTTGTGAAACCAGCCGCGCCGACAGAAATAGCAATGCCCGCATGCGGTCTGAAAGCAGCCGAGCACGCGATCGCCGACCTTCACGCTGTGCACGTCGCCGCCGACGGCGAGCACCGTGCCGACGTACTCGTGCCCAATCGTGAAGCCCGGCTCAATCTTCACGCGGCCGTGGTAGATGTGCAGGTCCGAGCCGCAGACGCCGGTAGCCTCGATCTGGACGATCGCATCGCCTGGATCTGAGAGCTCGGGCTCGGGGACGTCGGTGACCCGGACCTCGCCGGGCGCTTGAAAGGTGACAGCTCGCATCGCAGAGAGCAGCCTAGAGAACCGAAGTCCGCGATGTTGTTCGGATGGGCGCATGCGCCCATCGCGCAGGGCCGCATGCGGCCCTGCGTCCGAGTCGTGCATGCTGGCCGATCGGAGATCCCGTTGATCTCCGATCGGTTCGGCGGTACGGCACATGTGCCGTACCGGACCTTGGCCCATGCGCCAAGGTCTACAGATTCCGTATTCTGCACTGATGGGCGACTCCCCATCCAAGGCGGTGCTGATCACGGGGTGCTCCTCGGGCATTGGCGAGGCGACCGCGCGGCGGCTGGCGGGCCACGGCTGGAGCGTCTACGCGAGCGCCCGCCGCTTGGAGTCGATCGAGCACCTGGCGCAGGACGGCTGCAAGCTATTGCAGTTGGATGTGTGCGACGAGCAGTCGATGCGCACCGCCGTCGAGACGGTCGAGCACGAGCACGGCGCCGTGGGCGTGCTCGTCAACAACGCCGGCTACTCGCAGGGCGGACCGATCGAGCAGGTGCCGCTTGAGTCGGTGCGCCGTCAGTTCGAGACCAACGTGTTCGGGCTGATCGCCTTGACGCAGATGGTGCTGCCAGCGATGCGCTCGCAGCACTGGGGCAAGATCGTGAACATCGGCTCGATGGGCGGCAAGCTGACGCTGCCCGGCGGCGGGCTATATCACGCCACGAAGCACTCGTTGGAGGCGATCAGCGACGCGTTGCGCTTCGAGGTGCGGGGCTTTGGCGTGGACGTCGTGCTCCTCGAGCCCGGCCTGATCACGACCGAGTTCGGGAAGACGGCCGCTGCCACTGTTAGCGAAGCCGGCCCCGATGGGAGCAGCGTGAGCCCGCAGGACAGCGAGCAGGCGAGCGCAGGAGCGGGCAACGAGGCCGCGGACCCTTACAAGAAGTTCAACACGAAGCTCGCCGCGATGACCGCCGACGTGTACGAGGGCCCGATGCGCCACCTCGGCGGTGGGCCGGATGTCGTGGCCAAGGCAATCGAGAAGGCGATCTCGCGGCGTCGCCCGCCATCGCGCATGCTGCTCACTCCCTCTGCGCGTCTCACGGTGCTACAGCGAAAACTGCTGCCCGACCGGCTGTGGGACGCGATGTTGCGCACGCAGATGCCAGAGCCGCGCTAAGAGCGCCCTCTATAACCTGTGGCGCCTGGCTATGCAAGCAACGCAGGTTTGGGAGACGCTCGTAGAACCTCTCCCAAAGTGAGCTCTGCGGCGGGCATTCATGGATCATGAAAGTCGAGGTGTATGGCTCATCTTTTGAATGATCTGCCCAACACCCCCTTTTGCAAAGGCTTAGATAAAGATTCGGTACCAAAATAAATCCCCCAGCTCCACACCAAGGGGTATCGATACGTGCAGGTCATTTTGAAAGACCTTCTAAACAGCGAACGCCTCGAGCTGCCCACACGGACGACCGACCTCGAAGCCCTGCGCGTAGTCGACGCCGTACTCGCGCAGTAAGCACATCGTCGCCTCGTCGCCGACGTACTCGGCGATCGTCTGCTTGCCCATGCCGCGAGCGACACCGACCAGCGCCTGCACGACCAGCTGATCCTTGTGCGAGGAAGGCAGCGTGCGGATGAAGTCGCCGTCGATCTTCAGGTAGCGGAACGGCAGCTGCTTGAGGTATTGAAAGGAGCCGAAGCCCGCCCCGAAGTCGTCGAGCGCGACCGAGCTGCCAAGCATGTGGACGCCTTCGCAGAAGCTCTGGGCGCGACGCATGTCGCCGATCGCGGCCGTCTCGGTGACCTCGACGACCAGCCGTCCTGGATCGACGCCGTGGCGGTCGAGTTCGCGCTCGATGTGAGCGAGCATGCCGTGGTCTGTGATCGACAGAGCGGACAGGTTGACGGCCACGCGGGCGTCACGCTCGGCGAGCTCGCCACCCATCAGGGCGATCACCTTGCCGACCACCATGCGGTCGATCTCCTGGATCAAGCCGTAGCGCTCAGCCGCAGGCAGGAAGCTGCACGGCGGCGTGAGTGGACCGCTGGGATCGTCCGCCAGACGGATCAGCGCCTCGTAGTGGGAGACCGCTCCCCCTTGCAACGAGACGATCGGCTGGTAGTGGAGCACGAACAGGTCCTCGCGCAGCGCGTGGCGCAAGCGCCCCAGCCACGGTCGCGGGTGCAGCCCAGCCGGCGAGGAGAAGTTGGCCGGGCGGGCCGGGTAGCGCCGGCGCCGGTCCTCCTCGGGGCGCATATCGCGCGCTCGGATGACGAAGCTGGAGCTGGCATCGGTCGTGGAGGTTGGCATGGCGGCAATATTCATCGAACGTCACCCGAATGCTCACGGGCGTCCGGGTATGTGGAGGTTTTCGACCGAAAGCCGCAGCGAACCTGCTCAAAAGTGCACAATCGTGCCCAAAAACAGCCTCAACGACGTCAGCACACCTCGCTTCGGGCGAAACGGCAAGCCTCGCCCAGCCGAAAACGCCGCTTTATGACCCTTCTCAGCGCGGGATTGCACACGACTTCCTCAGCGCGAGGACGAATACGGCCTGCGCGCCCGGTCTGAGACCACCAGCAACAGCGCCAGCAGCACGAAGTTCATGACCACCGAGGAGCCGCCGTAGGCGACGAACGGCAGCGTCACGCCGGTGAGCGGGATCACGCGCGTGACGCCTCCCACAATCACGAACACCTGCATGGCGATGATGAACGACAGCCCGACCGCCAGCAGCTTGGAGAACGAGTCGCGCGCGAGCATCGCCGTCTTCAGCCCACGTGCGACGAACAGCAGATAGGTGAGCAGCAGCGCTCCGGCGCCGACGAGCCCCAGCTCGTTGACGATGACCGCATAGATCATGTCGCTTTCGGGCACCGGCAGAATTGCTTCGCGTGTATGCGGGATCACCAGCAGCGACTGGTCGAAGCCGGTCCCGAGCAGGCCGCCGTCGGCCTGGGCGAACAGCGACTGGCCAAGCTGGTAGCTGACGCCGCTGTGAAACAGCTTCGGTTCCAGCGGATCTTCCCAGGCAAGCACGCGCGCGTGGACGTGCCCGACGTGGCTGACCACGAACCATGCACCCAAGCCGAACAGCACGAGCCCGATCAGCGGGAACGAGAAGCGGCCGGTTGCGACGTACAGCAGCGCCAGGAAGGCACCGTAGAACATCAGCGAGGTTCCAAGCTCTCCTGTCAGCAGCAGCGTGCCCATCGCGGCGCCCCACACGACCAGCATCGGCCCGAACTGCTTCATCGGCGGCACGGTCAGGCCAAGCACACGCCGCCCCGCCGTCACCAGTATCTGACGGTTGTCGCGCAGGTAGCTGGCCAGGAAGATCACGATCGCGACCTTCGCGAGCTCGGCAGGCTGGAAGGAGACCGAACCGAAGTGGATGTCCAGATAGGAGCCGTTGACCTGCTCGCCGATCACCGGGAAGCGTGGCAGCACCGCCATCAGGATCCCGACCGCGGCGATCGTGTAGCGGTAGCGCTCGAGCACGCCGATGCCCGTGCGCCGCAGCCACAGGATCGTGACGGCGAAGAGGACCAGCCCGAGCACCATCCACTGCGCCTGCTGGCGCGCAAGCGAAGGATTGATGCGGTAGACCATCACGATCCCGACGCTCGCGAGCACCGCCGCCAAGGGGAACAGATACGGATCGGCGTAGGGCAGCGCGAAGCGGATCACCAAATGCGCGGCAAGGCACAGGCCCAGGAACAGCAGCCCGTAGGTGAGCGACAGGCTCGAGACACGATTGAGCGTTACGTTCGTGGAGGCTGTCAGCGAGCTGTTTTCCTGCTGGATGAAGATCGCCGTGAAACCGGCGGTGACGAGCAGCGCCGAAGGGATCAGGCCGAGCAGCTCACGGTTGCGGGGCTTGAGCAAGATGCGAGCGTATCGGGATGGGCGGCGCCGCAGAGCCGCTGCGGAGCTTGTCTCATCTCCCACTTTGGGACAGCGGCGAAGCGGTTGGGCGGGAGACGCCCGGCGCGCGACGGCCGACACGCTCGCTAGGCTGACTCGAGGGTCGGCCTTGGCGGGTGGTGGCTGCCCGTACACCATGAGCGTCCCTCCAGCAACACCTCTCGACGACGAACGCCCGCCGTCGCTTGCTGGGCACATGTGGCGACGCTTCGCCGTCGCGGGTGTGCTGATCCTCCTGTTGAGCGGTGCGGCGACGGCCACCTTCGCGCTGACCAGGCTCAATCACATCGCCAACGAGGTTTTCCCGCGCACCAGCCAACTGCACGTAGCCAAAGGCGTGATCCAGGCCTCCTACAGAGGCGAACCACAGACCTTTCTGATCATCGGCTCGGACAGGCGCGTGGGGTCCAAGGACGCCTATGACCGCAACAATGCGGCGCACAGCGACACGCTGCTGCTCGTGCGTCTGGACCCCGCGGCCGGACAGACCTCCGTACTGTCGGTGCCGCGCGATCTGCTCACGACGATCACGACCCGCTCAGGTCACGTCTACTACCCGCGCAAGATCAATGCCGCCTACACGATCGGCAGCCTCGAAGGCGGCAGCGATCGCGCTGCCGAGTTGGCGACCGAAACGATCGAGCACCTGTTGCACATCAAGGTGAACGGCGTTGTCGATGTCACCTTCAAGGGTTTCATCGACATCGTCGACACGCTCGGCTGCGTGTATGTAAACGTCGATCATCGCTACTTCAACGAACCGAACGGGAGCATTGAAACCAACTACTCCGCGATCGACCTGCAACCCGGCTATCAGAAGCTCTGCTACGAAAAAGCGCTCAGCTACGTGCGCTATCGTCACGACGACTCGGACTTCGTGCGCGTCGCCCGCCAACAGGACTTCATCCGCGACCTGCGCGAGCAGGTGCCGGCAAGCCAGATCATCAGCGAGATCGACAAGGTCTCCAAGGCCGTCGGCAAAGCGGTCATAAGCACGTTTCACTCCTCGGCAGGTCAACTGATCGAACTCGCCGAACTCGCTGCCTTCTCCCAGCAGAAGCCGCTGCGCCAGGTCAAGTTCCAGGCCGAAAACGTCGACGCGATGATCGACGGCGAAAGCTACGTGACCACCTCTCCGACGCTTATCAAAGCGACCGTCGACGATTTCCTGCACGGCCACGAACAGCTTGAGCTTCCCGCCGGCTCATCCTCGTCTTCCCACCAATCCCGTCACTCCCACCACCACAGCTCGCACGGCCCTTCAGACGCGCAGTTCGGCCTCGACTCGGTCTCGTCCTCCGCCCAAACGATGGCGCTCACGGCGGCCCCAGGCGTGCCCTTCCCGCTCTACTACCCGTCCATCCAAACCGGACCGGCAATACCGCAGGAGGTCCACGCCTACACGCTCGAAGACCAACACAAACACCTCCACCACGCATATGTGGCCGTCTGGCAGCAGAACTCACTGGGCGGCTACTACGACGTGGAGGGCATGGACTGGGTGAACATCCCGCTGTTCGCCCATGCGCGCGTACAGCAGATCGGTGGGCGCAGCTATCTGATCGTGGACGACGGCGAACACATCCATGACATCGGCTGGCGCGTCGGCAGGGTCATCTACTTCGTGACGAACACCCTGCTCGAGGATCTATCGAACGCACAGATGATCGCGATCGCCCAGGCCACACGACCGCTGCGCTGAGCGCACACGGTCCAGACGGCGACGGCACAAACCGGGAGCCGCCACCATCTTCTGTGCGCGCGTAGCGGCCTCAGCTCAAGCGGTGGCGCGAGCGTCGTCCAGCGCGGCGTTGACGAGCGCGTCCGCGTGCGCGTTCTGGGCGCGCGGCACCGAGCGGATCTTCCAAGCCTCGAACGCGCGCAGGGCTGCCACCGCTTCGCCATGCAGCGGACGCATCGCGGCATGCTTGACCTTATAGAGGCCCTGGACCTGCTTGGCGATCAGCTCGGAGTCGTTGACGACCTCGACCTCGCTCGCTCCAAGTGCGCCCGCACGCGCCAAGCCGAGTAGCAGAGCCCGGTACTCGGCCACATTGTTGGTGACCGTTCCCAGCAGCTCGGATGCCTCGTCCAGAACCTCTCCGGAAGGCGTCGAGACGACGCTTGCGGCCGCTGCGGGCCCGGGGTTGCCACGCGAGCCCCCATCGACATGCACGACTACCTTCATCCCACGCTAAGAGCCGTCGACGAGTGGCGGCAGATCTCCGGGCATGCGGGCGCGGCGACGATCGCGGATGACGCGACGCTGCAGCTCGGCCTCTGAGGGGCGCGAGCCGCGCGCTCTGCGGTCGGCCTCGCGGCGGTCGATGATGACGGTCACGTTGTCGTCGTTCTCGTAGCGCTTGACGAGCTTCGGATAGAGCTCCTCGGCAAGCGGCTTTGGCACCACGCAGTAGATCATCGCCTTAGATCGTACTGCGCGCAGAACACGACAGCCGAGCCCATCGCCAGCCAACCCCCAAACCCTCTCGAAACCGTCGCAGCCCGCGCCTCTGTTGGCGAGGCGCTCAGGCGATCAGCGCAGAGAGCTCACCGCGCTCATCCGCGGCGGCGTTCGCGAGCCGGTCCTCTTCAGGCAGCTCGTCCAGCTCCATGCCCTGAGCTACGAGCTGCGAACCGGCGGCCTCGTCACCGAGATCTACCTCGTAGCGGTACCAGCACAGCTCCCAGGCGACGACTATCGCGACCGTGCTACCCGAGTCCTCGAGCGCCCGCACGGTCACCGTAGGCGCACCAAGCGAGCGTGCGACGCCGGCTACGCGCCTTGGTTGCTCACCGGCATTGAAGACCTCGAGCGCCCGTGCGACCTTCAACCCGCCCGCGGTCGAGGCGCCAGAGCTGGATGCGCCGGCCGTCGATGCATGTTCGCCAGACTGACTGGCTCGGACTGGACGAGCGCGTGCGATGCTCGGACCCTCCGCGTCGGCGCCCTCGAGCGGAAGCAGATCGTCCTCGGCGCTCCACGCGCCCTCGCTCGACTCCGATGCTCCCACAGAGCCGATGTAGATCTCCTGCTCGCGAAGATCTTCGCGCTCGGCCCCACCGTCGAGGAAGTCATAAAGATCCTCCTCGGGAAGCTCCACGCCCGTGTCGGCTCCGTCGAGGCCGGCGGCGCCAGGGCGTTCGCGACGCAACGGGCCCTGGCCCGGCTCGCGCAATTGGCGTAGTCGTCCCAGCAGCGAGCCGGCGCGGCGCGCACGGGTCGGGCGGACGCTCGAAGCGTGATTGTCCGCCTCTCGCAACCAGCCCTCGGCCGCTGCCCGAGGTACGCACAGCTCGCAGACCGTGCGGCGTTGGCCGCCGGCGAGAAACACATCGGGGGTCTCCCCTCGCAAAAGGCTTCTGCCGCATACGTCGCAGGCGACGACCGGGTGCGAGGTGACGATTGCTCTGGTGGCCATCAGCCAACCAGAGTAGCCGGACGGCAGAAACGGCGCTCCGCGCTCGGGCACGACAGCATCCGTTCGCGAACCCTCCGGCCGCTCGTCCGGGCTCGCACGTGAGCGCCGGCGCGAGCGGTGACGTGCCCGCTCTCGCGCCGCTCGCGCACCCGCGGCGGCCCCAAACCGCTAGTCGAAGGAAGCCTCTTGCATGCGCCCGCGCAAGCGCAGAACGGCCTTGGTGTGCAGCTGGGAGATACGTGACTCTGTGACGCCGAGGACCTCGCCGATCTCACGCAGTGTCAGGTTCTCGTAGTAGTAGAGCGCGATCACGAGCTTCTCGCGCTCGGGCAGCGAAGCGATCGAGTCGGCAATGCGATCCTTCAGGTCGCCGACGTCGAGAGCGCGCGAGGGGTCTGGCGCATTGGGATCCTCGATCGTGTCCATCAGCGAGACCTGGTCTCCGCTGGAATCGGACACACTCCACAGCTCGTCCAGAGCCGCCACCGAGGAGTGGGATATGGCAAGTAGCGACTCGTGCAACTCGGGGACGGTGAGGTCAAGCTCTGCGGCCATCTCCTCGTCAGTGGGGGTGCGTTGCAGACGGTGCTCGAGCTTGGTGTTGGCACGCTCGATCTCCCGCGCACGTGCACGCACGCTGCGCGGCACCCAATCGATAGAGCGCAGCTCGTCGATGATGGAGCCCTTGATGCGCGTGATCGCATAGGTCTCGAACTTGATTTCACGCGAGGTATCGAAGCGCTCGATTGCGGAGATCAGGCCGACCAGGCCGTAGGAGACAAGGTCCGCCTCCTCGACGTGCGGAGGCAGCCCGGCCGCGGTACGCCCGGCGACATACTTGACCAGCGGCGAGTAGGCAACGACCAACCGCTCGCGAGCGCGAGGGTCGTTGTCATTCTTATACCGCCGCCACAGTTCGCGCAGCTCGATCGCTTTGACGTTCGTCTCCAGGGTCTTCTCCCGCCGATCAGGCCCGAGGGTGACTGCGCGCATAGGCGCTTCTGAGTTTGGCGGACTCTACCCGAGTGTAGACCTGAGTGGTTGAGATGCTCGAGTGGCCGAGCAGCTCTTGGATCGAACGCAGGTCGGCGCCACCGTCGAGCAGGTGGGTCGCGAAGCTGTGGCGCAAGGCGTGAGGGGAGATTCCACCGGGGATTCCGGCGCGCGTCGTCCATGCTCGCAACCGGCGGCGCACGTCGCTCGTGCCCAGTCGACGCCCGGAGCGGCTGAGAAACAGCGCCTGTTCGTCACGGATGTCCCAGCCCATGCGCGCGGGCGCCGCGGCACCCCTCGGGGCATCGCGCACAGGGGCACCTGTGAGTGCCGGTCGACCGCGCTCCAGATATAGACGCACAGCGCTCAGCGCCAGCTCGCCGACCGGGACGAAGCGGGTCTTGGAACCCTTGCCCTCGACCCGCAACTGCTCGGCGTCATGGTCGACGTCTGCGACATCGAGTGTGACGATCTCCTCAGCCCGCAGGCCGCACGCATAAGCCAGCTCGAACAGCGCGCGGTCGCGCAGCTCCAGCGGCCCGCCGGCGGGAATCGAGTCGAGCAGACGCGCAACCTCCGGCGCCTTCATCACACGGGGCAAATGGGAAGTTCGACGCGGCGTGGCGAGCAGATCGGCCGGGCTCTGGTCGATATGACCGTGCTCGCGTTGACTGCGAAACAGGGCACGGACCGCGGCGAGCTTGCGGGCGGTCGTCGTGGCCGCGAGCTCGCGCTCGGTGAGCATCGCCAGATAGCGACGGACATCGCGGGGGCCAACGGCTGACGGTGCGATCTCTTGGGCGTCCGTCCAGCAAGCGAACTGCAAAGTGTCGACGGCGTAGGCGCGTCGGGTGCGCGGAGCGGCGTTGGTACGGCGCAAATCCTCGTCGAGCAACGCGAGCGCCTGCAACCAAGGTCCGCTGATGCTGGGGGCCGTTTCGGCCGTCGCGGTGCTCATCACCACGCCTAATTCGCCGTGGCAGGCGGGCGCCCTGCCGAGATCCGGTCCAAGTCGCTGCCGGGCTCGCGCGTTATCTGCCCGCGAGTCGATCAGTGGGGGCTGACAAGCGTCGAGTTGGGCGCGCAGAGCACCGGCGCCAGCAACTGTGCGAGCTGGGGCCAGTCGTGCGCGCCGAGCACGTCCTCGACCTCGCACAACTCGGCGTTCCATGGGTGCAGGATCGTCGCCGCAGCGATCCCATGCTCGATCGCAGCGCTGATGTTTAGCGGACTGTCGTCGACCAGGATGTCTATGTCCAGCTCCACGCAGCGGCTGATCTTGTCGTAGGAGCAACACAGATCGTCGAATGGGAGCCCTAGCTGCTCCAGCCAGCGCGCGGTGGCCGGCGTGCATGCGTTCGCGCGATGGCTGGTGATGTGGATGAAGTGACCTTGGCGACTCCATTCGCGGACCGTCTCGACGGCGCCCGGATAGGCGCGGCCCGTGAGGATCGTCTCGTCGCTGTGGCTCTCCTCGATGCAAAGCTCCAGCTGGTCTGGGCGCAAGCGAGTGATGCCCCAGGTGAACTGCTCCTCGTAGGGCAGCTCGATGCCAAAACGCCTCCGAGAGATCTCCGAGAGGACATCCCAATAATGGTGCAGGGTCGAGTCGACGTCGATGGCGATGCGCATGGGCGGTAGATTATTCACAGATGAGCGGCGTAGGCACTCTCAACGGAAGCGACCGGCGACAGTCCTATGGCCCGGAGGGACGCTCGAAGTGGCTGGATATCGATTGGCGCGAGCACCAGCGTTGGGTGACGATCGACGGGAACCGGATCAACACGATCGAGATGGGCGAGGGCCCGGCGATCGTATTTGTGCACGGGCTCTCGGGCTCTTGGCCGAACTGGCTCGAGCAATTGCCCGTGTTCGCTCGGAACCATCGCGTGATCGCGATGGACCTGCCCGGCTTCGGCCATTCGCCGATGCCGAATGCGCAGATCACGATCTCGGCGTATGCGCGCATGCTCGACGGACTGCTGGAAACGTTCGGGGTGAGCGCCGCAACCTTGGTCGGCAATTCGATGGGTGGGTTCGTCTCGACCGAGCTTGCGATCGCCTACCCGCAGCGCGTGGAGCGTCTCGTACTCGTGTCTGCGGCGGGGATCAGCACATATCGCCACCGCGACGTCGAACGGCTCGAGCCCTATCTGCGCCGGCTGGCGCCGATGATCGCCGTATACACCGGCTGGACGGCGAGCAGATCCGACTGGGTGGCGCGTCGTCGGGGACTGCGCAACATGACGTTGGGTTTCGTGACACGCCATCCAGGCCGGCTGCCTGCAGCACTCGCGGCGGAGCAGCTGCGCGGAGCAGGAAAGCCCGGCTTCCTGCAGGCGCTGCGCGCCAACATCGACTATCCGATCTCCGAGCGTCTGCCGGAGATCGCTTGTCCGACCCTGATCGTGTGGGGCGCTGAAGACAAGGTGATCCCGGTTACAGACGCAAGCGTGTTCGAGGAGCTGATCCCCAACTCGCGCAAGGTGATCTTCGAGGACACGGGCCACATGGCGATGCTGGAGCGTCCCGCGTCGTTCAACCGGCTGCTGAGCGACTTCATGGCCGAGTAGCCAGCCGCTCGGCATATCGCTACCAGCCGCTCGGCATCGCGGCGTACCTCAGCTCGTGACAGCGCCCTCGGCGGCGGACCCGACCAGCTTCGCGTACTTGCGGATCGCCACGTCGATGTGCTCGTCGGCACGCGGTGGCTGAGCATAGGAGGACAGGCGCTCGACGATCTGCTCGTCGGTCAAAGCGACGTCGATGCGACGCGCTTCGACGTCGATCGTTATCTCGTCGCCGTCGGCCAACGCGCCGATCGGCCCGCCCCGAACAGCCTCCGGGGCGATATGGGCAGCCATGAAACCGTGTGTGGCACCGGAGAAACGCCCGTCGGTGATCAGTGCGACGCTCTCCCCCAACCCCTCGCCGACGATCGCCGCGGTGACGGCGAGCATCTCGCGCATGCCCGGACCACCCGCTGGACCCTCGCCACGAATCACGACCACGTCTCCCTCGGAGATCTCATGGGCGAGCACCGCGGCCATGGCATCCTCCTCCCCGTCGAACACACGCGCTCGACCGATGTGGTGGCGGCGCTCGTGCCCGGCGAGCTTGACCACACAGCCGTCAGGCGCCACGTTGCCGTGCAAGATGGCAAAGCCGCCCGTGGGCTTCAACGGATCGCCGAGCGCTCGCACCACCTGTTGGCCGGGCGTTTCGCTCGCGAGTTCGGCGTACTCGCCGATCGTGCGGCCCGTGACGGTGATCGCGTCTGCCCGCAGCACGCCGGCTTCCTGGAGTCGGCGCATGACCAGCGGCACGCCGCCCGCCTCGTACAGGTCGGTTGCCACATACTTGCCGCCTGGCTGCAGGTCACAGAGGAGCGGCGTCGCGTCGGAGATGGGGTCGAACTCGTCGATCGACAACGGCACGCCCATTTCGCGGGCGACGGCCAGCAGGTGCAACACGATGTTGGTGGAGCCGCCGCTTGTCGCTCCGGCAGCGATCGCGTTCTCGAGCGCCGGCTTGGTTATGACCTGGCTGGGACGCAGGCCTCTGCGCAACACATCCATGACCAGTTCGCCGCAATCGATGGCCACCTGTAGCTTGCGCCCGTCCTCGGCCGGCACCATCGAGGAGCCCGCCGGGGAGATGCCGAGCACCTCGAAGGCCATCGCCATCGTATTGGCGGTGAACTGGCCGCCGCACGCGCCTGCGCCGGGGGAAGCCGCCTCCTCCAACTCGTGTAGTTCCTCCTCGGTGATCTTGCCGGATGCGAACGCGCCGACCGCCTCGAACACCTGTTGGATCGTGACGTCCTCGCCCCTGTAGCGGCCCGGACGGATCGAGCCTCCATAGAGCATCAGTCCGGGGATATCCAGACGGGCGAGCGCCATTACCGCGCCAGGGATCGTCTTGTCGCAACCGGAGATCACCACCAGTGCGTCGAAGGCGTGAGCGGAGGCGACCAACTCGATCGAATCGGCGATCAACTCGCGTGAGACCAGCGAGGCGCGCATGCCTGAGGTGCCCATCGTGATCCCGTCGGAGATGGCGATCGTGTTGAGCTCCATCGGCGTGCCGCCGGCAGCGCGGACGCCCTCCTTGACCTTCGCGGCAAGCACGCGGTTGTTGAAGTTGCACGGCATCGTCTCGATCCACGAGTGGGCGACGCCCACGATCGGCTTGGCCAGGTCCTCGGCGGTGTAGCCGATCCCGTGCAGATAGGCGCGGGCAGCGGCGCGCTCGGGCCCCTCGATCAGGGCGCGCGAGCGGTGCTTTACATCAAAGGGCTCCGATGTGCTCACAGCGCGGGAACACTACCGGCGCGACGTGGCGCTCGCCTGTATGACTCGCTGCGCTCGCGCTCCCAACACGCGAGGCGAACGAGATCGCGCCTTGCCTTGGCGAGGCGAATCTGACGTCCTGCCAGGTGCATGTTGGCCTGTTCGATCAGAGCGCGCTCGTCGGCAGTGAGCGCCATCCACTTGGCGAGCACGTCGTCTGAGTCAGGCAGGCGGGTACTGCCAAATGGGCGTGTGCGATCTGGGAACTCGACGCAGTACTCGCCGAGCATGCGGTTCGTCGAAGGAACGTAGGCGAGAATCGGCTTGTGGGGATAGATGAGGTAGGCGTAGGGTTGCGCCTCCAATGTGCCCCGTACCCGCAGAAAGCCGAGCTCGCTGTACATGGCCCAGTCTTCCTCGTTGACACACGAGTGCAAGAGTGCGCGCGCACGTTGCTCCGCGCGCAGTTCGCGGCCCGGATCGTATTCGTCCACAAGCGCAAGCCGCTTGTTTTGTGTGCGCTCGGACAGGCGTAGACGCGCCAGGTCGATCGAGCGCTTCAGATGTGGCAGCGCCAGCACTGAGAGCAACATCATCAGCATCAGCACCGCGGTGCCGAGCGCCAGCGCCATCAGCTGCCTCCAGCGGCACGGGGAAAGAAGATCACCCGCTCGGCGTCTGCCGGGACATCCTCGAAGCTGCGTACCAACTCTGCCTCGCGCCTTCCCGAGCGCGTCGAGGTCGGGACCGCGGCCCACATGCCCGCGTCGAGTTCGCGGCTGAAGGTCTCGAGCAGTTCGCTGTACTGCTCAGGCACCGCGACGTCGCCCTCGGCCAAAACCACCTCACCATGACCGGGCTTGACGCGTAGCAGCTTCATGCCTTGCGATTATGACAAAGGCCCGTTCGGCTCAGGCCGAACGCATACGGTCAAGACCGATCACGTCGACCGGACCAGGGCCTTCCCCGATGTCTCGCAGCCCACCGGCGACAGCCTCTCCAGCAAGCGTACGGGCTGTGAATGCGGCTTGCAACGGCGCGTGTCCCAACGCCAACTGGGCCGCGAGCACTGAGGAGTGAGTACATCCGGAGCCGTGAGCCGCCCCGTCCGGATACCGCTCACCGGGAATCTCGACGACCTCCTCGGCCTTGGCGCCCCGCTCTAGAAACAGATCGATCGTCTGCGCGCGATGACCGCCTGTGAGCACGACGATTCCAGGGCCGAGCGAGGAGACCGCGAGCGCAAGGGCGACAGCCTCGCTCCGTTCATCCTCCGGCGCCGTCTCGATCGGCTCGCCATGTCGCAGGCGTGCTGCATGTCCTGCCAGCACACGCGCCTCTGGAATGTTCGGCGTCACAATGCTTGCGCGGGGCAGGATCTCGGCTATGAGCGCGCTCTCTGCATCGGCGTCCAACAATCGGGCACCGGACTCGCTGACCATCACCGGATCGACGACCACCGGCGTCTCGGGGGGCATCTCGTCCAGCGCAAGCGCCACCGCATGGACGGTCTCGACACTGCCGAGCATCCCCACCTTGACGGCGTCTACGCCGATGTCCGCGACCACAGCGCGAATCTGAGCGAGGACGATCTCTGGGGGGAGAGCATGGATGGCATCGACCCCAAGCGTGTTCTGGGCGGTGATCGCGGTGATCGCGCTCATACCGTGGACCCCGCAACGCGCGAAGGCCTTGAGGTCGGCCTGTATGCCTGCCCCACCACCAGAATCCGATCCGGCGATGCTCAGCGCGCGAGGAGTGCGTGCGATGTCCGGCATGCCTTCGCGGCGGGTCAGAGTACGCGCGAGCGCTTGCGCGCGGGGAAGATCGCGTAGCTGCCGATCGCGCTTACGAGCAGCCGTCCGTCTTCGTGGCGCACGTCGCTGCGCAATACGGCATTCGTGCGGTTGCGCCGGTCGAGCCCGGTCTTACACACGATCTCGCCCTGTGTCGCCGTTTGGATGTAGTTGATCGAGATGTTGAGCGTTGCGATGTGCTCATCCTCGTTGGTGTGCGGCCATAGCGTGGAGCCCATGCAGTAGTCGACGAGCGCATACGTGACCACCCCGGAGAGCAGCCCGCCCGCATTGATCAGCTCCGGGCGGATCTCGAGGCGCACCGTGTCGGAGCTGTCCCAGCGCATGCCCATGAAACCGCTGACGCCATCGATTCCGAAGCGATCGGCGCTCCGTTGGCTTGAATCCTCGTGCCCGGCGCCTGAATTGCTCCGTCCCACAGCACCGGTCCCTGGGACAGTGGCTGAACGACTCCGATCACGGTCCTCCGCGTAGGTCTCGGGCGTGCCGGCTGAGCCGCTGGAATTATCGGGAGTGTCGTTCACGGAATGCGCTGGCGTGGGACTTGGTGAGCCCAGGACAGGATATCCGCCCACCAGGCAACTCTTGTGTAGGCACGACACCTATTTGACCGTGAATTGGCACAAATGTGTGTTTTTCGTCACATTTTCCGCCGTATGGTCGAGGCATGGCGCCCGAGAGCCCGTCTCCACCCAACCCACCTGCACCGCGTGACCCGCGACGTGTCCTGGGCTCGCTCGGCGAGGACCTCGCCGTCGGCCACTTCCGGCGGCTGGACTTCGTGATCGTCGAGCGCAACGTGCGGACTCGTCACGGAGAGATCGACCTGATCGCGTTCGATGGCCGAACTCTGGTTTTCGCCGAGGTCAAGACGCGCAGGGCCAGCAACCGTCGTCGTGGCCTCTGCCCCGAGGAACAGCCGCTGGCATGGCTGAAGTTCAGCCAGCGCTCACGCCTGAAGCGGCTGGCCTGCGCCTGGCTGTATGAGAACACCGCCGCGCGCCCAAAAGCACACACGATCCGCTTCGACGCAGTTGGCGTGATCGTCGACGGCTCAAACCGACTGCTGCGCCTCGATCACATCGAGGGAGCTTGGTGAGACGACCGAGGTTTGCATGAGCTCGAAGGGCGATTTCAAGAAGATTAGACTGCGATCTGAAGACCAGGGCTGGCGCGTCGAGAAGCGCAAGGAGTACTGGTTGTTCTTTCCTCCCGGCAGAGATCAGCCACCATGCAAGATCGCCGGCACACCCTCGTCTTCGCGATCGCTCGCAAACTTCCTCGCCTGCATGAAGAAAAAGGGGTATAAGAGATGATTGTGGAGTATCGAACCTGGACCTCGGTAGCGAATGTGCCGTTTAGCGATGAATCGATTTGGCTGCCGCTGACGAGGCACTTGGAGCGCCAGCATTCCGAGATGGGTCCAGTCGCTACCTGGGAAGGCGATGCGTCTACGATCGTGCTGGTGCTTGCTGACGACCAGCCCGACAGGGCAGCAGCGGCGCAAAGGGCGGCCGATATCATCGGCGAAGCGCTGCGCTCAACTGGGCTCGCCGACCGTTTCCCGTCGGTATTCCAGGTAGAGCCAGCAGGCGATCTCGTCCCAGCCTAATTGGACTTTGTCCCGGTCAAAATGCCGCTCTGAGCTCCTTGGATAACCTGCCTCATCGAACAGGACTAAAGGCCTTTCGGGCAGCCGACCGCGAAGTAGCCAGATGTCCACGCAGGACCTGAAGCACGCCGAACTAGCGAACGAGGCACGACAACTGACGAAGAATCCCGCTTATCTCTGAAGCGCGGGAAATCGCTGCCGAAATGGCGGAGCTCAGAGCGCCAGCTGCCGGTAGGCAGTCGACTGAAACGACATACGGTGCAGCGGCGAGACGCCCTGGCGGCCGATTGCCTCACGGTGCACCGGCGTGGAATAACCGACATGCTCGGCGAAGTTCCAGCCCGGGTGCAGCTCGTCGGCGCGATGCATGTAGCGATCGCGCGTGACCTTGGCCACGATGGAGGCCGCTGCGATCGCGGCGCTTGTAGCATCGCCGCCCACGACCGGTCGCTGTGGGCGCTCAAACTCGGGCACGGCAAAGCCGTCGATCAAGCACATCACCTCGCCTGGGATACCGCGCGTAACGCCTCTGATCGCGTCACGCAGGGCCGCCAGATTCGTCTTGTGCAGACCTCGCGAGTCGATCCCCTGCACACAGCGCGAGACCACGGTGACGCGGGCGGCAGTGCTGAGCACGAGTGGGTAGAGCTCCTCGCGAGCCTCCGCTTTGTGCTGCTTGGAATCGTTCAACGTCGCGAGAGCACGCAGCTCACGGGTCGTGAGCTGCTCATAGTCAAACAAGACCGCCGCGGCAACGAGCGGACCCGCCAGACAGCCGCGTCCCGCCTCGTCCGCGCCAGCGACCATGCGCACCCCGAGTGCCCGGTCGAAGGCGAATAGGCGTTGTCCGCTTTTGTTGCGCGCGCCACGACGAGCGACGCGCCGGGAGTAAGGAGCTCTGGAAGAGTTCGTGCGCTTAGCTCGTGAACCCTCAGAGGATGCCGATGCGGTCGGGAGGCCAGTAGGTGGCGAAAGCCCCTCCGATGATCCAGCTTGTTGGGACAGGTCCCCAAAATCTGCTGTCGTCCGACTCTCCACGATTGTCCCCCATCATGAACCAGTGACCGGCGGCTATCTTGATCGGCTTGGGGAAATTGCACTCGGAAGAGCTACCGCACGGGTCGATGTAGGAGTCTTTCTCTCGGACGAACTGGCTCGTACCAGCGGCCTTGCGAAAGACATGGCCTTCCTTGATGTAGATTTCGTCTCCGGGCCCCGCGACGACCCGCTTGATGAAATTGACGCTGGCCTCTTCGGGCTCAGGCGTTGCGCAAGCCGCGCCACCGGGGGTGACCATGTGAGGCTGCGGCCCGCAAACTTGCTGTTCGGCGTCCTTGGGCGGATGGAACACCAGGATCTCGCCCACATGCGGTTCTTTGAAGTGCATGTCTATGCGGTTTACAAGCACTCGTTGGCCCACATTCAAGGTCGGTTCCATCGAACCGCTGGGGATCCGATAGGGCTTGACGATGAAAGCCTGTATTGCGAGTGCCAGGCCGATCGCAACCAACACGATCACGACCAACTCGACGATCGAGTTCGTTCTGGACTTCGGCTCGCCCCTGTCCTCAGTCCGCTTCACCGAGGTGGGTCCTTCCTTCACGCCGAGGGCTCGCCGGCCCCAGTGTCGCCGGCGTCGGAGGGGGAGTCGGCTTCGTCTGTGGCCACAGTTGACGCGTCTGCGTCGTCGGCCGCGGCTGTGCCCGTCTCGAGAGCCCCCTCATCCGAGTCGGACACTGGCGCAGCGGAAGCGGATGACTCGTCCTGAGCCTCAGTCGAAGTCGTTGCCTGCTCGGCCGCCTGGGCGTCGACGGAGGCCTTTGCCTCCGTCTCTCCCGCCTCGGCTGCCTGCGTCTCGACGATCTGACTCTCAGCTGCCGTCTCTGACGCGGTCGCCCCCTCGGCGTCCGTGGCCTCCGTCGGCTCGTGCAGCAGGCCCGGCTGAACGGTCTCCTCGGGCCCTGTATAGCGACGCTCGCGCACGCGGGCACGCTTGCCGACGCGGTCGCGCAGGTAGTAGAGCTTGGCCCGTCGCACATCGCCGCGGGCTGCCACCTCGATGCGCTCGATCTTGGGGGAGTGCACAGGGAACATACGCTCGACCCCAACGCCAAAGGACTGCTTGCGCACCGTGAAGGTCTCGCGAGCTCCATGGCCTTGACGCTTGATGACCACACCCTCGAACACCTGGATACGGCGACGGGTGCCCTCGATCACCTGAAAGTGAACGCGCACGCGGTCACCCGGCCCGAAGTCGGGGACGCGGCGCAACTGCTTGCGCTCGATGCTTTCGATGACGGTGCTCATGGCAAAAAGAAGGCGTCGAGTGAGCGGAAGTCGCTGCACTGCCCGACGCGCCCGCGAATGGTAGCGAACCCCGCCCCATGGAGCGCAGGTGGGTACCGCCAGGGTGGCTAGCCAGCTATGAATATCCAAGCGTGCATGCCCAAGCGTGGGCACCTGACGATGCGGCCCGAACATGAGCGCCCGGGCATCGACGTCCAACTGGAGTGAGGCTGAGCGAGTCTCACCCGCTCGCTCTTGCTCCTCGTGCACGACTCTGCTGCAGACGCCACTCACGGATACGCTCGTGATGACCGGAGAGCAGGATCTCAGGGACGCGCCAGCCGCGGTACTCAGCCGGTCGCGTGTAGTGCGGATACTCGGGCTCGCCCTCCAACGCCTCGCTGAACGACTCCTCGACGGCCGAGTCGACGTGTCCAAGCGCCCCCGGCAGCTTGCGCAGGATCGAGTCGCAGAGGACCATCGCCGCCGGCTCGCCGCCGGAGAGAACGTAGCGACCGATCGACAGGCTCTCGCTCGCGAGATGCTCGACGATCCGCTCGTCAAAGCCCTCGTAGCGTCCGCACAGCAAGGTCAGAGCCGGCTCGGCCGCGAGCTCCTGCACGTAGCTCTCGTCGAGCAGCCGACCGCCAGGGGCAAGTGCGATCACCCGGCGGCGCTTGCGCACCTCAGTGGCGTCGATGCCGTAATGAGCATGCATAGCCGCGTCCATCACGTCGACGCGCAACACCATTCCGGCGCCACCGCCAAAGGGCGTGTCATCGACCTGACCGCCGCTCAGGGGGGTGTGCTCGCGAAAGTTCACGTAGCGCAGACGCGAGCCCCCGTCGAGTGCGTTACGCACGTGGCGCTGGGACCCGAACCACTCAAACCACTCCGGAAAGAGTGTGAAGACGTCGATCTCCATCAGTCCTCTCCCACAAACGCCATGTTCACATCGATGCGCCTGCGCTTTGGATCGACGTGACGGATGGCGTCGCTCACCATCGGCACCAGCAACTGGGCCGCCGAGGAGCCCGCCGGCCCGTATTGGCCGTCAGCCTCCGATGTGACGAGCTGTACTTCCAAGGCCTCGCACGAGGGAAGCTCCATCAGTCCGACGACCGTGCCCACATGTCGCTCGCCGTCGACGACCTCGCAGCCCGCCAGTTCCTGGGCCCACCACTCCCCGTCCTGCAGCGCCGGCGCCTGCGCGAGCTCGACCGTCAGCTCGCGCCCTCGCAGCGCCTCGGCGGCTGGACGATCTTCGACCTCCTCCAGACGTACGATCGGGTGCTCGTCCGTGCCCGCGCGCCTGACAACCGTGCAGGTGCGATCGTCGAGCCTCACCGTCCCACCAACCGCAAGCAATCGCGTACGCGCGCCGGTGACGTAGAAGCTGCCGTCGAGACCGTGAGCACGACCGACGCGGCCGGCAGGAACAGCCCGCGCGCCACGGTCCCGATCGTCCGTCTTCTCGACATCGCGTGCCGAGGACGCACCGACCTCGTCGTCCGGCGTTGCGTCTTCGCTGCCCGCCTCGGGATCGCCTGCGCCGGCGCTCACCTCGCTGCTCCTAATCGACGATGTCGACGAGCACGCGGCGTTTCTCGTTGACCGCGGAGGCCTTCACGATCGTCCTGAGCGCATGAGCGGTGCGCCCGCCGCGGCCGATTACCTGCCCGTAGTCCTCATCCGCCACGCACAGCTCCAGCACGACGGTGCCGTCATCCTCCTCGAACTGCTCCACCGATACCTCTTCGGGACGGTCGACCAAGCCTTGAGCCAGGTACTCCAACAGATCTCTCATGACCTCGGAGGACATCCGATCACCCGCGAAGCATGCGGCTGCTAGCCGATGCCTTGAATGCGCAGCAGCTTTGCAACCGTGTTCGACGGTTGCGCGCCACGTGCAAGCCAACTCTTTGCCCGCTCCTCGTCGATCACGATCGTCGAAGGGTCCGTCTGGGCGTTGTAGTGGCCGATCGTCTCGATCACGCGCCCGTCGCGCGGAGAGCGCTGATCGGCGACGACTACTCGCCACATTGGGTTCTTCCTTGCGCCCACACGCGTGAGCCTAAGCCTTACCGACACGGTTTCCTCTCTGAGTGCTTTCCAGTCCAGCTAGAGAGCTTAGACGGTTCGGGTTCCCAGCGGGATTGGGGATGGCGACCGACGCCCCCAGACAGACAGCTTCCAAGCCCTCAACGCGCCTGTCGCATCAGCGCACCGACGTCAGGCATCTTGCCGCGGCTCATCCCACGCATCATCTTTCGCATCTGGCCGAACTGCTTGACGAGCTGGTTGACCTGCTGAACATTGGTGCCCGAGCCGCGTGCGATGCGCAGGCGGCGCGAGCCCTTGATCAGCTCGGGGCGGCTGCGCTCCTCAGCTGTCATCGAGAGGATGATCGCCTGAATGCGGTCGAGCTCGCGCTCGTCGACCTTCAGGTTTTTCAGCTGGGCGCCGGCGAAACCGGGGATCATGCCGAGCAGGTTCGTCAAAGGACCCATACGGCGGATCGTCTTGAGCTGGTCGAGGAAGTCGTCGAGGCCGAACTCATTGCGCCGCAGCTTGCGCTCGAGATCCGCGGCCTGAGTCTCGTCGAACTGGCGCTCGGCGGTCTCGATCAGGCTCATCACGTCGCCCATGCCGAGGATGCGCTGAGCCATGCGATCGGGATGGAAGCGCTCGAACTGGTCGAGCTTCTCGCCTGTGGAGGCGAACATGATCGGCTTGCCGGTGACCGCCTTGACCGAAAGGGCGGCGCCTCCGCGGGCATCGCCGTCGAGCTTGCTCATGACCACACCGTCGAACTGAACGGCCGCGGCGAACTGCTCGGCAACGTTGACTGCGTCCTGGCCGGTCATCGCGTCGACCACCAGCAGCACGTTGTGTGGCTTGACTGCATCGCGGATCTTCACGAGCTCGGCCATCAATGCCTCATCGACGTGCAGCCGTCCGCTCGTGTCGACGATCAGCACGTCCTTACCCTCTTCGCGCGCACGCTCCAGCGCCCATGTGGCGATCTCGACCGGATCGCGTTCGGTCCCCTGCTCGTACACTGTCGCGCCCGCCTGCGCGCCCACCTTCACAAGCTGATCCACCGCCGCGGGGCGATAGACATCGCATGCTGCCAAGGCCACCGAGGAGGAGTGCTCCTCGCGCAAGTAGCGCGCCAGCTTGGCGGTCGCGGTCGTCTTACCCGAGCCCTGAAGGCCGGCCATCAGGATCACTGTCGGCGGTCGCGGCGAGAAGCTCAGGCCTGCCGAGGCCCCGCCCATCAGGCTCGTCAGCTCATCCGCGACGATCTTGACAACCTGCTGGCCCGGGTTGAGCTTGCCGACGATGTCAGCGCCAAGGCAGCGCTCCTTCACATCGCTCGTGAAGCCCTTGACGACCTTGAAGTTGACGTCTGCCTCAAGCAGCGCGAGACGGATCTCGCGCATCGCACCGTCGATATCGCTCTCGGTCAGCGTGCCGCGCTGGCGTACGTCACCAAGCGTGGCCTGCAGCTTCTCGGCTAGGGAGTCGAACATGAGACGCTCAATTCTGGCAGCCCCGTGCGCGATCGCGATGACTGCCGGCAAGCACCGCCACAGGCATGCCCGCCCGCAACTGTCTCGCGCGCATCAAACGCTCGCGCGTATCAATCGCGCTCGGGGGTGCCCTGGGACGGAGGCTGTGGTGCAGAACGGCGCGCGATCGCCTCGCCAATGCCGCCAAACGCCTCGGCGAATTCCGAGGGGATCACGAACACCTTGTTCGAGTCGCCTTCGGCAAGCGAGGGGAGCATCTGCAGATATTCGTAGCTGAGCAGCTCGCGCGATGGTTTGCCGTCGTGAATCGCTTTGAAAACGGTGTCGATCGCCTTCGCTTCGCCCTCGGC
Source organism: Solirubrobacteraceae bacterium (assembly GCA_035485715.1). Taxonomy (GTDB): domain Bacteria; phylum Actinomycetota; class Thermoleophilia; order Solirubrobacterales; family Solirubrobacteraceae; genus Palsa-744. Next base: position 424,142 of record DATHNT010000003.1, on the reverse strand, counting down.
GCGCAGTACTGCGGCCTGGCGGTCGCCCTCGGCGCGCAGCACCACAGCCTGCTGTTGGCCCTCGGCGGTGAGGATCTCTGCCTGCTTCTCGCCTTCGGCGGTGAGGATCGCGGCGCGACGGTCGCGCTCGGCGCGCATCTGCTTCTCCATCGCCGCCCTGATGTCCTGCGGCGGGTCGACCGACTTGATCTCCACGCGGTTGATGCGTATACCCCACTTGCCGGTGGCCTCGTCCAGCACCACCCGAAGCTGCGTGTTGACACTCTCACGGGCGGTGAGCGTCGCCTCGAGCGACAGCCCACCGATCACATTGCGCAAGGTGGTGACGGTCAGCTGCTCGATCGCCTGAAGCGGATTGGCGACTTCGTAAGTGGCCGAGCGGGGATCGGTGATCGTGAAGTAGAGGACCGTTTCGATCGCAACGACGACGTTGTCTTCAGTGATCACCGACTGGGGCGAGAAGTTGACCACCTGCTCGCGCAGATCGACCAGAGGCTTTACGCGATCGACGAAGGGTGTGACGAGCGTCAGACCCGGCTCAAGCGTGCGGCTGTAGCGACCGAGCCGCTCCACCACGCCTGCCCGTGCCTGAGGAATGACACGGACTGTGCGCGCGGCCGCGATCAGCGCGAACACGACCAAGACGGCTATGACGATGAGAGCGACCATAAAGTTGACTTGTCCTTTCTTTCCGGTCTCCCAAAGAGGTTACCCGTGTCTACCGGACCTCTGGGGAACAACAATCGGCGATGCCTGACCTCACAAAGCAAAAGCTTTCAATGGGCTGACCGATCGGCCGGACACCATCCGTGAAGTCCCAGTGACTACTCAGTGCATCACAAGCGCAGTCGCTCCGCGTATTTCAACGACTTCGACGCGTTCTCCCGGATCGAATACCTGATCTTCGTCGAAGCTGCGTGCAGTCCACACCTCGCCGTCGATCTTCACGCAGCCGACGCCCTCGTCATTGGCAATTCGCTCCAAGACGATCGCCCGACGACCGATCAGCGCCGCTGCGCCAGTTCGGATCGAAGGCGGCAGCCTGCGATGGCGCTTCGCCACGGGTCGCAGCGTCGCGAACACGAGCCCTGAGGAAAGCAAGAAGACGATCACCGCGAGCGGGGCCCCCACACCCAACAAGCTCACGACGGTCGCGAGGGCGGCTCCTGCAGCGAACGGCGCCAGATAGAAGCCGCCCTGATGCATCTCCCCGATGCCGAGGATGCACGCCACTACCAGCCACAGAATCCAAGCGTCCATGACTTGATTATGCCCCCGCCACCAAAGCGCGAGCGAAATCGTCCGCGTCGAACGGGCGCAGGTCCTCGAGTTGCTCGCCAATCCCGATCAGCTTGACCGGCAGCTCGAGCTCCCGCGCAATCGCGAGCGCGATCCCGCCACGGGCGGTTCCATCGAGCTTGGTCAGGACGACACCACTGACGCCGGCGGTGGAGGCGAACATCTGCGCTTGGCGCAAACCGTTCTGACCGGTGGTCGCATCCACGGTCAGCAGCGTCTCGTGCGGCGCCCCCTCGAGCTGCCGTGCGATCACGCGCCTGACCTTCGCCAACTCCTCCATCAGATCGTCCTGAGTGTGAAGGCGTCCGGCGGTGTCCACGATCACGACGTCGATTCCCTGTGCGCGCGCTTGAGCGACCGCCTCGAAGGCGACCGATCCGGGGTCTGAGCCCTCAGGTCCCGTGACGATCTCACAGTCGGCGCGCTGCGCCCAACCTTCCAGTTGCTCGGTCGCGGCCGCACGGAACGTGTCGGCGGCGCCCAGCAGCACACTCACCCCCAGCTCCTTGCGCAGATGCCAGGCGAGCTTGCCGATCGTCGTGGTCTTACCCGTGCCGTTGACTCCGACCGCAAGGATCACAGTCGGCTTGGCGCGAATGTCGATCTTGTCGTGTTCGCTGCGAGCGGTGTCTGCCAACAGCTCGATCAGCCGCTCCGACAGCTCCTCGCCGCTGCTCACACCACCTTCGGTTGCTTCCCGCTCGAGCGTCTCGACCACCGCGGCGGTGGTGCTCGCGCCCACGTCCGCCATGATCAATGCCTCCTCCAAACGTTCCCAAGTGTGCTCGTCGAGCGTGGCAAAGAGCGTCGCCTGGATCTCCGATCCGAGCGCCTGCCGTGTCTTGGAGAGGTTTTCGCGCAAGCGCTTGAACAGCCCTCGACGGCGTTCGCCGTCCTCCTCAGGCTGAGTTTGGACCGAGGCCTGCATCGACCCGTCGGCGATGAACAGCTCAGACCAGTCGCGTGGCATCGCCTATGCGACCGGAGCGACCCGCGGCGGATCCTCCACAGCGGCCACCTGGGGCGCCGGCTCCTCTTTTGGGAGCCTACGCGAGAGCACCTTCGATACGCCGTTGTCGGCCATCGAGACGCCATACAGCCAGTCGGCGGCCTCCATCGTGCGCTTCTGGTGGGTGATCACGATGAACTGCGCACGATCGGAGTAGCGGCGCAGCAGTGTCAGGAAGCGGTCGAGGTTGAGGTCGTCGAGTGCGGCCTCGACCTCGTCGAGCACGTAGAAGGGGCACGGTCGCGCCAAGAACACCGAGAACATGAACGCCAGGGCGGTCATCGACTTCTCACCGCCGGAGAGCAGCGACAGCCGCTTGGTCGACTTGCCGGCCGGGGTGATTTCGATCTCGACGCCCATCATCTCCTCGGCATCCTCAAGCTCATCGGCGTCGGCCTCGATCTCCGCCGCCGCCTCGGCATCGGGCGTCCCGCCGTTTTCCGGCGCCGGCTCGCCACCGAGCACTGCGCGTGGAGCCTGCTCATCTTTCACCAGGCGCAAACGTCCGCTGCCTCCGGGGAACACGTCGCCGACGAGCTCCTCGAAGTTGCGCGCCGCAGCGCTGAACGTCTCGTTGAAGGTTTCGTGAATCTGGCGGTCGGTTTCGCGGATCACGGCTCGCAGCTCGCGCAGCGCCGTCTCAAGGTCGGTGCGCCGCTCCTCGAGCTCCTCGACGTGAGCGACCGCCTCGGCATACTCGTCCTGGGCAAGCGGGTTCACGGGACCAAGCTGTTCACGACGACGCGCCAGACGCTCCAGGCGTGAGCGCAGCGCCTGTTCCTGCTCCTCGCCGAGAGGTTCGACCGTCTCAATTTCGGCCTCTTCCAACGCGGGCTCCCCCACACTCGCAGGGGGATGGCCAACCGGGGCATCCTGTGGCCCATCCGCATGCTCGCCCTCCGGCGCGTCGAGATCATTCTCACCGTCCCGCTGCTTGCCAGAACCAGGCACAGGAAGCTCCAGACGCTCACAGACCTCGCGCAGCTCCTCCTGGGCCTCAGCCGCCTGATCGCGCAAGCGCTGGGCGGCCACCTCGGCCCCGGTCACAGCCTCGCCCTCCACGCGCAAAGCCGCCTGGATCTCAGCCTCCTCTTGCGCGCAAGCGCGCAACTCGGCAGAGACCTGCTCGCCTGCGGCACGGTCCTCGCTCAACAGCGCTTCTATCTGCTGCAGGAGGCCTGTCATCGCCTCGCCCGTGCCGGCAAGCACCGTCGCGAGGCGCTCGGCGCGAGGCATGAGCTCGAGGTCGGCTGTGCGCTGGGCTCGCAGACGCTCGATCCGCCGTGCGCGCTCGGCTCGTTCTGCCTGCCTGCGCTCAGCCTGCCTGCGCTCAGCCGCCAGCTCACCTTGCAACTCGGCGCGACGCACCGCCAGCGGTCCCTGCTCGGGGGCGGCCTTGCGCTGCTCGATCAACCAGGCCGCTTTGCGCTGAGCCTCGGCCGCCTCGCCCAGCAGGCGCTCGCTGTCGCGCAGCGCCCCATCGGCCTGGTCTCGTGACAGATTGGCCTCGCGTGCCTGTTCGAGCGCTTGCTCGACCGCTGCTCTGGCCGCGTGCTCGCTGACGACGGCTTGCTCGCTATCGGCGATCAGTCGATCGCGCTCGTTACGACGTGCGAGCACACGCTCGGCTCCGCCCTCGGTCACTTGACGCAACTCGCCCCAGCCGGCAAACAGGACTCGTCCCGAAGCCGTGCTCGCGACACCGCGAAAATCCTCGGCCACATCCTCCAGACGCTCGACCACCCAGGCATCGGCAAGCAACCTGTGCGCGACTGTCAGCACCGGGCCCGATCCGCCCAACAGGTCGGTCAGGCGCAGCGCGTCCGCCGCGGGCGGCTTGCCGGCCGGCTCCGTCGAGCGGTCATCGCCCTCCTGGACGACGACCCGGCCGCCACCGTCTTGTCCCGCCGGAGCGTCCTGCCCCACAGGACCATCGCTCTCGCCCGCCGCCTCTCCCGCGAGCAGGGCTGCGCCGCCGTCGGGGCCGACTCCGTCGAGCAGCGTACGGGCACCATCCATGTCGCGCACCAGTGCCGCATCGAGACGACCGCCAAGCGCCGCCGCGAGTGCCAGCTCATAGCCCGGCTTGACTTGCAACGCGTCGCTGAGCGCGCGCGGCGCGCCTGCCTTTGCTCCGTGGGCGCCCGCATGGCTGCGCAGGAACTGGTTGGCCGCGGCCAACTCCGCCCCGACCTTCGCCGCCTCGCGCCGTGCCGCCTCGGCGTCGCCTTCGAGCTTGCGCAAGCCGACACGCGCAGCCTCCGCAAGCGCATCGGCCTGTTCGCGAGCCTCGCGTGCCCCCTGCGCTCGAGCTTCGAGCTCGGTCACACGCGCGGCTGCCTGCTCGCGCTCGCGCTCCAATCCTTCGATCTCGCGCTCCAGCTCGCGCTCGCGTTCGCTGTCGATATCCACCAGCGCCGTCTCCAGCGCGCGCACGCGATCGACGCTTGCCTGCTCCTGCGCCAACTCGCCGTGCTCGCCGCTTCCCTCGCCAGGCCCCTGCTCGAGGGCGCCAAGCTCGATCTCGATGCGACTCGCGCGCTGGGCGAGCGTGGCGGCCGCGGCAGCTGCCTGCTCGCCGCGCATCTGTAGGCGCTCGCGTGCTGAGCGTGCCTCGTACACCCTTCTGGAAAGCGCATCGTGGCGCTCGGTGCGCTCGGCCAGCGCACTCTCTGCGCGTCCGCGACGCTCGACGACCGCGCGCAGGCGCGACTCAATCTGCTCGCGTGCCGCCCTCGCTGCCCGCACGCCTTCCTCGGCTTCGACAAGCTGCACTCGCCTGGCCCTCACCGCCTCACGGGCCAGCTCGAAGCGGGCCTGCAGCATCTGGTGCTCCAAGCGCTCGTGCAACTCGGCTGCCTCCGCTTGACGCTTGAGCGGACGTAGGCGCGTGCGCGCCTCACGCTCCACGTCAAGCGCCCTGTCCAGGTTCTCCTGGGTGCGCTCGAGCTTCAGCTGCGCCCGGCGGCGGCGCTTACGGTGCTTGCCGAGGCCCGCCGCCTCCTCGATCAAAAGGCGCCGATCGCGCGGCTTGGAGGTCACAATCGCCTCGACCCGTCCCTGGGAGATGACCGAGTGGGTCTCCTTTCCAAGGCCGGTGTCGGAGAGCACCTCGATCACATCGACAAGGCGAGCGCGAGCGCCATTGAGGCGATACTCGCCGTCGCCCGAGCGGTCGAGCCGGCGCACGATCGATATCTCCGAGAGCGGCAAATCGACCGTCTCGTCAGAGTTGTCGAGCACGATCTCCACCTCCGCGGCGCTGCGCGCCTGCACGCCGCGGCCGCCGCCGAAGATCACGTCCTGCATCGACTGGCCCCTGATCGCCAGCGGCGACTGCTCGCCCATCGCCCACAGCAGCGCGTCGGTGACGTTGGACTTGCCTGAGCCGTTGGGACCGACCACGACGCTTACGCCCGGGCCGAAGTCGAGTTTGGTGCGGTCGGGGAAGGACTTGAAGCCCTTCATGGTGAGCGACTTCAGGTGCATCGATTGGTCCGATCTTCGCGAGTTCCACCACGAGCCGCATGGGCACGCAGGGCAAGCCGTGCAAGGACGCAAGGAGCGAAATGTGCTCTGCACATGAGCGACTGAGGACGCCGCACGGCGCCGCCATGCGTGCTCATGCCTTGGCGAGGCTCTCCAGCGCCTTACCCGCCGCCTGCTGCTCGGCATGCTTCTTGCTACGTCCCCGGCCCTCGCCGAGCGGCTTGCCTTCGAGCAGCGCGACGACCACGAATGTGCGGTCGTGCGGTGGACCGTGCTCGTCTGTCACCTCATAGGCGATCGTCTCCCCTTTCCTGGCAAGCGTCTCCTGGAGGGCCGACTTGAAGTCCAACGGATGCTCCAGTGCATCCTCCATCTCCGGCGCAAACGCCTCCACGACGGCCTGCGCGGTGCGCTCGTAGCCCGTGTGCAAATAGCAGGCGCCGATCACAGCCTCGATCACCGAGGCGAGCACACGCTCTGTCTCCAGCAAGCCCACGAGCCTGCCCTCGCCGTTCTCAGGCGCTGCTGCACGCAGACGCTCGCCCACCTGCAGGCGTTCGGCCACGGCGCGACAGGAACGGCCGGACACCGCCTGCGCGCGGATCTTGGTGAGCCGACCCGCCCCGAAGCGCTCAGCTTCAAGACGCGGATAGAGGTGCGCCGTCACCGCCAGCGCAAGCACGCTGTCGCCGAGGAACGCCAGCCTTGTATAGGAGTCGCTGCGGCGCTCGGTCCATGAAGCGTGCGTGAAGACCTGCCGCGCCAGTTCCTCGGGCAAATCCTCGAGTAGCGAGCGCAACAGAGCCACTCCCCCCTTGCTCTGCACGCTAGCCATCGTTTGAGTGTGCCACGACGAAATCGACGGCCTGGCCGACGGTGAGGATGTCAGCGGCCTGCTCGTCCTCGATCTTTACGCCATAGGTGTCCTCGAGCTCCTGCACGAGCGTGTAAAGGTCCAGCGAGTCTGCGCCCAGATCGTCCTTGAAATGGGTGGTCTCCCCTATTAGTTGGGGCTCAACATCGAGCTCGTCGGCCAGATGGGCCTGTATCAGGACGAACACTTCCTCGCGGGTCATTCGTCTTCCAGGCTAGCCGGATCGCCGGATAGAGGACCCGCCCGCCCCGCGCTCCTCAGCGCGCCGGCCTCGTCGAGTGCGCTGCGCGTAGCGCCGACCACGTCCTCGCGCACGCCGCGTTCGGCGCGCAGGATCGCCTGCGCGAAGCCGTGCCTGGCAAAGCGCCCGTGCGGGACCACTGCGAGACGACGCAAACCCAAAAGATAGGCCCCACCCTCTCCTTCGGGATCGATTTCGTCGCGAAAGCCACGTAGCGAGGGACGCAGCAGCATTCCACCCAACTTGCCCCGCAGCGAGGACGTTGCGGCGTCTCTGACCGCACGCAACATCGTCTGTGAGACACCCTCCATCAACTTCAGGGCAATGTTGCCGGTGAAGCCGTCGGTGACGATCACGTCGGCCACTGCAGCGACGATGTCGCCGCCCTCCACGTTGCCGACAAAGTGCAGCTGCCCGTCGCTGGAGCGTTGCGCGAGCTCCTTGCCCGCTCGTGCAACCAGCTCGCTGCCGCGCTCTGACTCCTCGCCGTTTGAGAGCAGGCCGACGCGGGGACACTCGACGCCGAGCACGGCACTCGCGAAAGCCGCTCCCATGAAGGCAAACTGGACCAGGTGCTCCGGGCGTGCCTGCACGCTCGCGCCGACGTCGAGCAGCGTCACCGCGTGGGTGGGTGGGGATCCTGGAATAGGTATCGGCAGAGCGAGCGCCGGACGATGGATGCCCGGCGCGCGCTTTACGTTGAAAAGACCGGCGGCGAGCGCCGCGCCGGTGCCTCCCGCGCACACAAGCGCATCCGCGCGCCCCTCCCCCACGGCCTTTGCCGCCTGCACGATCGACGCCTCTGGCGTGGAGCGCACCGCTCGCACGGGGTCGGGGCTCTTCGCGACTGACACGGGCGCATCGACCACCTCGACGCCCGGGCCGACTTCGCCGAGCTCGGCGGCCGGGCCGAACAGCAGCACATGCACACCCTGCTCTGCCGCAAGACGTGCGCCGGCAGCAACCTCCGACGGTCCCAAGTCAGCGCCATTTGCATCGACGGCCACGACCGTGTGCGTGCGCGTGTCGGGCTGCACTGCGCGGCCGCCGCGGCTGGCCGACCCAGTCATGCTTGACGACTACTCGTGGTCGTGATCGTGGTCGTGATCGTGGCTGTGCGCACCGGGCGCCACCACCTCACGACCTGCATATGTCCCGCACTCGGGGCACACGCGATGTGGCCTGCGCGGGCTGTGACAGCGCGGACACTCGTTCACCGTGGGCGCTTCGATCTTGTGATTGGCGCGGCGCAGCGCGGTGCGACTGTGCGATTGCTTTTTCTTGGGGACGGCCATCGGCGGGACAGGCTAGCAGCCCTACTCGAGCTTTAGCTCGCTCAACTTCGCCCAGCGCGGGTCTGGCTGGCGCTCGTGCGTATGCTCGGGGCCGGTCTCGTTCAGATCGGCGGCGCACACCGCGCACAGCCCGGCGCAATCCTCGCGACAAAGAACCTGCGTCGGCAAGGCCAGCACGAGAGCGTCGCGCGCCCAGCCGGCCAGGTCGAGCCCCTCGTCCTGCAGATAAGGGCTCGAGAGCTCCTCCCCGCCGCCGGGCCGGTCGACCTCGCGTGCATCGACGTCGATCTGTGGCGCGGCATCCTTCAGACAACGCATGCAAGGCCCCACGGGGGCCGCGCGGAAACGCAGCCGTAGCGCATAGCCGTTGCCGAGCATGCGCGAGACGTCGAGCTTCACCGGCAGTGTCGCCGGCTCTACCTCGTACGGCTCGCCTCCGAGCGTCAGCGGCTCGACGTGCACCGCCAACTCGAAGCTTCTCCCCTCCCCGGCGCTCAGGCGCAATCCGCCGAGGTCGAGGGTGTCCGTCACGGCGGGCATTCCTCCAGATTAGTAATAGGTCAGCTGACGTCGGGCTACCGAGGCTCCAAAGACGGGGCGGAGAGCTTTGGCGCGACCGGCTTGGCTGGTGGGTTGCATCCTGCAGAGGCAAGCCCATTTATAACCTGCAAGTTATAAATGGGGCTCCGGCATATTGGGGATGCTCCAACGTGGAGTAGAGGCATGCATGCCTCTCTACGGAACACCAAACCATCGACGCTTCACGCCATCAGCTCGAAAGGGCCGCGGCGCGTTTGATTCGCGGGCTTGCAAGCCAAGGCTGCCGCTTGCGAGATTCAGACGATCTCGTGCAACTCGCGCTTGAGCACCTTGCCAGTCGCGTTACGCGGCAGCTCATCCACGAACACGACTTCGCGCGGCACCTTGTAGCGCGCGAGGTTGTGCTTGACGTACTCCTGCACGGCCTCCTCGTCGAGCCCCGCATCCTCGCGGGCGACAACGAACGCCTTCAGGCGCTGGCCGAACTTCTCGTCGTCCACGCCGATCACGGCGGCCTCTTCGATCCCCTCGTGGTCGGCGAGCAGATCCTCGACCTCGCGCGGGAACACGTTCTCACCGCCGGAGACGATCATCTCATCGTCGCGCCCGTCCACGAACAGGCGCCCGCCCGCATCCATGCGGCCGACGTCGCCGGTGCTCATCAGCCCACCGATGATCTCCTTGCCGCCGCCGCCGGTGTAACCCTCGAACACCATCTCGTTCGCCACGAAGATGCGCCCGTTGGTGCCCCTCGGGACCTCCTTGCCGTCCTCGTCGAGCAGCTTGACCACGGTTCCCATCGGCGGCTTACCGGCCGTGCCGGGAGCCGCGCGCAGATCGGCGGGCGTGGCGATCGTCGCCCACGCCACCTCGGTGGAGCCGTACAGGTTGTAGAGCACCTCGCCAAACGTGTCCATTGCGCGGATCGCCAGCTCACCGGGCAGCGCCGAGCCACTCAGGGCAATCACACTCAGTGCGCGTGTGTCGTACTTGGCGATCGTCTCGGGCGGCAGCTCGAGGATCCGCTGCAGCATCACCGGCACCACCGCCAGCGCCGTGGCGCGGTGCTCGGCGACCGCCCGCAAAGTGTCCTCGGGATCGAAGCGTCTGCGCAACACCAGCGTCGAGGACAGCGGCAGACCGAGCGTGAAGTGCGCGAAGCCCCACGAGTGGAACATCGGAGCGGCGATCATCGTCGTCTCGCGCGCCTTCAGGGGGATCTTCGAGAACAGGGCCGCGGCCGGCTCAAGCGAATCGGGTTGTTTGCGCGACGCCCCCTTGGGCGTTCCGGTCGTGCCCGAGGTGAGGATCACGACCCCGCCACTCTCTGCCGGCGGGGTCAGATCGGCGGTACTTCCTTTCGCGATCAGATCCTCCAACAGCGGGTCCGCCGGCTGCACGCCCGGTTCGCTCCACGCGACGAAGCGCTTGCGTCCCTCGCCACCGTCGTTGACGAGGTTGGCGAAATCCGCGTCGTAGATCAGCCCCGTCGGGTTCTCGCGACGCATCACGTCGGTGATCTGCGGCCCGGCGAACGCCGTGTTCAAGTACAGCGAACTGGCGCCCAGCTTCGAGCACGCGATCGTGGCCTCGACGAAGCCACGATGGTTGCGACACATGATCGCCACCCCGTCGCCTTCGGAAATCCCCGCCGCCTGCATTTCGCGGGCAAGCGCATTGGTGCGCAACTGCACCTCTTCGAAGGTGAGCGTGCCGCGCTCGTCAACTATCGCCGCGCGCTGGGGAAAGCGCGCAGCCGAGCCGGTGTAGGCGGCCGCGGGCGTCGCGCCCCAGCGCTTCAGCGCCACCACCGACCTAACGGCACGATCGGGCCGCACCGGCGTGAGGATGCCGGTGCCGAGGAGCACCTTGGCGACTTCCAGTCGATACTTGAGCGGCGAGCTCACGCGGGCACCCTACCCAAAATGCGATTCCTCACGCGTGCGCCCCGTCGGAGTGGGAAACACCGAGAAGCGTGTCCTCTCGCCCATGACCATGCTTCAGCCGGCACAAACAGCCAAGTTTTCGAGGTCGATACATGCACCTTTATAACCGAGCTCCGTATCGGCACATGCGTCTTGTATGACCAAGTTCCGGTCGGTGCATGCACCGACCGGCGAGGTCGCACATGTGCGACCTCGTGCGGGGCGCGCATGCGCGCCCCGAGCAGGGCCGCATGCGGCCCTGCAGACCATGTCGCATGCGACATGGTCCCCCCAATTCAGTCCAGAAAGCCAGCCGGGCTGCCGGCAACTACGAAACTTCGGCCGGTTCGTCCTTGCCCTGCAGGCGCTCGCGCCCCCGCTGCACAGCTGCGATGAACTTCGACAAGTTCACCTCAAGCGTGCCGAGGATCTCATCGGCGTAGTCCTCGGCCCCAAGCCTGATCTCGCGCTCACGCGCACGCGCATCCTCGACGATGTCCTCGGCGGCACGCTCGGCCTGCTTGGTGACCTCCTCCTCGCCCACGAGCTTCTCCTGGCGCTCGCGCGCCTCCTTGACGATGCGCTCGGCCTCCTTCTTGGCCTCGGCGAGCATCTCCTGGCGCTCCTTGACGATCCAACGCGCCTGCTTGATCTCCTCGGGGATCGTCGCGCGCATCTGGTCGAGGATGTCGTAGATCTCCTCCTTGTCGACCCTGACCTGGTCGGTCATAGGCACGGACTTGGCGTTGTGGACCAAGTCGTCGAGCTTGTCGATCAGTACCAGCACGTCCATCAGCGATCACCTCCGTGGAGCTTCCGATATGGCCCCACGACATAAGAAAAGGATATGAGGGGTCTCACGTCAACCAAAGTTCGTCAGCGCGCCAGCTCTTCCTGCAAGCGCGTGGCCACTCGCGGTGGCACGAGATCGTCGATTCTCCCGCCGAACGTCGCCAACTCCTTGACGCCGCTGGAGGACAGGAAACTGTATTGCGGGGAGGCCATTAGATATACCGACTCTATCTCGGGATCCTGTCTGCGGTTGAGCTGGTTCATCTCGAACTCGTACTCGAAGTCCGAGATCGCCCGCAGTCCCTTGACGATCGCCTTCGCTCCAACCGTCCTGGCGAAGTCCACGACGAGCGTGTTGAACGGCTGCGCGCGCACGCCCGGAACATCGGCAAGGGCCTCTTCGATGAACGCCATCCGCTCCTCGATCCCGAACAGGGTGGCGTCCTTGCGTACCGAGCGATTGACGACCGCGACGATGACCTCGTCGTACAGGTCCACCGTACGGCGGATCACATCCAGGTGGCCGTTGGTGATCGGGTCATAGGAGCCCGGGCAGACGGCTATCGACTTGTCAACGCTCATCCTTGTCCTCTGTGCAGTGGATTGTGATCGTGGTGTCGCCGTAGCGCTTGCGCTGCGCCACGGCCAGAGGCAGCTCGGCCGGCGCCCGTCGATCGCTCTCGACAACCACACGCGCGCCCGGGGCGAGGACTGTCGGCAATAGCGCCGACAGCTCGCGCTCGGAGTCGCGCAGCTGGCCGTATGGAGGATCTACGAACACGAGATCGTACGTTTCGCCGGCCCTGCGTGCGCTGCGCAGTGCCGAGAGCGCCTCGCCCACTCTTACCCTCGCATGGGGCTCGGTAAGCTCGAGCAGCGCCAAATTGTCCTTGAGCGCCGCCACAGCCGAAACGTCGCGCTCGACGAACAGTGCCTTCGCGGCCCCCCTCGAGAGCGCCTCGATGCCGAGCGCTCCGGTGCCGGCGAACAGGTCGAGCACGCTCTCCCCGTCGATCGGGCCGAGCATCGAGAACAGTGCCTCGCGCACGCGATCGGAGGTCGGCCGCGTGGTGCGCCCACGCGGCGCGCTCAAGCGCCGGCCGCCCAAGCGCCCAGCGATCACCCTCATGCCGGGATCGGCGCCAACGCGTGTGCGCCGAACGTGCGCTCCAGTTCCGCACCAAGCAGCCCGTGCAGCGGTCCGCTCAAGCCAGGATCCTCCGTCAGAATCGCGCGAGCCCGTGCGCGAGCCCGCTCCAACAAGTCTGTGTCCTCGGGCAGGATCGCAAACTTGAACTGCCCGACGCCGGACTGGCGAGTGCCGATCAGCTCCCCCTCCTTGCGCAGCCGCAGGTCGATCTCGGCGAGCCTGAACCCGTCGGAGTGCTCGGCGAGCGCACGCAAACGAGCCGAGCCGGCCGGTCCGACGAGCATGCAGGTCGAGCTGTGCCCGCCGCGACCCACGCGTCCGCGCAGTTGGTGCAGCTGAGAGATGCCGAAGCGCTCTGCGTTCTCGACCAGCATCACGGTCGCGTTGGGCACGTCCACGCCAACCTCGATCACAGTCGTCGCCACCAGCACCTGCGCACGTCCGGAGGCGAACGCCTCCATCGCCTCCTGCTTCTCGCGCGGGCGCATCTGTCCGTGCAGAAGCGCAAGGTTCCAGCCGGCCAACTCGCCTGCGCGCAGACGCTCGAACTCGGCCGTCGCCGCCTTGGCCTCGCCGACGCCTCCAGCCAGCTCGGCCTGCTCTCGCCCTTGTGCGGGCGGACTGTGGCCGATGGCGGACTTGCCCTGATCCTGCCCTGAACCCTCCTGTGGTGTTTGCTCGACCAGCGGGCAAACTACATACGCTTGGCGCCCAGCCCTCAGTTGCTCCTGAAGAATGCGATAGGCCTGCTCTCGCCCAGCCTCCCCTGTCACGACCTCTGTGGCGATCGGCTTGCGCTCGCGCGGCAGCTCGCGCAGCACACTGCGATCGAGATCGCCGTAGCGCGCGAGCGCCAACGTCCTCGGGATCGGCGTAGCAGTCATATGCAGCACATGCGGGCGCCGAGCATGCTCCTGTCCTTCCAGTGCCGCACGCTGGCGCACACCGAAGCGGTGCTGCTCGTCGACGACAGCCACCGCGAGCTCGCGAAAGCGCACCGATGGCTCGATCAGCGCGTGCGTACCCACCACCAGGGACAGCTCGCCGCTCGAGAGCTTGCCGAGCGTGTCGGCCCGCCGGGCCGCTGCAGTCGATCCGGTTAGCAGCGCCACGGTCACCGACTCACCGCCGAGCAGCCGCTGCACCGTGGCAAAGTGCTGCTGGGCGAGCGTCTCGGTCGGCGCCATCAGTGCCGCTTGCGCGCCATGCTCGACGGCGCGCAGCATCGCATGCAGGGCAACGACGGTCTTGCCGCTGCCAACCTCCCCCATCAACAGCCGCTGCATCGGCTGCTCCCGTTCGAGATCGTCTGCGATCGTCGCGATCGCCTTGCGTTGATCGCCGGTCAGCTCGAACGGCAGTCCATCTTCGAGCCAGCGTGAGCTCAAGCTCGCCGGCTCGCTCAAACTCAGAGCCCGTCCTTGCGTGGCCCGCCTGCCGCGACGGATCAGGAAAACCAGTTGGCTGAGCAGCAGCTCCTCGAAAGCAAGTCGCTCGCGCGCGCTCTCAGCCTGCGCCCCCGCACCGTAGAAGTGCATCGCGCCGAGCGCCGTCGCCCGCGCGGGTAGACGCTCCGCAACGCGCACGCCCGCGCTGAGCGGCTCGACGACGTCAGCAAGATCCTGGCGACGCTCGCGCACGAGTGCCAGGATCTGGGTGGAACTGACGCCTTCCGTCGCCGGATAGTGGGCGACCGAGCCGGTCTCACCGGTAGCGACCTCCGAGCCGATCGCATGGTGGGAGACGCGAAAGCGCCCGCCACGATCGGCCTTGCCGTGCAGCACCAAGCGCGTGCCGGGCGGATAGCGGCTGGCAAGCCAGGGCTGGTTGAAGAAGGTCGCTCGCATCGAGCCGCTCTCGTCGAACACGCTGGCCTCCACGAGCCCGCGCATGCCGCGCTTGCGCACCGCGCGACTTGCGATCGAGCGCACCTGGACCGCTACGGTCGCCTGCTCGCCCTCGCGCAGCGCCGCGACCATGCGCGCCTCGCGATGGTCGCGCGGCAGGTGCTCGAGTAGATCGCCGACCGTCTCGATCCCGAGCGCCGCCATCCCATCGGTCGTCTTGCCGGCCGGGAGGTCCAACGACTCGGCCAGTCGCGAGGGACGCGGCCAACGCACAGGAGCGGCCAGCATCTGCGCGCGTGTCAGCGGCAGAACGTCTGCGAAGCCGACCGGCAACAGGTCGCGCTGCTCACTCGGCGGCGAGCAGCCACCAATAGGCCGGCTGGCCACCGTGGCGAAGCTCGAGCTCGACATGACCATCCATGATGCCCTCCAGCTCAGACAACTCCAGAGGCGCCTCGTCGCCGGCAAGCACGCTGATCAGCTCCGTACCGGCCGCAAGCGCCTGTAGCACCGCCAGCAGCGTCTCACGCGGCTCCCCCCAGGCGACCACCTGCTCCTCGACAAAACCCACCGCATCCCCTTGCTGGAAGCGGCCCTGGGCATCCGCGCGGGCCGCGGGAGCAACCGCGCCGGTCCTCAGTGCGTCGAGCGCTTCATGCATCGCCTGCGCGTTCTCCTGCACGCCACGGTCGCCCTGCAGCGCCACCGCAACCGCAAGCCCAGCCTGCTGGCTGGTGGCCGGCACCACGAGTACCTGCTTGTCCGAGAGCTCAGCGGCACGCTCGGCCGCCATCACAACGTTGGCGCTGCCGGGCAGCACGACAACCTCCTCGGCCGGCACCTCGTGAATCCCCGCCAACAGCTCGTAGGTCGAGGGATTCAGCGTCGGACCGCCATCAATCGTGTGTACGCCGAGCTCGCCGTACATCCGCGCAAGTCCGCTTCCGCTGACGACCGCCAAAGCACCACAGCGCACGCGCGCACCGGCCTTCTTGGCGGGCGCTTTCGGATCGGCGCTGCTGCCGGAAACACCGTTGCTTGCCGCGTGAGCGCCACCGCCGTTGCCCCGGGAGCTGGCCGCCAAGCGCAGCTCACGCTCGGTCACCTGCGCGCGCATATCGGCCACGTCCAGATGAGACACCTCACCAACCCCGTCGAACAGCGCGGTCGCACGCTCAGGCTCATCCGTGTGCAGGTGCACCTTCAGCGTATTGGCATCGCCAACGACAAGCACCGAGTCGCCGAGCCGCTCGAGCGCGGGAGCAAAGCTCACCGGCGCCAGGTCGCGGCCGGTGACGGCGAAATTCGTGCAGTAGCGGTAGGTGCTGGAACTGTGCTCGGGATGGGTGATCTTGGCCGGCGCATAGTGCTCGAGCTCCGGTGGCTCCTCGTCGCGCAGCGCCGCGACCACGCCGGCGAATATCACCGTCAGAGCGTGACCACCGGCATCCACAACACCGGCTTCGCGTAGCGCCGCGAGCATCTCCGGACCGCGCTTGACGGAGTCCGTGCCAGCCTCGACAGCGCGTTCGAGCGTCTTTGCGATTGCCAGATCCTGCTCGCGCGGCTCGGTCGCCGGGCCCAGTGGCGCCGCGTCCTCGCCGTGCGCAAGGTCGGCCATGATGCCGTGGGCCATCTCGCGTGCGACTGTCAAGATCGTTCCCTCTGCCGGCTCGCGCACCGACGCATAAGCGCGGTCGGCTGCGTTGGCAAGCGCGGCGCCGATCAAGGTCGCGTCGATCAACTGACCCGGGCGGCTGACAAGCTCCTCGGCTGCGCCTCTGATCAGCTGGGAGAGGATCACGCCAGAGTTGCCCCTCGCTCCCAGCAGCGCCGCACGCGCGACCGACTGGACGATCTCCTCGCGCCCGATGTCGTCGATCGTGCGCGCAGCGTTGCCGTCCTGCAGGCGGTCGAGCTCCTCGAGCACCGCCCTGAGCGTCAACACCATGTTGTCACCGGTGTCGCCGTCGGCGACCGGGAACACGTTCAGATCGTTGACCTCCTCGCGGCGGGACTCAAGGTGCGCAAGCGCACCGGCCACGGCCGCTCTGAAGCGAATCAGGTTCGTGTCGGTCACCGGCTCTGCTC
This sequence comes from Solirubrobacteraceae bacterium, assembly GCA_035485715.1. Lineage (GTDB taxonomy): Bacteria > Actinomycetota > Thermoleophilia > Solirubrobacterales > Solirubrobacteraceae > Palsa-744. Next base: position 407,590 of record DATHNT010000003.1, on the reverse strand, counting down.
CATCACGCGCGCCCCCTCAGGCGCTCTCAAGACCATGCTCACAGCCCTGTCATACCACCACAGCCACCGGTCGATCCGCCCGCGGGCGCATGCCGAGATCTTCCGTCCGCGGCGTCAGAGAGCCTTCGTGACCTTGCCGGCCTTCAAACAACGCGTGCAGACGTATACGCGGCGGGGTGCCTTGCCGACGAGGATCTTGACCTTCTGCAGGTTGGGATCGAAACGCCGCTTGGTGGCGACCATCGAGTGACTGCGACTGTTTCCGAACGCGGGACCCTTCCCGCAGCTGTGACATATCTTGGCCATGAGGATGCGCAGTCTAGCCGCTCTCGAGCTCGGAGCGCAACGCGGCCATTCTCAACACGGCTTCGGCCGCGTGCCGACCCTGATCGCGCTTGCCGCCGCCTGTGCGGGCCAGCGCCTGCTCCATCGTCTCGCACGTGAGCACGCCGAAAGCACATGGCACCCCAGTGCTGAGCGCGACCTGCTGAATTCCGCGGGCAGTCTCGGCGCACACATAGTCGTAATGATCGGTCTCGCCGCGAATCACAGCACCAAGGCACGCGACACCATTGAAGCGCCCGGCATTCACCGCATAGCTGGCCGCGAGTGGCAGCTCGAACGCGCCCGGCACGTCGAACACCTTCACATCTGAGCATCCAGCCTCGCGAAACGCCTCGAGAGCACCCTTCTGCAGACGCTCGGCCAGTTCCTCATAGAAGCGCCCGATCACGATCGCGAAACTCATTTGCCGCGCTCGCGATCCTGCTCGCGCTCGGAATGCAATAGCTCCGCGTCGAGGTTGAGCCCCTGATGATGCAGGATGTGGCCCATGCGCTGTGCCTTGGTGCGCAGATAGGCCTCGTTGTGCTCGTTGGGCGCATGCTCGATCGGGATCTGCGCGCTGACCGACAGGCCGTAGCCCTCCAGACCCTTGATCTTCTTGGGGTTGTTGGTGAGGATGCGAATCGAGCTGAGACCGAGATCCACGAGGATCTGCGCCCCGATCCCGTAGTCCCGTAGGTCGGCGGGCAGCCCCAGACGCTCATTGGCTTCGACGGTGTCCAGTCCGTCCTCCTGCAGGCGATAGGCGCGCAGCTTGTTGAGCAGGCCAATGCCGCGCCCCTCCTGGGATAGGTACAACAACACTCCTTCGCCCTCGCGCTCGATCATCGAAAGTGCCGAGGTGAGCTGCTCGCCGCAGTCACAGCGCAGCGAATGGAACACGTCGCCGGTCAGGCACTCCGAGTGCACCCGCACGAGCACGTCATCGTGACCGGCGACATCGCCCTTGACGAGCGCGACATGGTGCTTGTCGTCCACCAGCGAGCGGTAGCCGACCGCCTCGAAGTCGCCGAAGGCCGTCGGCAGACGCGTGGCGACGACACGTTCCACAAGCTTGTCGTGGCGCCGACGGTAAGAGATCAAATCCGCGACGGTGATCATCTTCAGCCTGTGACGAGTGCAGTAATCAACCAGATCGGGTACGCGCGCCATCGTGCCGTCGTCGTTCATCACCTCACAGATCACACCGGCCGGGTTGAGACCGGCGAGCCGTGCCAGATCGACGGCCGCCTCAGTCTGCCCCGCCCGCTCGAGCACGCCTCCCGCACGACTCTTGAGCGGAAACAGATGGCCGGGCTGGACGAGATCGCGCGGCGCGCTCTCGGGATCTATCGCCACCTGGATGGTGTGCGCACGATCGTGTGCCGAAATACCCGTGGTGACGCCTTCACGAGCCTCGATGGAGACCGTGAACGGCGTTTCGAACGACGACTCGTTCTTGGCTGCCATCAAGTCGAGCCCGAGCTCGTCACACCGCTCTGGCGTCAACGAGAGACAGATCAGCCCGCGCCCCTCCTTGGCCATGAAGTTGATCGCCTCCGGTGTGGCGAACTGGGCCGCCATCGTGAGATCGCCCTCGTTCTCGCGATCCTCGTCATCGCAGACGACGACCATCTTGCCCTGCCTGATCTCCTCGATTGCCTCCTCGATGGTCGCGAACGGGGTTGTTGTCTTGGACTGGCTCATATGTGGGCCTCCGTCTTCAAAAGTCGCTCGACATGCTTGGCAAGGATGTCCGCCTCTATGTTGACCCGATCCCCGACTTGTGCCTCCCCAAGGTTCGTCCGTAGGAGCGTCTCTGGGATCAGCGACACCGAGAAGCCCCCATCGCGAAGCTCGCTCACCGTCAAACTGACCCCGTCGATCGCTACCGAGCCCTTTTTCACCAGATAGCGCGACAACCCGTCATCCACATCGATATCCAGCACCCGTGCGAACCCCTCCTCGCGTAGCCCGGCGAGCGTGCCGGTCCCGTCGACGTGACCCTGCACGATGTGTCCGCCAAGGCGCCCATCGGCGCGCAGCGCAAGCTCCAGGTTGACTCGCGATCCAGGCCGCAACTGCCGCAGCGAGGAGCGCCTGAGCGTCTCCTGCATCGCCTGAGCGCGGAAGGCGCCATCGTCGACGGCAGTGGCTGTCAGGCATACACCGTTGACCGCAACGGAGTCGCCCTCGGCAAGCTCGCCCGCGAGCACCGTCGAGATCTCAAGCGTGGCCCCATCGGCATCACGCCCGATGCTTGCCACAGTCCCGAGGTCGGCTATCAGTCCCGTGAACATTCCTTCAGCTCATTCCTTCTCGATTGACTCATACACGGATTCTCTTCCAAACTCCAGCCGCTGAGAGGCACGTAGGGCAAGCTGGGCAAAGACGCAGGGAGTGAAAGTGTGCTCTGCACACGAACGACCGAGGACGCCGTCCAGCGCAGCCATACGTGCCTCTCAGCTACCACTCGCGTAGACGGGCCGATACCAACAGGTCGTCGCCCACACGGTCGCAGTCGAAGCTGAGCGCGCGCAACGCCTCGGAGATGCGCTCGACGCCCTCGCCCTCCAGCGGATCGCGGGCGGTACGGCCACCGAGCAGGATCGGCGCGAGAAACAGCCTTATCTCGTCGATCTCGCCCGCGTCGAGAAACGCTCCCGCGAGATGTGGCCCGCCCTCCAACAGCACCGCGGCGATCCCACTGGCGCCAAGCTGGTCGAGTGCCGAGCGCACGCGTGCGGGCTCGTTCTGACCGGTGGCGACGAGCACCTGCGCGCCGGCGGCCTCCAGGGCGTCGGTGTCGGCACGAGCGGCTGCGCGCGACACGCAAACAGTCAGGGGAACCTGCTCTGCGGCGGCGACGAGTTGCGAGGAGATCGGCAGGCGCGCGAGCGAGTCGAACACGACGCGCCGCGGCTGACGCGGGAGTTCGGCCGGGATTCCATCGGGTCGTGCGGTGAGCTGCGGATCGTCGGCGAGCGCAGTGCCGATCCCAACCACGACCGCGTCCACCGAAGCCCGCCAAGTGTGGGCCAGCAGCCGGCTTTCCTCGCCGCTGATCCACTGCGAGTCGCCGGCCCTGGTCGCGACCTTGCCGTCGAGCGTCATCGCCGACTTGAACAGCACCCATGGGCGCCCCACGCGTGCGTGCTTGCGAAACGCCTGGTTGATCAGGCGCGCACTGGCGGCCAGCTCGCCGTCGGCGACCACCACTTCGACGCCCTCGTCGCGAAGAATGCCAAGGCCCCGTCCGGAGGCCTTCTCGGTCGGGTCGTCGGAGGCCACGACGACGCGCGCGATGCCCGCGCGCATGATCGCATCGGTGCAGGGCGGTGTGTTGCCAACGTGGCAGCACGGCTCGAGCGATACGTACAGGGTCGTCCCGGTCAGATCTGCCGGCCCGCAAGCTTCGATCGCATTGACCTCGGCGTGCTCGCCACCGTAGCGCTCGTGCCAGCCCTCACCGAGAACCTCGCCGTTGCGTGCGACAACCGCCCCCACGAGCGGGTTGGGCTTGACCTGCTCGGCGCCGTTGCGCGCCAGCTCGATCGCTCGCCCGAGCAGCGTCCGGTCGGTGTCCGTGGTGATCGCCATGCCTCCCTCCAGGATAGGGCCTGGCGCCCTAACGGCCACGGGCGCAGCGCCCACCGCGTAGGCGATACACGGTCATTTCCGGCCCAGGATGCTTATAGGAAAGCGGGTAATAGTCAAACGACCAGTCGAAGCCGAACCGAGTCGGACTACTCCCCGCTGAGTAGGGCGAGACGCGGTAGGCGACTTCCGCTTGGGTGGCCAAGGCGTGGTAGTAGGCGCTCGCAAACGGTGCGGCGCGCGGATCGGCAAGCGCGCGACCGGACTCGGTGGAGCCGACCACCACCCAGCAGTAGCCAAGATGCTCGTACCAGCCGATCAAGGCCGGGCTGAGCGTGGTCTCATAGTCTTCGAGCGCCACTTGGTGGATCGTCTGAGGAGCGAGGCTCCCGTCCGGCGCGATCACCGATTGCAGCGACTGATACTTCAGCCAGCGATCCGAGCGCGAGCCCCCCGCGCCTTCTTCGACCCACGAGTCAAGCACTACCGGCTCGACCACTATCGGGGCGCCGCGCGGCACGTGGGCGACCATCCAGGCCCGCGCGATGTTGCGCGTGTCCGCTCTCGAGAGCACGAGATCGTTGTGAACGCTGTAAAGGAAACCCTGAGCGAGCAACACGATCGCGATCAGCAGTCCTGTCAGCAGCCTCACGAACGTATGGTGCTGTCGGCGCGGGCGGGCATCGCCCGCTGCGTCGGCTCCGGGCGCCAGTGCTCCGAGCTCGAGCTTCGGCGCCGCTGACCCCGCAGCGATCCGTCTGCCCCCCGCGCGCGCAGGGGAAGCGACCTTTTCGATGAGAACACGCCCAAGCAAAAAGGCGAAATATGCGGCGAGCAGGCAGGCAATCGGGAAGATCGGCAGCAGCCAGCGTCCGAAATAGCGGTCCTGCAGGCCCATGAATCCGAGGAACAAGATTGCCGCCGGCACGAGCAGCCAACCGATGCGCGCGTGGCGTCGCCAGATCGTGATCGCGCCACCGAGCGCCGCCAGAGCCGGCGCCCAGCCCAGGCCCCACGAGAACGACCACAGGTAGTAGAGGATCCCGATCTCCTTGGGCGCGCCGAGCTTGCCCTGAGCTTCGTCGGAGAGGCTCGATTGGTGTACCAGTTCTGAATAGAACAGTTTGAAGTCCAGCAATGCGTAGGGGTTGGCGATCAAGAACGACACCAGTGCGCAGACCCCCGCCAGCACTACGCCGAGCACCACTCGACGCCCGATATCGGCGGGAAGCGGGCGATTGCGCGTCCCGCCGATCGAATCGAGGTAGTGCGTCGCTGTAGCAACCGCGAGCGGCACGATCGCGATGCCGGCCGTGTACTTGCTCGCGCACGCCAGCCCAAGCCCGATCCCGGCGAGTGCATAGTCGCGCTTTCGCCCATATCGCATCACGCCGGCACTGCCGAAGAGCGACAGCGTCAACGGCAGTAGCGTGACCGCATCGTTGAGCGCCAAGTGCCCGTAGGACACCGGCAGAAACGCCACAGCCTCGATGGCGGCCGCCAGCAGACCGACACGACGGTCGAACAGACGGGCTCCGAGCAGATACAGCATCCACACGGCGGCGGTCCCCAGCAGCGCAACCGTCACCCGCCCCACGAGGAACACTTCGCCCGGATGGCGCGCATATTCGCTGTGCACGCCGTGAGCGCCACCGAACCAAACATCGAACACAAGGTGCAATGCGTAGGTGAGCGCGGGCGGGTTGACGAAGTAGCGCGGGTTCAGCCCGTCGGAGAACATCGTGACGGCCTTCGGCACGAAATGGCCGGCCTCGTCGATGTTGTAGACGTAGGGCAGCCCCTCCCCGATGCCCCACAGGCGTAGGCCGAGTGCGACGCACAGGACCAGCGCGAGCCCGCACCACGCCCACAGTCGTCCATTGCGATCCGCTGCCTTCTCGCCTTGGGGATCTCGCGGGTCGTGCACAGGGAGGCTGCGAACGCGCGTCAATGCCCTGTCCGACTCAGCCGGCGGCATGCACGCTGTGCTCAGCAGTTTGCATACACGGCGTAGTAGCGACTCGTGTACAAGCGCTTGTAGCTTGCCGGCGGCACCTGATTGCGCGGATCGTCGCCGACGTCGACGATCGCGTCGACGAACACTGCTTCGCCGAGTGGATAGACAGCAACGCTGCCCTGGCGCAGCCGATCTTCGAGTTGATGGGAGCCCTTGAGCGCGTCCGCGCTGGCCTCGGAGCGAGCGACGATGTCGTGCTGACCGGTGCTACCCAGGATCCAGCGCGCATCGGGGGTCAGCTTGTTGTTCGGCAAGGACAGCAACGGACAGCTTTTCAGCTCAGCCGCAACGGCCGGACTGTGGAGAGCGCTTGCAAGCCCCTCATGGAAATTCTCGTGGTCGGCGAGCGTCGTACGCAAGCTCGAGAGGCTGAGCGTGTTCGCCGCAGAAGCGGCACCGTAGAGGATGAGCAGCGCCGCCCCCACCACCCATACACGCCTCAATGCCGTCCCAGGCTCGAGCATCGACCAACCGCCGACCGCGACCGCACAGAAGACGAGCATCACGACCGAGGAGCCGATCATGTAACGATCGACGACCGACGCGCCCGCCGCGCCCTCGGCAACGAACACGAACAGCAGGGTCCCGAGCACGACCAATGGCACGAGCACACGTCGCGGGGTCAACCAGACCGCGATCAACGCACCGGCGATACTTCCGAGCACCACCGGCAGCTTGTCGATCCGCACCGCGTAGTTCCAGGTCGAGGAGAGAACACTCGAGAAGCCCTGCGTACGTTCCAGTTCGGAGGCGAGCCCTGAGGTGGAGTGAAGCGAGTAGAGCGGGTCGCCTGTGACCACAGCGTCGACGCCGATCCACAACAGCGGCGCGATCGCGGCCAACGCCAGATAGCGCAGGCGCGTACCGGTATCAGCAGGATAGGCACACCACAGCCAGTAGACGCCGCTCAACACCCACGCATCGGGGCGCAGCAGACCGGCGGCCGCCAGCAACAGGAAAACGAGCGGTCCGCGCCGCGGGCGCTCTATCTCCAGAGCCGTCGCCCATACGACGAGTGCGACATAGCTGATGTCGAGGTAGCCCTGGGCGGCGAGGTTCTCGATGAAGAAGCGGCTGAGCACGAGCAACCCGGCGAAGGCACCGACGATCGGTCCGAAGCAGAGCCGACCAAGCCGGTAGAGGCCTGCGACCAGCGCCACGAAGGAGACGATCGAGCCGAGCACGACCAGGCGCGCACCGCTTTGGCCGACGATCGAGCAGAGCGCCCCGAAGGCGATTGCCAGAGGGTGCTCGGTGGGCCCGCGATAGACGCTGAAGTCGGGCATGTGCAGGTGCAGGAGGTCCCGCCCCCACAGCAGCGCATAGAAGGAATCGTAAGTGGGATAGGTGGGGAAGGCGAAGTAGCCGACGAGCGCCAGCACACACATCGCGGCGAACGCGAGCTTCGCCCACACCGATGCCGGCACCGCACGCAGCTTTTGCAACGAGCCACCCTCATCGCCTGGCCCAGGCCGTGTCAGCGTCGCGCTTGCCATCCGGCCGTAGAGCCTATCTGCGTGTCGGACCCCACCAACCCGGCCACACCCGTACTCAGTTGCTTCGCAGAGTGCCGGCGGGAACTTCGGTGCATACCCCCAGGCACGCCGGCTCGACGGGATAGGCTTTGGCCGGTGAAGCTCATCATCCAGATCCCGTGTTTCAACGAGGCGGAGCAATTGCCCGCCACGCTTGCCGACCTGCCACGCAAGGTCGCCGGCTTCGACGTCGTCGAGTGGCTGATCGTCGACGATGGCTCGACCGACGAGACGATCGCTGTCGCGCGCACACACGGCGTGGACCACGTGGTCCGCCTCACGAACAACAAGGGACTGGCCGCCGGCTTTCAGGCGGGGCTGGATGCCTGCTTGAAGCTCGGCGCCGACGTCGTAGTGAACACCGACGCCGACAACCAGTACTACGGCGGGGACATCGTCAAGCTGGTCGGGCCGATCCTCGAGGGCCATGCCGACATGGTCGTGGGCGACCGCGAAGTGAGCAACATCGAGCACTTCTCGGCGTTGAAGAAGGTCCTGCAGCGTCTCGGCTCGTGGGTAGTGCGCCAAGCCTCCTCGACCTCTGTTCCAGACACGACCTCGGGCTTCAGGGCCTACAACCGCGAGGCCGCCATCCAGATGCTGGTGGTCTCGAAATTCACCTACACGCTGGAGACGATCATCCAGGCCGGCAAGCAATTGGTCGCGATCGACCACGTCCCGATCAGGACCAACCCGAAGACGCGCGAGTCTCGTCTGTTCCCCTCGATGGGTGCCTATGTGCGACGCAACTCGATCTCGATCTTTCGCATCTACGCGCAGTACGAGCCGTTGCGCGTGTTCTGGAGCCTGGCAGCGGTGATCGGGGTGGCCGCGCTTGGCGTGTGGATTCGCTTCGTTGTCGCCTACGCCGAAGGCAACGGCAAGGGGCACGTGCAGTCGCTGATTCTGGGCGCTGTGTTGTTCATCGCGGCGGTCGTGCTATGGGCACTCGGTGTGATCGGCGACCTGCTGGCCGCACAGCGCGTGATGACGCAGAAGACCTTCGAGCGGGTGCGCAGGATCGAGCTGCAACTCGGTGTGGAGCCCTCCCACTACGAAGCCAATCCGGCGCGGCTGGGCAGCGGCGAAGCCGATCCGCTGCGCGATGACCGCCCGCAAGACGCGCGCGAATCGGAGAGGACGGTGGAGGTATGAGCAGCGGCGTGACCGTGTCGAAAGACGGTGTCGTCACCGGCAACACCTACGACAAGTACGGCTCGAGCAACCCGCTTGTGCGGCGCATGATGGCCGGCTTCGAGCGCACGCTCGACGAACTGTTCGCTGCCGCCAGCCCTGCATCGCTGCTGGATGTCGGCTGCGGAGAGGGCGTCCTCGTACACAAGTGGGCGCAGCGGCTGCAGGGAAGCCGCGTCGTGGGGATCGACCTCGAGGAGCCCTCGATCCAGGCCGGCTGGGAGCAGCGCCAAGCACCGAACCTCGAATACAAGGTGATGCGAGCCGAGAACCTGCCGTTCGCCGATGGCGAGTTCGACGTTGCCTGCGCGATCGAGGTGCTCGAGCACGTGCCCGACCCCGAGCATACGCTTGCGGAGATGGCCCGCTGTGCCGAGCACCGACTGCTCGTATCGGTGCCGCGCGAGCCGCTGTGGCGCATGTTGAACATGGCTCGCGGCGCCTACTGGTCGCAGCTGGGTAACACGCCCGGGCACCTCAACCACTGGTCCAAGCGCTCGTTCGTGCAACTGCTCTCGCGTTATGGGGACGTCGTCGAGGCACGCTCGCCGTTCCCCTGGACGATGCTGCTTGTCCGCCTCGGGTGAGCGGCCCACGGCGGCATCTGGGGCTGCCGCGATGACGGGCCGATCCACCACGACAGACGAGCAGGCCGCGGCCGAGCCGGAGCTTGCACGCCAGAAGCCGCCTCGCTCATATGGCAGCGGGGCGCGCATCCTGTCGATCGGAATCGCCTCGACCGGAATCCTGACGTTCGCCTACTTCTCGATCGCCAGCCACGTGCTCGGGGAAGTCTCGGCCAAGCGACTCGACCTGTTGTGGTCGATCATGTTCGTGATCATCTCGGTCATCTACCGGCCGATAGAACAACTGCTCTCGCGGACGATCGCCGACCGCCGTGCACGCGGGCACGAACAGCATTCGGTGCGCGTGCCGATCGCGATCCAGGCCAGCTTCGCGCTGGTATTCCTGATCCTTGCGCTGACGCTTCACGAAGTGCTGATCGACAACGTCTTCGACCACTATGCCGCGCTGTATTGGGTGCTGGTGGTCGGCACGCTTGTATATGCCGCCAGCTATTTCGCCCGTGGCTGGCTGGCGGGGCACGAATACTTTGGGCTGTTCGGCGGCCTGGTGCTGATCGAATCGCTCTCGCGCCTGTGCTTCGCGCTGGCAGTGGCGCTCGGCATCGCCAACGGCCAGACCGCGGTTGTACTAGGAATCGCAGCGGCACCCTTCGTCTCGCTCGTCGTCGTGCCGGTGGCGTTCGCGCGGCGCTCCAGTGAGCTTCGCGGGAAGCCGGAAATGGAGGAGCTCGAGGAGCTGGACGCTGCCTTGGCGGGACCCGGGACCGAGGGCATCGAGGAGGCGGTGGCGGCAGATGAGCTGTCGCTGCGGCGCGGGTCGGGCTTTGCGTTTGCAGTCTCCGGGGTGATGCTCTCCGAGCAGACGCTGCTGAACGCGGCTGTCTTGACGGTGGACATCACCTCAACCAACGTGGCGCTCGCCGGGATCGTGTTCAACGTGCTGCTGATCGCGCGCGCGCCGCTGCAACTCTTCCAGGCGATCCAGACCTCACTGCTGCCGCACCTGACCGGGCTGGAGGCGACCGAGGGACACGATGCCTTTGCCAAGGCGATCCGCGTGACGGTGATGGCGATCGCCGCGTTCGCGTTGGCGACGGCACTCGGTTTGCTGGCGATCGGGCCGCCGGTGATGAAAACGCTGTTTGGCCAGAGCTTCGAATACGGCCGCGTCGGCCTCGCGCTAATCGGACTGGGCATGGGCATGCACCTGAGCGCCGGGGCGCTCAACCAGGCCGCGCTGGCGCGCAACCAGGCGCGGACCGCCGCCACCTGCTGGATCGTGGCAGCCGTGGTGTTCGTCGCCTGGATGCTGGTGCCGCTCGTCTCAGAAGAACTGCTGCGCACAGAGATCGGATACCTCGGCGCTACCAGTCTGCTTGCCCTGATGCTGAGCTTTGTATACAGGCGGGGAGCGCCGCTGCGTCAGAGCGCGCCGGCGACGCTAGCGCAATAAGTCAACCCGCCGCAATGCCCGTCGCTCGTGCGACGGGTCAGAGTGCGCCAGCGGCGTCGGCAAGCCGGCGATAGGCCGCGGCCGGATCGGGCTCGCCGAAGATCGCCGAGCCGGCGACGAACAAGTTTGCGCCCGCTGCTCGACATGGGGCGACGGTGTCGGTGTCGATGCCGCCGTCGACCTCGAGCGCGACGCGGTCGCCGTCGCCGTCGCCGTCGCCGAGAATGTGGCGCAGCCGCTCTATCTTGTCGAGTGAGTGTCCGATAAAACGCTGTCCTCCCCAGCCGGGGTTGACGGTCATGCACAGCACCAGATCGATCGCGTCGGGCAGCTCCGCAACCGCACCGACCGCTGTCGCCGGGTTGATCGCAACACCGACGCTTGCGCCGCCCTCGCGCACTAGGCTTGCCGTGTAGGCGATGTGAGGCGTGGCCTCGGCGTGGAACGTGATCGAATGGGCGCCGGCCTTCAGGAACTCGGGGATCATGCGCTCGGGACGCTCGATCATGAGGTGCACGTCGAGCATCGCCCCAACCTGCTCGACCTGCTCACGAAGCGCGCCAACCACTACCGGGCCGAGCGTGATCGACGGGACGAAGTGTCCATCCATCACGTCGACATGAATGACGCGTGCGCCCGCGGCAAGCACCTCCTCCACCTGTGCACCCAGCCGCGCGAAATCGGCCGAGAGGATCGACGGCGCCACACGCACCCCGCGCAGGAGATCTCCGCTCGACATGCTCAGATCCTCTCAGACGACGAGCTCATATGGACACGCAGGGCAAGCTGAGCAGGGACGCACCGAACGCAGCCTGCTCCAGCACACAAAGCGAGGGAAGACGCCGCCCAACGCCGCCATGCGTGTTCATATGGCCATCAGCATGCTGTCACCGCAGTTGTTGCACTTGAGGATTGCGGTCGATGACATGCGCACGATCGTCGAGTGCTCACCGCAGTTCGGACATACCGAGGACAGCTCGAAACGGTGCAGACAATAGACACAGCGGTATCTGCCGGGGAGGTTCGTGGGTCGCAGCCACGGCTCGCTGCAGTTCGGGCACAGTGGCCCGAGATCGACCGGATCTTTCTTCGGTGCAGACTGAGCGTCGTCCATGCCTGTCAGAGCCTACCCGTGGAAGGTTCCCCTACTCGCCGCATCCGCGCGATGAAGAAACCGGCGGTGCGATCGCGATGGGGCATCGTCAGCAGGGCCTCGGACATGTTCGGGTGGACATGGGCATGTTGTTCGCGGCTGAGATCGTCGAGCGCGAAGTGCGAGTTCCGATCGAGGAACCGTTCGATCTGCCGCTCATTCTCTGCTAGGGAGATCGTGCACGTGGAATAGACCAGCACGCCGCCCGGACGGAGCGCCTGGGCGCCTGCTGTGAGGATCGTCATCTGGCTTTGGGCCAACTTCTCGATGTCCTCGGCGGTGACGCGCCAGCGCAGGTCGGGGCGAGCTTGGAGCGTGCCCAGACCGGAACACGGCGGATCGACGAGCACACGGTCGAAAACCGATCCCTCGGGACGCGCCCGCGCGGCATCCGCCAACTCGACACGGACACTGCCGGCGTGCAGGCGCCGCGCGGTGTCGGCAAGCTCGGCGGCGCGCGCACGGTTGCGCTCGACCGCGAGCACTTCGCCCTCGCCGCCCATCAGCGCGGCGAGGTGCGTGCTCTTGCCACCCGGCGCGGCACACAGGTCGAGTACTCGCTCGCCGGGTTGAGGGTCGAGCGCACGTGCGACAAGCATCGCCGCGCGCGATTGGGCGACGATCGCACCGGACTCCCACAGTTCGGAGCCGTGCAGGTCGAGCGGCCCGTCGAGCACGAGCGCCTCGGGCAGCTCCGGGTCGCCATGAGTGGGCACATCGAGTGCAAGCGCTACGTCGGCGGGCTTGGCACACAGCGTGTTGACCCGCAGCGCCAGCTCGCCCGGCTCGTTGTCGCAAGCCATCAGCGCCCGCGCACCTTGCCGACCGAGCTCCTGCCACCACAAGCGCGCGATCCACTGCGGGTGCGAGTGGGCGACGGCCGCCTGCTCCGGGGTGTCTTCGCTCAGGCTCCCAAGCAGCTTGTCGGCTCCTTCGCGCGCGGTGCGACGCAGGATGGCGTTGACCAATCCGTGGCCCGAGCTCCGCTGCGTCTTGGCAAGCTCGACACAGTCGGCGACCACCGCACGATCTGGGGCGCCATCGAGATAGAGCAGCTCATACAGGCCCAGCCGCAGGGCCGCCAACAGCGGCGCGTCGAGCTTCGCCACAGGACGCGAAGCCAACTGCTCGATCAGGTGGTCGAGCGTGCCGCGACGTTGGATCGTGCCGTAGGCAAGGCGCATCGCAAGCGCACGGTCGCGTGCATCGAGCTCGCGAGCCTCGGCTTGCAGCGCGCGGTCGGCATAGGCGCCCTGCTCGAAGACGCGACGAACGACCGTGTAGGCGCAGCGACGGGCAGGCGCGATGGGCACGCCGGCATCGTGCTTGGGAGGCCGTACACCGCTGCGTGGTTGGGCCATCATGCGCCGGGTAGGCCGTGGCCGCGCAGGAAGGCCTCGGCTGCCATCGGGCGCTTCCCGGGCGGCTGGACTTCGAGCAACTCCAGCGCTCCCTCCGTGCAGTCCAGCAACAGGCGGCCATCGCGAGCATGCACGCCCTCACCTGCGTCCGTTGCCAGCGGCATCGCCAGCGCTACTCGCCGCACGCCGAGCAAGGTTCCATCGGACAGCTCGACGCGCGTGCCGATGTGGGGGCTCAAGGCCCGCACCACGCGCTCCAACTCGAGGGCCGGATGCGTCGGGTCGAGCAGCCGGTCGACGGGACCGATCTTCTCCGCGTACGTGACCTTGCGCTCGTCTTGCTCGGCGAATGTCAACGCCTCGCCACGATCCAGCGCCCCGAGGGCGCTGAGCAGCAGGTCGCCGCCGGCCCGCTCGAGCCGCCCAGCCAGCGAACCGAAGGTGTCATCGGCGTGTATGGGCTCGCTCGCCGACAGACACACCGGTCCGCTGTCCAGACCGGTGGCGAGGCGCATGATCGAGACACCCGTGCGCTCGTCGCCAGCCATGATCGCCCGCTCGATCGGGGCGGCGCCACGCCAGCGTGGAAGTAGCGATGGGTGCACGTTGAGCATCTCGTGGTCGGAGAGCAGCGGCTCCTTGACGAGCGCACCAAATGCGCAGACGACAAGGGCATCGGGAGCGAGATCGGCAATCAACTCACGCACAACGGGTTCGTTGACGTTCTCGGGTTGAGCCAACTCCAAGCCAAGCATGTGGGCGGTCTCGGCGACGGGCGGCGAGGCTAGCTTGCGACCCCGTCCTGCAGGGCGATCCGGGCGCGTGAGCACAAGCGTTGGGGCGTAGCTGTCGGGCTGCCCGCGCTCCCCGACCAACCGTGTCAACAAGGCTGCCGCGAACTCGGATGTGCCGAGGAAAATCGTGCGCATCGAAGGCGGGTCGCGCCTACACCGCGCTTGCGGCCGCGACTGCCTCGCGCATTTCGCGCATCGTCTGCTTGCGCAGCTCGCGTGGGATCCGGTCGAGGATCAGGACGCCGTCGAGATGATCGATCTCGTGTTGGATGACGCGCGCCTCCAACCCCTCCGCCTCGACGACCAACTCTTTGCCGGCGACGTCGTGGGCGCGCACACACACCCGTGCAGGACGTTCGACCTCAACGTGCACTCCCGGCAGGCTTAGGCAGCCCTCCTCGAGCGTCTCGAGCTCCTCGGCGGCCCATTCGATCACAGGGTTGACGAGCGCTGTCAGCGGGTCATCGCTGTAGGCGCGGTAGACGAGCACTCGGTGCAACACGCCAAGCTGGGTAGCGGCGAGGCCGATACCGAGCGCGTCGTGCATCAGCTCCCCCATATGTTCGACCTCGCTCGCCAGCGACTCGTCGAAGCGATCGACCGGGAGCGCCGTCGCGCGCAGCACTGGGTCGCCGAACTTGCGCACATGGCGCAGGGCCGCATCGCGGCGCGCTCTGGTCTCCGGGTCGAGCTCGGCTACCGTCGAGGCGCCCTCCTCGGGCTCGACCTCTGAGTCCATCACCTCTTCGTCGCTCATCGACCCCAAGTCTAGTGTCCTGAGCCTTCAAAGACGGGCGGGCCGGCGCCCGCAGATGGGCTATTGGGGATCTACGTCGACGCTGAAATTGACGCCACTGTGAGCGCGGGAATCGGCGGTCTGCTGAACCGCGGCGCCGATCAGACCGATCGCCCGCGAGCGCTGCTCGGGCGGTGCCTTGACGACCAATACCTGGCGCTCTCGTCCGCGTAGGCGAAATAGGCCCGCGGGACCAAGGATGCTTCCGCCACAGCCGGCTAGGCGCTCGCGCAGCACCGTAGCCGCGGTATGAGCCCTGGCCGAGTGCTCGGCAGAGCAAACCACGCGGATCAAGCTCGAAAAGGGCGGATATGACAGTGCGCGCCGGCGCTCCAGCTCGCCGGCGAGGAAGCCGTCGCTGTCGTGCGCGGCGGCGTGAACGATCGAGCGAGCCTCGGGGGCGATGCTCTGGACGAGAACGTGACCGTCATTGCCGCGTCCGACACGGCCGGCAAGCTGGGTGACGAGTGCGAAAGTCCGCTCCTCCGCACGGAAGTCGGGAAAGCGCAAGGTTGCGTCGGCGTCCAGTACCACGCCGAGCGTGACATCGGCGAAGTCATGACCCTTGGCGACCATCTGCGTGCCGATCAACACACCCGCGGGCGCCGCCTCGAAGCGGCTCAGGAGATCGCCCACCCCGCCGTGCTCCAGCGCCCCGCCCACTCCATCGGCAACCCCGGCGGCCGCTACGCTCACACCGCCGATCGTGTCAGCGTCCAAGCGGAAGATCGGGAAGTCGCCATCGTCGAGCGTCGCAGCGAGCTTATGCTGGATGCGCTCGGTGCCAGCGCCGTGACGGGCGACCGATGTCGAGCCGCACGTGCAGCGCCGCGGAGCCTGCTCTTGGTGGCCACAATGGTGACAGGCGACTATCCCGCTGGCACGATGCAGCACGAGCGCGACGTCGCACTCAGGGCAGCCCCAGACGCGCCCGCACTCACGACAGCTGAGGAAGTTCGACCAGCCGCGACGGTTGAGCAGCACGATCGCCTTGCCACGCGCCGAGCGCACCTCTCTCAACGCCTCAGCTGTCATTGGGTGCAGGCCGGGAAGCTGGTTGCGCATGTCGAGCACCCTGACCTGCGGCAGCGGCCGGCCATCGACGCGGCGCGAGAGCCGTATCGCGGCTGGAGCATCGTGCACGCTCTCCGGACGCGGCGTGGCACTGCCCAGCAGCAGCAGCGCACCAGAGTCGCTTACGCGTCGCGCCGCGACGGCACGCGCGTCATAGCGCGGGTCGCCCTCGTGCTTGTAGGAGGAGTCGTGCTCCTCGTCGACCACGATCAGCCCGAGCCGCTCGATCGGCGCAAAGACGGCCGAGCGTGGTCCCACGCACACGCGCGCCTCACCGACACGCAGGCGCCGCCACTCCTCGCGGCGCTGAGCGACCGTCAGGCGCGAGTGCAAGACCGCCACGGTGTCTCCAAAGCGCTCGATGAAGCGACCGACGATCTGTGTAGTGAGCGCGATCTCCGGGACCAGGACAATCGCACCGCGTCCTTGCTCCAGCGTCTCGGCACAGATGCGCAGATATACCTCGGTCTTGCCCGAGCCGGTAATGCCGGCAAGTAGTCGCTTCTGCGCCCGGTCGCTGCACAGTGCCGTGGAGAGATCGCTCAGCGCAGCCGCCTGCTCGGAGGTGAGCGTGGGAGGCCCGGCAGTACGCGCGCCAAGCTGGATATGCTTGGGCAGCGTGGGTCGAGTACGACGTTTTCTTCCGCTCAGCCGGCGCGTGGCCGCAGGTGGCAGCACGAGCGCAAACGCACGGGCGAGCGTCGAGCAGTACTCCTTGGCCAGCCACTCGGCAAGTGCGACGAGATCGATCGGGACGCCGAGCTCGAGTGCCCGTAGCGGCGCCAGCAGCTTCTCCTCGGAGACCTCGCTGTGCTCTGAAAGAGCAGTGACAACGCCGAGGATCTCGCGTCGTCCGAACGGCACGACAAGCATCGAGCCAACGGTCACCTCAGCGCGCAACTCCGGCGGCAGAAGGTAGTCAAACGGCCCACGCAACGCGCGGGCCGTCGTCATCGGCTCGACCTGGGCTATCGCGGACACATGCCCACACTAAAGACGGCGCCGGACCACATCGAAGCGCCCTTGCCTGGAGAGCCGAGCAACGCCAGGGAGGATGGCTCGTCTTGGATGATCCTCCCAACACCCCCCCTTATGCGAACGCCCAGCTAAAGGTTAGGTACCTAAATAAATCCCTCAGCTCCACGCAAAGGGTATCGAGATGCACAGATCATCTCGAAAGACCTGCTTACAGCGTTCAAACGCCGGCCCCTGCCGCGGTCAGCCCGGCTGCCGCCCGCAAAGCCTCGGCCTTGTCTGTCTTCTCCCACGTGAAGTCGTGATCGTCGCGACCGAAGTGCCCGTAGGCGGCGGTCTTCTGGTAGATCGGACGGTGCAGTTTCAGCTCCTCGCGGAACGCACCGGGACGCAGGTCGAAGTGCTCGTCGACTAGCTTTGCAATCTGCCCTCGGCCGATCTTCTCGGTGCCGAACGTCTCGACCATGACCGACACCGGGTGCGCGACGCCGATCGCGTAGGCGACCTGCACCTCGGCGCGGTCAGCCAGACCGGCCGCGACGATGTTCTTGGCGACCCAGCGCGCCGCGTAGGCGGCGGAGCGATCGACCTTGGAGGGGTCCTTGCCGGAGAAGGCACCGCCGCCGTGGCGTGCCATACCGCCATAGGTGTCGACGATGATCTTGCGCCCGGTCAACCCGCAATCGCCCATCGGCCCACCGATCACGAAACGGCCAGTGGGATTGACGAGGAAGTTCTTGATCAACTTCTTCTCGTCGTAGAGCTCAACCGGCAGCACAGGACGTAGCACGTGCTCGAGCAGGTCGGGCTTGATCAGAGTCTCGGAGTCGATGCCGTCCGCGTGTTGGGTGGAGATCAGGATCTTTTCGATCTCCACAGGCCGTCCGTCCTGGTAGCGGACGGTGACCTGGGTCTTTCCGTCAGGGCGCAGGTAGGGAAGCACATCGCCCTTGCGCACCTCGGCTAGGCGCTTTGAGAGCTTGTGGGCCAGTGCGATCGGCAGCGGCATCAGCTCCTCGGTCTCGTTCGAGGCGTAGCCGAACATCATGCCCTGGTCGCCCGCGCCTGCGATGTCGAGCTCGTCCTCGTCAGCCGGGTCGTGACGCGTCTCATAGGCCGCGTCGACGCCTTGGGCGATGTCTGGCGATTGCTTGTCGATCGCGTTTATGACCGCGCAGGTGTCGCAGTCGAAGCCGTAGGCGGCGTTGTCGTAGCCGATCTTGCGCACCGTCTCACGCGCGATTTCCTGAATGTCGACATAGGTGTCGGTCGATATCTCCCCGGAGACGACGATCAGGCCTGTGTTGACGAGCGTCTCGCAGGCAACACGGCCGTAGGGGTCGTCGGTGAGCACGGCGTCGAGCACGCCGTCTGAGATCTGGTCGGCGATCTTGTCGGGGTGGCCCTCCGTGACCGACTCGGAGGTGAACAGGAACTCTTTATCGGAATGTTGGCTCATGGTTTGAGGATCGGCTCCATGCGTCGCTTGCGAAGTGGACAGCAGTCTATGCAGCCTGCACGCGTGTGCGGGTGCCACGCTCGACGAAGTCGATGATCAGCGGCACTCCATCCATCCCATAGCGGGCGCGTAGGCGGTTCTCGATGAAGTATGCGTAGTCACGCGTTACGCGCGCACGCGAGTTGACCTGGATCGCAAAACGAGGCGGAGCCTCCTCGATCTGGGTCATGTAGATCAGCTTCAGACGATGCTGACCCGAGCCTCGGCGGGTGCCGACGGGCGGCTGGCGTGCTTGCACGGCCTCGGCGAGGAAGCGGTTGAGCTCGGAAGTCGGGATGCGTCTGCGGCGGCGATCCCCGAGCGCGAGCGTCTCGGCGATCAAGCGCGAGACGTTGCGGCCGGTCTTGGCGCTGGCGGTGAGCACGCGTGGGCGCAGGCGCAGCTTTTCGGCGACACGAGCCCGCTCGTGATCCAAGTCCTGCTCGGTGCCTTCGTGCAGGTCCCACTTGTTGAGCACGATCGCGGTGGCACAACCAGCCTTCATCGCCAGCTCGGCCACGCGCAAGTCCTGGGCGGTGACCCCATCGCTTGCATCGCACACCACCAGCGCGACATCGGCCCGCTCGGCGGCGCGCTGTGAGCGCAGCGTCGTGTAGTACTCGACCGAGTCGGCGACCTTTGACTGGCGCCGCATGCCGGCAGTGTCGATCAACACGAGCCTGCGGCCATCCACCATCAGCGGCGTGTCGATTGCGTCGCGAGTGGTGCCTGCGACCTCGGAGACGATCACGCGCTCTTCGCCGAGAAAGCGGTTGACGAGCGATGACTTGCCCACATTGGGGCGACCAATCAGGGCAAGTCTGATCTCATCGTCCTCGGTGGCCATCTCCTCCTCAGGCGGCAACAACTCGACAATCCGGTCGAGCAGATCACCAGTGCCGAGGCCCTGTGCCGCGGAGACCGCAAGCGGCTCACCTAGGCCCAGACGATGGAAATCGGCTGCCAGCGACAGATCTGAGACCCCGTCGCACTTGTTGGCGGCGACGATGCTCGGCAAGGGCGCACGGCGCAAGAGCTCAGCCATCTCCTCGTCACCGGGCCGGGTCCCCGCCTTGGCATCCACGACGAGCACCGCTACCTCCGCATCGGCCAGGCCCGCGCGCGCCTGCTCGCGGATCGAGCCGGACAGCGGATCCTCGTCCTGGAAGTCCACGCCGCCCGTGTCGATCAGCGTGAATGTGCGTCCGCCCCACTCGCACTCGATCTCGTTGCGGTCGCGTGTGATCCCCGGACGCTCGTGCACAACCGCCTCGCGCGAGCCCGCCAAGCGGTTGACAAGCGAGGACTTGCCCACATTCGGATACCCGACTATCGCCACCTTCTGCATCAGGTGAGTATGACCGGCCTTGGGCGCCAGTACGGGCCAAGGCCCGCAGGTCACGACAGAGGCGGCTCGGGCATGAAGCCCGGCCGCACGCCTCATCCCGATAGGCGCGCCGCGTTGGCAAGCCCTGCGATCTGCTCGACCACCTGCTCGAAGCTCATACCGGTCGTGTCGAGCACCACGGCGCCCGGCGCCGCTTCCAATGGACTATGAGCACGACCGGAATCACGCGCGTCGCGCAGCGTCTGCTCGGCCATCACGGTCGCCTGATCGCCGCCCATCTCAGCCGCTCTACGGCGAGCGCGCTCTGCTGGATCTGCGGTCAGATAGATCTTCAGCTCCGCCTCCGGCGCCACGACAGTGCCTATATCGCGACCCTCGGCAACACAATCGCCGCTTTCAATCAGCTCGCGCTGCTTGGTCACGAGCGCTTCGCGCACGCCCGGGTCGGCAGCTACGCGCGAGGCTGCCTCGGAGGCCTCGGGCGTGCGGATAGCATCGCTGACATCACGCCCATCGAGCAGCACCTTCCCTGCCAGCGAGCCCTGAGCTGAGCTCGCACCCGCAACAAACTCGATGCGAGCCAAGCGCGCAAGCGATGCCGGTTCCCGATCCGGAGAATCGAGTGAGAGCAGCCCGATACAGCGATACATGGCCCCACTGTCGAGATAGGTGAAGCCGAGCCTCTGCGCGAGCGCACGCGCCACGGTCGACTTGCCTGCGCCGGCGGGGCCATCGATCGCGATCAGCATGGTTCGCCTATGGGCGGAGGGCACGCCACTCATACGCCGATGCTTCGGCGGGCAAACATCCCACGTGCTCGACGGGTCTACGAAGCTTCACGACGCAAGCGCCCTGATGTCCTGCACGAAACCCGGATAAGACACGTCCGCCGCCTCCATGCCGCGCACCGTGACCCCCTCGCGTGAGGCCAAGCCGGCGACCGCGCCCATCATCGCCAACCGATGATCGCCGGCGGCGTCGATCGTGCCGCCGCGCAAGCCGCCCGTGCCGGTCACGGCGAAGCCGTCCTCCAACGCGTCGATGTCGGCGCCGAGCCCGCGCAGACCCTCGACCACGGTCGCGATGCGATCCGACTCCTTCACGCGCAACTCCTGGGCACCGCGCACGACCGTCTCCCCTTCGGCAAAACAGCCCAGCAATGCGACCAGCGGCAGCTCGTCTATCGCCAATGGAACCTCGTCCGGTTCCACGAACGTGCCCTCCAGCGCCCCATGAGCCACGTCGAGGTCACAGATCGGCTCCTCTGCGATCAGCTCGCCACTTTCGTCCTCGAGGTCGCCGAGCACGATCCCGCGCATGCGCTGCACGATGCGTAGGAACCCCGTACGCGTCCAGTTGGCGCCGAGGTCTCGTACGAGCAGACGCGAGCCTGGTACGAGCACACCCGCGGCTATCGCAAACGCGGCTGAGCTCGGATCGCTCGGCACGACCACGCGGTCGAGCACCAGCTCGTCGGCGTTGACGACCGTCACGTGCCTGCCGTTGCGGTGGATGTTGACTCCGGCACGGAGCAGCATGCGCTCAGTGTGATCGCGGCTGCGTGCGGGCTCGCCGACGGTTGTGGCGCCATCGGCCGCAAGTGCCGCCAAGAGCACGCACGACTTGATTTGGGCCGAGGCGACCGGCAGCTCGTAGGCAATCGAGCGCAGGCGCGCACCGTGAATCGTGAGCGGCGCGAAGCGTCCCTCGTGCGCGTCGATCGAAGCACCCATGAAGCGCAGCGGCTCGGCCACGCGATCCACCGGACGACGACGGATCGACTCGTCCCCGTCGAGCGTGAAAGAGCGCCCCTCCTGAGCCGCGAGCCAGCCGGGCAGCAGACGCAGCAGCGTACCGGCGTTACCGACGTCGATCGTCTCCGCGGGCAGGCGCGCCTCGCGCAAGCCCGTGCCACGTACGGTGACCACCCCGTCGCGCTCATCCACCAAGGCACCCAGCGCTCGCACTGCCGCGAGCGTCGAATCGGTGTCGGCGGCATGCAGATAGTTCTCGATCCGCGTCGGCTCGGAGGCCATGGCACCCAGCAGCGCAGCACGATGAGATATCGACTTGTCCGCGGGAGCCCTCAGCTCACCGTGCAGCCCGACAGAGGGTTCGAAGCGCACATCCATCGCGATCCAGACTACGAGCCCGAGACGAGTCCTGCTCGCCGCAGCCTCGCTAGCTCCGCGCGCGCACGTTCGTTCCATGCGGCAAGTCGCTGCGCGTCGCCCGTGCGTAGCGTGTCCCGCACGGCACTCAACTCGTCGATTGCCCCATCGAGCGCCTCGACAAGCAGGTCGCGGTTGGAAAGGTATATGTCGGTCCAGATTGCGGTGTTGGCCCCGGCCACGCGCGTGGCATCGCGGAAGCTCGGACCAGAGCCAAGAGGAACCTCGGGGTCGAGTATCGCCCCGTGCGACTCGATGGACTGTACGGCCTGTGCGACAAGCACATTGGCAAGCACGTGCGGCAGGTGCGAGACGCTCGCCATCAGGCGATCGTGGGCATCGGGCGCGATCGCCGCCGGCTGTCCGCCGACGCGCTCGATGAATCCGCGCAACCGCTCAACCGCCCAGGGTGCTGCGTCGACGGAGGGCGCCGCCCTGGCCTCGGCAGATGCCGCACCCTCCTCTGGCTCTTCGCTCGCAGCGCTGGGCGAGCCGGCACCAGCGGCAGACCACGCCGCTCCGGCCGCGGGCGTGAGATACCAGGTAGCGCCTTCGAACAGATCCTCGCGGGCGCTGGCCACTCCGGCCGTCTCCGCTCCAGCCAATGGATGCCCCCCAACGAAGCGTGGATCGGATATCGCGCCGACGATCGCGCGCTTGGTCGAACCTACGTCGCTGAGCGCACATTCGGAACCGGCCGTCTCCAAAGCGAGCAGGGCGATGTCTGTCGCTGTACCGACTGGCGTGGCTATGAACACGACGTCGGCCTCACGCACCGCGTCTGAGATCGCAAACGCCGACTCGTCGATCGCGCCAAGTTCGACTGCGCTCGAAAGTGCGCTCGCCTCGGAGTCGTAGCCGACAACGTATGCGCCGGTGCGACGGCGCGCGGCCAGGCCGATAGAGCCCCCGATCAGCCCGACCCCGAGCACCGCTAGCCTCACGCCGTGGTGAACGCCTTCCCCGCAAGCGCCGCGGCGCTCTGCACTGCCGCCGCGTAGTCGGCGAACTCGTCCGCGATCAGCGCCTGTGGCCCATCGCAGATGGCCTCGTCGGGATTCGGGTGCACCTCGACGATGATTCCATCGGCCCCGGCGGCAGCCGCCGCCAGCGACAACGGCAGCACGAGGTCGCGCCTACCCGCCGCATGGCTCGGGTCGACGATCACCGGCAGGTGCGAGAGTTCCTTGAGCACCGGCACCGCCATCAGGTCGAGTGTGAAGCGGTAGGCGGTCTCGAACGTACGAATACCCCGCTCGCACAGCATCACGTTCGGGTTGCCCTCCTTGAGGATGTACTCGGCGGCCATAAGCAACTCATCGAGTGTCGAGGAGAGACCGCGCTTGAGCAGCGCCGGGCGCCCTGAGCGCCCGACCTCGGCAAGCAGTGGATAATTCTGCATGTTGCGCGCGCCGATCTGCACGACGTCGGCCACCTCGAGCACCGGCTCGAGATCGCGCATGTCCATCAGCTCGGTCACGATCGGCAACCCGCTCTGCTCCTTGGCCTCGGCAAGTAGGCGCAGACCCTCCTGGCCCAGCCCCTGGAAGGCGTACGGGGAGGTGCGCGGCTTGTAGGCGCCCCCGCGGAACAGCGCGGCGCCGGCGTCCTTGACGACCTCGGCGGTCGTGAGCGTCTGCTCGCGCGTCTCGATCGTGCAGGGACCGGCGATCAGCGCGAAGTGCTCACCACCGATCTTGCGCCCTTCGACGTCGAGCACGGTGCGCTCGCCGTGGCGCATCTGTGAGGAGGCAAGCTTGTAGGGCTTGAGGATCGGCACCACGCGGTCCACGCCGGGTTGACCCTCAAGGCCCAGGCTCTCGACGCTCGCGTCCTGCTCGACATCGCCGATCGCGCCGATGATGGTCACGCGCGCGCCTTGACTGCGGTGGGCGAGTGCGCCGGCTCGCTCGATCTTCTCCACGACCGAGCCGATCTCATCCTCGGTTGCGGTCTCCTTCATGACGATCATCATTCGTTCATCCTTTCAAGTACGGGTTGGTTTTGGGTGCTCGTCCGCTCCGTGAGCATCGCGTCCCCTGGGCGAGTCGCGATAGGTGTGGGCCGGTAAGCGGCGCTCGATCCTCTAAAGGACCCAAATGCGGCCTGTCGGCCTCCGCTCACGGACGGAGGGCACGGCCGAAGCGCCTAGCTAAATCGCCAGGCGCAGCGAAACGACCAATAGGACATGCGGGCACGCGCAGACGCGAGTGCAGGAGCGGATGTCAAAGCGGTCGTGTGCATGATCGTCTAGGAACTTTGTAGCAGATGCTCGACTGGCAGTCCAGCGATAGGAAGCGACTGTCTCGGACTTTTCACAGCACTTCCGCGAGCGCATCGAGGAAGATCGCGTTCTCCTCTGGTGTGCCGTAGGTCACACGCAGCGACCCGGGCTTGCCAAGCGCACCGCCGCCGCGCACGAGCACGCCGCGCTCGGCCAGGCCCTGCATCACCTCCTGCTCGCGCGCCACCATCAGCTCCGGGTCGTCCTCGCCGAGAGCGAACCAGCAGAAGTTCGCCTGCGACTGTGCCGGCTCGATTCCGAGCGCGCGCAGTCGCTCGTCGACTGAGATGCGCTCGGCGATCGTGCGCGTAACGCGCTCGGTGACGGCGTCCTGGTGTGAGAGCGCCTCCACGGCCGCGACCTGGGCGACGGCGTTGCAGAAGAAGGGCTGGCGGATCTGGTCGACTGCGCGCGGCAGGTCCTCCGAACCACACAGTGCGAAACCGACGCGCAGACCGCAGAGCCCGTAGACCTTGGAGAAGGTACGCAGCAGCACGAGGTTGGGGTGGTGCGCGAGCAACTCGACCGACGCGTCGGGATCATCGAGCAGGTTGAACTCGCAGTAGGCCTCGTCCACGATCACGCAAACATGCTTGGGCACTTCCGCGACGAACCCTGCGATGTCCGCGAGCGGCAGCGCAGTGCTCGTAGGGTTGTTCGGGTTGCACACGATCGCAAGGCGTGTAGCGACCGTGATCTCGCGCAGCATCGCATCGAGGTCGTGACAGTCCTCTGCGTCCAGCGGAACGGTGACCGCGCGCGCGCCCGAAGCGGCGCTCAGGTGGGGGTAGACAGAGAAGGACGGCCACGCATACACGAGCTCGGCGCCGGGCTCCAGGAGCGCCTCGCCCGCGGCAAGCAGGATGTCGCACGAGCCGTTGCCGATCGCGATCCGCGAGACCGGGACGCCGTAACGTTCGGACAGGCGCTCGCGCAAGAGCGAATTGGTCGGGTCCGGATAGCGGTTGAGCGTCGGTAGCGCTGCTTGGATCGCATCGATCACCGCAGGCAGTGGCGGCCACGGCGACTCGTTGGATGCCAGGCGTACCTTCGGCGCGCGCTGGGCGTAACCGCCGGCGGCCGGATAGACGGGGATGCGCGCAATGCGCTCTGAGAACTCGAGTGCCACCGGTCTATTGTGGCGGACGCCCACGATGGTGGCGGCCATCCCAGGCAAACGACATCGCGAGCAAGCCTCAAGTCAACGTCGTTCGGGCGCGACAGCTCTACTGCGCCGCAAGCAGATCCGCTCTCAAGCCGGCCGCCTCCCCCAGATAGACATGCCGTGCCTCGTGTCCCTCATCCGCGTAGTAGTGGATCAGGACGCGAATCACGCGGGGTAAGGAGCCTGGTACGGGAATCTCGCGTGCGCACAGCAGCGGCACGCGCTCGAAGCCCAGCGCGCGCGCCGCCACCGCGGGGAACTCGGCGGTGAGATCGTCGGTGAGCGTGAAGATGCAGCTCACCACGTGATCGGGGTCGAGCGAGTTGCGCTCCATGATCTCCTGCATCAGTTCGGTCGTCGCGCTGAGGATCTCCTGCGCGTCGTCCTGAGATACCGAGATCGCGCCCCGCAGGGCATAGAGGCGTTGCGGCATCGACTCGATTCTTTCATAGGCGCTCCAAGGGCCGGTCGCCGCTCACGGCTCGCGTGCAGACCGACGCCTTTTCGAAGGACCGGCCCCCGGTGGCACAGGTTGCTTGCGATCCTCTGGGCCGCCGCGCAGGCGTGCGAGCTCGGTCTCACTGATCCGTCGAGACGCGCCTGGGGCGAGCTCTCCCAGCTTCAACCGCCCGAACGCAATGCGCTCGAGCGCGAGGACGCGATGACCCACCGCCTCGCACATGCGCCGCACCTGACGGTTGCGACCCTCGTGGATCGTCACCTCCAGTTCTCCCTGTCCCCCCCGCCGCACCTGCGCAGGAGCGGTCATCCCGTCCTCCAAACGCACGCCTGCGCGCAGCTTGGCAAGCGCACTCTCGCCAACTGGCCCCCCGGTCACGTGCACACGGTAGGTCTTGGGTACTTCAAAGCTCGGGTGCGTCAAGCGCTGCGCAAGCGCGCCGTCGTTGGTGAGCAGGATCAGCCCGCTCGAATCGGCGTCCAGACGCCCAACGGGATACAGGCGCCGCGTCTCATCTCCGATCAACGAGACGACTGTTGGGCGACCGTGAGTGTCCTGTGCTGTGCTCAGTACTCCGAGCGGCTTGTTGAGCGCATAGACGACTGGTTGCTCAGGCCCGGAGACCGCGCGCCCATCAACCGTGAGTGAGTTGCTCTCATCGACATCGCGTGCGGGATCGAGCACGACTTGCCCGTCGACGGCCACCCGCCCTTCGGCGATCATCGTCTCCGCGGCCCGGCGCGAGGCCACTCCCGCGTGGGCCAGATACTTGGCTAGGCGCATGGGCTGCAACGATAAGGGTATGGATTTGGAACTCCTCGATCAAGCGCTGGCCACGAACGGCCAGCCCGCGTTCCGTGCGCGCCAGGTATGGGAGTGGGCCGCCAAGGGCGTCTCAGACTATGAGCAGATGACGAACCTGCCCGGCCCCTTGCGGGAGTGGCTGGGCGAGAACGTTCCGTTTTCGAGCCTCGAGTTGCTTGAGGAGCGACGCGCGAGCGATGGCACGGTCAAGGCGCTGTTCACGACAGCCGATAGACGGCCCTTGGAGGCCGTGCTGATGCGCTATCGCGACGGACGCAACTCGATCTGCGTCTCCTCGCAGTCAGGCTGTCCGCTGACCTGCACGTTCTGCGCGACTGGCCAGATGAAGTTCGGCCGCAATCTGAGCGCCTCGGAGATCGTCGAGCAGGCACTTCACTTCCGGCGCATGACCGCCGTCGATCATTGCGTGTTCATGGGCATGGGCGAGCCGATGCTCAACCTGGAAAATGTGCTCGCCGCCTGCGAGCGATTGCCCGATGTCGGCATCACCCATCGCCGCACCGCGATCTCCACGGTGGGTTGGATCCCGGGGATCGAAGCGCTCACAGCACAGGAGATGCCGCTGCGCCTCGCCCTCTCGCTGCACGCCGCCGACGAAGCCTTGCGCAGCGAGCTGATGCCGGTCAACGAGCGCTACCCGCTCGTTGATGTGATCGACGCGTGTCGTACCTTCTACGAGCGCAAGCGCCGCCGTGTGTTTGTTGAGTACGTGATGCTCGCCGGCGTCAACGACCGCTATGAGCAGGCGCTCGCGCTGGCGCGTCTGCTCGAGCCGCGTCGCTCCGGGGAGCACCCGCACATGTTCAAGGTCAATCTGATCCCATACAACCCGACCGACTCGATCTACGACGGTTCCAGCCGCGAGTCGATCGCGGCTTTCAAGGGAGCGCTTGAGTCAAGAGGCATACCCGCCACGGTGCGGCTCACGCGGGGACGGGATATCGACGCTGCCTGTGGGCAACTCGCCGCGCGCGCGGCCTAAGCGCGACCGAAGCTCGGCACTTAATGGTGACAGCACCGGCGTGTCTCTGGAGGAGGCTATTGAAGCTCGGGCTGGGGACCACCACCGGCGCGGGCCTCGCCGGCGCGCAGGAGACGATCGCGCAGCTCCGCCTCCTCGTCAGGGCTCGGGTCCCACTGTCCGATGTCGGGCAACTCCTCAAGGCTCTTCAGGCCGAACAGCTTGAGAAATTGTGTGGTCGTGCGGTACATAACCGCACCGAACTGCGAGCGTCCGGACTCTTCCACCAGCCCACGCTCCAACAATGTAGAAGCGGCCGAGTCGGCACTGACGCCACGAATACGGGTGATCTCAGGGCGTGAGATCGGTTGCAGGTAGGCGACGATCGCAAGCGTCTCGGCTTGCGCCGGTGTCAACACCGAGGCGCGGGGGCGACTGAACAGGCGCCTGGCCGACTCCTCGGTCTCTGGATCGCTCGCGAAAGTGAAGCCGCCACCCAGCTCGCGCAGGTTGATGCCGCTGCGCCCCGGCGCGTAGCGTTCTGCCAGCTCGACGAGCGCCGCGATCACGGCAAGCTCCTCCACAGCCGCGGCATCTGAGAGCTCTTGGGGGCTAAGCGGATCGGGTGCCAGGAACAGCAGCGCCTCGATGGTGCGTACGATGCGCGGCTCAGGGTCCGGCAAACCTTCGATATCGAGCGCGCTGGCTGCAGGGTCGGCTATCGCGGCGGCATCCTCACCGCCGGTCTCCTCGGCGTACTCGACGCCCTGCTCTGAGGCGGGACCCTCGAATTCCTCGGCGTCGGCGTGCGCGCTGAGCTGCTCTGACTCGACATCTGTCACAGACACATGGTCCTGATCGGCAGATGGCTGCCGATCCTCAAGCGCCGGGCGCTCCTGCCCCGGCTCCTCGCTCATCCGGCGCGTGCATGTCGCGGCTCGGCGGCAGCGTGAACAGCGTGGACAGCTATCTCGCCGAAGCTTTCACCCTGCTCCCACCACGCCTCGCCACGCTTGTAGAGCTCGAGCAGCGCGAACACGGTGACTGCGACCGTCATGCGGTCCTCGCCGCGCACCGCCTCCTCGAAGGAGAAGTCGCCGCCCTTGAGCAGCGCGCGCAGGCGATCGAGGCGCTCAGCCACGGTCACGCGCTGGATCGAGATATGGCGCAGGTTGATCGTGGGCGGCATGCGCAACAGCCGCCCGATCGCCGTTCCGAGCACCGATGCGTCCTGCGAGCCGTCGCTGGGCGGGGCGACCGACTTGCGCAGATGGGCTGGCAGCGGCGCGCTGCGGAAGCGAACGCCTTCCTCGGCCCTGAACAGCTCCAGCAGGTGCATCGAGGCCGAGCGGTAGCGGCGCGCCTGCAGCATCCGCTCGAGCAGCTCCTCAGCGGCCTCTCCGGGCTCTATTTCGAGCAGCTCCTCGCTGTCCTCGGCGAGCATCAGGCGCGACTTCAATTCCAACAGTGCCGCGATCAGCACGATGAATTCGGTGGCGGTCTCCAGGTCGAGCTCGCCGCGACCCTCGAGGTGGTCGAGGTAGGCGAGCACGACATCGGCCAGCTCGAGGTCGAGCAGGTCCACCTCCTCGCGCAAGACGAGCGCGAGCAGCAGGTCGAACGGGCCGCTGAAAATCTCCAGATCGAGGTCGAGTGCAGGGAGTGTCATGTGCCTACCGTATCGATCGCTCCCGACGGCGTGAGCTGTATCGGTCGTTGCCTTCGAAAATTGTGATGCCCCCCGCGCGCGCGGGGGGCATCACCAAATCGAGCAACTGGCCACACCCAGCCAATGGCCAAGACCGCAGATCCCGCGCGACCCGCTCTCAAGGCGTGCGCAGCGGACCTACACCCATGTATTCGCGCACGTCGGCCAGCGTCTCGGCCGCGATCGCATGAGCGCGCTCCGCTCCCCCGGCCAGCACCGCCTCGAGCGC
This sequence comes from Solirubrobacteraceae bacterium, assembly GCA_035485715.1. Taxonomy (GTDB): domain Bacteria; phylum Actinomycetota; class Thermoleophilia; order Solirubrobacterales; family Solirubrobacteraceae; genus Palsa-744. The sequence goes on along the minus strand of DATHNT010000003.1, from coordinate 378,081 downwards.
CGGCTCGTCCTCGCGCAGCTCCACATAGCGCTCACGCACCGGCGCGAGCATGTCGGTGACAGCCTCGGCCACGGCCACCTTGAGATCGCCGTACCCCCGCGCGTCGCGCATGTCGGCTTCGACCTGCTCGGGCATCAACTCGCGCGCGACAGCGAGGATTTCGATCAGGTTGGACACGCCGGGCTTCTCGGGCGAGCGTTCGATCTCGCGGCCGGAGTCGGTCACGGCGCTCTTGAACTTCTTGAGGATCGCCGCCGGCTCGTCGAGCACGTACACGGTGCCCTGTTCGGAGCCACTCGTGGTCGACATCTTGCGCGTGGGGTCCTGCAGGTCCATGATCCGCGCACCCACCTCGGGGATGCGGTGCTCGGGTACGACCAACACCTCCTTGCCCTCGCCGAAGCGCACGTTGAAGCGGCGTGCGACGTCGCGCATCAGCTCGAGGTGCTCACGCTGGTCCTCGCCCACGGGCACCTCGTGTGCACGGTAGGCCAGCACGTCGGCAGCTTGCAACACCGGGTAGAGCAGCAGACCCGCCGAGACCAGCTCGCGCTGTGCCACAGACTTGTCGCGGAACTGGTGCATGCGCTGCAGGCGCCCCAGCTCCGTCACTCCAGACAAGAGCCAGCACAGCTCGGTGTGCTCATGCACGTCCCCCTGGCGGAAGAGAATGCAGCGCGAGGGGTCGAGGCCCGCGGCGAGCAGCAAAGCGCTGAGGTCATACGTGCTGCGACGCAGCTCGGTCGGGTCGTAGGCGACCGTGATCGCGTGCAGGTCCACGATGCAATAGAGCCCTTCCCCTCGCTCCTGCCCCAAGACGTACTGGCGGATCGCGCCGATGTAGTTGCCCAGGTGCTTGGTGCCCGTGGGTTGGATGCCGGAGAAGATGCGCACGGCGAGCCAGGCTACAAGGAAGGCGCGCGCCGCGCGAGCGTCCTACGCAAAGCGTCAAAGCGCCTGGCGGATCACGGGACGCTTCGCCGCGGCGACCTCGTCCAGCCTGCGCACCGGCGTGGTGTAGGGCGCATTCTGGGCGATCTCGGGGTCCTCGGCAGCCTCGGCCAGCAGCTCGGCAATCGCCTCGGCGAAGGCGTCGAGCGTCTCCTTGGTCTCGGTCTCGGTCGGCTCCACCATCAATGCCTCCTCGACCAGCAGCGGGAAGTAGACCGTCGGCGGGTGATAGCCGTAGTCGAGCAGGCGCTTGGCCAGGTCGAGCGTCTTGATCTTGAGGTTGCGCTTCATCGGGCCACCCGACAACACAAACTCATGGAGGCACAGATCGCCGTATGCCAGCGGCAGATGTTCTGAGACGCCCAACTCTCGCAACCGCGCGAGCAGGTAGTTGGCGTTCAATACCGCCGTCTCGGAGGCGTCCTTCAGACCGGGTGCGCCCAGCGAGCAGATGTAGGCGTAGGAACGCACGAAGCAGCCGTAGTTGCCCTGGAAGCCGCGTAGACGGCCGATCGATTTGGCGCCGGGCCAGTCCTCGACCAGATCGAACCGCGGGCCATCGCCGTTTGAACCCTCGCCGCGCACGATCCGCGGGACTGGCAGGAACGGCTCGATCCGCTCGGACACCGCGATCGGCCCGGAGCCCGGTCCCCCTCCCCCGTGCGGCTGGGTGAAGGACTTGTGCAGGTTGAAGTGCACGATGTCAAAGCCCATGTCTCCAGGCCGCGAGAGGCCCATGACCGCGTTGAGGTTGGCGCCGTCGTAGTAGAGCGTTGCCCCCACCTCGTGCACGATCCGTGCGATCTCCTGGATGTTCGCGTCGAACAGTCCGAGCGTGTTGGGATTGGTGAGCATCAGGCAGGCCACGTCGGTGTCGGCCTTGGCGCGCAGATCGTCGAGGTCCACGCCGCCATCGGGGTTGGTGGCGATCTTCACCACCTCGAAGCCTGCCATCGTGACGGTCGCGGGATTGGTGCCGTGAGCAGTGTCGGGCGTGAGCACCTTGTGGCGCGTCTCCCCGCGGGCCTCGTGGTAGGCGCGGGTGAGCAGCACTCCCGCCAACTCACCGTGAGAGCCGGCGGAGGGCTGCAGGCACACGTGCGGCAGGCCGGAGACCTCCGAGAGCGCCCGTTCGAGGTTCCACATCAGCTCGAGCGCGCCCTGTGCGTGCTCGGGGTCCTGCAGCGGGTGCAGGCGTGCGTGGCCGGGCAGCGCCGCCACGCGCTCGTGCAGGCGGGGGTTGTGCTTCATCGTGCACGAGCCGAGCGGGTAGAAGCCGGAGTCGAGATCGAAGTTGCGCTTCGACAGGCGCACGTAGTGGCGCACGATCTCGGGCTCTGAGACCTCTGGCAGACGCGGCGGCTCCCTCCGACGCAAGTGGGCGGGCAGAAGCTCCTCCAGCGGCACATTGGGGACATCGACATCGGGGCATTGGAAGGCGCGCCGGCCGGGGGCGCCGCGCTCGAAGATTGTCACTGCCTGCTCCCGCTGCAAGGCCGTGTCGGTGCTCTGCGTGGGTGGCCTACCCCCGCGCGCGTGGGGGGCATGAAGGTTTTCGTTCATCCCCACGTACCCCTCGAAGCCGACCGCCTCCCGTGCACACGCACTGGGCACTTATCTTCGCTCATACCCGGACACCCGCCTCGACCTGGCGCCCGGCGTCGCCGTTTGCCTGCTTGCGCCCTTCAGGGTGTGCCCCGCCATGGGGTGCCCGCCGCTCGGCGAGCACAGCCTCGCCAAGCACCTCGACGAGGCGATCGATGTCGGCACGCGAGCGCTGCTCGGTGATCGCCACCAGTAGTCCACCGCGGTCCTGCTCGCGGCCCGTGAGCGCGTACATGTCGGCGCCGGGGTTGACTCCCCGCTCGGCGCAACGACGGCGCACCGACGCCACGTCCGCGTCGAGGTGCACGGCGAACTCGCGCACGACCGGCTGTGAATGAAGTGGAGCAACGCCCTCGAGCTCGCACAACTGCTCGCGCGCGTAGTGAGCGCGCCTGAGCAGCAGCTGTCCCAGCTCGACGAATCCCTGCTTCCCAAGCCACGACAGATAGACGACGCCCGCCAGCGCGTTCAGCGCCTGCGAGGTGCAGATGTTGGAGGTGGCCTTCTCGCGGCGGATGTGCTGCTCGCGGGTTTGCAGGGTGAGCACGAAGCCACGACGACCGTCCGCATCGGTGGTCTCCCCTGCGATGCGCCCGGGCATCCGGCGCAGGTAGGAATCGCGCGCGGCGAAGAAGCCAAACGAGGGGCCGCCGAAGTCCAGACGATTGCCGAGCGACTGGCCCTCGCCCACGGCCACGTCCACACCGCACTCTCCCGGCGGGGTGAGGATGCCGAGCACGATCGGGTCCACCTGGGCGATCGTGACCAGTTGCTCGCCGCCCGCGGCCTTTGCTGCCGCGGACAAGGCTGCGGCGTCCTCGACGGCGCCGTAGAAGTTGGGCTGCGCGAAGATCGCAGCGCTCGTGTCCTGGTCGATCGCCTCGGCCCATGCTTCGGAGTCGGTAACGCCACCCGAGAGCGGAACCTCGACGACCTCGATGCCGTAGCCGTGCGCATACGTACGCAGCGTGGCGAGCGTGTGCGGGTGCAGCCCGGCGGACACGACGAAGCGCTTGCGGCCGTTGTGGAGCTTTGCCAAGTAGCCGGCCGAGGCGACGGCGCTCGGGCCCTCGTACACCGACGCGTTCGAGACCGGCAGTCCCGTCAGCTCGCAGATCGCCGTCTGGTACTCGAACATCACCTGCAGGCCACCCTGGGAGATCTCCGGTTGGTAAGGGGTGTAGGGCGTCAGGAACTCCGAGCGCTCCATCAGCATGTCCACGATCGCCGGCACGTAGTGGTCGTACATGCCGGCGCCGAGGAAGCACAGCTCGTCCTCGGCGCTCGTGTTGCGAGCGGCCAGCGCGCGTAGGTGCTCGTAGACGTCCTGCTCACTCTGACCATCGGGCAAATCGAGCGGACGTTCGAGGCGCACGGCCTCTGGGATCTGGCGGTCGAAGATCTCCTGCACGGAGGAGACGCCGATCGCCGCGAGCATCGCCGCGAGGTCGTTGTCGGTGACTGAGGTGTACTGAGTCAAGTGACCTGAGCCTAGCCGCTTGGCGCGACGGCTCCGCTAGCCAAGGGTGGCGCTGTAGGCGTCGGCGTCGAGCAGCGCTTCGCGCTCGGTGGGATCGGACATGCGCACCTTCACCAGCCAGCCCTCACCGTAAGGGTCGTCGTTGATCGCGTTTGGACTGTCGGCGAGCTTCTCGTTGACCTCGACGATCTCCCCCGAGAGCGGCGCGACGACGTCGGAGACCGCCTTGACGGACTCGACCTCGGCGTAGGGCTCGTCCTTGTGGACGATCGTGCCTGGCGAGGGCGGATCGAAGAACACGACCTCGCCGAGCGCGTCCTGCGCGAACCAGGTGATCCCGAGCATGGCGACGTCGGGGTCCTCGGCGTCGATGCGGGCCCAGTCGTGTTCGGGGTGGTAGAGCAGGTCGTCTGGATAGCTCGACATTTCAACTGGCCTTTCGATAGAGCGGCTTCTGCTTGACGATCGCCGGGCGAATCTTGCCACGGACATCGATCTGAAGCACGGTGCCGACCGCCGCCTGCGACGCGGGCACGTAGGCCATGCCGATACCGGCGCCCAGGCTGGGCGAGAGCGTACCGCTGGTGACCACGCCGCCGCCCTCTATGGCGTTGCCTTGGCGGGCGATTCCGGGGCCGTCGATCTCGAACGCGACGAGCCTCTGCGACGGCATCCCGGCGGGGTTGAGTACCGGCTCCACCGGCGGCGAGACCTCAGAGGACGAAAGAGCAGCACGAGCGGCACGGATCGCTTCCGAGCCGATGAAGTTCGTGTCCTCGCGGCAGCACCAGCCGAGGCCTCCTTCGATCGGATCGTGCTCGAGACTCAGGTCGTTGCCGTACAGGTGAAAGCAGGCCTCCAGGCGCAGCGTGTCGCGCGCGGCCAGGCCCGCGGGCACTGCGTCGCGGCGACACAGCTCGTCCCATAGCGCCGGCGCCTGCTCGGGCGCGAGCAACAGCTCGACGCCGTCCTCGCCGGTATATCCGGTGCCGCAGACGAGCACCTCGGCGCCCGCAAGGCGGCGTGTGGCAGTGGTCATGCGCGCCGGCAAAGGCGCATCTGAGACGGCCTGCACGATCTCGCGCGCCAGCGGGCCCTGGACGGCGAGCATCGCGTAATCGTCGATGCGGTCGTACAGCTCGACGTCGAAGTCGTCGGCGTGCGAGCGAAACCAGGCGAGGTCGCGCTCGTGGTTGGAGGCATTGGTGACGGTCAGATAGCGGTCTGGCTCCAGACGGTAGGTGAACAGGTCGTCCAGCACACCGCCTTTCTCGTCGCACAGCACGCTGTACTGCGCCCCGCCGATCGCGATCTTCGCGACATCGTTCGAGAGCAGCCGCTGCAACAGTGCCTCGGCGCCCGGACCGACGGTTTCGATCTCGCCCATGTGCGAGACGTCGAAGATGCCACAGCGCTCGCGCACGGCCATGTGCTCGGCGCGCACGCCATCGGGGTACTGAACGGGCATGTCCCAGCCGGCGAAGTCGACGAGCTTCGCGCCGGCCGCCAGGTGGCGGTCGTAGAGGGCGGTGCGGCGAGGGGACAACACCGCGCGCAGGTTATCGGGAGCGCACCGATTGTTGTTCGGGGACGCACATGTGCGTCCCCGCGACAAGCCGCATGCGGCTTGTCGTCCGATGGCGCATGCGCCATCGGCACCCCCGCACATGTGCGGGGGTGAACTACATGGAGATCCTCCTCACCACCTCCAGGCCCCCTGACCTGGATAGGAGAGTTAGCGCAAGAACGGCGGAACGTCGATGTCGTCGTCGGAGATCTCGAGCGCCGAGCGCTGGCGATCGTCGATGCGCGGACCGCGGTCCGGGCGTCCCTCGTCGCGGCGCTTGCGATCGCCACGTACGGCGCGCCCGGGACGGTGGTCGAAGCCCGTACCGATCACCGTGACGCGCACGTCGTCGCCCATCGCCTCGTCTATGACGGCGCCGAAGATGATGTTGGCGTTTGGGTCGGCGGCGTTCTGGATGATCTCGGCGGCGTCGTTGACCTCGAACAGGCCTAGGTCCTTGCCGCCGGTAATGTTCAAGAGGATGCCGGTCGCACCGTCGACGGACTCTTCCAGTAGCGGTGAGGAGATCGCCGCGCGTGCGGCGTCGGCAGAACGGGCCTCGCCGCTACCGCTGCCGATCCCCATCAGCGCCGAGCCGGCGTCGTGCATGATCGTGCGCACGTCGGCGAAGTCGAGGTTGATCAGGCCCGGGATCGTGATCAGGTCGGTGATGCCCTGCACACCCTGGCGCAGCACGTTGTCGGCCTCGCGGAATGCGTCGAGCATCGAGGTGCGCCGCTCGACGACGGCAAGCAGCTTCTCGTTGGGGATCACGATCAGCGTGTCGACGACCTCGCGCAGCCGCTCGATGCCCTCGACCGCTTGGCGCCCGCGCTGGGAGCCCTCGAACTCGAAGGGACGCGTGACGACGCCGACGGTCAGCGCGCCGATCTCGTTCTTGGCGATCTCGGCGATCACGGGCGCCGCGCCGGTGCCGGTGCCGCCGCCCTCGCCCGCGGTGACGAACACCATGTCGGCGCCCTTCAGCGCCTCCTTGATGTCGTCGCGCGACTCGGCCGCGGCGCCGAAACCGACCTCGGGGTTGGCGCCCGCGCCGAGACCCTTGGTGGACTCGTGGCCGATGTTCAGCTTGATGTCGGCGTCGCACATCGCGAGCGCCTGGGCGTCGGTGTTGGCGGCGATGAACTCCACGCCGCGAAGCCCTGCGTCGACCATGCGGCTGACCGCGTTGGTCCCGCCTCCGCCGACTCCCACGACCTTTATGACCGCCAGGTAACTGCCGCCGCTCTCCATGATGTCCGAAGCCTTCAGTAGGTGTTTAAGGTTTGCCCCGCGTGGCGGAGCCAGCCTTCAGAATACGCAAGTTATGCAGGGAACTTCGCCCTGTCAACGGCAACCCTCACTCTCGCAACATTCGTTGCAGAACCGCCAACCCTCGACCATCACTTGAGAATTGGCCCCTCACCGTAGTAACCCTCGAGTCGAGGTTGATGCTGCCTCAGCCGCTTTCGCTGGCGCCCGCTGGGGCTTCTGTGCCGGGCGATGCCGAGGCTTCGCTCGCGCCGGGAGTCGCGCTCGAGGTGGCGCCGGCGGTAGACGAGGACGAGCCGGCTTCCCCGCTCGAGGTCGATGAGCCGGCGGCGGTCGAAGTGCTTTCGCTTTCTTTCGTCGCGCTTTCGCTTTCGGCGGCAGTCGACCCCGACGAAGGAGTGGTGCTGCCGCCGACGGCGTTGGCGAGGCTCGCCGCGAGCGCGGCCGCGGTGGGTTCGGACGTGCTGGTCTGCAGCGGCACACCGCTCGCCGACGAGCCCGTGGTCGAACCCGAACTCGTGGAGAATCCGGCTGCTGGACGTTCGGGCAGACGCACATCGATATACAGGGCACCGGCCGAGCTTGGCGAGACGAGCACGCGCGCGAGCGACAGCCACTTAGCGTGCGAGCGCGTGTCGTTTCCGAAGTAGACGAGCAGCCCGCTGCGCATCGCCACCGTGAGCCCTTCCGGACCCTCATAGACGCGCGTCACGAATCGAGCGAGCGGTGCCGGCGCCGCGCCGAGCACCGTGACCGCTGCCAGCGCCGCGGGTTCGCTGAGGCGCGCTCCGGGCGCCGGCTCGACCGAGCCGTCCACGCTTGGGAGCGAACTCGAGGAGAGCGCCGGTCCGAGCACGGTCCCGTCTGCCGCGACGGCCGTGCGTTGCCCGGCCGAGACGAGCTCGGCAACCGGCGGGCGCTCGCTCACCGAGATGCTGACGGTGTGCGGAAAGCTCGTCCTGACTTGGACCGCTGCGACGATCGCATAGGAGGCAAGCGCGGAGCGAAGCGCGCCGGCGTCGAAATCCATCGTGGTCATACGCCTGGCCGAATCGTCGAGCGCCGCTCTGATCTCGATCGCCTCCGGCCCGTGCACACCGGATATGTGCACGTGCTCGACCGCGACCAGCGAGGAGCCGCGCAGCCACAGCCAGCCGCCGCCGAGCAGTGGCAGCGCCAACAGCAGCACGATCGTCGTGCGCAACGCGATCCGGTTGCCCGACAGCCGCCTGAGCGCCTGTCGGGCGTATGCCGTGGGGGCGCCGCCGCGCCGTGCTTTGCGCCCTGCTCCACGACGAGCGCCACGACCGGGCAGACGGCGCGGAAAGGGAAGCGACAGCTCCATCCGAGTTTGTTCGACCCGCTGTCGCCAACCCCTTGTTCATGCGGCGCCAAAACCGCAGGGTAACGCCAGCTCTCGCAAGCCCTGCCCATCCCAGCCCGCTGTCGGCCGTCCTTGAGGAGTCTCGCCTCCGACGCCGAATACCAGTCCAAACCTCAGCACTCGATTCAAACAGGCCAGGGTGCTGCCGATTCCAAGATACGGGGCAAGTTCGCCAGCCGCGCCCGAGTTTTTGAACTGTTCCGGAGAGGGTAGAATGACGCAGTCCACTGCTTCAGCTTCACCGACGAGGACGAAACATGAGCGCGATCAGACTTGCTGAGCGTCTGGGCTTGGTCGCGGTGCTCGCGATAGCGCTGCTGTGCGTGGGCGTCGGGTTCGGCGTCGGTGGCCTGGAATCGCGCTACTCGAGCGCCTCCGATCAGCGCGGCCAGCTGCCGCCAACCCGCCTCACCGCCCTCCCCCATCAGTCGGTCCTCGACGGCACGCTGCCGCTACGCGTAAGGCTCTCGGCGCCGCCCGCCTCGTTCTCACCCCGCCCGACGCTGAGCCCGGCTGTCGCCGGCGCTTGGACCACGCGCGGGGACTCGGAGCTCTTCACGCCCGCTTCGACGCTCGACCCGTGTGCCAGCTACACGCTCACGATCCCGGCGGCCAGCACCGCCGTCGCACATTCGCCGCTGGCCAAGCAACGGACGGTCGCGCTGTCCGTGCGGTGCCCCTCGACGAAGGGTCTGCAACAGACGCTGGCACGGCTCGGCTATCTCCCCTACGGCGCCCACTCCTCCACCCGCGCGCGAGCATTCGAGGCCGAAGTGGCCCAGGCTCGAACCGCTGGCGCCACAGCGAACGCGACCGGACACGCCGGCGGCGGGGCCTCTGACACCGCGACCGCGGCGTCCCCCATGACGGGGGACCCCCCATATCGGGGGGCAGGCAGGCAAGCGGACGCATCCAGCTATTCCGCCGCGCGTGTAGACAGGCGCGTTGGCGCAATCGACGCATTCGACCCCTCGCCCGAGGCGCCCGATACACGAGTGAAGGACGCCCCAGCCCTCGAATACGGCCAGCTCGACGAGACGACCAAGGGCGCTCTGATGGTGTTCCAGTCCGAACACGAAATCGAACCGACGGGAACCCCCGAAGCGGCGACCTGGAAGGCGCTGCTGCGGGCCGCCGAGTTGCACGAACGCGACCCCTCCCCCTACACCTTCGTGACGGTCAGCGAGTCGCTGCCCGAGACACTGGAGGTCCACCGCGACGACCGTGTGGTGTTCTCCACACCGGCCAACACTGGCGTGCCGGGCGCCGAAACCGCCCAGGGGACCTTTCCGATCTACTCCCGCTTCGTCTCCACCACCATGACCGGCACCGACATCGACGGCACCAAATACACAGTTCCAGACGTCCCCTGGGTCAACTACTTCAACGGCGGCGACGCCGTCCACGGATACCCGCGCGCCTCCTACGGCTTCCCTCAATCCAACGGCTGCGTCGAGCTCCCAATCGAAGCGGCGGCGCAGGTCTACCCGATGCTCAAGATCGGGGACATCGTCGAGGTCGGCTGAAGGGGTTCATGCATCGATCGCCGCCCGTGCCTGCGAGTGATTCAATGGGAACACATCAAGCCTGCAAGTGGGTGAATCCCTCAAGAGGGCTGAGAGCCGCTGGGCACATCGGCGTGATGCTTGGCCTTGCGTGCCGCCGAGCGTTCGGCGTTCTTCTCACGCGCTTCGCTGTAGGACTGCGCGACAAGCGTCTTGCCGTCGGACCAGCCGAAAGCCCGGACGAGCAGCACAATCGCAAAGAGAATGCCCCAAGCCGTTGTCACCAACTGCTGAGCCACTGAGTATGCCGTTGCGTTGGACGCGCTGGTTATGCCCTTCAGCGAGAGCACGTTGAAGCCCTGCACGACGCCTGCTCCGCCCGGCGTCACCGAGCTGACATTCGCTATCGAGTTACCGGCAACCACCCGCATCAAAATGTGAAAGCTGACCGGGATGTTGTAAGCCGACAGGAACACAGCGATCGTCCCGAGCATCGCGATCCAGGCGATCGCCTCGGGCAACACGACGCGGCCCAGGAATGCGCGTGCATGGACGAGGATCTGCGCACCCACCTTCGCCTGCTCCCACCATTGCTTGATGCGCCGGCGAAGCACTCGCCCCACCAGGAACAGGAGCATGGCGATACCCACGAGCAGGATGGTGGTGGCCCAGGGATGTTCGCTTATGAACCCCAACTGCAGCGAGAACGACCCGCCGACGGTCAGGAACAGGTACAGGTAGCAAAATGCGCCGATCAGCGTGAAGAAGATCTTCTGCACCGCCATCCCGGCCAGCACACCGGCGAACGTGGCGGCGGCGATTATTGTCGTAAACATCAGCAGCATCGCCAGCGTACCGATGTTCGCGGGCAGCACAGAATTGAGCGCGACCGCGGCCGCATAGCAGGCCAGGACCTGTATCCAGCGCACCTCGGAGTCGGGATATCCGTAGCGCAGGATCGAATACCAGGCATAGGCGGTAGCGGTCGTCTGCAAGCTGATCAGCACGATCGCAGCGACCACGTCGCCGAGCGGGATTTTCGTGAGCGTGTCCCAGATGTGTTTGAACCAGCTCGTTATGTCCCAGCCGGCAAGCGTCGCCGCGGCGCCGATCACGACGATGACCAGTACGCCGATCAGGATCCGCCTCGGGTGCAACCGTCCCTGCCAGGAGACGTGCTCCTGCTGAGTCGCCATCCGCGTGATCTTACGGGTAGCTCGGCGGACCACCAGATGGAGCGCTGGGCTCTACGCGAAGACCGTGTGCAGGACTTATGCTGATCGCAGGCGATTCGCCCATCCGAAGCGCAACTCTTAGGAGGTTGACCGTGCCGTCAAACGATCAGACAGGCCGACAGCAAACGGATGAGACACCGCCCGATCTCATGGGCCGGCGAATCGAGAAGCTGGAGAGCGAGTACGGCAACCGCTACCGCCTCGAGCCGGCTCCCGATAACAAGCTGCCCAAGAGCGGCATGCCGGCCGAGGACGCGCTCGGCCTCGTCGGCGAAGAGGTGCTGCTCGACGGCCAGCCGATGCGCAACCTGGCGACCTTCGTCACCACCTGGATGGAGCCCGAGGCAGAGCGCCTGATCGCTGGATCGCTTCACACCAATTTCATCGACCACGCCGAGTACCCGCAGACCGCCGAGATCGAGCAGCGCTGCATCCGCATGCTCGCCGACCTCTTCAACGCTCCGGGTGAGACGACCGGTGCGCGCACGCAAGGCTCCTCCGAGGCGATCATGCTTGGCGCCCTGTCACTGAAGTGGAAGTGGCGCGATCGCCGCCAGGCCGAAGGCAAGGGGATCGACCGCCCCAACCTCGTCTTCGGCGGCGACGTGCACGTCGTGTGGGAGAAGTTCTGTCGCTACTTCGACGTCGAGCCACGCATCGTGCCGCTCGCGCGCGACAAGTACACGATCGGCGCCGAGGACATCGAGTCGCATGTCGATGAGAACACGATCGGCGTCGCGGCGGTGCTGGGAACCACCTTCACCGGGCACTCCGACGACATAACCGGAATCAACGACTACCTCGTCCGACTCAAGAACGAGAAGGGCATCGATGTTCCGCTGCACATCGACGCCGCCAGCGGCGGCTTTGTCTGGCCGTTTCTCTATCCGCACACCGAGTGGGACTTCCGCCTGGAGCGAGTTCGCTCGATCAACGTGTCAGGCCACAAGTTCGGTCTCGTCTACCCCGGCATCGGCTGGCTTGTGTTCAGAGAAAAGAGCGATCTCCCCGACGACCTCGTCTTCTACGAGAACTACCTCGGCAAGCGTGATGCGACGTTCACCTTGAACTTCTCCACCGGCTCGGCAATGGTGCTCGCGCAGTACTACAACTTCGTGCGCTACGGCCACGACGGCTACCGCTACATCATGGAGACGATGCAATACAACGCGCGCCTGCTCGCAAAGGAGATAGTGGATTGCGGCGAGTTCGCCCTGATCGGTTCAGAGCAGGACGAGCAACTGCCACTCGTCGCCTTCCAATTGGAAGGCGAGCACTCCTACGACGAGTTCGACGTCGCCTCCCAGTTGGCGGCCGAGCGAGGTTGGATGGTGCCCGCCTACACGCTGCCGCCCAACGCCGAGCATGTGAAGATCATGCGTGCGCTAGTCAAGCAGACGCTCGGGCACTCGCTCGTGGCGACGCTCGGAGCCGACATCATCGAAGCGTGTGCGACGCTCGAGAAGAAGGGCCGCCTGCACGAGTCCGACCGCAAGCGGGTCAAGACGAATCCGGGTTATTAGCGGACACGCCCTACCGGAGACGCCCTACAGCGCGGCGGGAGCACCACTCGGACGCACAGGATTCCAATCACTTGCATAGAATCTCGTGACAGGTGCCACAAGACACCGTTACGGAAGGAGTGCGTATGCGAGGGGTAGGCAGTGCGTTGTTCGCCGGCATTCTGTTGCTTGTAGCCGGGACCATCAACATCATCTATGGCATCGCTGCCATAGGCAATGCAAGTTTCTTCGTCAGCGACAACCGGTACGTGTTCGCAAGCCTGCACACATGGGGCTGGATCACGATCATCCTGGGAGTCATCCAGTTGACCGCCGCGCTTTCACTGTTTGGCGGCGGCGCCTACGGGCGCGTCGTCGGGATCATCGCGGCGACGATCGGAGCCGTCGGTGCGCTGCTGTCGATCGGCGGTGCGTATCCATTCTGGTCGCTTGGCGTCTTTGCCATCTGCCTGATCGTGATTCACGGACTCGCTGTTCTCGGCGAGCCCAAGACGACCTGAGCCGGCTACCAATCTCAGCCGACGAGCCGGCGCGCGAGCTTGCGCGCCGGCGAGTGGCTGCTCATCCCAGGATCTTTGCCTTCGCGTCCGCAAACTCCTGATCGGTGAGCACGCCTGACTCGTGCAGCTACCCCAACTCCTTCAAGCGCTCGATCGGGTCGACTTCTTGAGCCGGTGGCGCCGGCGGAGCAGCATACGCTTGCTGCGGAGGCGGCGCGGCTGGCGCCTGCTGCTGTTCTTGAGCGGCCCAGCGTCCCCCTTGGCGACGACTGACGCGGTTTGAGACGGTGGTAGCCGTGCCGGCAACGACGGCGGTACGGGCCATGGCGCGAAGTAGTGGCATGAGAGATACGCCTTTCAGTTCAGGATGCGCTGTCAAGCGCATCGAGTGTGTCCAGGACGTCCTGCGCGGCGACCCGCTCGAACGCAAGCACCTGTCCGCCGTTGCGACGCACAGCGGTCGCGAACGGCGCCGCCCAAGCATTCTCGAAACAGATCATCAGCGCGGCTTCGCCAGGCTGGAGCGCCTCGCCGGCGGTGCTCGCATCCTCATCGCCGAGCATGCCGTGCGCGCGCCGGCGAAGACCAGCAGATCGTCCACCCCGTCGCCATCGAGATCGGCGATCTCCAGGCCGGAGACGTTTCCCTCGCTGTCCTTCTGGACCATGAGCACGTCGAGCACCCTGACGATTCCGCGATCCACGAGATCCACGAACAGCGGGATCGCCTCACCCGTGCGGGGCGCATCCGGCGGATAGCCGATCACCACGACGTCGACAGGACCGAGCTCCAGCTCCTCGTTGCTCATGGCTGCTCCTCTGATTGGCCTGCGCTCTGTCCCGGCCCAACATGACCTGATCAGAGCACCGGAGACGCCCCAAGTCGGGGACTACGGCCGAGTGTAACGGCAGTCTCCATGCCCCCGTCTGCCACTAAGAGCAGTTAAGTGGAGCCAGCGCTTTTTCGTAGCTTGAAGCGAGCTGAGTCAACGAGGATTTGAGCTGCGTTTCGAGTTTGCTGAGCGAAGGTTTAGAGACCAGTTCGGAGAGGATCGAATTGATCTGGCCTTCGAAGGTGCTGGTTGCCGCCTGAACCTGTTCCTTGCGCGCTGGTTCAAGGTCTGGTTGAGCATCCTTGATCGTCGTCAGGTCCTTGCCGATCGCTTCCACACCGCTCTTGGCTTCAGTGAGGATGCTCGTGGACAGCGTCAATTCACTGAGCTTCTTGACTTCCTTAGAGATGTCAGAGCGCGCTTGGCATACCTGGGCCTTCGCTTTTTCCTGGGAGGATTCGCCACAGGAGGCAAGCGCGAACACGCTGAGCAGCGAGGCGATCACGACGAAGGACTGGCTGCGAACTCTGTGCACTAAGAATATCTCCGAGAGATGAGTTACCGTCACAACAGAACGGACCTGCTAGCAGTCTACAGCCGTGGACTCCCCCGACATCAAAATGCGCACGTCGACGCTGGGCGACAGGCGCGCGACGTGCTCGGCGAATAGACGCGGCGGGTCGCCGAGACGCGCGCGGTAGTTGCGTGCCAGCCCGACGGGCAACAGTGTGCCCCAATGTATGGGTATGGCCAGGCGCGGCTCGAGCAACTCGACGGCGTGGGCCGCCTGGAGTGGATCCATGTGGCCTGGACCCAACTTCGGACCCCATCCCGCGACTGGCAGCAACGCGACATCGGGCGCCGGCGAGAAGCTGCCCATGCCCGCGAACATTTCTGTGTCTCCAGCGAAGTAGACCACGTGCCTGCCCGCAACGAGATAGCCGAGCGCCTTTGCCTGCGGGCCGCCCAGACGCCCCCCGTTGTGGTGGGCAGCGACCACCGTGATCTCGAGTTCGGCCACCTTCAAGGTGTCACCGACATCCACCTCCGACACGTTGGTGAAGCCCTTGCCCGCCAGCCACACGCCGGCTCCGCTGGGCACGATCAGACGCGTGTCCCGACCCAGACGCCGCAATGAGGTCAGGTCGAGGTGATCGTGGTGCAGATGCGAGATCAGTACCGCATCCGGTCCGGCGAACATGCTTTCGTCAACCGGCGGGACCTGGCGGCGTAGGTGCAGGACACGGCCGCGTAGCAAGGGATCGAAGAGCAGGCGCACGCCCTCCAATTCGATCAGCACCGTGGCGTGCCCCAAGAAGACGATACGGTCTGCGGCTGTGCCTGTGTGGCGGACAACATCCGCACCCTCGACCATCGACCAGAAGGTAGCAAGTGCCGGATTCAGCGATCGATGAGCACAACAACCAACGCCGACTGAGCGGCCTGCGGGCGTTGTTGGGGTTCTGCGTGAGGACGGCGGCGATGCTGGTCGTCCAGGCGCTGGTACTCCTGGCCATGACCGCGCTTCTATCTGGTCGCGACACGCTCTCCTTCGACGCGGCGATCGTGGTTGCGGCCGTCATGGCGGTCATCAACGCGGTCCTGTGGCCGCTCGTCATACGGGTTGCGCTGCCGCTCACGATTGTCACGTTCGGGCTCGGCTCGCTCGCGCTCAGCGCCGGCATGGTTGCGCTCGCCTTCTACGCCGTGGACGGCAAGACGCCATCGTTCTGGACGGATGTGGCGATCGCGTTTGGCCTCGCCCTCGTCTCGATGCTCGTGGCGCCGCTGCTCGATGTCGACGGCGACGCCCGCCACTTGAGAATCGTGCGCAGACGGGTTAAACGCACGCGAAGGGACAACCACACAGATGTTCCCGGGGTGATCCTGTTCGAGATCGACGGCCTTGGCGAGGGCGTATTGCGCGAGGCGATCCGCGACGGCCACACTCCCACGATCGCGCGCTGGCTGTCAGACGGCTCTCACCGCATGCTCGGCTGGGAGTGCGATCTGTCCTCCCAAACTGGGGCGAGCCAGGCGGGCCTGCTGCTCGGCAGCAATTGGGATATGCCGGCTTTTCGCTGGTATGAGAAGGAGTCGGGGCGCACGATGGTCTCCAACCATCCGGCCGATGCGGCCGAGATCGAGCGCAGGCGCTCGACGGGCGCAGGCCTGCTGACCGGCGGCACCAGTCGCGGAAACATGTTCTCCGGCGACGCCCCGCGTTGCACGGCCACGATGAGCGTGATCCGCGACCGTTCTCGATCCAAGGCCGGGGACCTGTTCGCATACTTCTCCGACCCCTACGGGTTCATGCGCACAATCGTCCTGTCGCTTGCCGACATCGCGTACGAGCGACAGGCAGCATTCCGCCAGCGTCGCAGTGGCGCGCCCCACGTCGACCGCAAAGGCGTGTATCCGCTGATCCGGGCCACGATCGCCGTGGTGATGCGCGACTTGGTGTGCGCCCTGCTGATGGCCGACATCGTCGAGGGTGTGTCCGTCAGCTACGCCACTTTCGTGGGCTACGACGAGGTCGCCCATCACTCTGGAATTCGCGAGCCCGACGCGCTGGCGGTACTCAAGCGACACGATCGCCAGCTCGCCCGACTGGAGCGCGCGACAGCCCAGTCGCCTCGCCCCTACCACCTCGTGGTGCTCTCCGATCACGGCCAAACGCAGGGCGCTCCGTTCCGTCAACGCTACGGCGAGACGCTCGAGGACGTCGTACGCGGGGCGCTGGCCCAGGGCGAGGTGTTCGCTCCGGCAGCGGTCGACGAGGCCTGGGGCGACGTCGGCGCCGTCCTGGCCGACGCGCGCCAGGAGCCGAGCGTCGGCGGGCGCATGCTCGCGCGAGCCACGCGCAGCCGGTCGGTCGATGGCACGGTCGCCTTGGGACCGAACCGTGAGGCCCTTGCCGAGCGCAAGGCGACCGTGCCATCGGGCGAGCAGCAACTGGACAACCGGCGGACAGGGTCGCGTGCTGCAGAGGCGAATGGGACCGGCGCGAAGGAGGCAATCGTGATGGCCTCGGGCGGACTTGGCCTCATCTACCTGCCCTCCAGTTCCGAGCGCCTCACCGTCGAGCAGATCGGCGAGGCGCACCCACGCCTGCTGGAGACCTTGGCGGCACATCCAGGAATCGGATACGTGATGGTGCGCTCGCAGGAGCACGGCGCGCTCGTGATCGGCGGCGCCGGACAGCGGCGACTGAGCGACGACACGATCGAGGGCGATGACCCGCTAGCCGATTTCGACACTACGGCAGCCGATCACCTGCGCCGCCACGACAGCTTTCCCCACTGTCCCGACATCCTCGTCAACTGCATGTACGACCCCGAGACCGAAGAGGTGGCTCCGTTCGAGGAGTTCATGGGCTCCCACGGTGGGCTCGGCGGTCCGCAGACCAAGCCGTTTGCGGTGGTGCCGGCGGAGTGGAGCGAACCGGAGTCGGCGATCGTGGGCGTTGAGGCTATGCACGAGGCGCTGCGCGGGTGGGTGCAATCGCAGCCGCGTGCAGAGGAGCGGACGGTATCTGCGCAAGCGCCCACTTGAGTACCGCCAACGGGATTCGAACCCGTGTTACCGCCGTGAGAGGGCGGCGTCCTAGTCCCCTAGACGATGGCGGCCTGTCTAGTCGTCGTCGAGGCTAGCAAAGCGGAGGGCAGAACGGGGTTGAAGCAGCGAAGCGCGGCGGCCACAGGGCCAGGCAGATCGTGCGAGCGGTTCGCTCCCCTCCCTGGCCCTGGTGCGATATCGTCGCCTGCCCCGACACGCGGATGTGGCGGAATTGGTAGACGCGCGGCGTTCAGGTCGCCGTGTCCGTAAGGACGTGGAGGTTCGAGTCCTCTCATCCGCACTGTTGCGTTGAAGTTGGAACCTTCGGCGTGGTCCGGGCGTTGCACCCGGTTCCGCATCGACCCGTCGTCTCATCTGGCTCCTCTCGGTGTATGCTGGCGCCCAACCAGGAATGCCCGATAGATGGAAGTGAGCCAATGATCAGGCAAGTAGTCGACCGGGGCGAAATGCGCCAGTACGTCGAGGCGCTGCGCGATCAACTCGACGCGCCGCAACTGCGGGACAAGGCGGCGCAGGCCGCGGACACGCTCGAAGGTGCGGGCGATCCCGTCCAGAAGCTGCGCGAAGCCCTCCCTCCTGTGACCGAGAAGCTCGCGTCCTCCGGGGCCGACGCCGCAGACGTAGCTCCCTTCATCTCGCGCGATCCAATCCAGAGCCTTTTGCAGAGCACGCTCGAGGACAAGCTGCGCGAACGCGGCGTGCCAGGCGAGGCGCCCAAGCGCCGCGGCTTTCTGGCCTGGCTGGTTCACCTGATCGAGTCGATCCTGCACCCGGTGCGCTTCGGGCCCGATGATCCCAACTGGGTGATCGACGTTGCCGGGGCCGTGCTCGAACGCATGGCCAAGGGCAACCATCCCTTCAATCCCTTACCGGCCGAATACGAGATTGCGGACAACGCCCGCGTCGTGATCGTCGGCGACTGGGGTACCGGGTTGCCGCGCGCGCAGGAGGTGGCGAAGTTCATGGCGCAAGAGGTCTCCGAGGCGCTGGCCGAAGGCCGTGAGGCCCACGTCATCCACCTTGGTGACATCTACTATTCGGGCCTGAAGGGAGAGGTGCGCCGCCACGTTCTGGCGCCTGGGATGTGGCCGGTGAGCGCAGAGCAGGCAAGCGCTGGCGTCACCTCATGGTCGCTCAACGGCAACCACGACATGTACAGCGGCGGCTTCGGCTATTTCGAGACGCTGCTTGGCGACGAGCGCTTTGCCAAGCAATGTTCGTCCGACGGCAAGGCCACGAGCTTCTTCAGGCTGCGCTCCCCCTCCTGGGATTTCGTGGCGCTCGACACCTCGTGGGATACCGACGTCCTCTCCAGCGGCTTCGTCGGCGTGCTGCAGGACCCTCAGGCAGAATTCGCACAGCATGTGGCGAACGAATCGGCTCGCAAGCTGATGCTGCTCAGCCATCATCAACTGCTCTCCGTCTATGACAAGGAGGACCTCGGTCCGACACTGGGCGACAAGCTCGCCCCGCTGCTCGACAACGATCGCGTGACCGCTTGGATATGGGGCCATGAGCATCGCTGCATGGGCTTCGAGGAAGCTCGGAAAGTGAAGATCCCGCGCTGCATCGGTCACGGAGGCGTGCCGGTACTGATGGAGCACAAGCCCGACCAACCGATCCCTCCCCCAGGCGCATGGGAGGAACGCGATTCCTCCGAGTACCACGGAGATCATTGGGGACGGATGGGATTCGCGATCCTCGACCTCACCGGGCCACAGATCGAGGTGCGCTACCGCAACGAACTGGGCTTAACTTCGCGCGAAGAGACGATCGACTGACCCGATCGGCGGGCCGTCGAGCGTCAGAGCTCGGCCGCTTTCGCAAAACGGCTCATCGAGGCCAGGCCCCGAGGAACGCGCTACGGCTCGGCCACTTGCGCGCCCGGCTCATCGAGTGCCGGATCCTGCGGCGGCGCGAGCCACTCCTGGCTTTGGCCCAATCCGACGACGCTCTCCATCCCTTCCGGCACAACACTCGGCGGCGTCGCGAAGGACAGGAACCACGAGTCGATGTGATCGTCGAGGATGCCTTCGGTGGAGGGGAAGTAGCCACAGAACAGGGGACGTGAGGAGATCCCGAGTCGCTTGAGCATCTGTACGCGCGGGTGCTCGCCGATCTGTAGTCGCGCGGAGCGCGTCAAGGGCAGGTTGAAGCCGGCGCGCCCACGAAAGGAGATATTCGACTTCATCAACATGCCGCGGAAAGCGCAGTAGTTGGACGTCGCCATCGACAACGGCAACGCCTCGAAGCGGGGACGGTCCACCTCGATACGCACACACAACTCCCCGTCGAGGTCGTATTGGCTGGAGACCGTGCGCGGGGCGATCACGAAGTCGAGGTTGGCCCGGTGCTTTGGCATACCCCAGATGCCCTTGCCGCCCTTGACCGAGACTTCGCTCGAGACGGGCAGATCGATCACGTACTGACCGGTGCCATAGAGACGCTGCGCCAGCGGCAGCGCCGGTGTCAGGGCCGGTGCAGGGCGCTCGCCGTGTGTGCACGCGATCGCAACGGAGAACTCGATGTAGCGGCCGATGTTGGTGGAGCGATAGTCCACCACCGAGATCACAAGCAGCGCACGCTCGCCCCACACGCGCAACGGATGGACCTCACCGCCCGGCAACAACTCTGCGGCCGCGCGCCCGTCGATCGAGAAGGCCGCCATCAGAGCCGGGCTTTCGTGCGAGGCGACGGGCAACCTGAAGGGGATCCCATCCACCAGCGCGTGACGACCGGACTCGCGGCGCAGGCGACCAGCGGATTCGCCGCGCAGGCAGTCCGCGATACTCACGAGCCCTCCTCCAGCTCCGCGAGGATCGTCGGGAATACGTCGCGCGCGGCCCTGTCGCCCATGAATATGTCGAGATGGCCGTAGCCATCGAAGATGTGTAGCGCCGTGCGCTCGGGAGCGTGATCTGAGTACCAGGCGTGCGAGAGACGCTGGCTCTCAGCCGTGAAGCAGCGGTTAACGGCACCGGCGATAAACGCTATACGAGCATCGGTCTTTGGCGCCTGGGCGGTGAAATCGTGCGGCAGATCTGGATGGTCTTCGACGGCGAGCAGTCGGCGTGCCCGCACACAGCGCAGGATTTGGGAGAAGAAGGTGAGCGGCACCGCGGCGAACTCGCCCTTGAGCCATTCGTGCGTGAGCTCGTTGAGGTTCTCGTGACGCCACAGCGTGGGCTTGCCGGTGCCGTAGGTGTAGCTCGACCACTTGCACACGCTGTTGTCGCACTCGTGATGGTCGAGCTTGATCCATGCGTCGACGAGCTTGGGCACGATCCACGGTGCGCCGACTCTGCCCCATTGCGGGTCGAGGTAGCCGAGCACCCTTGCCGTCGCCGGGATCATGCTGCGCAGCTTCAGGTTCGCAAGCCGTGGGACGACCGGGTGGATCGAGACGGCGTTGGAGACGATCGTGCTCACTTGCGGCACGAGCCCCGCTAGCGCGCTCATCATGAAGCTGGTCGAGCCCTGACAGTGGATCACCGCCTTGATCTCGCTGGCGCCGGTCTGCGCGCAGACGATCCGCACAGCCTGCGGGTGGTCATAGACGGCGGCCTGGTCGAGCGTCCAGTGATTGTGGGGGATTTCGATCGAGGCGCGCCAGTTCTCAAGCCACACGTCCCAGCCCTCGTCGACGAGCAGATCGACGAGGTTGCGCCCGCTCGGAGCTCGGAAGATATTGGCGCGCACGCCCGCGCCGTGCACGAGCAGCACCGGGCCCTTCTCCGGCGCCTGCTCGCCGCGCACGTTGATCACGTTGCATCTCAGCCCGTCGCCCGCGGTGAACTCGACCACGCGCTCAACCTGCTCGCTCATCGAACGGTCTCAGGCGTATCTCGAATGCCGTGGCAAGCGTCGCTCACGCTTGCCCCCCTGGCCCGTACACGCTCCACAGCTCGCCAGCGAACAGCTCGCCGAAGCGCGCGATCGCATCCACGCGGTGCGCCGGGTCGGTGCGGAATGTCGTCATCTGACGGGCAAAGTCAAGCGGATGGATGTGCAGGATGCCGCTCGCCACCAGCTGCGCGGCGGCGTCCCCCTCGGGCGCTACATGACCCTCGAGCACGCGCGTGAACAGCGTCGTGGTCTCCGACCAGACGTCGAAACCGTGGTTGTGGCGGACCTCCTTGAAGCCGGTCATCGTCAGCGAGTGTTGCTGGGCGTCTGCGAACTGCAAGCGGTAGAGCATGCGCTTGTACCCCGGGCTCTCCTCCACGAACAAGTTGAAGACGCCTTCGCTGATGGGTAGCTTGCCGCCAAACGCGTCGGAGTCGATCCAGCCCTCGGCCCGGGCGGTGTGACGCGGGTCGGCGATGAAGCGGTCGATGTCCTCCGTTTCGATCGTGAGGTGAAACATGAAGGCCGTGCCCGCGTCCTTGCCGGCGCGATAACCACGGTCGAAGTCGGACTCGCCGAAGCTCACATAGCCCTTCATCTCCTCTGTAAAAGCGAGCGAGGTCATCTCAGCTGGGCCCCTTTCCTTCGTCGAGTATCGCGTCGGCAAAGCGGTCGGCGAGCGCCGCAATCGTCAGCGATGGATTGGCGCCGACAGGTCCGGGCATAACCGAGCCATCGGCGATGTGCAGGCCTGGATGTCCGAAGACGCGACCGAAGGGATCGACCACACCCTCCCGCGCGGAGCGGCCCATGCGACAGCCTCCCAGCGAATGAACCGTGATCACGCGATTCACGTGCCAGATCGGGTTGTCCAGGAAGTCGGCGCCGAGCTCGGCCGCGACTTCGCGGGAGAGCTTGCGGACGCGGTCGAAATAGGGGGCTGAGCGCCCGTCCTTGGACCAGTCGAGCTCCAGGCTCCCCTCCTGGAGCGACATTTTCCCGCCAGGGATGTCGCGGCCCATGCCGAGCAGCGGCAGCAGGCCTGAGGACAGGTCGCAGTTGCCGAGCAGCGCCGAGGCCAGATCGCCGACCTCGCTGTGGCGCTGCCCGTGGATCAAAGACCACACGTAGTGCGCGAACTTCGGCAGCGTTTTGGCGATCGCCTCCGGCTCCTCGAGCATCTCCAGCATCCAGCCGCCGAACTGCGGGAAGCCGGCGTCCTCGAGGTAAAAACCGCGCCCTTCGCCGCCTTCCAGCTCGTCGGGCATGCGAATCGCGCTCGTGATCACAGGGCCGATGCCCGGTTCGATCTCGCGCGCAACCTGCTTCCGCTCGACATTCTCGCGCTTGGCGCGCACTGCGAAGGTCAGCAGATCGCCGTTGCCGGAGAAGCCGAGGCCCAGCTGGTCGGAGAGCCCGGGCAGGGCGGCGCGGTTGCGCAGCATCAGCCAACTGGTGCCGAGCGTGCCGGCCGAGAGGATCAGATGCTTGCAGCCGATCCTCTGAAGCCCCAGTGCGGAAGTGTCGACAGGCTGGCCTTCGGGGGAGGCCGGGTCGTGGTGGACGTAGTGAACCGTGTAGCCACCGCCCTCGGCAGGCTCGAACGAGCGCACCTCGCAGAGCGTGCGCAACTCGGCGCCCGCCCGCGATGCGTATGTCAGGTAGTTGTAGTCAAGCGTGTTCTTCGAGCCGTAGTTGCAGCCTATGTCGCACTCCCCGCACATCTGACAGGTGGTGCGAGTACGTCCGTGCAGGTTGGGCTCGGCCTCGCGGATCGGTTCGCCCGGCACCGCCTGCGAGCCGTCGTTCGCGAACGTCACGGCAAGCGGCGCGAGTAACCAGTCGAGCCCCAGGCGCTCTGCCGCTTCTCGGTAGGCGAGCACCTTTGGGGTCTGGTCATACGGCGATTGGTCGAGTGGAAAGCGCTGCACCCCGATGCGCCTTTCGACCTCGTCGTAGTGAGGGTCGAGGTCGGCGCGGGTCACCGGCCAGTCTTCATAGCCGCCCTTGGCCAGGTCTTCTTTGACGAACCAGCGCTCGTCCTTGCGCAGGAAGACGTTGGCGTAGATCAGCGACCCTCCCCCCAACCCGCTGGCGCAGAGTGCGTCGATCCCGCTGAACGACCAGAAGTCGAACATGCCGTGCAGGCCTTCGCTCGGGTCCCAGAAGTTGCGCTTCATCGCGAGCGGGCTGCGCGGAAAAGTCGTCGGCGGATAGGCCTTGCCGCGCTCGAGTACGCATACGCTCCAACCCGCCTCGGCAAGACGGGCGGCCGTCACCGAGCCACCGAACCCAGAGCCGACCACAATCGCATCGAAATGCTCGGGAGCGCCACCCACCGATGGGACCATGTCGGAATAGTACGCGTTAATGGATTTTCATCGAGCCCCCTCGGCCGGCCTCCGCCGGACTGGCTACTCTTCATCCCCGTGACCAAGACAAGGTTCATCACGTTGGCCTGCGCACTCGTGGCGCTGGCGGGCACGGGCGCCGCGCAGACCAGCGCTGCGGCCACAGTCTCAGGCACCGCCACGCAGACAGCACCGGCTGGCTCGACGACGACCACCACGACCGGCCAGACCACCCCGAGTCCGGCCGCGGGCACACCTTCGACTCCCGCCAGTACGCCCCCCGCGACGCCGCCGAAGCCGGCCGCGCGCACGCGCCTGACCGGTCTGCCCTCAGGGGCGATCGCGGACGGGACTGCACAAGTTGTGGTGCGCCTGTCGGCGGCGCCCGCACCGAACTCGCCCGCACCGCTACTCAGTCCCAGCGTCGCCGGCACATGGAAGTCGGTTGGCGACTCCGAGAGCTTCACGCCGAAGTCGACGCTTGAGCCTTGCAGCAGCTACACGCTGACCGTGTGGGCCGGCACGGACGCGCTCGGGCATCCCCCGCTTGGCACCGCCCACAGGCAGACGCTGCGCATTGCCTGCCCGTCGCTGCGCGGACTCCAGCAGGCGCTTGCCCGCTTGCGCTACCTGCCCTACACGATCGACGCCGCTCACGGCCGCAACAGTGGCGCGCGAGCCGAGAACCGGGGCAGCGCCGCACACTATGCCTTCGACCCGCCCGCGGCAAGGCTCGTCTCAAACGAGTCCGAGGCACCTGGGCTTGCCTACGGCTCGCTCGATACAACCACGCGCGGTGCGCTCATGGTCTATCAGTCAGATCACGGACTGCCCGCCACCGGCACGCCCGACGGCTCTACCTGGGCTTCGCTGCTGGCGGCCGAGACGCTCGGTCACCTCGACCCGACGCCATACACGTTCGTGACCGTCAGCGAGTCCAGTCCAGAGACGCTCGAGGTCCATCGCGGCGGACGCGTGGCGATCTCTACGTCCGCGAACACCGGTGTGGCCGGAGCGGAAACAGAACGCGGCACCTTCCCGATCTATGCCCGCTACGTGTCTACGACGATGACCGGCACCAACCCGGACGGCTCGCACTACAGCGATCCGGGCGTTCCGTGGGTCAACTACTTCAACGGGGGCGACGCGGTCCATGGTTTCCCGCGCGCGTCATACGGCTTCCCGCAATCAAACGGGTGCGTCGAGTTGCCGATCGGAACAGCGGGCCAGGTCTACCCGCTGCTGGCGATCGGCGATCTCGTAGTGGTGAGTTAGCGCCCTGCGCCCTGACGGCGGCGCTGGGTGTACAGGACCGAAGCGCCCATTGCCACCAGCAGCACGCCGCCGATCACGATCCAGGTCAGGTTCAGACCGGTGAAGGGCAGCGTTTTGGCCGCCGTAGTCGCGGTCGGTTCGGTGCTCGATTTGGCCGGTTCGCTGGTATTGGCCGGTTCGGTACCTGACGCCGGTGTTTCTTTGGGAGTGCTCGACGTTTTCGTCGGCGCCGTTTCCTGTTTGGGGGCCGGAGCGGGCGTAGTTTTTGGCGCCGGGACGGGTGTGCTGTAGCCGGACGTCGGTTCGGCTGCCAGCGCCGCGCCGGGCGCGATCAGCATCAGGGCGAGCGGAAGGGCAAGCAGTCCGCGCACCGTGCGACGCCTGCGCGAGCGTGCGCGGTCGATCGATGTCGCATTTGCCTGCTGTGGCCCTTCGCAGGCCGTCAAGTCGTTTCGCATGTTGCTATCTCCCGCGTCCGGTGGTTCGCTTGGGCTGCTCTGCGAGCCGCCCCTCATTTCCTTTGAGAGCTTTGCCAATCGCTTGGCGATGCTGCGAGCGCCTCAGTCTATCCGAGACCCTTTTTGCTCGAGCGTCCATTCTCCTGCATCTTTGCCCGCGATCCGGACGGGTCATGCGCCCTCGAGCGCTTCAGGCGTCCGGCAGCTCTCCCACTACCCGGCAAACGCGGGCAAAACCATCATGTGCCCAGCTTGACCCGCCCCCCGAGCGTTCCCTCCTGCAGATGAGCGCGCAGCACCTTCTTGTCGAACTTGCCCACGCTCGTCTTCGGCACCTCTCCGATGAAGGCGAACTCGTCTGGCAGCCACCACTTGGCCACGCGGCCCCGCAGGTGCTCCTGCAGGTCCTCGGCGCTCACTTGGGCGCCCTCGCGTAGGACCACGCAACACAAGGGGCGCTCGGCCCACTTCTCATCGGGCTTTGCGATCACAGCCGCCTCGATCACGTCGGGGTGGACCATCACCTCGTTCTCGAGCTCGACAGAGCTGATCCACTCGCCGCCGGACTTGATGACGTCCTTGGAGCGGTCGGTGATCTGGATGAATGCGTGCTCGTCGATCGAGGCGATGTCGCCGGTACGCAGCCAACCGTCGTGGAAGCGCTGCTCGCCTGAGTCGTCGTTGAAGTAGCGCGCGGCGATCCACGGTCCGCGCACCTCGAGCTCGCCGGTGGAGTCGCCGTCCCACGGCACCTCGGCGCCATCGTCTCCCACGAGCCGTGCCTGCACCCACGGCAGGGGCTTGCCCTGCTTGGCGCGCATGTCCCAATAAGCGTCGTCGTGGCCGGTGCTCTCATCCGGGCGTGAATAGGAGGCGACTGGGCTTGTCTCGGTCATACCCCAGGCCTGGAAGATGCCCACGTCATGGTGCTCCTCGTAGTCCTTCATCAGCTGCCGCGGTACCGCAGAGCCACCGCAGGCCGCGTTCTTCAGCGAAGAGAGGTCCACATCGTTGGTTTCGGCATAACGCAACATGTCGGCAAAGATCGTCGGAACGCAACCCATGATCGTGGGCCGCTCGGCCTCGATCAACTTCGCCAAGGGCTCGGCTCCCAGGTTGCGGTCGGGCATGATCAGGTCCGCCCCGGCAAGCGCGGCAGCGTGTGGGATGCCCCAGGCGTTGGCATGGAACATCGGCACCACAACGAGTGCCCGATCGCGCGTTGAGAGGCCGAGCGCGTCGGTCATCAGCGAGGCCGAGGAGTGCAGGGAGATCGAGCGGTGGGAGTAGAGCACGCCCTTGGGATTGCCGGTGGTGCCGCTTGTGTAACAGAGCGCGGCAGCCTGGCGCTCGTCCACCTCGGGATATTCATAAGGTCCAGATCCCGCCTGCTCGAGCAGGTCCTCATAGAGCAAAGCGTTGGGGAGGGTGCCGGCGTCGCCATCGCCCATCACCACGTAGTGGCGCACGCCCTCGAAAGTGGGCGCCAGCTCTTGCAGGATCGGCACGACGGAGTCGTCGACGAAGATGACGCCGTCCTGCGCGTGGTTGACGATGTAGGTCAGCTGCTCGGCGAACAGACGGATGTTGAGCGTGTGCAGGACTGCGCCGATGCAGGGGACGGCCATGTAGAGCTCGAGGTGGCGCTGGTTGTTCCATGCGAACGTGCCGACGCGATCGCCCTGTTTGATGCCCAGCCGATCGAGCACGCGCGCCAAACGATCGACACGCTCGGCCACCTGGCCGTAGCTTGCGCGCGTGAGACCGGCATCGGTGAGCGTGACCACCTCCGCGCTCGGATGGACCGAGCGCATGCGGTGCAGCGGGTGGTGCAGCGTCAACTGGAAGTCGTCCTGCATCAACCCTTCGAGCATCTCCCCTACTCCCTCTTGGTTGCTTCTCTGCGTGGTAGGACATCACTGTAGATCGCGCGCGTGCGCTGCGCGACGTCGCTCCAGTCGAAGCTGAGCACGTGCTCTGAGGCCTCGGTGACGAGGCGATCGCGCAGCTCGACGTCGACCAGCAGACGCTCGATCATCACACCCAGGTGCTCTGGGTCGCCGCCGTTGAAGCGCAGGCCGACTCGCTCGCCGGCAGGGACGACCTCGCGCAGGCCACCGGTGTCGGCCACGATGCAGGGGCAGCCAGAGGCCATTGCCTCCAGGGCCACGAGCCCGAACGGCTCATACAGAGAGGGCACCACGCACAGGTCGGCGATGCGGTAGAGCGAGTGCAGCGCGTCGTCGCCGATCCAACCGAGGAACACGCCGTGCTCTGAGAGGCCGAGGCGCTCGGCCTGGGCCTTCAACTCGCCCTCGTGGGTGCCACTGCCGGCCACCAGGAAGCGCACGCCCGCGACTTTCTCGATCACGCCTGGGAGCGCGTCGAGCGCCAGCTGAAAGCCCTTCTCATAGACCAGACGCCCGACCAGCAGGACCAGCTTCTGTTCTGGCTGAGCGAACTGCAAGCGCAGCGCGTTCAAGTCGTCGACCGGGCGCAGATCGCGTGGATCTATGCCGTTTGGGATCACCGTGATGCGACGCTCGTCGATGTCATAGATGTCAGCTACGTGTCCTCGCATGTAGTGCGAGCAGGTGATCACAGAGTCGGCGCGGTGGGCCATCCAGCGCTCGATCGCGTGGATGTCGGACTGTGGCGATTTGTCTACCCAGCCCTGGTGGCGGCCGTGCTCGGTGGCATGGATCGTTGTCACATAGGGAATGTCAAGACGTTCGGCCAGAGCGACGGAGGCGTGCGCGACGAGCCAGTCGTGGCCGTGCACGAGGTCGTAGGCATGCTCCTCGGCCAATGCGCTGCCGGCCGCCAGCATGTCGTCGTTCATGCGCTGCACCCATCCGAGGAAGCGGTCGAGGTCGAGCGGGAAACGGGGCTCGCTCACGCGGTGGACGGCGACTCCGTGCTGCTGTTCGCACGCCGGGGACTCATCGCGCCCGCGCGTCAGCACGTCCACGGCGACTCCCTGGCAGACAAGCTCCTCGGCCAGCTTGCGCACATGACGAGCCAGGCCACCCTCGATCACCGGGGGGTACTCCCAGGAGAGGATCAGGATGCGGTCGGCCACCGCTTAGACCCTAGCTGTAGGCGACGCTCCATGACCTCGACGGCCTCCGGGTTGGAGTCGATCAGCACGCAGCGGCGGCCCAGCTGCGCCGCAACGGCGCCGAGCGTGCCCGAGCCCGCGAAGAAGTCGAGGCACCAGTCGCCGGGGCGGCTGCTGGCAAGCACCATGCGCCGCACGATGCCCTCAGGCTTCTGCGTCGGATAGCCCGTCTTCTCGGCGCCATTGGTGGGCACGATCGTGTGCCACCACACGTCGGTCGGCAGCTTGCCGCGCGCGGCCTTCTCAGGCGTTACCAGACCGGGCGCCATGTACGGCTCGCGGTCGACCTCCTCTGCGTCGAAGTAGTAGGCGGCCGGGTCGCGCACGTACACGAGGATCGTGTCGTGCTTGGACGGCCAGCGCCGGCGCGAGCGCGCGCCGTAGTCGTAGGCCCAGATCAGCTCGTTGAGAAAGCACTCGCGCCCGAAGATCTCGTCCAGCAGCAGCTTGCAGTAATGAGCCTCGCGATAGTCGATGTGGAAATAGAGCGTGCCCTCGCGCGCAAGCAGCCGGTGTGCCTCCTCCAGACGCGGAGCCAAGAACGCCAAGTAGTCCTCGAAGCTGTCGCGATAGGAGCTCTCAGCAAGTAGTCGCGTCGCATAGCGTCGTCCCTCAAAGCCGACCCGGTCGCCGGCCTCGTCAGAGACTGTCTGCAGCGTCTTGCGCTTCTGCGCTCGCCCCGTGTTGAACGGCGGATCGATGTAGATCAGCTGGAACGAGCCGTCGACAAAGCCCGGCAACAGCTCCAGGCAATCGCCGAGCAGGATCTGATCCTCCGAGGGTGGCTTCGGCGGTCCACTCACGTGGCGCCCCCGGGGACAAGCAGGATCGCCGCGAGCGTCGCCGCGCCGCCGTCGCCGGGCGCGAGATCGGCGCCGGGACGCGAGATCGTCAATGTATGGCCTCCCGCGTCCAGGCGTGTACGGAGTGGAGTAAGGACGTTGACCACGAGTGAGTTGCCGTCGAGCTGCCCGCCGAGCGTACCGAGCTTGAGGCCGTCGA
The DNA here is from genome assembly GCA_035485715.1 of Solirubrobacteraceae bacterium. Taxonomy (GTDB): domain Bacteria; phylum Actinomycetota; class Thermoleophilia; order Solirubrobacterales; family Solirubrobacteraceae; genus Palsa-744. The sequence continues at coordinate 348,595 of DATHNT010000003.1, read as the reverse complement.
TGCGAACAGTCAGCGCACGCATGACGTCGCCCTTCAGCCACAGTTCCCATACACCGGCGTGGGGAAGAACGAACCGGGCACTCAGCGTTCCCGAGCCATTCATAACGATGCCCTTGCGCGAGCGCCTCCACCCAGGCGGGCGAAACGTACGCGCAAGAGGCACCTTTACGAGCCGGGCAGGACGCGCTCCGCCAGATGGTCTTCCGCGCGAGGCATTCTGAACGCGACGCCACACCTGGTAGTAGACGCCCTGCCATAGCAGCCGGTATACGGCAGGCGGGCGAACGGCCGTTGGGTCGCGGCGGGTTACGATCAGCGGATACGACAGCAGTGCTGCCGGAGCGATCTTGTTGAGATCGACCGGGTCCCCGTAGCCGCCGGCGGCCGCGGCGAGCGCGGGTGGCGGATAGACGAAGTCAGGCCCGCCGACGTCCATGTCGCGCAACTCGTACAGGGAGTATTCGTCGAAATCGGTGAAAAGCGTGGGCCCACGTCCGGCAAAGCGCTTGTTTATGGACGCAAGCTCTTCATAGCGCGCGGTGGGTGCGAGGTTCGAACTGTGGTAGAGCAGCACGTCAGAGCAGAGCACGCCGCCCACAAGCAGAAAGGCAACAAGCGGAGCGATAATGCGGATACGCGAGTCGCGCAATGCAGCGATCCCTGCCCAGGCCATCAGCATCACGGCGGGCGAGGTCAGCATCAGCGTCTTCGCATTTGCCCAGGTGCTGGCAAAGCCCACGAGCACGAGCCACACGATCACCATCCCAGCGAACCAACCAGCCGACGCATACCGACGGGAACGAACAAGATTCCCCACTCCCACCACCACAAGGACGAGCGCGAGCGCGATCAGCACGATCGTTAGCGTGAGCGCTCCGCCGGTTGGCAGCAGTTTGTAGCTACCGCCAAGCCACACACCGAAGAGTTGGGACGGACGCAGCGGCGAGTGCAGGTTGCCGGAGTTGGAGGTCGAGGCAATCGCCTGCGCGACTTTCAATGAGCCGGAGAGCTGCGCCCATGTTGGCCAGGCCGCCACGAGCAGCACGAGCAGGCCGGCCGCGAGCAGCATGAGCAAGCCGTGGGCACTTGGCTTGCCAAGCACTCCACCAACACCCCGCTGCGACGGACTCTCCCCATCCCGGCGGAGCGCTCGGCCATCGCGCAACTCGGCGAGAGCCACGCCCGCGAGCACCAAGGAAGCGGCAAGCGCCCATGCGCCGAATGCGATGCCGAGCGCCGCCACGCCGGCGGCGACAACGAGCGCAAACGGGATTGCCGCGCGTGCGCCCTTCCACAGCCAGCGTCGATGATCCACGACCAGCGCGCCCATGCACAAGATCAATGGGAGCGCCGCGATCTCCTTGACCGAGCCGATCAGCTCATATGCGTACACGAGCGCCGGCAGCGTGACTGTGAGCGTCGCGAACACCGCCCAGCCGCCGCCCAGGCCCACCCGCCTGACGAGCACCCAAGCTGGGCCGGCGGCGGTCGCGAGCATGAACGCGACGAATGGCTGGAACGTCCAGATCAGCGGCAGTCCGAGCAGGAATGAGCTGCCGCCGAACAGCGTGTCGGCGCCCGAGGGATAGCTCGATCCGTAGTAGTTGCGAACAAACAGCCCGTAGGAGTTGTGCAAGTCGAGGTGCGAGTAGTCCTGCCCGTGGCGAATCAGGAAGTCCGCACCAAGCATGTGCACGGCGGAGTCGGCGAGCGCCATGTAGGAAGAGAAGGTCGGCCGTCCCGCGAGCAGCACCGGCGCCAGCGCCAGGACATAGGCCAGCGGGCACACGAGCAGCTGCCAAATCGAGCCGCGCCACGCGCGCGCGAGCGTGCGTAGCCGCTGCCGTCCAAGCAGCAGCCCAGCGAGCGCGAGTGCCACGAGCAGGTAGGGAGTCGCGGGTGCCAGCGGCGCTATGTACGTACTCAGCTGTGAGAGCACGATCGATGCCGCGGCGCCAACCGCGGGGAACAACATCGTCGGCAGCAGCCCGCCGCTGGCCCGGTCGACCAGCAGCGCCCCGCCGAGGCACAGCAGCGCGAGCACAACCGGGTAGACCAGCGTCGTGAGCACGAACATCGGCGGCGGCCGATGCTACAGACGGCATCTGCCGCGTGCCGAGGGCGCCACACCTGCCCGTCATCCCATGACGCGCGCAGGCTTCGACAGCGCGCTCAGACTTGGACGGCCTCGGCCTCCGACCTGGGGGCGCCTGTCGGCGGCAGCGAACGCCCCACCAGAACCTCGGCGTCGCGACCGGGCGTCTCGGTGATCGCACGCCTGTAGATGCTCTCCGACTGCGGCCGCGACGGTGTCAGCGTGGTACGCAGGACGAGCTCGCGCAGCACACACTCCATCTCGAACTGGGCAAAGGCCGCACCGAGGCAGCGGCGCACGCCGCCACCGAAGGGAATCCACGTGTAGGTTCCCGGTGCTTTGCCGCCCTCCCGCTCGAGGAAGCGCTCGGGGCGAAACTCGTTTGGCTGTGGGTAGATGTCGCCACGCCGATGGACCAGATGGATCGCCGGGGCGATCGAACAGCCGGCGGGCAGCATGCGCCCGCCGATCTCCATCGGCTCGGTCAGACGGCGCAGGACGATCGAGATCACGGGCCGCAGGCGCAGCGTCTCTTGGATCGTGGCCTGGAGGTATGCGTCCTCGCCGGCGCGCACCTCCTCGGTGAGGCGCTCGAGCTTCTGCGGGTGGCGACAGAGCCGCTCGACAGCCCAGGAGAGCGCGTTGGCAGTCGTCTCGTGCCCGGCTACGAGCAGTGTGATCAGCTCGTCGCGCAGCTCCTCGTCGCTCATCGGGCTACCGTCCTCGTGTGTGGCCTGCAAGAGCAGCGACATGATGTCGTCGCGCTCGGCCAGGTCGCCAGCCTCCCGGCGTTCGGCGATCTCCTCGTAGATCGGCCGGTTCACGCGCTCCAGTTCACGGCGAAAGACGCCCAGGCGCATGACACCCTCGGGCCCAAGTGCCACCATGACGGCTCCGCTCTGCGGCTTGGTGAGCTTGTCGAGCAGGTGGCGAAGCTCACTGCGCAAGGTCTCCAGGCGCGCCCCCTCGGAGATGCCGAACACCGCGCGCAGCACGATCTCCAGTGTCATCGCCTGCATCGGCGCGCGTAGACGGTAGCGCTGACCGAGCGGCCAGCGCTCTATCTCCTTTGCCGCCACCGCCGACATCAGCTCGCCGTAGCGCTGCATGCGCTCGCCGTGGAAGGGCGGCAGCAGCAGCTTGCGCTGGGCGATGTGCGCGTCGTCGTCAAGCAGCAGGACCGAGCTCGCTCCGAGCACCGGTAGGAGGATGCGGTTCGCTTCACCAGCGTGCAGGAGACGAGGATTTCCTGTGAACACCTGCTTGATCGCATCCGGATCGGATGTGACCACCCACTTGCCTTCATAGCCCATGTCCAGCGTGAACATGTCGCCGAAGCGTGCCTGACAGGTCTCCATCAGCCACTGGGCCTTGCGAAACCAGATGACGCTCTGGAGCGCGCCCGGCATGCGCGGTCCTGGGGGCAACTCGATAGATGCGTCTTTCATATCGCTATGTATGTTGACGCTCCAGAGGGAGCGGTGCGCGACGGAGACGCGAGTGCAAGCAAAAACTACATGCAACCGTTTGGTTTGCATGTGGCCGGATGCTAGGCATCTGCAAGTGCTCCAGCCGCGTCCCGCAGACGGTCATCCCCCCAGAAGAGCTCCTCGCCGACGGCGATTGTCGGCACGCCAAGGACACCCAGCGCGTGAGCCGCATCGGTGGCACTGCGCAACGCGAACTTGATCTCCGGGTCGCGCGTGGCCTCGTCGACCGCCCCGCTGTCCAAGCCGGCCCGCTGAGCGGCCTGCAGCACGTTCTCTTCGAGCGCGAGATCTTGGCCATGCGCGAAGGCGTGGCGAAACGCCTCGATCGCGAACTCACGACCACGGCCGACCTGGAATGCATATGTGGCCGCGCGCATCGCGTACAGGTAATTGGTAGGCCAAGGCTCCGGCCAGCTCACGGCCTCCAGTCCATACTCGTGCGCACGTCGCTCGACCTCGGCGATCCCGCCCTGGCGACTGTCATCTCCACCGAGCGCCCACGAGGAACGTCCGTTGGCCTTGAACAGGCCGCCAAGCGACACGGGCCGCCAGACGGCCGGCTGGGGAAGGACATCGTCGATGCGCTCCGCGGTCAGATAGGCGTAGGGCGATCCGAGGTCGAAGTAGAAGGTGGCTTCGGGCATGGCGATCCTCTCTTTCGTCTAGCTCGGGCACGCGCCAAGTGGACGATGTGCGCTTGCGCGAGCGGTCGAGCAGCTTGCTCTGAGACCGGCCGACACTCTACGATCTCCCACATGAACACGGCAAGCTACGCAGCAGGCCTGACCCCGGCAAGAACACAGACGCTGTTCGGCAGAGTGATGGGGCTTGTGGCGCTGACCACCGCCTTTGCGACGCTGGGCGCATACGTCGCCCGCGAAATGGGCGGAGCCGGATGGTTCATCGCGTGGCTGGTCGCATTTGGCTGCCTGTTTGGCCTCAACGCCGCAAACGCGCGCGGCAATCATCGCCTCGCGTTGGTGTTGCTGTTTGCCTTCGGCCTGCTGCTTGGCGTGGGAGTGTCGAGCACAGTCAACTACTACTCAGCCACCGATCCAACCGCGGTTCGTCAGGCGCTCGCGGCCACCGCGCTATTCGTCGGCGGCCTCGGCGCCGGTGGCTACGCGATCCGGCGCGATCTCTCGTTTCTGTACCGCACGCTGTTCTGGCTGCTGCTCGGATTGATTCTCGCCGGCATCGTGCTGATCTTCGTTCGTATACCGGCGCTCTACACGGTCTACGCGTTGCTCGGACTCGTGATCTTCGGCCTGTACACGGTGGTCGACTTCAATCGCCTGCGCCGCGCCGGAACAGACGAAGCGATCCCGTTGGCCGCCGGGATTTTCCTGGACGTGCTGAACATCTTCCTGCTGTTCTTGCGGCTGTTCGCCCGGTCTTCCTAGCGACCCCGGCAGTAGCTCCCCGGCAACATTCGAACCTGCGACCCTCCGGCAAGCGTCGTGCCTACGCGCTCACGAGCGTCATAGGAGACGTTGTCGAACGCGTACGGACCGACGGAGACCTTCACGCAACCTGGACGACGGCGTAACCGGCCGTGCTGTGAGCTTCGGGCACTGGTTCCCCGTCCTCGGCCAGACCTTCGATGTGGAACTCGATTGCCTCGCGCATCTCGCGTTCGCACTCCTCGCGCGTAGCCCCAACAGCCGCGACGCCAGGCACGTCGGGGCTGTACGCCGAATAGTTCATCGAGCCGTCACCCTCGACAACGATTAGATAGCGGTGAGTCATGGCTTCTCCATTCCTGCCTGCCTCAAGATGCTAGCGAGTGTCTTGGGATGCAAGGTACTACTCGGCTTCCCAGGCACAGTGACCTTGCCCGGCCGGTGCGGATGCCTGTACTGACGATGGCTCCCGCGCGTACGGGACACTCCCAGCCAGCATCCTCCCAAGCGGCGATGACCTCGCCCGTCTTCATACCTGGAGCTTTTTACTGGACGCTTCGGTTGATTCTGCGTCAGGCGGGTCGGAATGGACGCCACGGAGCTAGCGAGTGCCCCCGGCAGGATTCGAACCTGCGACCCTCGGATTAGAAGTCCGACGCTCTATCCAGCTGAGCTACGGGGGCAAATGTCTCCATCTACGGTACGCCACACGCAGGCCATAAAGGGACGTGAGCAAGGTATCCCGCTTGCACTCTCACGTACAGAAGCCTTAGACGCAGACGCGCTCGTCGAGCAAGGCCCGGAGCACCTCCTGCCTCCCTACGAGCCCTGCAGCCCTGCTTCTCGCAGTGCTTACGCGCACCCGATGCCATCCTCCGCGAGTCCGCCGGCGCCAGTCCTTAAGCAATCTTCAGGCAAAGTATGCAAAAGTTGCATCCATGACCCCAGCCGACTCGGATCTAACCCGCAAGGAGCGCCGCGAGCAGGCGCGCGCCGACCGCAAGGCCCAAGAGGAAGCGCACGCGGCGCAGAGCGCCCAGCGCAAGCGCCTGATCCAGCTTGGCGGGGTCGCAGGCGTGGTCGTCGTGATCATCGCGATCATCCTGATCGCCACCGGCAGCGGCGGCTCCAAAACCGCGCCGCCTCCGCAAAGCAAGGAAGCGAAGACGGCGGCCGCCGAAGTCGTCTCGCTGCTGCAGGGCATACCGCAGAGCACGATCACGCTCGGCAATCCCAACGCGCCCGTGACAATTCAGTACTTCGGGGACCTGGAGTGCCCGTTCTGCAAGCAGTTCACGCTCAGCGCGCTGCCGACGATCATCAAGAAGTACGTGCGCACCGGCAAGGTCAAGATCGAGTACCACTCGATGGAGACCGCCACACGCGAAAAAGAAACCTTCCAGACCCAGCAGGTCGCCGCGCTCGCCGCCGGCAAGCAGAACCTGATGTGGCACTTCGTCGAGCTCTTCTACCACGAGCAGGGAGAAGAGGACACCGGCTATGTCACCGAAAAATATCTGCAGGGGCTGGCCGCCCAGATACCGGGCTTGAATCTCTCGCAATGGAGCGAAGACCGCAACAATCCCGCCTACCCCAGCCAGGTTCTTGCCGATGCGCAAGCAGCCAACCAGAATGGTTTTACGGGGACACCGTCCTTCATGATCGGCAAGACGGGCGAATCGCTGAAAAAGCTTGAAATCGCCGGATTCACCAACGCCGGCGAATTCGAAGCGGCGATCGAAAAGCTGTTGAAGGCCTGAGAGTGATCGGGCGATGGAGCAGATCGGCACCGCCCCGAGATGAGTCAGCGCACCCTGAGAATCGTGCTGATCGTGCTGACGGCGCTCGGCCTAGCGCTCGCTAGCTATCTGACCTACGTCCATTACGCCAACCTCAGGCCCGTCTGTACCTCGGGCGGCAGCTGTTTCAAGGTTCAGACCTCGACCTACTCGAAGCTCGCGGGCGTCCCCGTGGCCCTGATGGGCCTGCTCGGCTACATCGCGATCATGGCCTCATTGCTCGCGCCGGAAAGCGAGAACACGCGCTTTGCGACGCTCGTGCTGACGATCGGCGGCTTCGGCTTCTCGGCCTATCTGACCTACCGCGAGCTTTTCTCGATCCACGCCGTCTGCGAGGAGTGCGCGACCAGCGCGGGGCTGATGACGATCATGATGCTGCTGGCGATATGGCGCTTCTTGCGCGGAAGCCCTGAGGAGTACGACTCGCAACCGCGCACCGCCGGCGAAGGCCCTCAAACAGCACACGTGAGCGCAAGCTGAAGATCTGCCCCTGAGCTCGACAGGCCCACCTTGCACCGGGCCTGTAGGCTCGCTGCACGATGGCGTCATCTCGCGCGTCGGCACAGGCGCCCATGACAGATATTGATGAGCAAAAGCGTGCGGCGGCCGAAGCTGGCGCCCTGCTCGTAAAAGACGGCGATCGTGTCGGCCTGGGCACAGGTTCCACCGTCGCCCACCTGCTGCCTGCGCTTCAGGCACGCGGCCTGAGCTTGCGCTGCGCCGCCACCTCACCTGCCACCGAGCATGCCGCACGCGAGCTCGGACTGGTGGTGGAGGAACTCGACGCGCTCGGGCACCTGGACATAGCAATCGACGGGGCCGATCAGATCAATCCCAGCGGATGGCTCATCAAGGGCGGCGGCGGCGCTCACACGCACGAGAAGATCGTCGCGGCGGCCAGCCGGCGCTTCGTTGTGATCGCCTCCGCTGAGAAGGCTGTCGCAGAGTTGCATCCGCTTGTGCCGCTCGAGATCCTGCGCTTCGGAGCCCAAGCAACGCTAGCCCTGATCGGCGAGGCGAGACTGCGCGAGGTGCCTCCCAGCCCTGAGGGCAACCTGATCGCCGACTACTTCGGCCCGCTCGCAGACGCGCGGACGCTGGCCGCGCGTCTCGCGGACACACCGGGCGTGGTGGACCACGGCCTGTTCGCGCCGGAGATGGTCAGCGACATCCTGATCGCCACTCCCAAGGGTGTCGAGCACCGCAAGCTCGAGAAAGGCATGGGCAAATGAACGAGCCACACGCACAGACCCCGAACGGGTCAAACATGCACAACCCGGCCGGACATCCCTTCGTAGCGCTCGTGACGGGCGCTTCCAGCGGCATCGGCGAGGCGACAGCCCGTCGGCTTGCGCGCATCCCGAACGTTCAGGTCGTGCTCGTGGCACGCCGCGAGGAGCGCCTGCGCGCGCTCGCCGGCTCGCTCGGCCCGCAGGCGAGCTTTCTGGCGCTGGATCTGCTCGACGAGGATGCTCCCGAGCGCGTGCGGGCACACATAGGCGAGCACCACGGACGGCTCGACCTGCTCGTCAACAACGCTGGCGCTGCCTGGCGTGCGCGCTTCGCCGATGGCGGCTACGCCAACGTCAGGCGCACGATGGACATCAACTTCGACGCTCAGCTGCGTCTGACCGAGGCGCTGCTCGAGCTGCTGCGCGCGAGCGCTCCGAGCGCGATCGTCAACGTGGCCAGCACCGCCGGGCGTGTAGCGCGTGCAGGTTCGGGAGCCTACAGCGCGTCGAAGTTCGCGCTCGCCGGCTGGTCCGATTCGCTGTGGGCCGAGGAGCGCCCGCACGGCGTGCACGTCGGGCTCGTACTCCCCGGCTTCATCTCCACCGAGGGCTTCCCCCAAGCCGAGCTGACCGATCGTGTTCTCACCCGTTGGATCGTCTCGACACCCGAGAAGGCGGCCGAGGCGATCTACCAGGCGGGCGTGGAGCGCCGTCCCGAGCGCTACGTGCCGCGACCATATGCGCTTGCCGCGGCCCTGCGTATCGTGGCGCCCGGACTGGTGCGCCGGGTGCTTGGCGGCGGCGCGGCGCAGGTGATGACGACCACCACCGGCGCCGACATGGCAGAGCGCGAACGCCCCTGAATGCTGGGAGGTTGCGTGAAAACACTTACCCCGGTGCGGGGTAACACGGTTACTGCCCGCCGAACCCGTGGATAGCCTCCCGTAACGTGAGCTTCGCCGCCAACCCCCCGGCTTCAGGCCCTCCGGCTCAGACCTACTCCCCGCCCCCAAGCGCAGCTCACCCCCACCGCTGGCTGGTGCGCAGCCTGATCGGCGTGGCAACCGTGCTCGGCATCGTCGCGATCTTCGCGGTATGGGCCAACCGGCAACTGCTCGACACCGGCTACTGGACGAGCACGAACACGAAGCTGATCGAGAGCCCACCGATCCGCGAAGCGGTGTCCGGCTACCTGACGGAACAGCTGTACGCCAACGTCGACGTGGCCGGAGAACTGGGCAAAGAGCTGCCGAGCGAACTGAAGCCGCTCGCCGCGCCGGCTGCCGGGGCACTCAAAGACGTTGTACAAAAGGGGATCAACCTGCTGCTCGAACGTCCGCGTGTCCAGGAACTGTGGAGCAAGGCCAACCAGGTCACACACGCCCAGTTCGTGCGTCTGATCGAGAACAAAGGCAGCGTCGTGAAGCTGCCCGGCGGCGGCGCGGTGGTCCTCGACCTGCGCCCGATGCTGGGCGAAGTGGCCGAAAAGGTGGGAGCCCCCGCGAGCATCTCCGAAAAGATCCCGGCGAACGTCGCGCAACTTCGGATCGTGACCTCCAAACAGCTCGGCACGATGCAGGACGCGGTCAACCTGTTGCGCAGCCTGGCTCTGGTCCTGCCGCTGCTGGTTGTGGCGATGTTCGCGCTGGCGGTCTATTTGGCGCGCGGACGACGCCGCCAAACCTTGACCGAGGTCGGCGCGGCGTTCGTAGGTGCGGGCCTGGCGGTTGTCGTGGTGCGCGGCATCGCCGGGTCGAAGGTGGTGGACTCGCTGGCAACCACCGAAGCGGTGAGGCCTGCCGCACAGGCGGCCTGGTCGATCGGGACGAGCGTGCTTGCCGATGTCGCGTGGTCGACCGTGTTCATCGGCGTGGTCGTGGTCCTCGCGGCGATGCTGGCCGGGCCCACGAGGATCGCCACGTCGCTGCGTCATCTAATGGCGCCCTACATGCGCGACCGCCCCGATGTCACCTTCGGCGCACTCGCACTGCTCTTGCTGCTGCTGTTCGCGTGGGGGCCGATCGAGGCGACCAAATCGCTTACGGGAATCCTCATCATCATCGTGCTGGCGGTGTTCGGCACAGAGACGCTGCGCCGCCAAACAGCGCTGGAGTTTCCAGACGCGCATCTTGCCTCGCACATCCGGGGCGGACCTCACCCGCCGCCCGGCGCGCCCGCCGAGCACGCACCACCCAGCGGGACACCGCCAAAGCCCGCCCCACCCGCTGGCCAAGCGCCCCAACCGAGCCCCAGAGCGACCACCAACGCTCCCCCACCCTCCGCGCCTGAGCGCGATCCTGACGAGAACCCAAGGAGCGGGACATGAGCGACGCCGAGACGGTCAAGCGACGCGAAGCCGAAGGCAAGGACGCGCGGGCGCACACGCCGCGCTCCAGCCACGCCGAATGGAAAGCAGCAAAGGACCGCGAGGACCCCGTTGCGATCCTCCAAGGCCAGGCCGAGAGTCGCGTGCCCGAGCTCGTGCCGATCCGCTACGGGCGCATGCTCGTCTCGCCCTTCACCTTCTACCGTGGCGCGGCAGCGATCATGGCAGCCGACCTCGCCCAGACCCCAGCCTCGGGCCTGCGGGTGCAGCTGTGCGGAGACGCCCACCTGTCGAACTTCGGCGTCTTCGCCTCGCCCGAGCGCGAGATGCTGTTCGACATCAACGATTTCGACGAGACCCTGCCGGGGCCGTGGGAGTGGGACGTGAAGCGGCTGGCCGTGAGTCTGTGCGTCGCCGGGCGCGACCTCAGCTTGAGCAAGCAAGAGGTCGCCGACGTGATCGTCTGGGCGGCTCAGGCTTACAGACTGTCGATGCGAGGCTTTGCCCAGATGAGCAATCTGGACGTGTGGTACTCGAGCCTCAATGCCAAGGACATCATGGGCGTCGTGCGCGCCCAACAGCTCGTCAAGGGCAAGCGCTTGCAACAGATGGAAAAGCGCTTGGGCAAGGCGCGCGCGAAGAACAGCACGCGCGCCGTGCTCAAGCTCACCGAAGCGGTCGATGGACAGTTGCGCTTCATCAGCGAACCGCCTCTGATCGTGCCGGCACGGGAGCTCTTGGGCCAAGCGGAGAACGACGAGCTGCACAAGCGTTTTGAGGCGATGCTCGCCGACTACCGCTCAAGCCTCAGCGACGAGTACGGCGTGCTGTTGGGCGACTACACGTTCCAGAGCATCGCGCGCAAGGTCGTGGGTGTCGGCAGCGTCGGCACGCGCGCATGGGTGCTGCTGTTCGTCGGACGCGACGAGCAGGACCCGCTCGTCCTGCAGGCCAAGGAAGCCCAGGCCTCGGTGCTCGAGCCCTACGCCGGCGCCTCCCAATACGCAAACCACGGCCAGCGCGTGGTCGAGGGCCAGCGCCTGATGCAGGCATCCGGCGACATCCTCTTGGGCTGGCTGCCAGCCACCGGAATCGACGACGTGACGCGCGACTTCTATGTGCGCCAGCTATGGGACGGCAAGTTGAGCGTTGAGATCGAGACGATGAACCATCCGATGCTGCGCGCCTACGGCGCCCTCTGCGCATGGACGCTGGCGCGCGCGCACGCACGCACGGGAAACCGCATCGCGATCGCCTCCTATCTCGGCGCCGGCGGCGTCTTCGACCAGGCGATCGTGGACTTCTCAGAGGCCTATGCGGACCAGAACGAACGCGACTACGACGCCCTCGCGCAGGCAGTAAAGTCGGGGCATGTGCAGGCCGAGAGCGCGTAAGCGCCGCACCGGCGCGAACGCGGGTCAGACAGGCTCACTCGCGCTCGATCGAGAGTTGCGCGGGCGGGCCACCACATACGATCAAGGAGCTTTGCGATGACCGACTCAACGCGGCTGATCACTGGCGTCGACTTCGTGGCCGTCTCCACCAAAGATCTCCCTAAAGCCGTCGAGTTCTACGGCGGGACGCTTGGGCTGGAGCGCTCGGTTTACCTGGAAGAGCGCAACTACGCCGAGTTCGAGACAGGCAACTTGACCTTGAGCGTGCTCGACGCCGGGAAGATGGGCATGGAGCACAGCGTGCGCGGGCACGAGATCGCGCTGCACGTCGAGGATGTCGCGGCCGCGCGCGCGACGCTCGAAGAGCAAGGCGTGCAGTTTCGCGGCGATACGCTCGACACGGGGGTATGCCACATGGCGCTGTTCAACGACCCCGACGGCAACCCTCTGATGCTGCATCACCGCTACGCACCGCCCCCGCCGCGGTCCTAGCGCGCCCCGCCGGCGGGCTAGGACGCATGCCAGCCCGCCTGGTCGCAAACCCCGCCGCACTGGCGTTGCCCCGCCCGGCCACTGACTGAGCCAAACCGGGCGATCCGTCCGGGCCATGGCCCAGGATGCCGGGCTCTTGTCTGGAGCCCCCGTGACATCCCTGCGCGCCTGGCAGCGCGACGCGCTCGAGCGTTTGCACGGTTGGCAGGACGGCCCCTTCCTGATCTCGGCGGCGCCCGGGGCCGGCAAGACGCGTCCGGCGCTCGAGCTGGCACGACGGATGCTCTCCAGCGGCGAGGTGAGCCGTGTGGCGGTGCTGTGCCCGACGACGCCGCTCACGCGCCAATGGGCCGCGGCCGGGGCACAACTGGGCGTGCAGTTGCAGCCCGATGCGCCCGGTCCACTGCCGCCGCGCGACTTTCACGGCGTGGCGGTGACCTATGCGCGCGTGGCCTCAGACCCGAAGGCATGGCGCGCGAAGGTCGCGCCGGACACGCTGGTGATCGTGGACGAGGCCCATCACCTCGGCGAGGAGCTGGCCTGGGGCACCGGCTTTCAGATGGCCTTCGCCGCGGCCCCCCGCTGGCTGCTGCTGTCAGGGACACCGTTTCGCTCAGACGCGACGCCGATCCCCGGTGTCAGCTACGACGCCGAAGGGGTGGCCGAACCCGACGTGTCCTACACCTACGCCGAGGCGGTGGCCGAGGGCATCTGCCGGCCAGTCGCATTCGTGACCTTCGACGGGACGCTCTCTTGGCGTAGCGGCGAGGACGTGATCGAGTCCTCGTTCGAGACGGTGCTCACCGCCCGCGAGGCCAGCCGTCGCTATCGCACCGCGATCTCAACAGAGCTGCCGGACGGGCTGCCGCGCATTCTGCGCGAGGCCGACACGAAGCTGAGCGAGTTGCGCGCCGACGGTCATCGCGACGCCGGTGGCCTCGCCGTCGCGGCAGACGCCACGCACGCGCGCAAGATCGCAAAGCTGCTCGGCGACGCCACCGGCAAGGCGCCGGTGGTCGTGTTGCACACCGAGGCACGCGCCGCGCAGAAGCTCGCAGCCTTCAGGGAGTCGCGCGAGCCGTGGATCGTGGCGGTCAACATGGTCTCCGAGGGCGTGGACATTCCCCGCCTGCGCGTCGGCGTGTACGCCACGGCGGCGAAGACGCCGATGATCTTCAGGCAGATCGTGGGGCGCTTCGTACGCACGATTCCCGATCGCCCACCCGAGCCGAGCTGGGTCTATCTGCCAGCCGAGCCGGTGCTGCGCGCGCACGCGGCGCAGGTGGAGAGCGAGCTGCGCCACGCGCTGCGCCAGCGCGAGCAGGACGAGGGCCTGGACGAGCCGCGCGAGCGGCGCGCGAGCGAGCCGTCGCCTGCGCTCGAGTTCGTGCCGTTGAGCGCCGAAGTGGTGCCGCAGATGACACTGTTCGGACCAGCGCCAACCGCACCGAAAGCCAAGACCGCCACGCCCCCTACTCCCGAGCCGGTGCCGGTAGCCGCGTTCGAGCGCAGGACCCAGCTACGCGAGGAGCGCCGCCGCCTGGTGGCCGATCTCGCCGTGCGCAGCCGCAGCAGCCACCGCGAGATCAACGCCTGGATCAACCGCGAGGTCGGGGTGAGCCGGGTGGAGTCGGCCAGCATCGAGCAGCTGCAACGCTCGATCGACAAGCTCGTGAGCGCACTCACCCGCCAGAGCCGCCGTGCCGCCGCGGGTTAGAAGTCTCCCAAAGCCCCACGTGCTTGCGTATGCGTTCAACGATCAAGCTGGGCGCCGCGTCCAGGGACACAGCTAGCGCTACTAGCCGGCCATGTGGTAATACTTAAGTGAGTGCTTAACCAACAAGCTGCCCCGCTCGACCTTACGTTCCATGCGCTCGCAGATCCGACGCGCCGCGCGATGGTCGATCGTCTGACACTCGGCTCGGCCTCGGTCAGCGAGCTTGCGGAGCCGCTTGCCATGTCCCTACCGGCCGTCGTCCAGCATCTGCACGTGCTGGAGGCCAGCGGACTGGTCCGCTCTGAGAAGGTCGGGCGCGTGCGCACCTGCCACGTGCAGCCAAAGGCGCTTGGCGGAGCTGAGGATTGGATCGCACAGCGACGCAAGAGCTGGGAGCAGCGCCTGGACCGGCTCGGCGAGTACCTGGCCGAGCACCCCGAACAACCACAGAAAGGGAGCAAGCCATGAATGCACCGCAAGAGCGATCTGCTCTGCATGCCACCTTCACGATCGAGCGTACATACGAGGCGAAACCGGCGCACGTCTTCAAAGCGTGGGCCGAGCCCGCGGCCAAGGCCAGCTGGTTCGGACCCAAGAGCCTTCCGCACGAGAGTCGCGAGTTCGCCTTCCAGGTCGGCGGCCACGAGCGTTTCGCGATCGAGACACCCGATGGCTCGGTTTACCGCTTCGACAGTCGCTACCAGGACATCGTGCAGGGCGAGCGGATCGTCTATGCGTATGACATGTACCTGGACGAGGCGCGCATCTCGGTGTCGCTCGCCACGATCGAGTTCGAGGCGGTCGGCGCGGCGACGAAGTTGCGCTTCACCGAGCAGGGAGTCTTTCTCGACGGTCTCGACACACCGGCCGAGCGTGAGCATGGAAGCGGGGTCCTCCTCGATAGCCTGGGTGACGTATTGCGAAAGGAGAGCTTGTGACAATGCCCACACACGACGAGCAAAGCAGCGCCCACGCCGAGCGCTCGCGCTGGATAGCACTGTACGTGCTGTGCGTCGGCGTCCTGATGATCGTGCTCGACGTGACCGTCGTCAACGTCGCGTTGCCCTCGATCCAGGAAGAACTGCACTTCTCCACCTCGAGCCTCGCCTGGGTCGTCAACGCCTACCTGATCGCCTTCGGCGGACTGCTGCTGCTGGCCGGGCGCTTTGGCGACCTGTTGGGGCGCAGCCGCATCTTCCTGCTGGGCGTGGGCCTGTTCACGCTCGCCTCGCTGATGTGCGGCCTGGCCTGGACGCAGACGCTGCTGGTCTGTGCACGCTTCGTGCAGGGAATCGCCGGGGCGATGACCTCGGCGGTCGTCCTGGGCATGATCGTCACGATGTTCCCCAGCCCCCGCGACCAGGCGAAGGCGATCGGCGTGTATGCCTTCGTCGCCTCCGCCGGAGGGTCCGTCGGGTTGCTTGCCGGCGGCGTGCTCACGCAAGCGCTCGACTGGCACTGGATCTTCTTCGTCAACGTCCCGATCGGGATCGCGACGATCCTCTTCGCCCGGCGCCTGCTCGACAAAGACGAGGGGATCGGCTTCGGCGAGGGTGCCGACATTCCCGGTGCTGTGCTGATCACCAGCGCGCTGATGCTCAGTGTCTACACGATCGTCTCGCCAGCGGCCGAAGATGGCTGGGGTGCCGGGACCACCCTGGCCCTCGGCGCGCTCTCGCTCGCGCTGCTCGCGGCCTTCATCGCGCGTGAGGCCACAGCAGGCAACCCGCTCGTGCCGCTGCGCATCTTCCGCTCGCGCAACGTCAGTGGCGCCAACCTGATCCAGGTGTTCTCCGTTGCCGGGATGTTCGGCATGTTCTTCCTGGGTGCGCTGTACATGCGCAAGGTGCTCGGCTACGACGCGCTGGAGATCGGGCTGGCGTTCCTACCGGTGACGATCACGATGGGCTCGATGTCGATTCGCTTCTCAGAGCCCCTGATCACACGCTTTGGCGCACGTGCACTGCTGCCTCCAGGGCTTGCCATGATCGCGCTGGCGCTCGCGCTGCTTGCGCTCACGCCCGTTCACGCGAGCTACCTGACCGGCCTGTTGCCCTCGATGCTGCTGCTCGGCACAGGCGCCGGCGTGTGCTTCCCGGCACTGATGGGCGTCGCGATGTCCGGTGCCACGCCCAGCGACGCCGGGCTCGCCTCGGGACTCGTCAACACGACCGCCCAGGTCGGCGGCGCGCTCGGGCTTGCCGTGCTGGCCACGCTCTCGACATCGCACACGAACAAGCTGCTCGCCCAGGGACAGTCCCAAGCAGCGGCGCTGACCGGCGGCTATCAGCTTGCATTCTGGATCGCCACGGGTCTTGTATTGGTCGGTATCGGCGTGGCCGTGACCGTATTGCGTCCGCAGCCGGCAGGCGCCGCCCAACACGAGAGTGCTGGTGAGCGTGCCGAGGACGAGCCGGCGCTTTCGGAAGCCGCGTAGCGATTGCTATATAGTGGCTTGATCCAAGCGGGATAATCGATCCCGAACAACCGCAGTGTCAGCGCTCGTAGCCTTTGCTCATAGCAATCTCCGCGTTCGCAGCACGCGAAAACACGGAGGAAAAGCAACATGGCTACAGGAACCGTCAAGTGGTTCAGCGACGACAAGGGCTTTGGCTTCATCACGCCCGACGATCAGTCCAAGGACCTGTTCGTCCATCACTCGGGGATCGCCGGCGACGGCTACCGCTCCCTGGCCGAGGGCGCGAAGGTCACCTATGACGCCGAGGCCGGCGACAAGGGACCCAAGGCAGTAAACGTCCAGCTGGCCTAAGGGTCATCTGCAGCTGAGTTTGGGCTGGAGCCACGGTTCACACCGGCAGGCTCTCAGCCCAGGCCAGCATCGTTCCACCCGCCGCCCGCCTGTCCACCCGCGTGCCCGCCCGCTCTCATCGGTGTTCGCCCTTCGAGACAGTCCGGCGCCTCACAAATCCGCGGCCAGCAGCTCCATCAACAGCCCGTCGCGCCATTCCTCGGCGCCGACACGACGCTCGTAGCTGCGCATCACTCCCACAGGCCTGAAGCCGGCCTTTTCATAGGAGCGGATCGCCGCCTTGTTGTCCTTGCCCGGGTCGATCGTGACGCGGTGATGGCCGTGCTGCTCGATCAGAAGACGCACGACGCGCCTCACCGCCTCGGTGCCCCAGCCTTGTCCGTGCAAAGCGGGGTCCAGGAACAGGTCGATCGAGGCGTGCCTGTATTTCGGCGTCTGCTCCTCGTAGAACTGGATCATCCCGGCGACGGCGCCGTCCACCTCGATCGTCAAACGCGTCGCCTCGGGCTCGTCGCTCCAAGGGAAGCCATCGTCGGGCACATCCCACCAGAGCGCCACCTCCGGGGTTCTGTGGATGCGCAACAGCTCAGCCTCGTCACCCTTGGCGAGCGGTCGCAGGACCATGCGCGACTCGCCGACCACGTGCGCCTCAGACAGCGACCAGCTCCGGGGCCTCGAGCTTTGCTCCTCCGGTATTGGAGAACTCCATCACACCGTCGGCGACCGAGCCGAAGCGCAGGTTGAGGATGTCCAGCGGGTAATTCTGGTGCAACTTCCACGGCGCCTTGGAGCCCTGCTTGGGGAACTTGTCGATCGAGCGCAGCACATAGCCGGAGGAGAAATCGATGAACGGACGCTCTGACACGCGCGGGTCGCGGTTGTGCGGCGTGCACTGGCGAAAGCCACCCTCGTCCATGTGGTTGAGCAGGCGGCAGACGTACTCGCAGGTGAGATCGCACTTCAGCGTCCACGAAGCATTCGTGTAGCCGACCGAGAAAGCCATGTTCGGTACGCCGCTGAGCATCATGCCCTTGTAGCTCATCGTGTCGGCGAGAGTGACGTCTTGACCGTCCACAGAAAACTGCATGCCGCCCAAAGCCACGAGGTTCAGACCTGTGGCGGTAACGACCACATCGGCCTCCAACTCGGCGCCGGAGACGAGCTTGATGCCCGTCTCCGTGAACCTCTCGATGCGGTCGGTGACGACCGAAGCGCGGCCGGCGCTGATCGACTCGAACAGATCGCCGTTCGGCACCAGGCACAGGCGCTGATCCCAAGGGTTGTAGCTGGGATTGAAGTGGGTGTCGATGTCATAACCAGCGGGCAACTGGCGTTCCAGGCCCTTGCGCAGGACCGCCTTCATCGCCTTGGGGCGGCGGCGCGAGAGCTGGAAGCTCGCCATCGTCATCAGCACGTTCTTCCAACGCATGATCGGATAGGAGGCCTTGGCCGGCAGGAAGCGGCGCAGCAGCTTGGCGACCGGGTCTTCGGCAGGCAGGGAGACTATGTAAGTAGGTGAGCGCTGCAGCATCGTCACGTGCGCGGCGCTCTCGGCCATCGAGGGAACCAGTGTCACTGCGGTCGCGCCGCTGCCGATCACGACGACCCGCTTGCCCGCGTAGTCGATGTCCTCATCCCAATGCTGTGGATGCACGATCCTCCCGGCGAACTGCTCGCTGCCACGGAAATCCGGGGTGTAGCCTTCGTCGTAGCGGTAATAGCCGCTGCACAGGAAGAGGAAGTTGCAGCTGATGCGCGCGGTCTCCCCCTCGCCGTGCTCGGCCTCGACCGTCCAGCGTGCGTCCGCGGTCGACCACTCGGCGCGCAGCACGCGATGGTTGAAGCGGATCTTCTCATCGACGCCGTTGTCGGCTGCGGTCTGGCGCACGTAATCGAGGATCGACGAGCCGTCGGCAATCGACTTGGCCTGCGTCCAAGGCCGGAAGGAGTAGCCGAGCGTGTACATGTCCGAGTCCGAGCGGATACCGGGGTATTTGAAAAGGTCCCAAGTGCCGCCGGTGCGCTCGCGGGCCTCGAGGATCGCGTAGCTCTTGCTGGGACAGTTGGCTTGCAAATGGCAGGCGGCGCCGATCCCGGAAAGACCGGCGCCGACGATCAGAACGTCTACATGTTCCAGCGAGTTCATAGAAGAAGGCATCCGTCGAGCTTACAGGGCCAGGATGCGCTGCTCCTTACGGCACAGCACGAAGACAGCGTCACGCATGGCTTGAATGCTGTTCCTGTCAGCGCAGCGCAGAGGCTGGGTCGCACATGGCTTAAATGAGCTGTTACCCCTCTGCGCATGCGCAGAGGGGCGGGACGTGCATGCACGTCCCGTGTCGTGCCGCATGCGGCACGACATTCCAGACAGTGCATGCACTGTCTGGCCGGCCGCGCATGCGCGGCCGGGACCATGGCGCATGCGCCATGGTCAACAACAATTGGATGATTGTCGAGAACCAACCACTGGATCTTGGGCGCAAGTCCATATGCGTGAGAACCGCCTACAGCGACACTAAGAGCCCATCCCCGCAGTTTGCGCAAAAGCGAGAACGAGCGATGCGAACCCGTACCCCTCAGATCGTGGCCCTTGGCGGCGGCGGCTTCTCGATGGAGAAAGACAGCACGCTGCTCGACGATTACATCCTTGCGTTGACCAAAGCCCGTAGACCCCAGGTTTGCTTCCTCCCAACCGCCTCCGGCGACGCCGACCACTACGTGGTGCGCTTCTACCGGCGCTTCTCGGCGCTGTGCGAGGCCAGCCACATCTCGATGTTCCGCCGCGACCAGGGTGGGCGCGGGGTCGAGGACGACCTCGCCTCGCACCTGCTCAGCCAGGATCTGATTTATGTCGGCGGCGGTAACGTGGTGAGCATGCTCGGCGTATGGCGTGCGCACGGCCTGGACCGGATTCTGCGCGAGGCATGGCAGCGCGGGATCGTGCTGTGCGGCCCCTCGGCGGGCTCGCTGTGCTGGTTTGCCGAGGCGCTTTCCGCCTTCCATGGACCGCCGCGACGTGTCGGCGGTTTGGGACTGTTGCCTTACTCCAACTGCGTGCACTACGACGCCGAGCCGGCGCGGCGCGCCGAGTATCACGCGCTCGTGGGCGAGGGCATGCGCGCCGGGTACGCCGCCGACGACGGAGTGGCGCTTCACTTCAAGGGGACCAAGCTAGATCGGGTGGTCAGCTCGCGCGAGCGCGGCGGCGCCTTTCATGTGCGCCGCAGCGGTGGCCAAGTGAGAGAGACGGCGCTCGAGGTCTCATACCTCGGCGAGCGCGGCGGCCCGACCAAGCGCGGCGGCGCCAAGGCGAGTAGCGCGACCAAGCAACCGGACAGGTCCGCGGTGCGGTCCGCCTCAAGGACGGTGGTGCTCGCGTGAGCGCACGGCCGCACCGCCGCCGGAACGGTCGCACGCACGTGAGCGCTCCCAACCAGATCACCGCCGGGACGGTCGCACCCGCGTGAGCGCCACACCCGACGACGAGCAGCGACTGATCTTCGCGATGGGTGGCGGCGGCTTCACGATGGAGCCCGCCAACCCCCTGCTCGACGACTACGTGCTGACGCTCACCCAGACCAAGCAGCCCCGCATCCTCTTCCTGCCGACCGCCTCGGGCGACACGACCACGCAGATCAACGCTTTCCACGCGCGCTTCGGCGGGCGTGCATGCGTACCCACCCATGTCTCGCTGTTCCGGCTCGGCGACCTGGAGCGGCCCTTGCAGGAGATCGTGCTCGAACAGGACATCGTCTATGTCGGCGGCGGCTCGATGCGCAACCTGCTGGCGATCTGGACCGCACACGGGCTTGACGAGCTGCTCATCCAAGCTTGGCGCAAAGGTACCGTGCTGGCGGGCATCAGCGCCGGAGCGATGTGCTGGTTTGAAGGCGGCGTCACCAGCTCCAGCGGCACACCCGAGCCGATGGCGGGCCTCGGACTGCTGGAAGGCTCGCTGACCGTCCACGCCGATGGCGAGCCCGAACGGCTGCCGGTGTGGCTGAGAAGCGTGCGCGAGGGTGCGCTGCCAGGCGGTTGGGCCGCCGACGACGGCGTGGGGCTGCTATTTCGCGGACAACGCCTGGCGCGTGTCGTCAGCTCACGCCCGGGCGCCGGTGCGCAGCGCGTCGACGCGATCGCCGGCGAGCTCGTGCGCCACCGTCTTGAGCCGGAGCTGCTGGGCAACGACGAGCCGGCGATCCAGCCACTGCTCGACGACGACGTGCGCGAACTGCGTCAGGTGCAGCGCCTGCGACGCGAGATGACCGGCGAGGCGCAACGCTTCGACGACGCGTAGTCGAAAGCACACCGCATAGTCGGAAGCATCCCGCGTAGTCGCAGTCACGCCCTCTGGATACACGGGAACGTTCTAAAAACGGTGTTCCCGGTTTACACCCCCTTTTCCGGATCTGCCGTTTTCGAAGTTTCGCCCGCCGCCCCGCGACTCCGGCGCGCCCGCAGCCGCAAGGTTTCCGTACTCCGCCGTCGAAGTCACAGCGATGGCCGGCGAAGACGCGAGCGCCGCGAAACCAGCGCCCGCACGCGACAGGGGTCTGCCGCCTGTGCTGCTGGCGCTCACGCTCACCACGGGGCTGATCGACGCCGCAAGCTACCTCGGCCTCGGCCACGTGTTCACGGCCAACATGACCGGCAACATCGTGCTGCTCGGCTTCGGCTTGGCGAATGCCGGCGGGCTACCGGTCCTCGCCCCTCTGATCTCACTCGGCGCCTTTCTCTTCGGCGCGGCGATCGGTGGGCGACTTAGTATTGGCATAGCCGAGAAGCACAAGCGCGTTCTCTTGATCGGAGTCGCAAGCGAGGCTGCACTGTTGACGCTCGCGGCGGTCGTCGCCTACGCGATACACATCCGGGTCGGCTCGGCCGGCGCCTACACGATCATCGCGCTGGTCGCGCTGGCGATGGGCCTGCGCAACGCGATCGTGCGCAAGCTGGCGGTACCCGACATGACCACCACCGTGCTGACGATGACCCTGACCGGCCTGGCCGCCGACGCGGCCGCGACACCGTCAAGAATCGGTATGTCACCCCGACGGTTGTCAGTTATCGCGGCGATGCTGATCGGGGCCACGATCGGCGGTCTGCTCGAGAAGCAAAGCCTCGGCCTGCCGCTGGCAGTGGCAGCCGCTGTGGGGGCCACGAGCTTTGGAACCTACTTGTTGAGCCGTGCCCGTCGAGCAACCAAGCCTTCAATCTAGGCAGAGCAGCATCTGTATCCGGGATCGGCACGATCCGCCGTCAGAGACCCAGATCAAGGCCGCTGGCCAGCCAACTCCACGCACAGCCGCTCCAGCAGTTCGTGCACCTCGGGAACCTGTTGCGTCGTCGTATCGGCCAGCATCGCGCGCAGCTCATCGCGACGAGCGCTCAGCAACTGATCTGACATCGCGAGACCTGCCGCAGTCAGCCTCGCGCCGCCGTCGGACTCGACCACAAGCCCGCGTTCGCGCAGCTCCTGTTCGACCGCGCGCACACGCTCGTTCTCGACCTCCTGCTGCTGGGCCATATCGCGCGTCCCGTCGATTCCGTAGCTGCCGAATCGGGCCAGCGCCCAGATCGCTCCCGAGCTGAGGTCGACGCTGGCGCGAAGCCCCACCCTTTCGTTGAACGCCTGCCTGTCCTCACGACTCACGAGCACACCAAGAGCACGATCGATTTCGGCGAGCGAGCTGGGACTCTTCGGCGCCGCAAGCGCGTCGTCCAGCCCCTGACTCGTCGAGGCGGTCGCGCGCAGCGGCCGCTCGCGCAAACGCAGACTCAACAGGAACCCCAGCGCGCCCACCCCGGCCGCAACGAGGAACACCGGTCGCAGCGCGTGCACGTAGGCGTTCTCATAGGCGAGCCTGGCCACCGCCGGCAGGCTCGCGACCTGCGCGCCCGTCAGACGCGCGCCACCGGCTACCTGTGCACCAAGCGCGCCGCTGATCACGTCGTGCAGCTCGGTACGCAGGCGGCTCGAGAAGATCGTGCCGAAGACAGCTGCCCCGATCGATCCACCGATGCCGCGTGCAAGCGTGACGCCTGAAGTGGCGGCGCCGAGCACCGAATACTCGACGGCGTTCTGCACGGCGAGCACCAGCACCTGCATCACCATCCCCAGGCCGAGACCGAGCACCAGCAGGTACAGATCGGCCGCGGCCGAGCTCGTGCCGACATCCAGGCGCGAGAGCAGCAGCAGCCCAACCGTCATGATCGCTGTGCCGGCGATCGGAAAGAACCTGTAGTGGCCCGTGCGCGAGATCACCCGGCCGGAGACGACCGAGGTGAGCACCAGCCCGCCCATCAGGGGAATCAGTCGCAGGCCGGCCCCTGTCGGGCTCGAGTGAAACACGGTCTGGAAGAACAACGGCAGGAACGTAACCGACCCGAACAGCGCGAAGCCGACGATCAGCGAGAGCAGGCCGGCGATGCGAAACACCTCGTCGCGCAGCACCGCGATCGGCAGCACCGGCTCACGCGCGCGCCGCTCCACGGCGAGGAACACACCCAACAGCACCACCCCCACGATCGCGACGAGCACCATCTGCCCCGAGCCCCACGCCCAGGTGGTACCACCGAGGCTGGCGACCAGCACGATCGCGCTCAAAGCGCCCGCGAGCAGCCCGGCGCCGAGGTAGTCGATCGCAGGCCGTGTGCGCACGCTTGTGGCCGGAAGCGTCGTGGCAATCACCACCAGCGCGACCAAGCCTACCGGCAGGTTCACATAGAAGATCCAGCGCCACGAAAGGTGCTCGACGATCACGCCCCCCAATAGCGGCCCCGCAACGCTCGCGAAGCCGAAGACGGCTCCGAACAGCCCCTGATAGCGCCCGCGCTCGCGCGGCGAGACGACATCGCCGACCGTCGCCTGTACGAGTACGATCAGCCCGCCCGCGCCAAGCCCCTGTACCGCGCGGAAGGCGATCAGCTCGGTCATCGACTGGGCCAGACCGCACAAGCCAGAGCCCACGAGGAACAGCACCACCGCGCTCTGCAGGACGCGCTTGCGCCCGAGCTGGTCGCCGAGCTTGCCGTACAGCGGTGTGACCGCCGTCTGCGCAAGCAGATAGGCGCTCGTCACCCACGACAGCCGCTCCAGCCCGCCGAGGTCCCCCACGATCGTCGGTAGTGCCGTCGCGACGATCGTCGAGTCCAGCGCCGCCAGCAGCATCACCAGCATCAGGCCGCTGAAGATGACTCCAAGGCGGTGTGTCGCCGCCGGGCGAGGAACAGCTGAAGTGGATGCCACCGTGTTCACTTGCAGTGCTCGCTCCCGATTGCCGGCAAACCCGCAAAGGCATCCTAGCGCTGGGCATTGTTCCTCGATAGGAGACGCGAGCCTCGCGGCCACCTTGAACAAAGGACGCCCACTTTCGACAGGGACGCGAGCCTAGCGGCCTATGCAGATAGGTCCTCGACTCATTCCCGATCAAGAAATGCCCATACCCTGCCGATTACCAACAAGATGGCTCGTACTCGCGCGCGCGGACCCGCGCGCCGCCGCCCAAGCTCTTACCACGGCGCATTGCCGGTCTACTCCGGTCCCTTCAAGGCCGAGCAAGCCGAGCGGCTGCTGTGGCGCGCCGGCTTTGGCCCGCGGCCCGGGCAAGCCGAGCAGCTTGCCAAACACGGCATGAGTGGAGCCGTGCGCTCGCTGACCCGCCCTGCCAGCCGCGCTTTGGCCGGCCCGCCGCCGCGACTGCAGAACGGCGAACCGCTGGCTCCCTACGACGTGTGGGGCAACGACGTGCTGTGGTGGCTGGACCGCATGGTGCGCACGAGCGCACCGCTGATCGAGCGCATGACGTTGACCTGGCACGACTGGTTTGCCACGAGCAACGAGGGCGTGGACTCCCAACGGCTGATGATCGCCCAGAACCAGACGCAGCGCTCGCTGTGTCTGGGCAGCTTCCCGAGCATGCTCACGGCGATGACAATCGACCCGGCGATGCTCGTTTGGCTCTCAGGGGCGGGCAGCACGAAGGAAGCCCCGAACGAGAATTACGCGCGCGAGATGCAGGAGCTGTTCACGCTCGGCGCCGGCAACGGCTACAACGAGATCGACGTGCGCGAGCACGCTCGTGCGCTGACAGGCTGGACCAACCGCTGGAACCAGGCCACCGGCCAAGTAGAAGACTTCCATTTCGACCCCGTCCTGCACGACAACGGCGTAAAGGTCATCTACGGCCATCGCGGGCGCTTCGGCTGGCGCGACAGCCTGCGGCTCGTGCTGAGCAATCCCGACCACCCCAAGCACTTCGTCACGAAGCTGTGGTCCTACTTCAGCGAAGAGCCGCTGTCGCGTAAGGACACACGTTCGGCCGAAGCAATCTACGTGTCTTCAGGCAAGCGCATCCTGCCGGTCGTGGAGGCGATGCTGATGCATCCGCTCGTGCACGCCGGCCCGCGCATGGTCAAGCCGCCGATCGTGCAGATCGCCGGGATGCTGCGCGGCATCGGGCGCTACATCGATACCGACGCCTGGGTGTGGGAGTCGACGCTCGCGGGCCAGACCCCCTTCTACCCGCCCAATGTCGGCGGCTGGGAAGCCGAACGCTGGCTGAACACCGGCACCTGGCTCGCGCGCTTCAACCTCGCCGCGCAGATGATCGGCCAGCAGCGCGTCGCCAAGCTGGCAGCGGGCGCGACGACGAACAAGGAGCCGGAAACCGTGGACCCCAAGGCGCTGGCCAAGCAGGCGATCGCCTTCTGGGGCGGGCCGACCCTGAGCAAAGCCTCGCGAGGCGCGCTTGCCTCCTACGCGAAGGCCGCAGCCGTGGACTCCGCCACCGCATCTTGGGAGCGCGAGCAGTACCCCACACTCGCGCTCAACGCCCTGCGCGCGCTGGTCGTCGCCACCCCCGACTACCAGACGTGTTGAGAGACGTCATGACCACCAGCGCAGTCGAATCGAATCGTGTCGCCGGACCGTGCCGTCGAGGAGCATTGGGATGAGCCCATCCCCCATCCACCCGCAGCAATCCTGCTCGTGCGAGGGCTTCACGCGTGCCGAGATGCTGCGCCGCGGCGCCGCGCAGGCCGGACGAGGACTGCCGGCAATCGAGCCGGGAATGCCGATCCCCGCCGGCACGGGCCTCTCACGGCGCGGCTTCCTGCTGGCCTCGGCCGGCCTCGCCCTGTCGGTGTACGGCGCCGGACGGCTGCTCGACCCGGCCGCTTTCGAGGAGGGCATCGCACGCGCCGCCGAAAACCCGGATCAACCGATCCTCGTCAGCGTGTACCTGCAAGGAGGCATCGACGCGATGTCGGTGCTCTACCCGGCAGGCGATCCGC
This sequence comes from Solirubrobacteraceae bacterium, assembly GCA_035485715.1. Lineage (GTDB taxonomy): Bacteria > Actinomycetota > Thermoleophilia > Solirubrobacterales > Solirubrobacteraceae > Palsa-744. The sequence continues at coordinate 322,586 of DATHNT010000003.1, read as the reverse complement.
TGTACACGAAGTACCGGCCGGTGCTGGCGCTGCCCGAAGACGCTGGGCCGGTCTTCAGCGAGGACCCGCGCCTGCACTGGCACCCGCAGGCGGCTCCGCTGGCGCAACTGCACGAAGAGGGCAAGATGAGCGTGCTGCCGGCCGTCGGCTACACCGACCCCGATCAGTCGCACTTCACCAGCCGCCATTACTGGGAGGTGGGCGCCACACAAGCCGACCTGCTCACCGGCTGGATGGGCCGCTACCTCGATCTCGCCGGCAGCCCCGACAATCCGCTGCAGGGCCTGTGCCTGGACGAGGCGCTGCAGCCGGCGCTCGCCACAGCGCGCATGCCGGTCGCGGCGATCGACACCCCCTCCTCCTACTCGTTCTATGCGCAGGGCGTGTGGGGACCGCCACAGGCGATCATGTACGACTACTTCGACACGCTCGGGCGCCTTGGGGCCGGCTCGGGCGACCCGGCGCTGGAACAGTCGGGCAAGGCTGCGCTGATGTCGAGCACATTGCGCAAGCAGCTGCTCCCCTTCCAACCGGCCTCTGGCGAAAAGCCTGCGCTTCCCAGCAGCTATCCGAGCGCCTCCGACGCGTTCCCCACGCGCATGGCCGGGATCGCGCAGCTGCTCGGTGCAGGCCTTCCCTTGCGCTGCGTGAGCATCTCGACCGAATCGGTGTTCGACACGCACGACAACCAAGTCGCCTCGCTGGGCACCGGTCTGGGCGAGGCAGCGCAGACGCTGTACGCCTTCCAGCGTGACCTGGAAGCGCGGGGTCTCGCCGACCGCGTACTGACGCTCGTGTGGTCGGAGTTCGGCCGCCGCCCGCAGGAGAACGCCTCCGGCGGCACCGACCACGGCGCGGCCGGCTGCGGCTTCGTGATGGGCACGCGCGCGGCCGGCAGGATGATCGGCGAGTGGCCCGGTCTTGCCACGGGCCTCGACTCGCTCGGCAATGTGGTTGCCACCTCCGATTTCCGTGGCCTTTACTGCTCGCTGCTCGAACAGTGGCTGGGACACGAAGCCGGCCCGATCGTCCCCGGGGCAAGCGGCTTTGCGCGCATGCAGGTGGTGCAGTGATGTTCGGGCAAACGCGCCCGCTAGCTTTCGTCGCGGTTGCCGGAGCGGTGCTCGCATTGTCGATGCCCCACGCGCGCGCAGGAGGCATCGGCCATCTGCAGGTCACCGAGATCGAGTACCGCCTGATTCTCTCGCGCGGCGTCGTCAAAGCCGGGCCGGTCAACCTGGAGGCGATCGACGCCGGTATGGACCCGCACGACCTGCGCCTGCGCCACAGCGGCAGTGGGCCGGAACTGGGCGCCCCGGAATTGACCTCGGGAAAGCGCTGGGATGGTGTCGTGAATCTCAAGCCCGGCGTCTACCACCTGTGGTGCTCGCTACCCGAACACGCCAAGCTGGGAATGCACGCGACGCTCCAAGTTGTGCGCTAAAACGAGTACGCGGCATAACCAGCGGACAAATCGGGCAGCTATCGAGCTGGCGCCTACCGAGAGAAGGAGCAGGGCATGAAGACACGCAAGCTTGGAAGTCAGGGACTGCAGGTGTCGGAGGAGGGGCTCGGCTGCATGGGCATGTCCGAGTTCTACGGCCGCGCCGACGAGGACGAGGCTGTCGCCACGATCCATCGCGCGCTCGAGCTCGGCGTGACGTTCTTGGACACGGCCGACATGTACGGCCCGTTCACCAACGAGAAGCTCGTCGGCCGCGCGATCGCCGACCGTCGCGAGCAGGTCGTGCTGGCCACGAAGTTCGGCAACGAGCGCAACGAGGACGGCAGCTGGGTCGGCATCAACGGCAAGCCCGAGTATGTGCGCAGTGCCTGCGAAGCATCGCTACAGCGCCTCGGCGTCGATCACATCGACCTCTACTACCAGCACCGCGTCGACAAGAGCGTGCCGATCGAGGACACCGTCGGAGCCATGGCCGAGCTTGTCAGCGAGGGCAAGGTCCGCTATCTCGGCCTTTCGGAGGCCTCGCCGCAGACGATCCGCTGCGCACACGCCGTGCACCCGATCTCGGCGCTGCAGACCGAGTACTCGTTGTGGTCGCGCGACCCTGAGGAGGCGATCCTACCGGCGGTGCGCGAACTCGGGATCGGCTTCGTTGCCTACTCCCCTCTGGGGCGCGGATTCCTCTCCGGCAAGTACAAGAAACCAGAGGATCTGCCTGAGGACGACTTCCGCCGCCACCATCCCCGTTTTCAGGGCGAGAACTTCCAGAAGAACGTCGAGTTGGTTGGGCGCATCGAGGAGATCGCGCGGGAGAAGCAGGTCACGGCGGGGCAGTTGGCGCTCGCTTGGGTGCTGAGCCGTGGTGAGGACATCGTGCCGATTCCCGGCACCAAGCGCCGTTCCTATCTGGAGGAGAACGTCACGGCGGTTGAGATCGAGTTCTCAGAGGGAGATCTCGCGCGTATCGACGAGGCCGCGCCGGTGGGTGTGACGGCCGGGGACCGCTACGCGAGCATGGCGACGATCGACAGCTGAGCAGTGATCGCTCTAGGCTGCATCGAATCCTATGCGGCACGCGTGGGGTGAGAAGATACCGAGTCCGGCGCGGCACAAGGCCACGCCGGACTCGCCTGTCGCTTGACTCAGCGGCTGCTCCCAAACTCAGCGGCCGCCTCTATAGCCTCGGCCTTTCCCGCGGCCGAAGCGATGATCTTTGTGATGGCCTTTTCCGGAGTATTTCGAGCCCCCACGACCGCCTTTCGGGCCACCGTGACCGCCCGCAGAGCCTTTCGACCCCGTGCCTGAACCCTGACCGCCGCCGGGACCTTTGCCGCCCTGACCGCCGCCTGGGCCGTTACCGCCTTGACCCCCTCCGGGGCCTTTCGGGCCGCCCTGTCCTGAACCTGGGGGATTCCAGGGCAACAGGTAGGCGCGGTAGGTGTTCACTCCCGTCGGGAACTCAGCATTGAAGATGAGCTGGCCGGACGAGTTGAACTCCGAGACGTACGGGAGAATTCCCCAGCCAACGAAGAGATTCCCGTCGCCGGTCGTCTGCGCGTTGCCCTGCGAGGCCGCGGAGAGCCCCTCGGGCTGGTTGTCGGAGGCTACAAGCGTTGCCACTTTGCTCCACGGATTCAACTTCACCGTGATCGCGCGACTGTAGGGAAGCAGCGCCGTACCGGAGGACTCGTTGTCGAAGAACGTGTACTCGTTGTTGCCGATCGGCTCTGGATCGTGCTGCCAAGCGAATATCTCGTTCGCGCTGTCCAGCGTTTGTCCTGGGGCTGCCTGCACGGTGAAGTCGCTGTCCTTGCCTCCCAACTGCCAGATGACGTTTCCACTGGTCAGGCTCACCTTGTAGGTGGTCCAGGTGTCACGGGCGTCGATCAGCAAGTTGCCGTCGGTGTCGAGCTTCACCGCGTTGACGTGGAACCAGTCCCACGGTGTGCTCGCCGAGGACGGCAACGGCTGCTCGCTCTGGCTATAGGGGACGTGATCGGCGCTGTTCCACTGGAAAAGCACCTTGCCGGTGGCAATGTCGACCTCCTGTACGACGCCGTCGACCACCGTCTGATCGGCAGGGCCGCCGATCGAGGTCAGGTCGGCGGTAGCCGTTGTGTAAGAGAGGATCAACGCTGTGTTCCACGGGGTGATGAGGAACTCGTGCCCGTCCGCGCTGAGCCCGTTGCCGGCGTTGACCGCGGCGATCTGCTGGTAGTGGTCGTTGTAGATGTAGTCGGTTCCACTGGAGAGTCCGCCGAGACCGGTCCCCTGCCAGAACGTGAGCACCGGCTGGCCGAGGTAGGTCTGCGTGCGGAAGTCAGCTGCCTCCTCGCCCGCCGGGGCGGCTTGGAACCAGACGACGTTGCCATGGCTGTCGAGGATCTCCGGGCCGTTGGCGTAGCTGCTCGAGTCGCCGAACGGGGAGACGAAGATGTCGCCTTGACCGATGTTCGGCTGCGAACTGAGGACCGTCACCGGCGGCGGCGCTGTGGGCGCGGCCTGCGCGGTGCTGGCAATCACGCCGGGCAGGACGCCAAACAGCATCGTCACGACGCCGAGCGCGACTTGGCGCGTTCGGCGCCTGCCTTTACGAGCGGTGGGTGAAGCGTGGGTATGGGACATCTGGCCTTCTCCTGTTTGGGTTGTTCGATGAGCTGGGGATGGGAATCACGAGGGGAGCGCTCCTCACGGCGGGCACTCCCATCTCGTAATCATCATAATCTTTATCAGATTAGTGAGGATTATACCGCGAAGCCCACTCCCCTCCCCCATATCGCCCCCCGAAATCGCGAAGCAGACGCGAGGTCGCGCCTGCAAAGCACGCGACTAAGCCACTATGTCGTCAGATCTTTGCGAGCCCGTCGGCAATCAAGCCGCCGCTAGAGCGTCGGCAAGGATGAGGGCATGGTCGAAGGCAAGCTCGGGCAGGCCGTCCGCGGCAAACCAGCGTGCGTCGCTGGCGTCATCGGCGCCGGCGACCGTTGCCTCGCTTGGCACGCGGGCGAGATAGACAACGGACACCGTCCAGCCGCGAGGGTCGCGCCCCGGCGTGTCGTAGACGCCCAGTAGATGCAGCTCGCGGACCCTAAGACCGGTCTCCTCGGCAAGCTCCCGCGGCGCGGCCTCGAGAACTTGCTCGCCCTCCTCGACGAAGCCGCCCGGCAACGCCCAGCTACCGCGAAACGGCGGGTTGCCGCGCTGAATCAGCAAGACGCGCCTGCTCGTCTCGGCACCGGCGAGCACCACGACGTCGACCGTCAGCATTGGACGAGGATGAACACCGCTGTCGCCAGTATCCGCCACGCCACCACCCTACCCGGCAACCGGAACTCCTAGCCAGCACTCACAACTGCTCGGAAGGTGCGACAACGGGAATTTCCACAAAGGCTGGCGGTCCGTTCGCCGCCCCGTTACCATCACGACATGGCTCAGGCTGTGGTCTCTGTTCCGGTGGCCCACGCAGACGGTCCACCGTCCGGTGCAATCGAGCGGCCGGACTTTCAGATCGTGCCCCGCTCAGGCCTGGTGCTCGTCGCGGTCGTGCTTGCGCTCTTGATCGCAGCGATCGCGGTCAACGAACTTTGGCCGCTTGCCTTCCTGCACTTCGTCGGCGGGGCAGCCTGGACGATCATCGACCTGTTCCTCGGCTTCGTGCTTGGGCCGATCCTCGGGAAGCTCTCGATTCCCGCGCGCATCGAGCTGACGACGCGGCTGATGCCGAAGATGGTGCTGATCATGCCGACCGTGGTCACCGTCACGCTGGCGGCCGGCTGGCAGCTCGGCAATCACCTCGGAACGGTCCAGAGCAGCTACTACCTGCACGGCTGGCTCGTGGCCAGCTACATCGTGGTCGGCATCATGGCCGTGATCGCGCTTGGGCTGCTCGAGCCGGCGAACATCGCGGTGCTCGTCGAGCTGAAGAAGCCGCGCCCCAACCCGCAGGTGATCGAGCGACTGATGAAGCGCTTCATCTACACCGCCGGGGCCACCGGCGCGATGCAGGTCGTCACGCTTGTGATCATGGCGAAGCTGACGGTCGGATGAGAGCTTCCTCGACAGTCGGAGGGATGCGATGAACGAGCGTCGCTTGCCGCCGGTCACACAGATGGGCATGCTCTCGCTGGCGCTGATCGTGGCTGGAGGCATCTATTTGGCCGCGCACCTCCCCCACCAGGTCCCGCTCACCCCAGCGATCGTCCTGCTGGCTTGCTCGGTGCTGCTGCTCGCCGGAAACCTCGCGGCATTGGCGCGCGTGCAGGACTTCGCCTGGGGGCGCTTCTTTGAAATCGCGCGCTGGGCGCTGCTTGCCTACATCGTGATCGCCGGGATGATCGAGTACGCGTTCTTGCGCGATCAGGTGAGCGGCGGCGCGCTGGTGGTCCTCAGCTTGTCATTGGTCGTATTTGCGGTGCATGTGCCGGTGCTGATCGGCTTCACCGTTGCGCGTTATGACACCGGCGACGATCCGTCGCCGGTGGATGGCATTCCCGTCTGATCGGCACGGACACATTCCCGTCTGATCGACACTGACAGCCTCAAAGACTGTCCTCACCCAGGCTCTGACCGTCAGCTGACAGCTCCCGCAAAGTCCGGCCGCTGAGGACCGAGGCCGGCTGCTCTGAAACGATGTCCGAGCCCTGAAGCGCCTGCTCGTCGCGGCGCTTGATCAGCAGCCACTGCGACTTGGGACCCGGCCGTGTGCGCTGCAGCGCAAATCCCCCGCGAAGCTTCTCACCGTGCAGTACGAACACGGCGTGACCACGCTCCAGCGCCTCCGGCCAGGCAACCCTGCCGCCCTGCTCGTAGCCGCCGCGATCCCACACGATCACTGCTCCGTCGTCCGTTCGACCCTCGAACGTGTTGTAGTCGATCGCGTGATCGGGCACTTGGACTGCCAAGCGCTTGACAGCCGGGTCGAGCGACGGGCCCTTGGGCACCGCCCACGAGCGCATCACGCCATCAACCTCGAGACGCAGGTCGAAGTGATGCGCCGTGGCGGCGTGCTCCTGCACGACAAACACGCCAGCGCTGACGCCGCGGACCGCGAACTGCTCGTGGCCCTCGATCTTGACCTCCTCCACGGTCACGGCTTGCACGCCCTCACCCAGCGGACCGTCGCGCAGGAATGCCGTGAGTGCCTCAACCGTGACTGCCGGCCCCTCCGCGTGGACGACCACGGTGCCGTCGTCTGCGTTGCGCACCCAGCCCATCACGCCGAGCTCGCGTGCTCGGCCTCGGACAGCCGCACGGAAGCCGACGCCCTGGACTGTCCCGGCCACAGTCGCGCGAATCGCACGAGAGCCGGACGGCGCATTGGTCACGCAGCCCAGGGTATCGATTCGGAGTAACCTGAAGGTGTGGGCGAGATCTCTCCCGCGCTGTATCGCGCCGGCTCCGGCGAGCCGCTGGTACTAGTGCATGGATTCACGGGCACCTGGCATCACTGGCGTCCCGTGCTGGGCGAGCTTGCCGCTCGCTACGAAGTGATCGCACCAACGCTCGCCGGGCATTATGGCGGGCCTCCATTTGACGTCACTGGCCCGTTGACGTTCGCTTCGAGCGCCGACCATCTCGAACGCCATCTCGACGAACTCGGGGTTGGTAGCGCACATTTCGTGGGTAATTCGCTGGGTGGCGCTCTCACGCTCGAGCTCGCCAAGCGTGGTCGGGCCCGGTCGGTCGTCGCGCTTGCGCCCGCCGGCGGATGGAGCGAAGGCGACGGCGAGGCGAAGCGACTCGCACGCTTCTTTGCGCGCCAACTGCGTATCACGCGCCTGAGCTGGCGATACATCGACACCGTTATGAAGCGGCCCCAGAGCAGGCGTCTGGCTATGCGCGACGTGATGCGCCACGGGGAGCTCGTCGCCCCCGCGGACGCCATCGATCTTGCGCTTACCTCGGTGCGCTGCCCGGTGGCGAGCAAGGCGATCGAAGCGGCACGCGCCGACAAAGGACTCGCGCTGCAGGACCTCAACCGCATCGCCTGTCCCGTGTTGCTCGCTTCACCCGAGTTCGATCGCATACTGCCGGCTGAGCGTCACGCGCCACGCTTCAGACGTGAGATACCCGGGGTCGAGTCGCGCATGCTTTCCGGCTGCGGCCATATGCCGATGTGGGATGACACGCGGCTGATCGTGCGCACAGTCAGCGAGTTCGTGGATCGCCACATCGCGCCGCCGGACTCTGTCGAGGCCACGCAAGCCCCGCCCGCGGACCTTGTCGGCGCGTAGCAAAGTTCCAAGCACGAACTTCAAATCCCCAATCGCCTAGCGCAGGCATCGTCGACGCAGCTTGTTCTGACTCGGCTAGATTGCTCTTGACATGAACAAGGCTCATGCTGTCCTCTGCTCATCCGGCTGGTGGGCTCGCACCGTGGAGCGCGATCTGCTCCCCTGGGGTCTCGCGGACCTGGACCTGGGCGACGACGTGCTGGAGATCGGTCCAGGGTTCGGCGCCACGACCCGTGTGCTCGCTCGACGCGCTGGCTCGCTGACCGTCGTCGAGCTCTCAGAGAGCTATTGCAAGCGGCTCCGCCAGACACTGCCTGACAACGTCGAGATAGTGCAGGCCGACGCAGCCGACATGCCCTTTGGCGACGATCGCTTCTCGGGTGTGGTGTGCTTCACGATGCTCCATCACGTACCGTCGCGCGAACTGCAGGACCGACTTCTCGGCGAGGCCTCACGCGTATTGCTCCCCGGCGGCGTGTTCGCCGGGACCGACAGTCTTGGCACAGGCCGAGCCTTCAAACTGCTGCACATCCACGACACACTGGTTCCGGTCAGCCCAAACGAACTGCCCGCGCGCTTGGAGCGCGCCGGCCTGGTCGAGCCAAGTGTCGATGCCGGTGGCCGCTCGTTTCGCTTTCACGCCCGCAAGCCGCTTGCACAGACGACGGCGTCCCCGGCCAGCGGGACGGTCGCGATAGCCGGCTAGGGCGCCGCAAGCAGAACTACTCGTTCACTGTGTCGACCGCCGGCCGACGCCCCCAGCGAAAATAGCTTGCCGCGCCGAGAGCGTTCAAGCATGCAAGGCGCCAGAACAACTTGCTGCCGCGCACCTGCTCGGCAGGGCGATACTGGATGTCGTGCTCCCCGGCGGCGACCAGGCCAAGCGACGCTATGAAGACGAAGACGATCCAGAGCTGCTTGGCGAGCGAATACTCGCCGAATTTCTTCTTGAACCGCATCATGGTCCTATCCTACCGGCCGTTTGCTGAACGCAAACCGGGAATCATTTCTCGTCTACATCGGAGACGACATCCACCGCGCGGAAATATTGCGGTGCCTCCTCACGGCGATGCATACCGTAGTCGCGGATGACGCGGACATGGCGGTGTCGAGCGCCTGCCGACTGGCACTCGATCCATGCGCTGGCCGCCTCGTCGCTGAGCCAGGAGGTGAGCGTTAGACACATACCGGCGATGGTTATCCCACGGTAGGATTCAGCGTCGAGAAGGTCAGTTGAGGGTGGGGGAAGACTCACTCCACCGAAGACTGTTTCAGTCACGGTGACCGCCGGCGCGGCACCAACCTCGGTCAGGTCGAGACGGCTGTGAGCAAGATCCTCACAGCCGCTGTCGCTGAAAACCTCTCCGACGCGCAGGTGGTAATCCTCGAACACTTCAAAGCGGCCCTGATGCTGGACGTCGTGGTGGCGCGCTTGGGTGCGCCATCGTACGAGCGCCTTCTCGTCCTCCCAGGTTGACAACGAAAGCAACCGTCCCTCGGTGCGCTCACTCGAGTAACGCTCGTTGTCGATGAATCCACGGATCTGGATCAATTCTGGACGCAGCATCGAGGCAAGCTCCAGGTAGCGGTCCCATTGCTCGCGCTTTGGCTGAACCTCGAAGAGCACGACGAACATCAGCTATCGATCACCCCCTGAGAGTACTCGTCGGCGATTCGTTGGACCGACGCGGCCAGCTCCCCCGCTATTCGCGGACAGGGAGCTGTTGGAGTGCCCAACGGTTGCCGTCGGGGTCCTCGAAGAACACGAATGAGCCCCACGGGAACTCCGTCACCTCGCTGACCTCCACTCCACGTCCCGCGAGCTCGGCCCGAGCCGCGTGAGCGTCGGCGACCGTGAGCTGCATTCCTCGCACAGAGCCGGGCTCGGAGTCCACGATCCCGGTCCCGATCGCGATCGAGCAGGCCGAGCCAGGTGGCGTGAGTTGTACGAAGCGGATCTCCTCGCTCACGGAGTGGTCGTGTTCGGCGGTGAAACCGACCTTCTCCACGTAGAACGTCTTCGCGCGATCGACGTCGGTCACTGGGATCGCCACGAGTTCGAGCTTGAAGTCCATGTCTGCCTGCCTTTCGATGTCGTGTTTGTAGATGACGGGACCAAGCTATGGACAATTGCGGTCAGATACTGTCCGCATATCCTCCGAGCATTCCCTCGGGTCGTCCTCGATACGTTCAAAGACTGCTGAAGCTACTCTCGCTCATGTTGGCGCGCGCCTGGCATCAAGGAGAGCGGTAGTCATTCAGCGGCCGAGCTGGTCGAGATCGTCCTCGACCAGCGTCGACTCGACGTCAGCCGCACGCCCACCGCGGTCGTCTGGCGCAAAGCGCCCTGCCGCCGCAACGAAGCTCATCACGCGACCTGCGTAACGGCGTGACATCCAGCGCCGCGTCAGCTTTTGCGTCAGCGGAAGCAGGAGCAATGCGCCGAGGAGATCAGTGACGAACCCGGGAACCAGGAGCAGTATGCCTCCGAGAAATCCAAGTGCCCCATCGATCGCGGCATGGCCGGGTGCACGACGCTCAGACAAAGCCAGTGAGACGCGCTGGATCGCCAAGCGCCCTTGAACGAGCAGCATCCGCGCGCCGAGCACAGACGTGCCCAACAGCAGTACGACCGCTAGGAGCCAGCCAATCGCACGTCCGACCTCGATGAAGGCGAACACCTCGACGACAGCCACCCCGATCAGGATGAGCACGAACATCTAGACAGTCAGCCTAGTAGGACATCCGTCGATCACCGCCTAACGGGCGCAGCATCGGGCTACCGTGGCCGATGTACTGCTAATGCCCGATCAGCGCAACGCATATGCACGCGCGAGGACGGCACCGACTCGATGAAGACGAGCCTCGCCACGAAGAAACACGCAGGAGGGACCCACTCGCACGCCGGTCGCGACGAGCAGCGGAGGCGGGCCAAGGAGCACGAGAAGCATCACGAGAAGCACAGCTCGCACTCCAAGCGCCACAAGCGTCGGCGCAAGCGCCACAAGCCGCCGGTCCACCGTCGTGTCGTGACGCCGCATGGAACGATCGGGGTTGCCCTGGCACTCCCGCCAGTCTCACCCCCGGCTCCCTCATCCGCCCCGCCTCCCACGCTGGGCTCCCCGCCGATAACTCTCCAGCAAGCGAACCGACTGCTGTGGCGCGCGGGTTTTGGGCCGACTCCCGGACAGGCCGAGGCGCTCGTAGGTCAGCCATTGCAACAGGTTGTCTTCGGCCTCACCCGTCCCTCGGGATCGGCAACGCTCACCGGCCCCGAACCTATCGATGAAGAAGGCGAACCGCTCGATCCGGCCAACGCATGGGGTCAAGACCACTGTTGGTGGCTGGACCGCATGGTCCGCTCCGATCAGCAACTCGTCGAGCGGATGACCTTCGTCCTCCACGACTGGTTTGCCAACTCCAACGACCAGGTCAACAGCCAGCAGCTGATGCTCGACCAGAACAACCTGTTTCGCTCGATGGCCTTCGGCAGCTTCGACGACCTGTTTCTCGCGGTCACCGCAAACCCAGCGATGCTCCTCTTCCTCAACGGCACCTCCAACAGCAAGGACGAACCCAACGAGAACTACGCGCGCGAGATGATGGAGCTCTTCTCGCTCGGGGCCGACCGCGGTGCCTACACCGAGGACGACGTGCGCGAAATGGCCAGGGCGCTCACCGGCTGGCGTAACGAATGGTCAGCCGAGCTTGGCAGCTACAACTTCCACTTCGATCCCGAATACCACGACACGGGCCAGAAGACGGTGTTCGGCCAGACTGGCAACTGGAACTACGAAGACGCGGTCCGCCTATGCGTCAGCCATCCGCTCCACGCCTCTTTCTTCGTCACCAAGCTGTGGGGCTACTTTGTAGCCAGCCAACCCTCCGAAGCCACCCTTGCCTCGCTGCAAGGCCTATACACAAGCTCGGACTACAGCATCCAAGCGGTTGTCGAGGCGATCCTCCAGCACCCCGACTTCTACGAAGGTCCCGAGCTGGTTACGCCCCCCGTGGTCTACAACGCAGGCCTGCTGCGCTCGATCTCCCGCCCGATCGACACAACAGCGTGGGCATGGCTTTCCGCAAACGCCGGCCAGCAACTGTTCTATCCACCCAACGTCTCCGGCTGGGACTTCACTCGCTGGCTTGACACATCGACCGCCAAGGCACGTTGGGAAATGGCCAGCTATGTCACGTCGAAGACCTACCCAAATCCGTGGCCGGCGGAAGGTCAACCCGAATACAGCGCGACCGAGGATCCTGCCACGGCACTCTCGAGCGCGCTCGCCTACTGGGCCAACCCGATCCTCTCCTCCGAATCGGAGCAATGCATAGCCGCTTTCGCGCAATCCTGTCTCAAAGAACCGCTCGCGGAATGGGAGCAAAGTCCCTATAGAGCAATGCGCCAGAACGCCTTGCGAATGCTGATCGCCACTTCTCCCGACATGCAGGTGAGCTGAAATGACCGCGAAGTCGATACTTGAGGAGCGGGCGACATGACCATGGCCAACAGCTGCTCGTGCAACGATTTCACGCGCTCACAGCTGCTGCGTCGTGGCGCCGCCATCGCCGGGAAGGGACTGCCGAAGATCGAGCCAGGTATGCCCCTGCCCGCGGGTACAGGCCTCGATCGGCGTACGTTCCTGCTGCGCTCGGCAGGTGCCGCCCTATCGGTGTATGGCGCCTCGATGCTCAGCCCGCGCCATTTTGAAGAGGGCATCGCCCAGGCTTCGGCAGCCGCGGAGCCCAACCAGCCGGTGCTCGTCTCGATCTTCATGGAAGGCGGCTGGGATGCTCTGTCAGTACTCGCGCCCGTGGGAGAAGCGAGATACAGAGAACTCCGTCCCACACTGGGTCTTGCCGAAGGTTCGGGCAAGGTCTTCAGCGAGGACAAGAGTCTGATGTGGCATCCGGCCGCAAGCGGTCTGGCCGAACTCCACGAAGAAGGCAAGGTCACGACCTTCCCGGCGATCGGCTACCAACCCGCCGACGAGAGCCACTTCACCAGTCGCCACTACTGGGAGGTGGGACAGCTCGAGGCCAACGCACGCACGGGTTGGATGGGGCGCTACCTCGATCTGACCGGTGAACCAAACAACCCGCTACAGGGTCTTTCGCTTGACTACTCGTTGGCGCCGGCGCTCGCCACGGCGACGATGCCAGTCGCCGCGGTGTCTTCGCCTGCTGACTACACGATGTGGGCCAACGGCCTGGGCGAACCCATCACCGGACCGACACTCGAAACATTCGGTGTGCTGGGCACCCTCCCGGCACCGTCGCCTGCATATGCCCAAGCCCGCGACGCCTCCTACGACACCAGCCTCGTCCTCGACAAGATGGCCGGCTTCGTCCAGTCCGAGAAAGAATCGGGCGATACTTCGCCGGTTACCTATCCGACGGGGGAATTCGCGGAACGGCTAGCTGTGCTCGCAGCGATGCTCCACACGGAGATGCCGATCAAGTGCGCTTCGCTGAATGCTGTCGGTTCCTACGACACACATTCCGATGAGACAGTTACCTTGAGCACCAACCTTGGCCAGACCGTCGCCGCTGTGGTCGCCTTCCAACGTGACCTGGAAGCGCGCAAACTGGACCAGCGGGTGCTGATCCAACTGTGGTCGGAGTTTGGCCGTCGACCAGAGGAAAACGGCTCGGGTACCGACCACGGAGCCGGCGGTGTCGCCTTCCTGATCGGCAGCCGGGCCTCGGGGGAAATGGTTGGAGAATTTCCCGGGCTCACCAAACTGGACGTCAACGAAAACCTTCTCAACACATCGGACTTCCGCGCAATGTACTGCTCGCTTCTGGAACAGTGGTTTCAGACCGAAGCGGGTCTGGTGATACCCGAAGCGGCTTCCTTCCAGCGGCCTGTCTTGGTGAAGTAAGGGTGCTCCGCGCAGCGAGATCCGCGCTCCTGCTGAGCACGTTGTGCCTTGTGTGCGGGGCGTTCGTCGCGATCGCGATCGCCGCACCCGGACACACTTCGCGCCACCGACGCTCCCACACCACGCGGGTCTGCCGCCGGGGGAGGCATCGCCATTGTCAGCTGACTCGTGCTGGGAAGAAATCCCACCACAAGCACAAGCCACACACGACCTCAAAGCCAGCCAACCCTGGCCCTGGCTCGGACGCACCGTGGTCGACAGTCCCCCCCTCCGCCATCCCAGGATCCTCACCTACAGCCTCCAATTCTGGCCAGCCGTCTGGGGCTCCGGTCGACAAAGACCCACCGGCTAAATCCCCGGCTGCTCCCGTCCCAGAAGCGACCTCGCGCGTCGAGGTCACCGCCGAAGACACCGAAGCGTTCCGCTTCGTCCTCTCGCGTTCCACCGTTCCGGCCGGGAAGGTGATCCTGGAATTCGTCAACCACGGCCAGGACGAACACAACCTGAACGCGGTCGAAGAGACCGAAGGCGCGGTAGCCGGCTCGCTCCCAAACACACCGTCGAATGGGCATCTGAGCTTGACGGTCGATCTCCGTCCCGGCGACTACACCTTGTTCTGTTCGCTACCCGGGCACGAGGCTAAGGGCATGAAGGCGACACTTGTCGTGGAATGAAGGTGGAGCCGGCGGGCTCCCCTCATCCGCCTCGTGCACATCGCAATCGACTGGCTCGTACATACAATCGGCGGCACCAAGCCAACCGACTCCCCGTCCAAGTGGATTAAAGAAAGGAAGCACCATGATCGAGCAAATCGACGACATGCCGACAGGGACAATTGGTTTCCGGGCCTCCGGCAAGCTCACCCGCGAGGACTACCGCAAAGTACTCGAGCCAGTTCTGCGCAAAGCGGCAGAGTCCGGAGAGATCCGCATGCTCTTCAGGCTTACGGACTTCAAGGGGCTCGAGTCGGCAGCCTGGTTCGATGACGTCAAGACCGGACTCGGGCTTGGCATCGGACACCACTCAGCCTGGAAGCGCTCTGCCATCGTCACCGATGTAGAGTGGATCGGGAAGGCCTACCAGATGTTCGCCTGGATGACCCCCGGCGAAGTCAAGGTATACGACTTGGACCGGCTTGAGGACGCCAAGAACTGGGTCGTCGCCTGAACTGCGACGGTTCGACCCAGGTGGCTCTGCTTCCTGCGAAGAGCGCCGTCTCGATCAACCGCCGCAGGCGCCTGCCTAGGACGTAAGCGCGACGCTCCGTTGAGCTTGACGACTCGCTAGCACTTTACGGTACGCCAAGGGGGCGACTGGGAGATGAGGTGCGCTTGCAAACCTTCTGCAAACACATCAGGCACGAACGCGATCAACCACTTCCCCACTCGCTTTCGCCAGGAACTCCACATGAGGACCGACGGGACTGCTTGTGCGCCAGCCTGGGCGTGTTAGCCACGCTCTGTCTTTGTAACCTCGAAACCCATCCGGCTCTCGAGGAACTGCATGAGTAGAGATAGACGTCCATCAAGAAAATCATCAATTCCAGTAAACGACTCGGGCAAGAATTGACTCGCGCTCGTTTCGCGCTGTCGGCTCTTTGGACTCAACGCCGAAAGGAGCTCCTCTAGCGTCCCCAAACCCTGCCCTCGAACGGCACGTACACTTGCATTTTCGGCAATGAGCAAGTTTAGGACAAGCAGGTGTGGTGACTCCACGTCGGGCCCTGGATCGGCCTCTTTCGCGAGTACATATGTGTCTCTCGGCTCGACGGGAATCTCGCTTGTCACGATATCCCTAGCCGCATTCAACTCCAGACTGCACATAAATGCACGCCAAATTGCAGACCGTCGCTTGCGCGTCGCCTCGCGCAAAATCACGTCAACGACTGGAGTCTGCTCAAGTCCTGCATCTCCGTTCAGCACACGAACGAGATGCTTGTACTCTTCCACAGTCACAGTATTGGAGCCACTCTCGTACCGGAGACCAAACGCTCGACTCAAGAACCATGGGACGAGAACGTCAACGTGTTCCACGAGGTCATACTCAAACGCAACCGCAGCGAGCGTGATCACCATGCCACCATACGGCAACCACTCGGGATTCCGTACCCCGCACGAGGCTCGGAGGAACGTCAGTGCTTCCGCACACGCCTCCACCGCGAGATCCCAATCCTTGCGAACCGCGAGTCCACTCAACCTCAGAACGTCACCCTCACGCACGCTCTCGGTAGCCTTAAGTGAAATTACCCGGATTATCGGCATCCCGTCATCCCCAAAAAATTCTTCGATAATCTCATGGTCATTACACGCCGTATCCCACTTCTCTCGAAGGTTCCACCCTGTCTCAAAGGTCTTTGCAACCATTAGATCAAACGCAGACAGAGTCAGTCCGGCACGGTTAACGCGCTCGAAAATCCGAGCGATGGCCGCCGGCTCGAGATCCTGCTCAACAATCACAGCTGGCAATTGATACGTGTGGAACGCCTCGAGACCGTGACGGTACGCGTCGGACAGATCTCGACGCAGATCGATCTGCATATCGCGTTCAGCAGTGTCAACTAGATGATCACGCCACCCAAAGAAGTCGGCGGCCGAGCGGAGGGAGAAGAAAGGAATTCGTCCCTCCCACCCGCTAGCGGGCTCAGCCGCCTCCCACTCCTCACGACTAAACGATCGTATGCCTTCCTCAATGACATCGATGGTCGCATCCGGAGCGAGCGTGTGAGCGGCGACTGCGTACACGTAGGGCCCCGTATTGTAAACGGCATGATACAGCGCGGTTAGCCGCTGCTGCCCATCCAGTACGACGAACTTTACTTTTTCCAGGTCGACCGCTGGGCCACCCTCAAAAGGCCTGAGCTTGTAAAATGTTTCTCCGGGAAAATCCTGTAGCAAAAGAGAGCCTGCGGGCCACCGCCTAGTTACAGTCGCGAGCAACTGCATTACTCGCTCGTCATCCCAGTCAAAGTCACGCTGAAACTCAGGGAGTACAACTCGCCCAGCGTGGATGTCTTCGAGCAACTCGGCGATCCTAAACTCACGCGTAAGAGTTCCTCCGCGCTCTCCGGTCATATCAAGAGTCCTTGTGTTTATTGGAGCTTTTGGCTGGGACGGGTATCGACGGAGGTTCCACCAGTGGTACCTCGACGGAGCAAGCGGCTTCAGACGTACGTCCGGTTGGAAGGTCCGCAGCGGCGGTAACCGGACGGACAGTTGCCGCTGGCGCGGACGCAATTGCTTCGCTGATCTGACGGTCAGCCCATTGACCAAGCGGGGCGTCTCGCCTGAACTGCTGCACAAGGCGCGTATCATCGGTCGATGACTCGTAGAGGGAGGGACCAGTTTCTATTACGACCATCCGGTCGCACACTAGTAGCCCGGTCGCAACCGAGTGCTCGTGGGTCACAACCTTGAGGGTTGACTCAGGCCCGATTTGAGCACGGTCCCATGCGCTGGCGAGCTCCTCGGGGAGATCCCGGAGTCGGTGCTCTACATCTTGTTCGCCGAGCCGCAGCCTGCTCGCGAGTATCGTCCCTGATGGCCCAGGATCTGGGCTAGGGAGAACGATGACAACTTCCATGGCCCTGTCCTTCGCTGCGGAGACGACAGCCGGGAAGCTCTCCCGCGCCCATGAGAACGGGTCGAGCGGCATGACCTCTAGCGAGCGTGATCCTTGGATTCCCGGACCTATCTCTAGCGCGCTGTTCGCAAGATCTTCCAAGCCAGTCCTTACGATGTTGTCTCGGAGCCCGACACGCGTGAAGATCTCTTGAGCCAAGATCTCCTTCAGAAATGGGTCGTACAAAAAGCTAACCAACGCAGTCGTGGCCATGGTAGAGCCGATTGCGGCTAGGACTGTGCCAATAGGCCCCCCAAGCGCCACGCCGCCGACCATGAGCAGAAGCGCCACCAAGAGAAGCAACGCTGCGATGAGTCTCGCACGCTCGACGGAGCGCCCGAAGATAGTTACTTGCAAGTCCACATTCCCTTTTGATCCGGAATGTTGAAGCTTATCGCTTTGGCGCCTGACGCGTTGTTCTCTGGAGTGTGAAATAGGGGTTAGGTGGATCGATGCGTAGCAGCGAGCTATCCGCTGGCTTCGCTGCCGCCAAAAGAACCAGGCCTGCCAGTCCACACAGATGCTGGTGGTCAGACTGCTCGGTATCCGCCCACCCGTGAAGCCAACGTGGAGCGGCCTGACGGCCCACCCGGAGGTAGGCGAGAGGAGGCATCTCGGAGGTCGAGGCATGGCTACGAGAGCACTAACCCACCGAACAAGAGCAGCTGAGCGACTCCCGGGCTACGCCCCCACACGATATATCGTAAACGAGCAGACTTTCGCCCCTGTTCGCCTCTGAGCACATCCCCTTCGCTCCTTCCGGGGATTTGAACCTGATAGGGGAGAACGGTTCCGCTTGGCTTTCCTATGCGATTTTCAGGAGGCTTGCGGTCCTATCTGCGGTCCCAATACCGCGCCCATACCAGGCTTCAAGCCTAGCGAGACCCGGCGTATACCATCCAGCACAAACGTGTGTTGATAGGTGCCATACCCGCTCGGAGCACCCGATGCACGACCACTTGACCGGCAATAGCTCGCCTCGCTCAGGCCTATGGTAGGCATGGTGTCATGACTAAGAATCTGACCGTACGACTTGATGCGGAACTGGCATCCGATACGGAGGCGCTGGCCAGAGCCGAAGGCAAGAGCCTTAACGAGACCATCAAGTACGCCCTCGCCGAGGCAGTCCAACGACGCCGCGAGGACCCGGAGTTCAGGGCGCGTGTACGCCGCATCATCGACGAGGATCGCAAGCTGCTCGAGCGACTCGCCCAGTGATCGAATACATAGGGCTCGCCGACTATCTCGTAATCGCAGCCGACGCCACGGGGTCTATTCGCACGCCTTGCAGACAAAAAACATCGCCCTAACCGGACGGTATTTGAACCACGAGACGGCTGAGGCTATCGGGCGACTGCACCGGACGCTATAGCCGTCGCGGACGCATCGCTCCGGCCTAGGCTTCTAGTTCTGCGGCTTCTTCGAACAGGAGTTCGTCGGTGGCCGAGATACCGGATTTTTCAAAGCCAAAGGATTTCGAGCCGCTGCCGTCTAGTTCGATAGACGCTTTGACGGCTTCGCCTTCTTCATTCAGATATTCAGACGCTCCCTGGGCCCCTTTTGACTGGGAGAACACGACTTTGAAGACTTCCGACGGGACGACTTCTTTGTTTACGGGGGTCGCGACTCCGACCGCTGAACCGCGAAGTTTCACGGTCTCAGAGATCATTAGCGGGCATTTGGTGCCGCATTCGATGCTCGCTTCGCTGAATTCAGTCAAGAGCCCGAGTTCTTCGGATTCTTTCACAAAAACTACAGAGTATTTGGCGTTGAGATCGAGTTCTCCTTCGGCCGCGCTTGATGTGTTGCATTTCTGACTGAAGCCTTCACATCCAGTGAGCTTAAAAGCCTCCGTGCCACCGCTCGTGCTCGTAGCTTCTCCGTTCTCTTTGCCCGCGGAACACGTAATTTTCGACCCACCTACCGCTTCGAGCGTGACTGCCCCGCTTTTACTTGTGAATGTCTTTTTGGAAAGCGATTCGGCATTTTTGTTTTGGAGGCGCGGCCTTACTTTTTCGTTTGCTGTCGTAAGTAGTTCGAGTTTCAGCTTTTCGAGCGAGCCTTCAGGGATTTTCAGCGGTGCCGTCCTCAACGGCTGCCAGCCCATTTGGATTTTGCGTTCCCATAGGCCTGCGGTCCCTATCCGTTCTTTGAGTTCCAGACATAGTTCTTTTGTTACGAAAAATTCAGGACCTGTCTTTATCGTCGCATTTTCTTTACATTCGACAGGAAGCGCTGCTGCGACCGTGCCTTCCATGAGAACTTCGTTGCTGGGTTCGATAAAGAGCACCGGGCCACCGCTGTCACCTGGTTCAGCGATAGCCTTTTCGTCCATGACCATGCCTTCGAAGTATTTACCTTGCCACGATCCCGTAGCGTTAATCATTTCGATCTTCCCACACCATTCGCCGGATGTCCGCCCCTCGTGACAGTTTGTATTTCCCGCTTCAGCTGCCCGTTCGCCCTTAACCTTATAGCGGGTTTCCGCTTCCTTTTTCCACTCAGCGGTAACTGCCAGGACCGGCTTGTTGACTTTGCCGGTCTGCCATCCGCCTCCCGGCGACGGTTCGATCGCAATATCACCAAGGTCACCCTTCCCTTCCCCTTCGGCGCCGCCATACTGAAATTCGCCAGCTGCCCCCAGCTGAGCTTTTTCCCCGTTTCGCTTGGACGCATACCAAAATGAGCCCGTTCCGTGACCTGCCTCTATGCAGTGTCCCGCGGTGAGGAGGACCCGCCTTCCCCGGTGGGCTTCTGGAATCGCCGCTGGCCCGGCAGAGCATGTAGCCGATGTGAAAAATTCAAATTCAGCTGATATTACCAAGCTGCCGGGCTTATTGATCGTGACACTGGTTTCGGTCGGCTTCGCGACAACTTGTGTTCCTGGTTCAAGTCCTAGTCCCCGTACCCAATCTCCTGCGAAGACGCCTACCAGAGTCTCTTTTTCGAATTCCTTGATGGTTGTGGTTTTGTACTCGGTACCCCAACCCCTGCCGGTAGATTCTTCCGGCCTTTCGATCTGGACTCCAGCCGTAATCGACGGATTGCAGTTGGCGTTAGGGGCTGCTTCGTTGAAGTTGTTGCATTCCGCGGCCGCGGGTCTGAGGCCAAGATGTGGATCCGGCGCGACCGTCACGAAAACGTTCACATTGGCAACAGCCGCTTCGCGCGCAAGGGTGACGCGTTGCGACTGAGGCACCGCTGCGCCGAGCGTCACAGCCACTGCGTTGCGCTGAGGCTCGAGCCCGGTGGTAGCCTCTTCGCGAGCGATTAGAGACGCGAGCTTGCGATTCCACATCTTCTGCACGGCAAGGAGTTGCCCCATCGTCGAGCGGACTGGCGTGATGATCGCGTTGGCCACAAGACCCGCCCGGGCGATAACCTGCTCGGCCGTTCGCCGGCTCGCCCCAGCCTTCACACCGACGTGCATCTGCGCTGTCGCGGGTTCGAACCACGTACCAGCGAATGCGCTACCCATCGCCCTCGCCAGCTTATTCGCCAGGGCAGCGTGCACGAGTTTGCCCTGAGCATCGACGGCCTGCCAAGCGCGCGCGGAAGATATCCCCTGCTTTGTCAGGACGGCGAGCTCCTTGGCCAGCAGCGGGCTCACAGATGCTGATGTTATCTGTACAGGCGCGAGGGACCCAGCCAGCGGCGCTCCAGCAAGGCCCGCGACTGACGTGGATGCGCAGGACGCCGACGCGGACACTACACCGACCGCGACCGCGGCCATCACGCATGCCGCAGAAACCCTGATGTGCCACATATCATTCTCAGTTCAGTTGGTAAACGCCGTCCGGTCGAGTCCGATCTAGGGGCCGTCAAGCGCTCTACGTCAGGACTGCCCAGATCAAAATCGCGCCATAGGCCAGTGTCGCGCCCGTAGCAGCACGGGTCAAACGGCCAACGCGATAGGCAGACTCCGCTGGTAGAAACCCCGAATCCGCGGGCCAAATCCCTGCGGGCTGTCTGGCACGACTGTTTCTGACCTGAGCAGGCCACGACCCCGGACCTAGTGGAGCATCCATGCATGACCTTTGACGAGGCCTGCTAGCCGCTATTAGCCCGCGCTCGCAGACAAAACACTTCATCGGGGAGACAGGATTTGAACCTGCGACCGCCCGGCCCCCAGCCTGAGAGGTGGGGTATCGCTCAGGTGATGGAGCCCGTATTTACTGGGTTTTCTGCTTTTGAGTTCTCCTGGGTTTCGCTCAATTTGTTCCCCAAATTGTTCCCCAAACATATGTTCGCATGGGCTTGAAGCCGCCCGCACTCGCATTCTCGCGGCCGCACAAGCCCCACGTCCCCTACCGCGCCTCAAGCAAGCTCCGTGAACCGTGCGGCCGTCAGCGGTCGTCGTGGCGGTCCACATCTGCCCGAGCACGGCGCCGAGCCATCCTGGGTTTGGCGGAGACTTCGATGCCAGGTTTTGCCTGGTGGAGGGAGGAGTCTGTGGTCATGCCAAGAGCGAGGAAGTATCCCGAGGAGTTGCTGGAGCGCGGCACGCGTGTGGTGTTCGAGTCTGGGCGTCCGATTGCGCATGTCGCGCGTGATCTAGGGATCCCTAGCGAGTCGCTGCGCAAGTACGTGCGCCAGGTCGAAGCGAACGAGGGGCGGCGCAACGACATGGCGACCGTCGAGGAGCGTGAGGAGATCCGCAAGCTGCGCCGTGAGAACTTCGAGCTGTGCGCAGGGCGAATGAGATCCTGAAGGCCGCGAGCGTGTTTTTCGCGGGCGAGCTCGATCCACACCGTCCGAAGTGAGCGCGTTCATCGACGAGCATCGTGAGCGCTTCGGGGTCGAGCCGATCTGCGAGATCCTGGACGTGTCGGCGTCCGCCTACTACCACCGCGCCAGCGGCCAGCGCTCAGCACGGGCGATCGAGGACAAGCGGCTTCTCGGCGTGATCGAAGAGCTGCACGAAGAGAACTACTACGCCTACGGTTCACGGCGGATGTGGAAGGCGCTCTTGCGGTCCGGGGAGAGCGTCGGCCGTGGTCGGGTGGAACGTTTGATGCGCCAGAACGGTATTCAGGGCGCCAAGCGACGCGGCAAGCCGTGGCGCACAACCAAGGCCGACCCGACCGCGGTGCGCCACCCTGACCGCATCAAGCGGGATTTCACGGCTCAGCGGCCGGATGAGAAGTGGTTTGCGGACTTCACGTATCTGCGCTGCTGGGAGGGGCTGGTGTTCTTCAGCTTTGTGATCGATGCCTACAGCCGGATGATCGTCGGCTGGCAGTTCGCATCCAACATGCGCACCGACCTCGTCCTGGACGCTTTACGGATGGCGCTACACCAGCGGGCGCCGGGAGCAGACGTCTCACTCGTCGCACATTCGGACGCCGGCAGCCAATACACCTCATATGACTACAAACAGGTCCTCGACGACCACGACATCCTGGGGTCGATCGGAACCGTCGGTGATGCCTACGACAACGCGGCCGCTGAGAGCTTCGTCGACAGCTTCAAGACCGAGCTCATCGCAGACCGAACATGGGCCAGCCGCAGCCAGATGGAGGTCGCGATCGTCCGATACGTCGCATGGTTCAACAACACCCGCCTGCACGAATCCCTCGGCGACCGGCCACCCAGAGAGATCGAGGATCTCTACGCTGTGAAAACAAAGCCAACCATCCCCAACAGAAGAAGATAGAAACCTACAAACACAGTCTCCGCGGAACCCGGGATGGCTCAGTGGCGTGATCGAGGATGCGACGGGGGAGCTTGCTGTCGATGCGTCTGCTTTCGGTATGGTCCGGCGTCGTGCCGCATGATCCTGTCGAGCTGTTGCGCAAGCTGATCCGGTTCGACACGACCAACCCACCCGGCAACGAGGCTCAGTGCATTGGGTGGGTCAAGGATCTCTGCGACGAAGCCGGCCTGCTGACGAGAATCTTGGCCAAGGACGCGGCACGGCCGAACCTGCTGGCGCGGCTGCCCGGTCGGGGTGCCGCGCCGCCGCTCCTTCTCCAAGGTCACGTCGACGTGGTCACGACGGACGGCCAGAGCTGGCGCCACGATCCGTTCGGCGCCGAGCTGATCGAGGGCGAGATTTGGGGGCGGGGCGCCCTGGACATGAAGGGCGGTGTGGCGATGATGCTCGGGGCGATCCTGCGGCTTGCCGCGTCCGCTGAGCCTCCACCGGGCGACGTGCTGTTGTGCGTGCTCGCGGATGAGGAGAATCTGGGGCCGTACGGCGCACGCTTTGTAGTTGAGGAGCACCCCGAGCTGTTCGAGGGCGTCAGGCACGCGCTCGGTGAGTTTGGTGGCGCGCGCACCGAGATGGCGGGTCTGAGTGCTTATCCGATTCAGGTGGGTGAGAAGCAGGTGTGCTGGTCGCGCGCGACCATCCGTGGAGCCGGCGGGCACGGTTCGATGCCGATGCGCGGCGGTGCGATGGCGAAGCTTGCTCGGTTGCTGGGCGCGCTGGATGCGCGGCGACTTCCGGTGCACGTCACCGAGATTCCGCGGTCGATGGTCGAGGCGGTGGCGGCTGCGCTACCCGCCGGCGGGCGCGAGCTTGCCGACGGGCTGCTCGACCGCGAGCGCACCGACGCGACGATCGACATGCTCGGCGAGGCGGGACAGACGCTCGATCCGATGTTCCACAACACGGTCAACGCCACCGTCGTGCGAGGCGGCGCCAAGGTCAACGTGATCCCGAGTGAGTTGCAAGTCGAGCTCGACGGGCGTCTGCTTCCCGGGCAGACGGCGGACGATCTCTTCCGCGAGCTGCGTGAGCTGGCAGAAGACGAGGACCTCGAGCTTGAGGCACTGAACTATGAGCAGGGATCCGATCGGGTGGACCTGTCTCTGATGCCGTTGCTGAGCGACGTGCTCACTGCCGCCGACCCCGACGCCGTGCCGTTGCCGATGCTCATGCCAGGTGTCACCGACGGTCGGTTCTTCGCCCGCCTTGGAATCCAGACCTACGGTTTTCTACCGATGCGCCTTCCGGCGGAGATGAAGTTCACGAGCCTCATTCACGCGGCGGACGAGCGCGTACCAGCGCAGGAGATCGCTTGGGGCACTGACCGCATCTGCGAGGTGCTGACGCGGTACAGGTAGCGAACGTGACCGCGGCCCCGGCCTCGTTCTCGGCAACGTAGGTGCCCTACGAGTTGCTTCTACGTCAAGGAAACGTGCAAATGGCGGCGCCGAGCGCGAGCTGGCTCCTGGCCTGTCGCATCTTCCTGACCTGCCGGATGCACCACCGCGCGGATGGTTAGGCTTAGTGCATGATCGCTTACCTCAGACGTCACCACATAGGCATCATCGCGCTGTTCGTGGCGCTCGGTGGGACTTCGTATGCCGCGACACAGTTGCCTGCCAACAGCGTTGGCACGAGGCAGATCCGCCCCGGCGCGGTCACACCCTCCAAGCTTTCACCAGGAGTGGACGCGCTGCTGCACAAAGCTGCGCCAAAGGCTGAAGCTGCTTGGCGAGACCCTACGATCGCGTCCGCGATCAGCGCCGCCGGGCAAACAGTGGTCGCTCAAAAAATCGTCACGGTCGATGCCGATGCCCCGTGGGTTGACACTGACCTGTCCATTGTCTCCGGCCAGCACCTGTGGGCGGACACTCGCAGCGATGGCACGTGGAGCGGCAACCCCAAGTACTTTCCCTATTCCGACGCAAACGGTCTGCCCGTGTATCCCGGTGCGTACCGGATCGATGCGGGCGCTCAGGTCGATTCGCTGATCGGCTTCGTCGGCAGTACCCCGGTCAACGTTCCAGAAGTCTCGGTGGGCGCCTCGGCACAGCCTGGAGGGCCCGGTGGGGTCACTAATCCTGGATTTGTCGCGGTTGGCGACACGCTCACGAGCTTTGCGCCGTCTACGACCGGTGCGATCTGGCTCAGGAACAACGACAGCACGAATTACTATTCGGATGTCGGACGGCAGATCGTCAAGGTGATCGTCACCGCCGGCGGCTCTTGATGTGGGTCGGGTACTCGTGGGATTCGCCGCGCCCCGCCGCTTGACAGACATTCTCGGCGCTCAGCCGCGGCACGCCACGGTATACCTCGTCTCCAAACAGTCATTGACAAAACGAGCCACGCATGATAAGAATGGACATGTACTTTTGTCCTCTGCTTCTGAGGGAGGAACGAAGGTAGTAGAGCGTGGCGCTTGGGGCCGGCCCCAGCCGGCTCCTTGCGCCGAATCGATTTGACTTTGGCTGGGAGAGGCGGGGTCGCACGTGGTGAGAGAGTGAGCTGGTGCCTTGGCTACGCCCGGAAGCATGGTCTCGCAAGGTTCGCTTGCGGTGCGCTCGCCGGAGTCACGGTGTGAGCGACTGGAGCGCGAGCGTCTATTTGCGGCGATAATTGAGGAGACGCGCGAACATGGATATGGAAACAACAGCATTGCTGGAGTGGCGGCTCGCGCCGGCCTCTCGGCCGCTCGTTTCGAAGCCCATTTCAGCGGCGTCGAGCAGTGTCTGCTGCAGGCGCTGCACTCGCTCGCGCTGCAGGCGCACACGCACGTGTTGTGCGCCTATTACGCGCCGCGGGACGATACCCCGATCGAAGAGTCGGCGTTTGCCGCGCAGCAACTTCTCGAACGGGTGCTCGCCTGCGTGGTGCCAATCGCGGCTGCTACGGCCGCGACGATTGCCACCGGCGGGCTATAAGTCCATGTTCTTACAGGTGGCAGCTTGGTATGCTCGCACGACTGAGATCAACCCCCCTCCAGAACTCCGATCGGCAGAGTCGGGCCTGAGAGATGCCAGCTAGAAAGCCAAACAGCGGCGCACGGCCCGCGATTCCCGGCAAGCTTGCTCCAGGCATGCGGCTGCCGCGCGAGCTGGTCGCCGAGAGTCAGCGTGCGCGCCTTGGCATCGCGCTTGTCGAGCTGGTCGATGCGCAGGGGTTTGCCGATACGAGTCTGGCCGATTTGACCGCGCGGGCCCACGTCGCGCGGGCCGCCTTCTACGAACACTTCGGCAGCATGGAGGGCTGTTTCACGGCCGCCTACGACGACCATCTGGCTCGCGCGGCCGGCCAGCTGGTCTCTGCCTACAACGCTCCAGGGATGGAGGACGGCGAGCGCGCGCACGCCGCGCTGAGCGCGCTCGCCGCTTTCGCTCAGGTCTGGCCCGCCGCGGCGCGCGTGTGCCTGGGCGACGTGCTGACGGTCGCTCAGGGAACGGTCGAGGCGCGCGAGCAGCTCAGCGAAGGCACGCAGGCGCTGCTCGACTCCGCGCTCGGCCCAGACGGCGTACACACGACGAGCGCGCCGGTGCTCGTGACGGCCACGATCGGCGCGATCCGCCGCGCTATGTACGTCCACCTGCGCGAGCGGCCCGCCCGCGAGCTGCTTGAGCTGGCCGAGCAACTGTTCGACTGGGTGTGCCTCTACGCCAACGGAGAGCCTATGGATGACGGAAACGGCGCCGGAAGGGGCGGAGCCGGCAATGGCAATCGGAGTCGTGAAGGCCTAGGCGCTGTTGGCATCTCTGACAGGGCTGGGAGTTTGAGCGGTGATGTGGGCACGAACGGCCTCACCCCCGACGAGGGCCCGAAGGAGCGGATCTTGGCTGCCGTGCTGAGGTTGGCGGCAAACGGCGACGGCGAGTCGATCAGCCTCGCCGACATCGCCGCGACCGCCGGCGTCTCGTTCGGCACCTTCTACAAGCACTTCCGCACCAGCCAGGAGGCCCTACTCGCAGCATGCGAAGCCGTGCATGAGCGCCAGATCGAGCGTGCGCGCGAGGCGTATGCCGCCGCGCTGGATGCATCCGCCGCCGACCACCCGACGGGCTCCGCGCCGGACCGGGCCGCGGGCGACGGTGTGCCGGGCGCTCCGACGTCACCCGTCGGTCTCACGGGTGAGGACGCCGCCAACGCCGCGCCGGCCACAAGCCGGGAAGGCGCGCCTGGAGTCGCACCCATCTGGGCTGTCGGCATCGCGCGGGCGCTCGGCGCTTACCTCGTCGCCGCGGCCGCCGACTCGGCGGCAACGCGCACGATGGTGCTCGGCTCGCTCGGCCTGGGACGTCCGGGCCTTGACTTCCTCGATCGTCGCGCCCAGGCACTGAAGCAGCTGCTGGGCCCGGGTCTGCGTGCGCACCCCGACCTGCTCGCCGCCACCGCGGACATGCTCGCCGGCGCGATCCTCGAGGTCGTGCACGACCACGCGCTACATGACCGGCTCGAGCGTTTGCCAGAGCTCCAGGAGCAACTGACCTACATCGTGCTCGCTCCGCTGCTTGCCGCGCACGAAGGCCACTCGCACGCCGAGCACCTGCTCGAGACGCCGCACTCGAGCACCACGATCGCCGCCAAGCGCGCCCGCGCCCGCGGCTGAGTCTCCGCGACAGAGCAGCCGCCCGCGCCCGCGCTAGCTGAGCACTACCATCGGACAGCCGCCCGCGGCGCCGTCGAGCATCTCCACCGGGCAGCCGCCAGGCGCGGGCCGCGCCCGCCGCTGAACGCCGGCCTCCCTCGCTGAAGGCCTCCCACGACCCCCGGCAGGTGTACTCAATCGCGGCGCTCTAGTACAAGACTCGACAAGAGTATAAGAACCTGTTTTTATGTTACCCTGGTTGGGTTGCAAGTGGTCTAGGCAGGAGGTGAGACATGCTCCAAGCAGGAGATCCGCTCCCCGGGGAAGTACCGGACGGCGCCGAAAGCGAGGACGAGCGCTTGACCCGCTTCGACGAAGCGGTGGCCGAGATCGCCGCGCGCGTCGAGCCGGCCTATCGCAAAGCCGACGGTTGGCTCGAGCAAACGCGCGCCGGGCTGGTCGAGCTGCTGCGCTTCTGCGACGAGCGCCCGGATATCGCGCATGAGCTGCTGCTCGACTCGATCGCCTGGGGGCCGGAGGTGCTCGCGCGCCGCTCGCAACTGCTGGATACCCTCGCCGCCGCGCTCGACCGAGCGCGGGCGGAGATCGCCTCGACGCGAGTCGCGCTTGGACGAGGCGGGAAGGCGGTTGGCGATCCGGCTCTCATCACGCCGTCGGGGACCGTCGAAAATGCTCCGCCGCCGCGGACGGCTGAAAACCTCGTGGGCGCCTCGGTGTCCTGGACGCAGACGCGGCTCATGTCTGAGACGGGCTCGTTCGTGGAGCTGGCCCCCTCACTGATGGCGATGATCGTACACCCCTACCTGGGCCCAAAGGCGGCCAAACGCGAGCTGGAGCGCCCGCTCGCGCGGGGGCCAAGGACGCTCGTCGAAAGCGCGCCAGAGCTGGTCTCTGCCGCGCACCGGGGAGCGGTTCGGTAAAGGTTTTCGCGAACAGCTATTGACAAGTGCATAAGAATCTGTTCTTATACACCTCTAGTTCAACTTACAACCCGTTGAGCGGGGCGCGAGCGGAGGGTCGCTCGTAGGGGAAGCAACAGCCACAAATCGCAGGTCCAGGTTTCAGGTCACGGAGGGGAGCAGCAGGGATGAGCAGCTTTGCAGGCACCCGTCGCGTTCGCGCGGCCGGCACGGTGACAGGCGTCAAGGGCGCGGGCAGGCTGCCGCGCGCGGCTCGCCCCGAGCGTACGCTTCGCCGCCCGTCGAGCGTTCCGGAGCCAGCCCATGGCCTGCCCATCGACATACAGCGCAAGCGCCTTGTCTCAGCCGCGATCCGCTCCACCGACGAAGTCGGCTATGTAAACACCTCGGTAGCCCGCATCACAAGCCGTGCGCGTGTCTCCAGGCGCACTTTCTACGAGCTGTTTGCGGATCGCGGGTCGTGTCTGCTGGCTGCTTTCGAGGACGTGGTTGCGCTGATCAAGCGTGATCTGGCGGCCGCCGAGCTCGATGGTCTGGCCTGGCGCGAGCGGGTGCGCATGGGGCTGTGGACGATCCTGTCGTTTCTGGAGCGCGAGCCGGCGCTGGCGCGCATGTGCGTCGTGCAGTCGCTGCAGGGTGACGCCAAGATTCTTGCCAAGCGCGAGGCGCTGCTGGCGAGCTTGGCGACGATCGTCGACGAGGGCCGCGGCGAGAGCGGCCGGAGCACCCAGGCCACGCCGCTGACGGCCGAGGGCCTGGTCGGCGCCGCGCTGAGCATCCTCTACACGCGCCTGTCGCGCGAGCAGCGCGAGCCCTTGACCGGCCTGCTCGGCGAGCTGATGGGTCTGATCGTGCTGCCCTATCTCGGCCCGGCCGCCGCCGGGCGCGAACGGACACGGCCCGCTCCGGAGCCTGTGCCGGGTCGCGGCGCGCGGCTCGGCGAAGACCAGCGATTTGCCGGCGACCCGTTCGAGGGCATCACGATGCGCCTCACCTACCGCACGGTGTGCGTGCTCGAATGCGTGGCCTCCGAGCCAGGCGCCAGCAACCGCAGGGTCGGAGCGCTCGCCGGGGTGCCAGACCAGGGCCAGATCTCAAAGCTGCTTGGGCGCCTGCGGCGGATCGGGCTGGTGGCGTCCAACACGGGCTTCGAGCCCGCCCTGGGCGGGGCGAATGCGTGGACGCTGACCGGCAAGGGGGAGCGTGTCGTGCAAAGCCTGCGTGCGCACGCCGGTATCCGCGCGGGTGGGGGTGTGGGATGAGTAGGGAGACGCCCGCGCCCGCCCCGAGCGCCGTCAGAGCTTGGTTGAGCACGCCACACTCCGTGCCAAACGGACTGCGTGTGCTCACCGGGATAAGGCCCGGCGACGCTAGTCCGCAAAACCGACGCCGCCGGGGTACTACACACACAAGGATAAACATATGAGATACATACTCAAGGCCGTACCTTTTACTATAGGTGCGATCCTCGCGTTGGCTGTAGGCGTGAGCGCGGCTTCTGCGGCGCTGCCGGAATACAAAGCGACAAGTTTCCCGATCGCGTTCACGTTCAAAAACGCGTCGGGCGTGGAACCGACGCTCGCAAGCTATGTGGAAGTGGGCAAAGTTCGCAACATCGTCTGCAAAGCATCGAGCGGGAAAGGCGAACTCGCCAGTTTCAGCGGCACTGTCTACCAGAAAATGCTTTTCACGTACACGGGATGTCGTGAACAGGGCGTTACACCGGAAAAGAAGTGCACCAGCTCCGGTCATAGCGCGGGCGAAGTCCTCACGAGCACGCTTGAAGGGACGATCGGCTACGCGGAAGGTCGCAGTGCCAAAGAAGTGGGCCTGGAATTGAAACTCGCATCGGGCAAGCTCTCTGAATTCAAGTGCGAAGGCACAGCCGAAAAAGTCACCGTCGATGGATGCACGATCGGCGAAATGGGACCGCTCAACACGAGCGGTACGACCGAGACGCTGAGCTTCGCTGAAGGCGCTTCCCACAAACAGAAGTGGACCAAACTCGAAGGTAAAAGCGGTAAGTGCGAACTCACGGTCCACGCCGGCTTCTTCGAACTCGGCGAAGGCAAGGGCTGGCTGCTGAGCAACGAAACCGAGACATTCAGCGCAGCAGTGGAACTGAAAGCCTGACCAGAAAGACCGCAGTGGGGTGGCGCCACATGGCGCCACCCCCACCGGGACTCTGGCGGGGAGAGGAGATAAGCAATGGGCAGCAGATCTAACAGAGGAGAAACAGTGGGCAGCACAGATCGGAAGAGAGGAGATCGTCTGGTAGGCGCTGGCGCCGCAGTAGCGGTGACGCCCGGCAGCCGTCGGGTCCTGGCCGCCGCGGCCGTCGCGCTGGCGGCGTGCTTGGCATGCGCTCTGAGCGTGGTGTCCACGGCCGCTGCCGCCGAATGCTCCAACGAACCGATCCGTGTGCAGCAGGCCTCGACGTCCCTGACGGACTGTCGCGCCTACGAGCTGGTCGCGCCCACCGGCAATATCTCCGCCGAACCCCAAGTGGCGCCCGTCGGCCTCGTCGAACCGCCACTCTCCTCGCCGAATGGAATGCACGCGTCGATATCCGGGGAACGGATGGCGTGGACATCTGAATACCCCTCCCCGCAGTCCACGGGCCTGAATTATCTGTCCACTCGGGGAGCAAACGGTTGGACCAGCGAAGATGTGATCCCTCCTCAGAGCATCGAGAACGGGTTGAACTGCCCTGGACTGGAGGCGATGGTGGCTTACTCCTCAGAACTGACGCGCGGCGTGCTCGCCGACGGCCTTGGGCAGGTCGGCAGTTACGCCCCCGACGAATCGTTCGCTTGTGGCCACGATGAACCGCTGCTGGTGAGCGGAGAGCCGGTCGGCTTCCAGAATCTTTTCCTGCGCGATAACGAACACGCCTCCTACCAGCTCGTTAATGTGACGCCGCCCAGTGCGCCTGCACCTCGCCCCGCACCGGAAAACCAAGGCCAGTACTTTCCCGCATCGTTCCAGGCCGGTTCCAGCGACCTGAGCCGCGTGGTCTTTGAAGAGGAACTCCCACTCGCCGAAGGAGCGGGCAGCGGCAATGAACTGTACGATTATTTCGCCGGCGTAGTACACCTCGTCACCTTCCTGCCGGGCGGAACGCCCGTCCACGGTGTGCTCGCCGGATCTACACCGAACACAGAGGTCGTCGAAGCCTCCAAAGAATTCGTGTCGCGCAATATCGCGAACTATAGGCATGCGATGTCGGCGGACGGGTCGCGGGTCTTCTTCGAAGCGGATGGCGATCTATATGCCCGGACAAACCCGGAACAGCCTGCGGTCGAAGAATGCGGTGCCGGGAAGGCCTGCAGTGTGCAGGTGGATGAAGCGCAGGGCGCCGCGGCGGGGCCGAGCGGTGCCGGCAAGTTCATGGTGGCAAGCGAAGACGGGTCTCGCGTCTTCTTCACCGACGTGAACCGCTTGACGTCCGATTCGAACGCGGAAGCGGGCAAGCCGGACCTGTACGAATACGATTTCGAACGCCCAACGGGGAGTCGACTGGTCGACCTGACCACCGGCCCAGGGGGCCCCGGTGAAGTGCTTGGCGTAAGCGGGGCGTCCGGGAGCGGTGAAGATGTCTACTTTGTTGCCGAAGGCGCGCTCACCGGCGCCCAGGAAAACACTCAGAAAGCGATCGCTGAGTCTGGCCATCCGAACTTGTATCTCTTTCACGGCGGGGTCGTGACGTTCATCGCGACGCTCGACGCGACTAACGATTCGTGTGACTGGGCCAGCCAGGCCTGCATCGACCAGCCCCTCCTGGGTGGCTTGACCGCGAGGACCTCTGGAAACGGTGAATTCATCGCGTTCGACTCCGATCAAAGTCTAACCGGATATGCCAACGAAGGCCCTGCCTGCGTTCCGATAGGGAAAGGCGACTCTACCGTAGAAGGTTACAGTCCGGGTCGCTGCGAGGAGATATACCTGTACAGCGAGAGCACCAACAAGCTGGAATGTGTGTCGTGCGATCCCAGTGGAGCGCCACCCGCCGGTCCCGCCATCATTCACTTTCCGAGCTATGGCAGCCAGGACAATGAAATGAAAAACGATTATCCGCAGCGGTACGTCTCGGAATCGGGGCAAGTGTTCTTCGAATCCAAGGATCCGTTGGTGGCGGCGGCCACGAATGGGAAGCTCAACGTGTACGAATATGCGAACGGGAAAGCATTTCTCATTTCGAGTGGGACGAGTGACGCCAACTCGTATTTCCTTGACGCGAGCCCGGACGGGAGCAACATATTCTTCGCGACGCACCAAGCTCTGGTGCAAAGCGACGAAGGCGCGGCCTACGCCATGTACGATGCGCGGGTCGGCGGCGGTTTTCGCGCGCAGTCCGAAGTGGTCGCGCCGCCGCCGTGCCTATCGCTTGAAGGATGTCATTCGTCGCTGAGCGAACCGCCCGCGGAATTCGCGGTGGCCTCGGCGACGCTCATGGGCCCCGGGAACCTCGCGGCGCCGGCCCCGACCAAGCCCGTGACGAAACCGAAGGCGAAGCCCACTCAATGCAAGAAGGGTCGCGTGAAGAAACACGGCAGATGCGTCGAGAAGGCCAAGGCCAAGGCAAAGAAATCGGCGAAGGGGAGGAAGTAACATGTTCAAGCGATTGATGCCGGTCTTCTTGGTTGTCTGTGTGTCGCTGGTTGTTACTGCGCCGGCGAACGCATTGGTCTCGCACCAACTGCTTTCCAAATTTGACGAAGTGGAAGGAGTACTGTTTGCTGTAGCGGTCGATAACTCCGGTGGGCCGAGCAACGGCGATGTCTATGTGGCCTCTGCGACGGCGATCGAAAAGTTCGATGGGAACGGTACTTCGACAGGAGTGCAGATCACTGGCGGAGAGACCCCTGGGGGTTCGTTCCATATTCCTGTCCAGGGCGTCGCGGTAGATAATTCTGTGAACAGTCCAAACAGGGATGATGTGTATGTCGCCGACGTCGCTAACGAAGTCATCGACAAGTTTGGGGAAAAAGGCGAATATCTCTGTCAGATCACCGCTGCCGCAGTGCCCTCTTCGAGCGAGTGCGACATCGGAGGTAGTGGTATTCCGACGGAATCGATCCTCCCCGCTAGTGTAGCTGTCGCTCCGAACGGGAACCTGTACGCATCCGATGCCGAGAACAACTTGATCGACGAGTTCGGTCCCTCGGGTGAATACCTCACGCGGATCGTCGGGCCCGGCCAAACGACAATCGACCCACATTCGCTCGCGATAGACGGTAACGGCGATCTGTATGTCTCCGATAGCGCGGGTGTTGCAGAGTTCAACGCAAAAGGCGAATATGTCTCGATGCTTGACGAAAACCAGGCGTTCAGTATGGCAATCGATCCAAGCTCACCCACAGGGCCGATATATGTCAGCGAGAAGGACCCAGCGGACCAGATCGTGGAATATAGTCATTCCGGTCAGCGTCTCACGATCTTTGGTTCCGGGGGACCCCAACCTAGTCTGGCCGTGAGCGCCTCGACGGGCAATGTCTATGCCACGAGCGCCGGCGCCGGCGTCTATATCTACAGTCGGCCAATCATAACGCCGAACTTGACGACTCAGCCGGCCACGACCGTGCAGGAAACGAGCGCGACGCTGAACGCACAGGTAGAACCCGACGTAGCCGGAGGCGGCGGCGAAATCACTTCATGCCAATTCGAATACGGCACCTCAACGTCCTACGGTCAGACCGCTCACTGCTCGCCCGAACCGCCATATGCGGGTTCGACCAATGTGAGTGCAAGCGTCACCGGCCTATCGTCTGACACCGAATATCACTATCGTATCAGCGCTGGCGATACGGCTTCCCCATCAAACAAGGGCTCCGGCGAAGACAAGACGATAATCACCTCTGGGCCGCCGAGTATCAAGTCGGAGTCCTCGGGGAAAACTACTGGCACGAGCTCTGAAGTGGGTGTGGAAATAGATCCGTTTGATTTGGCCACGAGCTGTCGAGTGCAATATGTCGATGAAGAACAGTTTCGGGCCTCGGGCTACGACGGCGCGACGACAGTCGGCTGTACGCCGGAAAGCTTGCAAGCGAGCTTCGAGACCTCGGCTGCGAGCGCACAGTTCACTGGTTTGCACCTCGACACCACTTACCACTACCGCTTCATTGTGGCCAACTCGGCTGCGCCGGAAGGAGTGGTCGGGTCCGACGAGACCTTTTCGACGTTTGGCGTCCAGTCTTTCTCGATCGGCGCGTTTGGGCCGGCGGCCGAAGTCGACGCGCTCGCCGGCAGTCATCCCTACGAACTGACGACGACGTTTGCGTTCCCCACGACGATCGTCTCGGGGAGGGGTGCGAGTGCGGAGGCGAACCCGCGCGACATCGAAGTCGAACTGCCGCCGGGTTTGATTGGCAACCCGAACGCGGTTGCAAAGTGCTCTGCTTATAACGTGGCGCACGCCGACTGCAGCGGTGCTACACAAGTGGGAGTTCTTACCATCTATACGGCTGGGCGTCCTCTGGGAGAAGGTGGTATCCCATCTCCCATCTACAACCTCGTGCCGCCGGGGGGTGTGGCTGCCCAGTTCGGTGGTCGCTTCAACGGGTTTGTCACCGCCGACATTGAGGCCAAGATCCGCACTGGAAGTGACTACGGGATTACGGCCGACTCTCTCTATGTGTCCACGGCTGAAGGCTTGACGGGTGCGACGATAAGGATGTGGGGTGTGCCGAGCGATCCTAGCCACGATCTTGAACGCTACTGTCCGGCGCCCGGCAAAGTCAATGAGGAAACTGGGCCAGGAGGACCAACTAGCTACTACCCCTATGGTCCGTGTACGGAACGTGGCCCGTCGATTCCGTTTCTTAGGAATCCGACATCATGTTCGGGTCCGCGGACGGCGTCGGCACATGTCGATGGTTGGCAGGAACCGGGTGTCTTTGTTGGTAAGAGCGGTGAAATGCCGGCGGTCACCGAATGCGGCAAGTTGCGTTTCGAACCGACGCTCGAAGCACAGCCGACGAGCAGCGTTGCCGACTCGCCGTCGGGCTTGAACGTCGATCTGCACGTCCCGCAGCCTGAAGGCTGCAAGGAAGAAGCAGGGAAAGTGCAGTGTGAACTGGGCGAGGCGGACCTGAAGGACGCGAAGGTGGTGCTGCCGCCCGGACTGGTCGTGAACCCGTCCTCGGCGGACGGACTGGAAGCGTGCTCGGAGGCACAGATCGGGTATCTGCCTGGTAAGAGTGCGGAAGTCGGCACGGCACAGTTCACCCCTGAACAGGGGCAATGTCCGGATGGGTCGAAGCTCGGTACGGTCGAAATCGATTCTCCGCTGGTGGATCATCCGTTGCCGGGTGGTGTCTATCTGGCTGCGCAGGATGCTAACCCGTTCAAATCGTTGTTGGCGTTGTATATCGCGGTTTATGATCCGGCGACTGGTGTGATTGTCAAGTTGCCGGGCCGGGTGACGGCTGATCAGGGTACGGGTCAGTTGACTACCACGTTCGAAAATAATCCGCAGTTGCCGTTCAATGATTTCAAGCTGGATTTCTTCTCGAGTGCTACGCGTGCTCCGTTGACGACGCCGTTCGTGTGCGGTTCGTATTCGCTTGCGAGCGTGTTGACGCCGTGGAGCGCACCGGAAGGCGCGGACGCCACACCGTCCAGTGCGGCGTTCGCTGTGA
Source organism: Solirubrobacteraceae bacterium (assembly GCA_035485715.1). Taxonomy (GTDB): domain Bacteria; phylum Actinomycetota; class Thermoleophilia; order Solirubrobacterales; family Solirubrobacteraceae; genus Palsa-744. The sequence goes on along the minus strand of DATHNT010000003.1, from coordinate 286,512 downwards.
CCGGGCGGAACGGCGGTTCGTGTGTGAAAAGCGAAGGCGAAGCGCCGAACGCGCCGGTCTTCGAAGCTGGGACGGCCAGCCCGATCGGCGGCAGCTATTCGCCGTTCGTGCTGCATCTGAAACGCGAAGACGCTTCACAGCACTTCAGTGGGCTGAACGTGACGTTGCCGCCGGGGATGACCGGGAAGATCGCGGGTTTGCAGCAGTGCTCGCAGGGAGCGATCGAAGCGGCGCAGGCGCGCAGTCACGAAGGCGAAGGAGCGGTTGAGCTTTCACACCCGTCGTGTCCGGCGGGCTCTGAAGTCGGTGTCGTGCACGTCGGTGCCGGCTCCGGCGCTCCGTACTATGTGACCGGTCACGCATATTTCGCTGGCCCATATAAGGGTGCCCCGTTCAGTCTGGTGATCGTGACGCCGGCGCTCGACGGCTCGTTCGATCTCGGCACGGTCGTGGTGAGGGGCGCTTTGTACATCAACCCGACCACCGCGCAGGTCACGGTCAAGTCCGATCCGTTCCCGAGCATCCTGTTCGGGATCCCGTTGGATATCCGCAATATCGACGTTGATATCAACCGCGGTGAATTCACGTTGAACCCGACGAGTTGCGCGACGCTGGCGGTAAGCGGCGAAGAGCCGAGCACAGCTGGCAACACCGCGGTACTGTCGGATCGTTTTCAGGCGGGTGGTTGCACGACGCTTCCGTTCCACCCGTCGCTGTCGGCGTCCTCGAGCGGTAAGACGAGCCGTAAAGAGGGCGCTTCGCTGGTGGTGCATGTTGGGTCGGGTGCGGGTCAGGCGAACATCGCGAAGGTTCACGTTGAACTGCCCAAACAGTTGCCCTCGCGGCTTGAAACGTTGAAACTGGCGTGCACGGAAAGCGTGTTCGCCGCGAATCCCGCGTCGTGTCCTGCCGGGTCGGCGGTCGGTACGGCTGTCGCACGTACGCCGATCCTGAACAGTCCGTTGAGCGGTCCGGCGTACATAGTCTCCCACGGTGGCGCGGCGTTCCCGGACCTCGAGGTTGTCTTGCAAGGCGAAGGGGTCACGATCGTTCTCGACGGTAAGACGAACATCGAAAACGGGATCACCAGCAGCAGTTTCGAAAGTGTCCCTGACGTGCCGGTCAGCAGCTTCGAATTGAAGCTGCCCGAGGGTCCCCATTCGATCCTTGGGGCGCCCAGCGGCCTCTGCTCGACGCATACGGTGCTCGTCAAGAAGAAGGTCACCGTCAACGTCAAGCGCCGTGGGCGCGTGCAGAAGCGTCGCGTCACACGCGAGGTCAGCACGCAGGTCGCGACAGGTCTTGTCATGCCGACCACGATCACCGGGCAGAACGGTGCGGTGATCGATCAGAAGACGCCGATCGCGGTCACTGGCTGTCAGGCGGTGGCGGTGAAGCACAAGACGGTCAAGAAGCACAAGTCGGTCAAGAAGCACAAGACGGTCAAGAAGCACAAGTCGGTCAAGAACAAGCGCGGCAAATGATCCGGTTGGTGTGGTCGTCTCGCCTGTCGCGACGATCCGTCGCGACAGGTTGCGCGGTGCTCGTGTGCGCCGCCGCGACGCTGGTATCCGCACAGCCGGTGCTCGCGGCGGGGGCGTGGTGGCATTTGGATTCCGGTTCGCGGCCGGCGAGTATTCCCGCGGCGGGGGACGGCACTGGTGAGCTGGTCCTCACGGCGGAGGATGTGGGCGATGCGTCTGCTCCTGGACCTGTCATGGTCGCGGACGTGTTGCCGGGTGGGTTGCGTGCGAGGGGGATCGCGGGGAGCGCGCCGGAGCGTGGTGGGGCGCTCGGGGAAGCCGTCGCGTTGTCGTGTTCGCTTGAACATTTGAGTTGCGAAGCGCCGGGTCCGGTCGCTGCGTACGACGCGATCGAAGTGCGGATCACGGTCGAAGCGTCCGCTGGCGCGAAGGATGGGGAAACGAACATGGTGAGCGTGTCCGGTGGCGGCACGCCGTCCGCTCAGGTCGTGCGTCCGGTGACGGTCGGGCAGGCGGGTGAATTCGGGGTGCAGGCCTACGAACTGGCGGCGGAATCTGAAGGTGGCGGGTCTGTGACGCAGGCCGGTGCCCACCCGTTTCAGGTGACAGGGTCGATCATGCTCGACCAGGGACCGGATGCGGCGCCGCTCGCGAGCCCTCCGGACGCTGGGCCGGCGGTGCCGGCGCGGGATGTGGTGGCGCGGTTGCCGCCGGGGTTGATCGCGAACCCGAGTGCTGTGTCACGCTGCCTGTCGTGGCAGTTCGATAAGACGCTCGAAGGCGGCGAACAGGATGATTGTCCCTACCAGACGGCGGTGGGGGTCGCGTCGGTCACGTTCGATCAGGCTGGGACGGGTACGCGCACGCTCGCGACCCCGATATTCAATGTCGAACCGGAACCCGGCGAACCGGCGCAGTTCGGGTTCTTCGTCCCGGTCGAGGATCTGCCGGTCACCCTGACGACGGGAGTGCGCAGTGGTCCCGGAGAAGACTGGGGTGTGAACCTCTCCTCGAGTGAAATCCCGCGGAACGCCGGCATCTCGAGCGTGCGCGTCACGTTTTGGGGTGTCGTTGGCAACAGTCTGCACGACGATGCGCGAGGCTGGGGTTGTCTGGCTGAAGCGCGCGGTCGCACAGACGCCAACGAACAGTGCCCCCATTTCGAAGAACAGCAACCACCGGCGTTCGTGACGCTGCCTACGTCCTGTACAAGCTCGTTGGCGTCGAGCGTCGAAGTTGACTCCTGGAGCGCACCGGGTGCGTTTGAGAGCTTCCCTGCGAGCGAACCGCTGCAGCCGCTGACGGGTTGTGCGAACGTGCCGTTCTCACCGACAGTCTCAACCACGACGACCACGAGCTCCGCGTCCTCGCCCTCAGGGTTCTCCTTTGACCTGACATACAGCCGGGAAGGATTGACGAACGGGACCGGTATCGCCCAGTCCAATTTGCAGAAGACGGTCGTGAGCCTGCCGGAAGGGTTGACGATCGACCCCTCCGCGGGGGTGGGACTCGGCGCGTGCACACCCAGCCAGTATGCGGAAATGACGCTTGACAGTCCGCCGACAGCGGGCTGTCCCGAAGACTCCAAGCTCGGGACGGTCGAAATCGAAACGCCCCTGTTGTTCACGACGGTGTACGGGTCGTTGTATGTGGCGCAACCGTATGACAATCCGTTCCCCGAAGCGGGGCATCCGGGAGGGTCTTTGATCGCGTTGTACGTGGTCGCCAGGAGCAAGGCCGAACGCGGGATCCTCGTGAAGCTCGCGGGACAGGTCACAGCAGACCCGAACACCGGACGGTTGACGGTCACTTTCGCGGACGACCCGCCCCTACAGTTCGACCGTTTCAACTTCCATTTCCGTGAAGGGGCACAGGCGCCGTTGATCACGCCCGCGACGTGCGGGACATACACGACGGCCGCACAGCTCACTCCCTACTCAGCACCAGAAAACGCCCTGACCGATACCGCATCCTTCCAGGTCACATCAGGCTCAGAAGGCACGTCCTGCCCGACGAACGGTCTGCCCCCATTCTCGCCGAGCATCACGGCGAGCACGCTCACGAACCATGCGGGCACGTTCAGCCCCCTCTACGTCAACCTCTCAAGGACAGATGCGATGCAGTACATCGCCTCCTACTCCACAGTCCTGCCCGTCGGTCTGACGGCGGATTTGACGGGTGTCCCGCAATGCCCTCAAGCCGATATCGAACAGGCCCGAGCAAAGACCGGGACCCAGGAGGAGCAGGACCCGTCGTGTCCCGAAGCGAGCCTGATCGGACACAGCCTGGTCGGCACCGGTGTCGGTGCGATCCTCGACTACGTCCCCGGCAAGGTCTACCTCTCAGGCCCGTTCCGTGGCGATCCGCTGTCGGTCGTGTCGGTCACGAGTGCCGTGGTTGGCCCGTTTGACCTCGGTACCGTCGTCGTGCGCTTCGGCCTTCACATCGACCCCTACACCGCCCAGGTATCGATCGACCCGACAGGATCCGAACCGATCCCCACGATCATCGACGGGATCGTCACCCACGTCCGCGACATCCGCGTGTCGGTAGACAGGCCCGACTTCACGCTCAACCCGACCAGTTGTGAGGCACGCCCAATATCGAGCACTTTGACGAGCAGCCTCGGACAGTCGGCAACAACATCGGCGCCGTTGAAGGCCGAAGCGTGCAACGAACTCGCGTTCAAACCCACATTCAAAGTGTCCACGAACGGCAGGACGAGCCGCGTCGACGGCGCGAGCCTGACGGTGAAACTCACGATGCCGATCCAGCTCGGCACCCAATCCAACATCAAGACCGTTAAGGTCGAACTACCCAAACAACTCCCCTCACGGCTCGAAACGCTCCAGCAAGCTTGCACCGAACAACAGTTCAACCAGAACCCCGCGGGATGCCCTAAAGCAGCGTTCATCGGACACGCCACAGCCACCACCCCGATCCTCCCCGAACCCCTGACAGGCCCGATGATCTTCGTAAGCCACGGCGGCGAAGCGTTCCCCAGCCTCGTCCTCGTACTACAGGGCTACGGCTTCACGATCGACCTCGTCGGTGACACGTTCATCAGCGAAAAGACCGGAATCACGAGCACCACCTTCAAGGCGATCCCCGACGAGCCGGTCGGCAGCTTCGGGCTCACACTGCCCGAGGGCAGGTACTCAGCGCTCGCCGCCACAGCCAACCTCTGCAAACTCACGCGCACCGTCCTTGTCAGGCACAAGACGATCGTCAAGACGCGAGGACACAAGCACACCGTCACCCGCGAGAGCAAGAAGACGATCCCCGCCACACTGCAAATGCCCACCACCTTCATCGCACAAAACGGCACAACCATCAAAAAATCCACACCGATCGTCGTCACCGGCTGCCCGAAGAAGAAGAGCACGAAGAAGGACAAGGGCAAGGACAAAAAGACGCACAGAAGCAAGGCATGAGCTGAGTGGGTCGGCCGAGATCCCGTTCCGCGATTAGGTCGCCGCCACCGCCAGGCCCGCCGCCTGCGCCCCTGCGAACGGCGTGATCGCCAGGTACATCAGGTAGTCGGTCAGCTCCGGCAGCTGCTCGCAGCGTCCGGCGAGAATGTACTCGTGCAGCAGCTCGAAGATGCCCCCGACCGACGCCTCGCGCATCACGGGCGCGGGCATGTTCGGATAGCTGTCTTCCGGGCCGATGTCCAACAGCTCGATGTAGGACAAATTGGCCTCGTTCACCCGGCCCGTCAGGTGCGGGTAGGCGATCAGGATGTCCACGCAGGCCAGCCGCGCGATCGAGGGCTCGGAGGCGAGGAATTCGGTCAACGCCGTCAGCCCACGGCGGACGTTAACCGCCCAGCTCAAGCGCAGGTCGAGCGAGCGGTTGACGGCCGCCATCGCCTTGGCGTGGCCCATCTCGAAGGTGGCCAGGAACGCCTCCTCCTTGTTTTCGAAGTGCTGGTAGAAAGTCTGCAGCGAGATCGCGGCTTCGGAGACGATCTCCTCGAGGCTCAGCGAGGCGTAGCCCTTGCTTGCCGTCAGGTTCGCCACGGCGTCGAAGATCCGTTCGCGCTGGTTGTGCGCGACATAGCCCTTGGGCAGGCTGTGCTCACCACGCGGCAGACCCCTGGGCGCCCAGCGCGGCGATGGCGCCAACGTGCCTGGCGCGCGACCTGCCTGGATATGCACCGCGGGGCGCGGGCGCGGCTGTTCCGGTATCTCGGACGGCGTCGGATAGAAGGCAAGGATCCAGGCCACCACATCTTGCGTCAGCTTCTGTAGTTCGATCTTCAGCGAGCGGCTCGAGCGTTCGCGGCGCACGCGCGAGTAAAGGATCGTGCGTAGCGCGCCGACGATCGCCCGCGCCATCGGCCGGGGGACCGAGCCCTCGCCTGGGGCCTGCTCGAACACGGCCACGAAGAAGGAGGTCAAAAGCTCCGCGTCGCGCGCCCAGCGCTGGATACCGACGGGCCCGGCCGCACCCATCTCCACCGATATCAAGCGCGCCGCATCGGGGCGGTCGCTGGAGGCTTCGAACAGGCCACGCACGATCGCATCGATCTGCTGCGTCCACTCGTCTTCGGGGTCATACGCCTCGACGATCCGCGCGGTCAATCGCTCGATCAGCGCGTCGTACGTCGCCAGCAGGCACTCCTCCTTGTTCTCGAAGTGCTCGTAGAAGCTGCGCCGTGAGACGCCGGCGCCGGCGACCAGGTCGGAGATCGTGGTGGCTACGAAGCCGCGCTCGTTGACGGCCTTGATCGTGGCCTCGTACAGGCGCTCGCGCTGGTCGGCCGCGACCTGCTCCGGCGGGAGTGCCTGAGGGCCCCGCGGCAAGCCCCGCTCGCGAGGCTTGGGCGATCTCGACTTGGGCGCCATCCCTATACGATAGCTCTTGACAAGCTGCGTAAAGGATGATTTATTTGTTTTCACACGGAGGTGTCTCTGACCTACTGCGAGGTCACTGACGGAGGCGACATCATGGCCCTGAATCCATTGCAAACACAAGTTCCAACATGTGGTCAAGGCCAAATTTGCGATCCGGGGGATGGTATGAGGGAACGTGCTGAGGGGGAAATAAAAGAAGGGCCTTCTGTAGGCGCTGTACTATTTGTTATGCGGAACGGTAAACCGGCGACGTGTGAGTTGGACAATTTGGCGTACGACCGGCAGCCGGCCCGCGAGCCTGACATGGATGTTGGGACCGCCGTGGCGGTCGGACCTTGCGCGGCGGTTGGGTCGGATATGGAGGTTGGATCGATATGAGAGGTCTAGATTGCGAGCGCAAGCTGATGGTCCGCGCGCTACATCCGCGTTGGCCATATCGGCGCTCACACTGTCGCCACGACCTGCACTGGCTGGTACGTGTGCGTCCCCACCATTTCCAGTGCTCGCACGGCCGCCGTCATTCGGTGGCGGGTTTCCCGCCGCGCGCCAGGCGTCCCTACGTGAGCTGACTGCTGTGCCCGGCGCTGAGGACGGCGCCGGGCACAGCAGTCGCGATGCCACCGGCCCCGAGCAAGTGGGCCTTGCGGGCTGTGGGCCTGTGGCAAGCAGATCCCCTCAGGCGCGCTCGCGGCGCCCTCTGCCGCTAGGATCGCAAGCGATGGCGGTAGTCCCCGAGTCCAGCGCTCTGCATATGCCGGTGCTCCCCCACGGCGAGGGCGATGTGCGCGCTCTGTCGATCGACACGATCCGCGGACTGGCGATGGACGCGGTGCAGAAGGCCAATGCCGGCCACCCGGGTACGGCGATGGCGCTCGCGCCGCTGGCCTACACGCTCTACCGCCACGTGCTGCGCCTCAATCCCGCCGACACCGGCTGGCGCGATCGCGACCGCTTCGTGCTCTCGGCCGGACACGCCTGCGTGCTGCAGTACGCGCTGACGCACCTGTGCGGCTTCGACCTGTCGCTCGAGGACCTGCAGAGTTTCCGCCAGTGGGGCTCGCGCACACCGGGCCATCCCGAGCGCGGGCATGTGCCGGGCGTCGAGGTCACGACCGGGCCGCTCGGCCAAGGGGTGGCCAACGCGGTCGGCATGGCGATGGCCGAGCGCTTCCTCGCCGAGCACTTCAACCGGCCCGGCTACGAGTTGGTCGACCACCACACCTACGCGATCTGCTCCGACGGGGACATGATGGAGGGCGTCTCTCAGGAAGCAGCCTCGATCGGGGGTCACTTCGGCCTGGGCAAGCTGATCGTCTGCTACGACGACAACCGCATCACGATCGATGGCACGACCTCGATCTCCTTCGACACCGAGAACCACATCGCGCGCATGCACGCCGACGGCTGGCACGTGCAGCGCGTCGCCGACTCCGAGGACGTCGATGCGTTGTACAAGGCGCTACAGATCGCGCGCGCGGAAACAGAGCGGCCGTCGTTCATCCAGGTGCGCTCGCACATCGCCTACCCTGCGCCCAACGCCGTCGACACCGCCAAAGCCCACGGTGCCCCGCTCGGCGAAGACGAGGTGCGCGCGACCAAGGTTGCGATGGGCTTCGATCCCGAGCTCAAGTTCCATGTGGACGAGCGCGTCTACGAGCACATGAGCCTGCGCACGTCCGGGGCGGCCTTTCAGGAGGAATGGGAGGGGCGTGCCAGGGCCTGGTCCGAGCGCTACCCCCAAATGGTCGAGGAATGGGAGCGTGCTTGGTCGGGCCGCCTGCGCGATGGCTGGCAGGACGCTCTGCCGAGCTTCAAGGCAGGAGAAGCGATTGCCACGCGCTCAGCCGGGCAGAAGACCATGTCCACGATCAGCGCGTACGGGCCCACCATGGCTGGCGGCGCGGCCGATCTGGTCGAGTCGACCAAGACTACATTCGAGGGGGCGGGCGAGTTCTCGCGCGTACACGTCGGGCGCAACATCCCCTTTGGCATCCGCGAGCACGCGATGGGCGCGATCGTCAATGGACTGGCGGCGCACGGCGGCATGGTCAAGCCCTACGGCTCCACGTTCCTGGTCTTCTCCGACTACATGCGCGCCAGCGTGCGCCTGTCGGCGCTGATGGAGCTGCCGGTGCTGTGGGTGTGGACGCACGACTCCGTCGGTCTCGGCGAGGACGGCCCCACGCACCAGCCGGTCGAGCACTATGCCGCCCTGCGCGCGATCCCACACTTGTGGGTGATGCGGCCCGCCGACGCGAATGAGACCGCGCAGGCTTGGAAGCTGGCGCTGGAACGCGAGGACGGGCCCGTCGCGCTGTTGCTCTCGCGCCAGAACCTGCCGGTGCTGGATCGCACAGAGGTGGGTCCAGCCGAGAGTGTGGCGCGGGGCGCTTATGTGCTGTGGGAGTCGGGCTCCGGCTCGACGGCCGGCCGGGATGGCGCTGGCAGCTCGACGGCCGGCACGGGCACCAGCACGGGCGCGGGCGATGGCGCCGGCGGGTCGCCAAGCGGCGCGGGCGGACCCACACCTCAGCTCGTCTTGATCGCGACCGGCTCGGAGGTCTCGCCAACTCTGGAGGCCGCGCGCGATCTGGCCCAAGCGGGCACGAGCGTGCGGGTTGTCTCGATGCCGTGCATGGAGCTGTTCGAAGGCCAATCGGCGGAGTACCGCGACAGCGTGATCCCGCGTGAGGTCCCGCGCATGGCCGTCGAGGCCGGTGTCACTATGAGCTGGTGGAAGTGGGTCGGCGACACGGGCGAGGTGGTCGGGATCGACCGTTTCGGTGCCTCGGCCCCGGGTACGACGGTGCTCGAGAAGCTTGGCTTCACGGCCGATTCGATTGCCAAGAAGGCCCGCGAGCTGCTGGCACGCTGAGACACGATCGCGGTAGCGCCCCTCTCTTTTAGTGCGGAACGAACAGCTATCCCAAATAAACTGAATCAGACACGCCTTTAGGAGGCCGAGATGCCCACTCCCTCACCACTGCAGAGCCTCTCCGCGCTTGGTCAGAGCGTGTGGATCGACTTCCTCAGCCGCGAGGCGATCCGCGGCGGGCACCTCACGCAGTTGATCGACGAGGACGCCGTCGTCGGCGCCACCTCGAACCCGACGATCTTCCAGAAGGCGATGGGCTCGGGCAACGCTTACGACGAGCAGATCCAGGAGCTCGGCTCAAGCAACGTCGAGGATGTCTTCTGGGCGCTGGCCGAGCAGGACATTCGCGAGGCATGCGACCTGTTCCGCCCGATCTGGGATGAGGGCCTCGGCCGCGACGGCTATGTCTCCCTGGAGGTCGATCCGCGCTTGGCCTATGACTCGCTGGGCACGTTCAACGAGGCGATCCGCCTGCACAAGGAGGTCGACCGCCCCAATCTGCTCGTCAAGATCCCCGCCACCAAGCCGGGCTTGGCCGCGATCGAGGACGTAATCGCCAAGGGCCACTCGGTCAACATCACACTGATCTTCTCGTTGAAACGCTACGCCGAGGTCGCCGAGTCCTATATCCGCGGCCTGGAGCGGCTGGTTGCCGAGGGCGGCGACCCGAGCAAGGTGGCCTCGGTCGCGAGCTTCTTTGTCTCGCGAATCGATACCGAGGGAGATCGTTTGCTGGACGAGATCGGCGCCCACGACGAGCTGAAGGGACGCCTTGCCATCGCCAACGCAAAGCTCGCCTACCGCCACTACCAGCAGACGTTCCAAGGACAGCGTTGGGAGTACCTGGCAGGCAAGGGCGCGACCTCGCAGCGCGTGCTGTGGGCGTCGACCTCGACCAAGAATCCGGCCTACCCCGACACGCTCTACATCGACGAGCTGATCGGCCCCGACACGGTCAACACGATGCCCGAGGAGACGGTTCTGGCCTTCCAGGACCATGGTATGCCGCGAGCGACGCTTGCCGAGGGCTTGGCCTACGCGCAAACCGTGCTCGACGAACTGGCCAAGGCGGGCGTCGACTATGACGAGCTGACCGAGACTGTCGAGCGCGAGGGCGTGGAAAAGTTCGAAGCCTCGTTCACGGAGCTGCTCGACTCGCTCGCGACGAAGCTGGGCACGCTCGCGCCGGCCTGAGCCGCACCGGACTGTCACGTCCCTGGACGGTTCGTGCGAACCTGGATTGCATGGATGCACCGACAGAACAACCTGAGGGCAACATCCCCGAGCCGGATTCCGGATGGGTTGGGGTAGATCGCATGGCGCCTATGCGGCAGCCCAAGGGCAACGTTCCCGAGCCGGGTTCTGAGCGTGGCGCGTGGGCCGTCGCGCTTGCGCTTTGCCTGCTCGGCGTAACCGCGCTCGTGCTGGCGCTGAGCGGCGTCTTGGGCGGCGCCTCCTCTGGCGCCGTGCCGCCGCCGGTGGTCGCGGTCACACCGACGCCTGTGCCAGGCGCCGCGAACGCTTCCGGCCTGCGTGGTGTGTCTTCCGAAACGTCCGAAGCCGCGCGCGCACACGCGGGGCATGGCGCTCATGCGATTGTCGGCGACCCGTCGCCCACCCAGGCCCACCGCGACCTTGCGCTGTACGAAGACCAGACCAGCACCCACATCTCCGAGCGCTGGATGCAGGGCTTCTACCCGATCTACGCCGCGGCCCAGAAGACGTTCGGCGTCAACTGGCTGCTGCTCGCTTCGATTCACAGGCAGGAGTCTGCCTTCTCGACCGCGCCGGGCATCTACAGCGGCCTCAACTTCGCCAGCTGCTGCGGTGGCCCGATGCAGTTCAACGTCACCAACGGTCCGATCACCACCTGGGCGCTGGTCAGCGACTCCTACCGCTACGGCGTCCGCCCGGCCTCCTACGACCACATGACCGCCAAGCACCCCTCGATCTACGACGACTTCGACGCGATCATGGCCGCCGCGCACCTGCTCTCGGCTGACGGGGCGGATGAGGAATTGAACGGCGCGGCTTGGGACGCGGCCTACGACTACTACGGCCACGACCTCACGGGCGTCACCTACGCCGACCAGGTCCTGGCCCGCGCGATCGGCTGGTCACAGCACGGCTTCTGCATCAACTGCGGCCTGGAAACGGCGATGGTGCAGGCCGTGAACGCTGCCTACGGTGCGCCGGTGGCGGCTTCCTTGGAAACCGCCACCATTGCACGTAAGCCTAAGCGGCCTCCGCCTGGGCGATCAGCTCGCCCGCGACGCGGTCGGTAGCCGCGCCGGTGCCGCCGACCAGACGCCGCGAGAGCTGCGCGCGGCGGAAGTACAGCGGCGCGTCGTGCTCCCAGGTGGCGCCGATGCCGCCGTGCACGGAGATCATCGTGCGTGCCCCCTGATCGAGCGCGCGACCGGCAACCGAGCGTGCAGCGCTTGCCGCCAGCGGGAACTCGGCCGGCGCGCCCTGGCGCGACCAGCCTGCGTAGTAGAGCAGCGAGCGTCCGTTCTCCAACTGGCGCAACACCTCGGTCAGCGAATGCTTGACCGCCTGGTAGGAGCCGATCGCGCGTCCGAACGTGTGGCGCTCCTTGGCGTAGGCGACAGACATCTCCAGGGCAGTCTCGACGCTGCCGAGCGACTCGGCCGCGATCAAGGTTTGCGTCAGATGCCAAGCTCCGGCAAGCGCTTCCAGGGGCGTGTCGAGCAACGTTGCCTGGGCGCCTGAGAGCGTCACATGGCCCAGCGAGCGGGTCGCATCGTAGCGGTGGACCTCCTCGACGGACACGCCATTCGCGGAGCTCTCGATCGCGACGCCGACTGGCTTGCCATCGAGTAGCGCCACGCCGACCAGCACGTCAGCTCCGGGGGCATCCGGCACGAAGGCGAGCGTGCCGCTGACGAGCACCCCGCCCTTGCCGTCGTCCTTGGCCTGGGGTGCCGAGGGCCGCGTGCTGCCGTGCTTAGGATCGACACACCACCCGTCCACCAGGTCGTTCGGCGGCATCGCCGGCAGGTAGGCTGCACGCCGCTCGCCGGTTGCCAATGGCTCCAGCAGGCCGGCGGCCGAGGGAGAGGCGTTCAGGATGGCGGTGGCCGGCAGATGCCCGAGCAGCGCCACCGGCGCCAGTACGCGCCCGCACTCGCCGAGTACGAGCATCGCATCGAATGCGTCCAAGCCGGCGCCGCCGTGCGCGTCGTCGATCAACAGGCCGGGCCAGCCGGCCTCGCGAGCAGTGGGCCACAAGTCGGGCAGTGCGCTGTCATCGCCATCGAGCGCCGCGCGCGCGGCCTCCAGTGTTTTGAAGCGCGAGAGTGCTCCACGGGCCGCCTCGCGCAGGAACACCTGCTCGTCTGAAAGTGCCAGATTCATGCCGCTGCTCCTTCCTTGGAGCGCAGCTCCGAGAATGGGATTCCCTTGTCCAGGCGTGGCTCTGGCGGTAGCCCGAGCACGCGCTCGCCGATCGTGTTGCGCAGGATCTCTTCGGTGCCGCCGGCCGACTTCAGCCCCGGTAGGAAGGAGATCATGTAGGCCCACTCGCTGTCCTCGTCGAGTGCGTCCGGACCGAGCACGTCGGCGATCAAGTCGCCGGCTTTGATGGCGCCGTTGACGATCGTCACCTTCGCAAGGCCGGCCTCCGGCCCAGGAATCTGCCCTTTCTGCAGCGCCGTCAAAGTGCGGTAGCCGGTGAAGCGCACCGCCAGCAGTTCGCTGACGATCTCACCAAGCTCCTTGCGCACCTTCGGATCGCGGCGCCCGTGCTCGTCGGAGGCGATCGCCTTGGTGAAGCGCAGCGAGTTGAAGCCGAGTCCCTCGCCGCCGAGGCCGATCGTGACGCGCTCGAACATCAGCGTCGTCAGCGCCGTGCCCCAGCCGTTGCCGACGCCACCGACGACCGCGTCTGCGTCGAGCGCAACGTCGTCGAGGAACACCTCGTTGAACTCGGCCTCGCCGGAGATCTGACGCAGGCCGCGCACCGTGACGCCCGGAGCGTCCATCGGCAGGATGAACATCGTCAGCCCCTTGTGCTTGTGCTGCTCGGGGTCGGTGCGCGCGAGCAGCAGCCCATAGGAGGAGAACTGAGCGTTGGTCGTCCACACCTTCTGTCCGGTCAGACGCCAGCTGCCGTCCTCCTCTTGGCGCGCGCGCGTCTGCACTGCGGCCAGGTCGGAACCGGCGGCAGGCTCTGAGAACAGCTGGCACCAGACCTCGTCGCCGTGCAGCATCGGGCCGAGGTAGCGCCCCTTCTGCTCCTCGGTGCCGTGCGCGATCAGCGTGGGACCGAGCATGCCGACGCCGATCGCGTCGAGGATGCCGGGCACGCCGGCCTTGGCGATCTCCTGGTTGCAGACCACCTGCTCGATCGGACCGAGCGCTTGTCCGCCGTACTCCTTGGGCCAAGTGACCCCAGCAAGCCCGGCCTCGGCCAGCTTGCCCTGCCAGAGGCGTCGCGCGGAGACGATCTCCGCCTCGTCGGTCAGCGCATCGGGTCCAGTGAGGACCGGCGCCTCTCCCTTGTGCTCTTCAAGCCAGGCGCGAACCCTGGTGCGGTGCGCTGCCTGCTCGGGCGTGTCGTCAAGATCCACGTTACTCTCCCTTTGGCTGACTGGCCAGTCAATTTTAGGCTGCTAAGGCTACTCCTAAAGGGCTCGAGGGGTGAGCATCAGTGGGCTTGGGGTGTTGGATGCTCTATGTCCCACGATCCGGAGGGTTGGGCTTTGGGATGGATGTCCATATCCCCGATCAGGGGGCTGGACTTGGGGGTCGGGTGCTCCATATCCCATGATCCGACTTATAACTTGTAAGTTATAAGTCGGTTTCCGCATTTCTAAAGCCACAACCCCTGCTCCGAAAGGATGCGCGACGCGGCGGGCCTCAGCCAAGCCGCCCTGGTTTATTTGCGGCGGCTCAGCGGCCTGGCGGCACCATCGGTGAGGCGATCAGGCGCTGGTGGTAGATCTGGGCAAAGCCAGCGTTGAGCAGATACTCGGCCTGCTGGCCCATGTCGGGTGAGTGCAGCAGCACCACGCCAAGCCTGACCCCGTCGCGCTCGGCGGTCGCGACCAGGCAGTCGCCGGCCAGTTCGGTGTAGCCGGTCTTCATGCCAGTGGTCCCCGGATAGTCGTAGACGAGCAGCGGATTGTTGTTGTACAGATATAGCTTGCCGCCCTTGATCGGAAACGGCAGCACCGCTTCTGGGCTACGCACGATGTGTGCGATCCGCGGCTGCTGCATGTCCACGTATGCAAGCTCGGCAAGATCCGCGGCGCAGGTGTAGTTGCTTGCGTTGACGTAGCCGGAGGGGGAGCTGTAGTGCGTGCAGCCCAACCCGAGTCGCGCAGCTTCGACGTTCATGCTCGCGACGAACGAGCTGACGCTGCCGGACACATGCTGGGCGAGCGCGGTCGCCGCGTCGTTGCCCGAAGGTAGGAGCAGCCCGTAGAGCAGCGTCTCGGCCGGCACGTGCTTGCCGAGCGGCAGCACGCCGACCTTCGAGCCGGCCGCCTCGACGGCCTCCTTCGTGATCAATACCGGGGTGTCGGGAGTTGTGGAGTGAACCACGCGCAGCGCGGTCATCAGCTTCGTGAGGCTGGCCATGTGCAGGTGTTGCAGCGGATTCAGCTGCCACAGCACGCGACCGTTGCTCAGGTCGAACAGCAGGCCCCCGCGCGGCGGGCTGCGAAAGCTGGCCTGCACGGGATCGTCGACGCCACTGAGGTCCAGCGCCAGTGACGCCTTGCCGAGCGGCAGTCCCGCCGGCGAGTGTGTCGGGGCTGTGGGCGAGGCCCCATTCGACGAGTGGGCGCCCGAGCCGCTTGCTCCCGCACGTCCGCTGTGCGAAGCGGGGCTGTGCGCGGCGCCCGAGCGCGCCAGGCCCAGGGAGACGGCCACGGCGCCGGCGCCGAGCACCAGCACGCACACGGCCAGCACACGCATGCGCCTGCGCCGACGCCTGTGTCTGGCAAGCGCCCGCGCCCGCCGCGAGCGCCCGCTTTGCGGAAGGAATGGTGAGTTGGTCAAAAGCGCGGTCTCCGCGGCAGCAGCGGCGGGCCGGTCATACGAGCTCTTTCATCTCCTTGGAGGATTGCGCAATGCCCCGACGATGCCAACCGTCAGGATCGCAAGCACGATCACCGACAGCACCGCCTGAACGCTGAAGCCGAACTGCTCGATACCGCCGATCGTCAGAAAGGCGAAGCCGAGGATGAACGCAAGCGATATGGCGAGTACGGCGACGCGGGTCATCGCGCTCCAGCCATGTCAAGCCGACGACCCGAGCGAGGCCTGCCACTCACGCCAGGTTTGCCACTCACGCGAGGCCCGCCGCGTCGAAGCACACCTGCAGCGCCAGCCACAGGCCAATCAGCAGGGCCGCAGGAACCTCCACGAGCGTCGTGTAGAACGGGATCGGGACCAGGCTGAGCACGCGTGCGTGTGGAAAGAGCAGGAGATAGCCGCCGAGCACGGTCGCGGTTACGACCAAGGCGCCGAGCAGGACGGCCGAGGGCGATCCAAAGCCGGCGAGAGACCGGACAGCCAGCGTGGACAGGCCAACCAAGACGCACAAGCTTGCGAAGCGCACGCGTCCGAGGGCGCCCTCGACACTTGGACCCAGCAGGCCGAGGAACAGAATGTCGACCAGCAGCGGCAATAGTCCCCTGTGATCGCTCGACAGCAGGTAGGCGATCACGACGACGACGACCGCGATCACCGTCACGAGCGGGAATCGCTCGCGTGGGATGTTGTCCTTGACGGGGATCATGCGAGTAGCCAGTTCCCCCGTGCGCGCGGGGGGCGAGCATATGCGCAGACTATCCACCCGCCCCGGCGGCGAGGGCCGGCAAGATGCGACCAGCGCCAAAAAAGTGGGTGTCTCTGAGGCGTCGGATGCTCTACATCCCACGAACCCACTTATAACTTACAGGTTATAAACCAGTTTTGCGCTTTGGGGCATGCGCCCCGCGATTACTGTGCGCTATCCGCTTGCAGCGAGCGGCCCGACACCAGGGCGCGGCTGAGGTACGTGCTGGTCTGCGTGGTAGGAGGAGCGCACGAGCGGCCCGGCGGCGACGTGGTCGAAGCCGAGTGCGTAGGCGGCCTCCTCGAGGGCCCTGAACTCGTCGGGATGCCAATAGCGCACGATCGGCAGGTGGCGCTCGGACGGGCGCAGATACTGCCCTACGGTGAGCACCTGCACGTCGTGTTCGCGCAGCACCTCGAACGTCGCGACCATCTCCTCGTGGGTCTCTCCCAGGCCCACCATCAAGCCGGACTTGGTGACGACCTCACCTTCGCCCATCTCCGCCGCACTGCGCAAGACGCGACAGGAGCGCAGGAACTCCGAGCCGCGGCGTGCGATCGGGTACAGGCGCGGGACGACCTCGACGTTGTGATTGAACACGTCGGGCCGCTCGGCGATGACGCGCGCGAGTGGCATCTCCTGGCCCTGGAAGTCAGGCGTCAGCACCTCGATCTGACAGTCCGGCGCCTGCTTGCGGACCTGACGGATGACGCCGACGAAGGCGGAGGCACCCTTGTCGGGCAGGTCGTCGCGGTCGACCGAGGTGACGACGGCGTGGCGCAGGCCCATACGCGCGATCGAGCGGGCCACGCGTGCGGGCTCCAGCGGATCGTTCCACGTGGGCTTGCCCGTCTTGACGTTGCAGAAGCCGCAGCGGCGCGTGCAGGTGTCGCCGAGGATCATGAACGTGGCGGTGCCCCGCTCCCAGCACTCGCCAACGTTGGGGCAGGCTGCCTCCTGGCAGACGGTGTGCAGGTTCTCCTCTTTGATCAGTTTGGACAGCTCGCGGTAGCGCGTGCCACCGGCGGCAGGCACTTTGAACCACGGCGGCTTGCGCTCGCGCAGCGGGCGCACATCGGAGCCGAGCACCTGCAGCACATCCATGCCGCCTGGATTTGCGCGGGAACGGGTGGAGTGCTCGCGCTCATCGTCGGTGCGCGCGGGGCTGCTGCTTGGCTGGTTGCTCATGCGCTCACCGGCGTAGGACCCGCGGAGCGCAGGCCGCTGATGCTCTCAGGCGAGGCGGCAAGCAATGGGCGGCCATGAGCTGTGCAGAAGCACTGTGCGACAAGCTCAGAGAACGTGTCGAGCCCGCCGTCTGGCTCATGGCCGAGCTCGCACGCAACCGAGGTCATCTTCACATCCGCTAGGCCACAGGGCACGATCCAGGTGAACGGGGTTAGGTCGTTGGTGACGTTCACGGCAAAGCCATGTGTGGACACGCCGCGCGAGACGTGCACGCCGATCGAGGCGATCTTGCGATCCGCGACCCACACGCCGGTGTAGTCGATGCCCTCGTCGCAGCGTGAGCGCGCCTCGATGCCGTACTCGGCAAGTGCAGCGATGATCGCCGCCTCCATCTTGCGCAGGTGCGCGCCGATGTCGCTTATGCGCATGATCGGATAGCCGACGAGCTGGCCGGGGCCGTGGTAGGTGACCTTGCCGCCACGGTCGGTGGGCACGATTTCGATTCCGTGCGCACGGTAGAAGCCCTCGCCGAGGGACAGCTCGTTATCCGCGGCGCGGCGGCCTCGTGTGTAGACGCGCGGGTGCTCCAGCAGGAGCAGCGTGTCGGGTTGTTCATCGGCCTGGCGCCCGGCTTGGCTCTCGGCCTGGATGGCCAGCGCGTCGCGGTAGGGGATCATGCCCAAGTGGCGGACGCTTATATAGGCGGTGGGCTGACGATCTCGATTCATGTACCGCCTCTCGTGGTAGCATACTTTCCACGCCAGGATGAGCGCTACATGGTTGCTTGTCCGCATCACCCTTGGGGTCCGGTTCGCCGGGCCCCATTTTTTTAGTGAAGCGCTCCGGCGAGCATCGGGGCCGACTCTCGCCGGAGCTGGAGTGCGTTATGTCATGCCGCGGATGACCGCGACCATGAGCGCAATCGCCAGAATGAGCGCTACAGGGTCACTCATTCGCATCACCTCCTTTCCCGGACCGTTCGGCCTCGGGCCGGCCTTATCGGGTGGGTGATGACTCCTGCCGGCGAGCCTACTCACGACTCCGGTAGATACTTTTTGCAGCGATCTGAAAACGCTACAAAGTGAGTGCGGCGGGCTCTTCCAGCAGATCACGGATGCGCGCTAGGAACAGTGCCGCGTCGGCCCCGTAGAGGATGCGGTGATCGCACGCGAGCGTGACGTTCATCGTCTGGCGCGCGACGAGCTTCTTCTTTCGAACGACGGCGCGCGGTGCGACCGTGCCGACCGCGAGGATCGCGGCCTGCGGCGGATTGACGATCGCCGTGAAGCTCTTGATCCCGTACATCCCCAGGTTCGACACGGTGAAGGTGCCGCCGCTCAGCTCGGGCGGGGTGATCGAGCCGTCGCGCACACGCTCGGCCAGCGCGCGTGTCTCGCGGGCGATCTCGCCGAGCGCCTTGGTGTCGGCGTCGAACACCGTCGGGACAACAAGCGCACCGCCTGTCGGGTCCCCGGCGCCGGCCGCCACCGCCACGCCGATGTTCACACGTGCGTGCAGTTCGAAGCGTCCGTCGCGATAGCTGCCGTTAGCCCGCGGGTGGTCGCGCAAAGCGAGGGCACAAGCCTTGACGATCATGTCGTTGTAGGTGGGCGCCGATGCCTTCTCCTGCCCGCCCCCCGCACGAGACAGCCGCTTCAGCTCGGCGCGCAAATCGACACAGCGCTCCATGTCGATGTCTGCCGTGAGTGTGAAGTCGGGGATCGTCGCCTTGGACTCGGCCATGCGTCTTGCGATCGTGCGCTGGATGCGCGAGAGCTCGATGACGGTTGTCTCGCCCTTGGCGCTCGACACCTCCTCCACTGCCGGGGCCGCCTCTGCCGGAGCGTCCAACCCGGCGGTAGCGGATGCGGTATCGAAACCCGTGACCGCGACCGACGTGGGTGGCCGGTCACCGATACTCGGAGTGGCAGGGGCGGGTTCAGAACCCGCGACCTCAACATCCGCCTTGACGATGCGTCCGCCCGGCCCGCTGCCGACCAAGGCCCCCAAGTTCACCCCCCTCTCGTTCGCAATGCGCCGGGCGAGCGGAGATGCCTTGACGCGCTCGCCACTCCGGGTGGGCGCCGGCGGCTCGACCGGCGTTGGTGCCTGCTGGGGCTCCTCGGTTGCGGAAGGCCGGGCGCCTGGGGTGGCGGGAGTATCTGGGGCCGTGGGGGCCGTGGGGGCCGTGGGGGCCGTGGGGGCCTCCGGGGCAGCGGGAGCATTTCGGGCTGCTGGGGCGCCATTGGGGGAGGCGTCTCCGCTCGTCTCGCCCACCCGCGCGATCGGCTCCCCCACGGCCAGCGTGTCGCCCTCGCGCGCGACGGTTTGCAGAATTCCCTCGCTGTCTGACTCGTAGGTCATCGCGGCCTTGTCGGTCTCGATCTCGACGAGCTCTTCGCCACGCGCGACGTGCTCGCCGTCGTGCTTGAGCCAGCGCAGGATCGTGCCCTCCTCCATCGTGTCCGACAGGCGCGGCATCACGATCTCGCTCATCGCGATACCTGCCTGATCTCGTGCTCGAGGCCGGTCTCCTGCATTGCTTCTTGGACCGCACCGGGCGCGTTTGTCTCTGCCTCTCGTTGTCCTTCGCCCGCGGCGGGCCTGCTCGTAGGCGCTTGGGTGGGGTCGTGTCCGAGAACGCTGAGCGCGGCGCGCACGATCTGTGGCTCGTGCGGAAACGCGCTTTCCTCCAGTGGCTTGGAGTAGGGCATCGGCACATCCGCCCCGCTGACGCGCATCACCGGCGCGTCGAGATCGTCGAAAGCCTGTTCTGAGATCAGCGCCGCGAGGTTGGCGCCGACGCCGCCGTGCGGCCAACCCTCCTCGACGATCACGCAGCGGTTGGTCTTGGCCACCGACTCCAGGATCGTGTCGAGGTCGAGCGGGCGCAGCGTGCGCGGGTCGATCACTTCGGCCTCGATGCCGTGTTCCTCCGCCAGCGCCTCGGCCGCTCGCTCGGCTGTGAGCGCCATGCGCGAGACGCCAACGATCGTGACGTCCCCGCCTGTGCGCACGATGCGGGCGCGACCGAAGGCGAGCGGCTGCTCATCCTCCTCGTCCACCTCGCCGCGCACGCCGTACAGCGACTCGTGCTCGATGAAGATCACTGGGTTCTCATCGCGGATCGCGGTCTTCAAAAGGCCGCGTGCGTCGGCGGCGGTCGAGGGGACGGCGACGAGCAGGCCGGGCACCTGCAGGAACATCGACTCGAAGCTGTGCGAGTGGGTCGGGCCGAGCTGGTGGCCGGCGCCTTGGGGCATGCGCACGACCAGCGGCACGCGTACCTGGCCGCCGAACATGTAGTGGATGTGGGCGGCGTGGTTGACGATCTGGTCGAACGCGAGCAAGGCGAAGTTGACCGTCATCAACTCCACGACGGGGCGCAGTCCAACCATCGCCGCTCCTACGCCCATCCCCACGATCGTGTTCTCGGAGATCGGGGTGTCGCGCACGCGCCGCTCGCCGAACTCCTCGAGCAGGCCGGATGTGACCTTGAAGGCGCCGCCGAACACGCCGATGTCCTCGCCGAGCAGGACCACGTTCTCGTCGCGCCGCATCTCCTCGGCCAGCGCGAGTTTCAAGGCGTCGCGATAGCGCATCTCGGTCATCGGCAATCCCCCGGGTACGCGGGCGGGCGGCTCCTCAGCGCAGGGAGGGGTCTTGCTCGCCTGCGGTGCGCGTCCTTCATAGGACCACCCGCGGCGACCAGTGATAGTGGCCATGGGCCTGCTCATCGAGCACGTATACGTCTTCGTAGAGCATGTCTGGGTCGGGGAACGGCGAGCGCTCCGCGAACTCCACGGCCTCGTCCACTTGCCGTATGGCGTCACTCTCGATCTGTTCGTGCTGCGCTGTCGTGATCGCGCCTTCGCGTTCCAGCAGACCGCTGAACGCCGGGATCGGGTCGCGCTCGCGCCATTGGGCGACCTCCTCCTTGGTGCGGTAGTCCTCGGGGTCCGCCATCGAGTGGCCGCGGAAGCGGTAGGTGACGGCCTCGATGAGCAGCGGTCGGCGCTCCTCGCGCACACGCGCCAGTGCCTCGGAGACGACGCGGTGGGTGTCGAGGATGTCCATGCCGTCGCAACGCAGACCGGGCACGCCAAGCGACTCGCCCTTGCGCTGCAGGTCGGTGACAGCCGAATGGCGGCTGAGCGACGTGCCCATGCCGAACTGGTTGTTGACGACCATGAACACGACCGGCAGGCGCCACAGCGCGGCGAGGTTCAAGGTCTCGCCGAAGGTGCCCTGGTTGGACGCGCCGTCGCCGAAGGTGCAAAGGGTTACCTCGTCGGAGCCACGCTGATCGCAGGCGAGCGCGATGCCGGCGGCGATCGGCAGGTTGCCGCCGACGATCCCGTAGCCGCCCATGAAGCGCCGCTGCGCGTCGAACATGTGCATCGAGCCGCCGTGTCCTTTGCTGCAGCCGTCGCGCTTGCCGAACAGCTCGGCCATCACGTTCTGCGGCGGCGTGCCACGCGCAAGCGCGTCTCCGTGGGAGCGGTATGTCGAGACCAGGTAGTCGCTGTCGCGCAGCGCCCGCTCGCTGCCCACGATCGTGGCCTCCTCGCCGATCGACAGGTGCAGGAAGCCGCCGATCTTGGCGCGTGCGTACATCTCGCCTGCCCGCTCCTCGAAGCGGCGGATCAGCACCATCGCGGCCAGCCACTCGCGCGCCACCTCGGGCGCCGGGAGGGTGGCGTCGGAACGGTTGGAGCCCCATCCATTGGGGCGGCCTAGGGACATACCCTCATGCTCATCACGCTTCCACGGTACTCCAGCGTGCGAGGAAGTCCTCGCGGTCCATGCGACCCAAGTCCTCGCGCACTTCGCGCGCGCGGCGCGAAGCCGTGTGGGGCGGGCAGTCCCAGAAGAAGACGACCTCGCCGCCGTCGAGCTCGACCACCTCGATGTGGTCGATGCGGTCTGGGCTGGCCAGGAACGCGGGCGCGAGGCCGCCGCGGCGCACGATCAGTCGAAAGTAGCGGCCGGCTCTCATCGCGCAATCTCCGCAATGGCCTCTCGGGCGTAAGCGGCTGCCTGCTCGAGCGAGCGCTCGCCGTGGAAAACGCGGTCTCCAACTCGCACCGCTGGGACGTCGCTGACGCCGAGCGCGGCGGCCGCGGCGGTAGCGACAGACAGCTGCTCTGCGACCGAACGCAGTTCGGCTCCCTTCAGTACGGCGGACGGATGCATCTCGCAGGCCGCCGCCGCGATCAAGACGTTGTCCGCATCGTCGAGTGGACGTCCGCCCGCGTAAGCCTGGCGGAAGGCGGCTTGGGCGAAGGCGACGATTCGGCCGATCGACTTGGCATAGATCGCAGCGCGCATCGCGAAGTCGCTGTCGAACGGGAACGGTTCGGGCCAGCGCAGATTCTGGAGGCCCAGTTCGACGGCGCGCCGGGATAGCTCGAGGCGGAAGATCTCCTCGTCGTTGCGGCAGCGAAACGCCTCGAAGGACTCGGCGGCCTGCAGTTCGCGTGCGAGCACCGGTTGCCACTCCGTGGCGATGGGCATCGTGTGCAGCACACGCTCGGAGGCCAGGTAGGCGAGCGGGCTGGAGAGATCGAAGTAGAAGGCGGCGTCCGGCTGTATTTGGCTGATGGCTGTGGGCATCTCTCTTCCCAGACTAACCACCGACCTGCTCGCGCGCGCACGCGCGCAGTGCCGCCTTTTTTGGGCTCAACCTCAGCCGTGATTAGCCGTGGATGAGCCAGCCGTCGGCGGCTCGGCCCGCCTCCATAACGGCCTCTGAGAGCGTCGGATGGCCGTGCACTATGCGGGCTACCTCGGCGAAGCCGCCCTCCAAAGCGCGCACGTTTACGAGCTCCTGGATCAGCTCGGTAGCGCGCGAGCCCACTATGTGCCCACCAAGCAGCTCGCCGTACTTGGACTCGCCGACGAGCTTGACCAGGCCTGTGCGGTCGCCGTAGACCGTGCCGCCTCCCACCGCTCCGTAAGGGACCTTGCCGACGACCACGTCATAACCCTGCTCGCGGGCCTGCTCCTCGGTCAAGCCGAACGAGCCGACGTTTGGCGTGCAGAACGTGGCGCGTGGGATGTCGACGTAGGAGAGGGGATGGGTTGGCAGGCCGGCGGAGTCCTCGGCGGCGATGATGCCCTCGTCCGACGCCTTGTGGGCAAGCGCCGGGCCGTGCACGAGATCGCCGATCGCATAGATGCCGGCAGCTGTGGTCCGTTGCGCGCCGTCGACGCGCACGAGACCCCGCTCGTCCAACTCGACGCCGGCGTCCTTCAAACCAAGTGCGTCCACGTCCGGGCCGCGGCCGGCGCAGATCACGAGGTAGTCGACCTCGGCGGACTCCGCGCCGTAACTGAAGCTGACGCCGCCCTCACCGACACTCACGCTCTCAACTGGGGTGCCCGTGTGGACCTCGATGCCCTGGCGCTTGAGGCCGCGCTCGACCAGGCGCGAGATGTCGGCATCCTCGGTTGGGAGCAGGCGGTCCATCACCTCGAACAGCTTCACCTCGCTGCCCAGGCGCACGAAGCCCGAGGCGATCTCCGCGCCCGAGGCGCCCGCCCCGACGACCGTCAGGCGTGCTGGCAGCTCTGGCAGCGCCCATGCCTCCTCGGTGCCGATTACGCCGCCGCCGAACTCGACGCCGGGGATCGAACGCTTGACCGATCCTGAGGCGAGGATCACAGTGCTTGCGACGAGCTTTTGATCGCCCACGCGCACGTGCACACCCTCGCTTGCGCTGCCGTTGCCGCCGATGCTCTGGCGTGCTAGCGACGCCTCGCCCTCGATCAGGTCGATGTTGTTCTTCTTGAACAGGGCGGCCACGCCACCGGTGAGCGTTGAGACGACCTTCCCGCGACGGCTTTGCACTGCCCCGTAGTCCACCTCGACACCGCTGACGTTGAGGCCGTAGTCGCCGGCCTCACGGATCTCTGAGAGCAGGTCGGCCGAGCGCAAGACCGCCTTGGCTGGGATGCACGCGTAGTTCAGGCAGCGTCCCCCGACCATGTCCTTCTCGATCACGGCCGTCTTCTTGCCGAGTTGGGCGGCGCGGATCGCGGCGACATAGCCGCCCGGGCCGGAGCCGATCACGATCGTGTCATATGAGGTCTCAGCCATTCCGGCGCGAGCCTATCGCACGACAGCTCTCAAACCTGGCATTAGGGGCGGTTGAGCTGTCGTGGCGCCCGTCCGTTGATTCCTTGCAAGTGCGCCGCCGAGCTAGCCGAGGGCCTCGTCTGTGCTGCGCTCACCTGCCTGAATCCGGCCCATCACGCGCACGAGCTTCCAGAACAGCCAGCCCGCAAGACAGATGCTGAGCACACACAATCCGGCCGCCAGCAGTGTCTCGGCCACGATCAAGGCCAGCGAGGTGACGATGATCTGGAAGGCCAGTAGCGCCTCGAAGCCGAGCACCGCCCAGTAGCGGCGCTGGTACATGCCCCAGGCCAGCAAGAACAGTGCGCCAGCGAGAAACAGGCCGCCCGGCAGCGAGCCGCCGTGGCGGCTGAGGTCGTGGACCGTAGCCACGCTTACGCACACCCCGATGGCCACTGCCGTTGCCACGACGACGGCTACGAGCAGCGGCGTGGGTCGCTCGTGCTCGCCGAGCGGTTGCAGCTCGTCGGGTACGTCCAACTTGCCGATGCCCCCCGCGCGCGCGGGGGGCATCGCGTTTTCGTGAGACTCCACCCGCCTGCTCTCACCCCCGCCGGACTCGGCCGCGACGACGCAATCGGGCGACTCCACCTGCATTCCCTCGCTAGCGTCGTCCATTGCCATTCAACAGCGGTCGTAGCTCGAGAGCGCCGCGCAGTGTTAGTGCGGCCTGCTCTGGGTCGCGTGCGTCGCAGATCGCTCGCAGGACACACACCCGGCTCGCGCCCGCGTCGAGCACGGACACGATGTTCTCGCTGTCGATCCCGCCGATCGCGAAGAAGGGGACTTTGGCGTTGGCGGAGGCGTAGCTGACGAGCTCGGGGCCGACCGGTGGGCGGCCCAGCTTGGTTGGCGTGGCGTGCACTGGGCCCACACCGATGTAGTCGACGTATGGCGTACCCTCGGGCGTCAGCGGTACGGCGGCGTCGATCTCGCTTGGGGCGTGCGTGGACAGTCCGACGAGCATGTCTGGGCCTACGACCTTGCGGGCCTCGGCAACCGGCATGTCCTGCTGGCCGATGTGCACGCCGTCGGCTCGCACCATCGCGGCGATGTCTGGGCGGTCGTTGAGGATGAACAAGGCGCCCGCTGCATCGCAGGCATCCGCGGCGACGCTCGCCGCTTCGGTGAGGAACTCGTCCTCCAGGTGCTTCTCGCGCAGTTGCACCACATCGACGCCGCCCGAGATCGCCTCGGCCAGGAATTCGCTCAGGTCGCGATCGCCAGGCATGCAGTCGCATACGAGGTACAGGCGTGCGGCGGCCAGGCGCGCTCGGCGCTGCTCGCCATCGGGGTCGGGCACGGGCCGCAGGTGGGCCATCGCACGCCAGTCTGACACCTGGGAGAGCTTGTGCCGGTCAGATGCGCACGCAAAGGGCGGTCCGCTTGGCGTCGCTCGGGTCGAGGCAGGCCGTCTTCCTGTCGTCATCGCGTTCGTTCGACCCTCCAGACGGCCGTGCAGGCAGGCGCCGTCTAGCATCAACCCATGAGCGCGAGCAACGCTTCCCCGGTCGATCTGGTGGTTCTCGGCGGCGGCATCGTGGGGCTGTCGGTGGCCTGGAGCGCTCGCCGGCTCGGCATGTCGGTGATGCTGCTGGAGCGCGACGAGCTTGGCGGTGGTGCGACGCATGTGGCTGCCGGGATGTTGGCTCCGGTGGCCGAGGTGGAGTTCGGTCAGGCGGGCCGGCGGGTGCTCGAGCTCGGCGTGCGTTCGGTCGGCCTGTGGCCGGACTTCGCCGCGGGGCTCGAGCAAGCTTCAGGCATCGACGTTGGGCTGCGTCGCACGGGCACGCTGGTCGTGGCGCGCGACGAGGACGAGGCGCGCGAGCTGGAGCGCCAACTGGCTTTCCGCGAGTCGCTGGGGCTGTGCGCTCTGCGCCTGCGCGCAAGCGAGGCGCGCGAACGCGAGCCCGCGCTTGCGCCGACGGTGCGCCTGGCGCTCGAAGCACCCGACGACCACAGCGTCGATCCGCGTCGTGTCGTGGCCGCGCTGCGTCGTGCTTGCGAGCTGGAGGGCGTGCTGCTCGGCGAGCACCGGCATGTGCACGGCCTGGAGCTGGAGGCCGATGCCAAGCGTGTCGTTGGGGTACGGGTGTCGCGGCAGTGGGCGGGCGATGTGGAGGAGATCGGCAGCGCGGGTGGTGATGTTTTGGAGGATGGGGCGTGCGAATCGATCTACGCGCGCGATGTGGTGGTGGCCATGGGCGCCTGGAGTGGGGGCTTGGCTGGTTTGCCCGAGGGCGCCGGCGTGCCCGTGCGTCCCGTCAAGGGTCAGATCATGCGCCTGCGCGATCCCGCCGGACCGGGTCTTCTGCAGCGGGTCGTGCGCTTCGCGGGTGGCTATCTCGTGCCGCGCGGCGATGGTTGCTACGTGCTGGGCGCGACGATGGAAGAGCGTGGGTTCGAGCCTCAGGCGACCGCTGGGGGGGTATATGAGCTGTTGCGCGACGCGCACGAGCTGGTGCCCGGCGTGAGCGAGCTGCGGATCGAGGAGCTGGGCGTCGGTTACCGTCCGGGCACGCCAGATAATGCCCCTGTGATCGGGCCTGGAGCGCTTGCGGGGTTGACCTGGGCCACGGGCCACCACCGCAACGGCATCCTGCTCGCCCCCCTGACCGCTGAGCTTGTGACTCGGTCGTTGCTGGGTGAGGAGACCAGGAACGAACCAATTTCCTCTTCATGATCTACCTCAACGGCAATCCGCACGATGACGTTGGCGAGCAGACCGTCGCGAGTCTGTTGTGCGTGCTCGACCTCGAGCCCGCTGCGCGCGGAATCGCGGTGGCGGTCGATGGCGAGGTCGTACCGCGAGCTGACTGGAGCACTGTTGCGATCCCGGATGGGGCACGCGTCGAGGTGCTGACCGCGATGCAGGGAGGATGATCTGGGCATGGCCGATTCCACAACGCGCCAATCAGACGTGCCCGAGAACGGGCACGTCTCGGTCGCCTCTGCCGATTCGATTGCGGGCGACCCAACCACGACGGCTCCGCGCTCGACCGATCGGCAGGTGGTCGACCCGCTCACGATCGCCGGGCGCACACTGCACTCGCGGCTGCTGCTCGGCACGGGTGGCTTCGCTTCGCTGGAGTTGCTCGCCGAGTCGATTCGCGCCAGTGGCTCAGAGCTGGTGACTGTCGCGTTGCGTCGAGTCGATCTGCAGGCCGAGGGCTCGCTGCTCGACGTGCTCGAGCGCGAGGGCGTTGAGCTGCTGCCCAACACCGCCGGCTGCTTCACGGCCCGTGACGCGGTGCTGACCGCCAAGCTGGCGCGCGAGGCGTTTGCGACCGACTGGATCAAGCTGGAGGTGATCGGCGACGAGGACACGCTGCTGCCCGATGCGCCTGAGCTGCTGAAGGCCGCGGAGCTGCTCGTGGACGACGGCTTCGTTGTGCTCCCCTACACGACCGACGACCCCGTGCTGGCACGGCGTCTCGTCGACGTCGGCTGCGCGGCGGTGATGCCGCTGGGCGCCCCGATCGGCAGCGGCATGGGTATTCGCAATCCGTACAACATCAGCTTGATCCGCGAGGCGGTGCAAGTGCCTGTGGTGCTCGACGCCGGCGTTGGTACGGCCTCGGACGCGACGCTCGCGATGGAGCTGGGCTGCGACGCGGTGATGGTGGCAAGCGCCATCTCGCGTGCGCAGGACCCGGTGGCAATGGCCACGGCGATGCGCCACGCGGTGGACGCCGGGCGGCTGGCGCGCGGCGCCGGACGGATTCCTCGACGCACCTATGCAACGGCTTCAAGCCCGCAAGCGGGGATAGCGGAGTTCGATCTGCCGGCCTGAGCGGCCCCCGAGGCGCCGCTGAAGGTACCAGCCGAGTGGGCCCGGCTCCTCGGCAACGCCTTCGGGTGTCGGCCCCCAAAAACGTCGATTGCCCCGCACGCGCGCGTGAGGGCATGGCGTTTTGCTCTACTCGTGCTTGGCCTCTGGGCCAAACGGTCTCGTACTGTCGGCTCTCAAAAATGCCGATGCCCCGCGCGCGCGCGCGGGACAATCGACGCTTTTCGTTATTCCACGACTTCGATCGAGCCGTTCATCGTCGTCGGGTAGGACGTGCACTCGTAGTGGATCGTGCCGGGCTTGTCGAGCTTCAGTTCGAACGTCCCGCCTTCGGGTGCAAGGTCGCCGGAGTTGAACGTGTAGGGCCCGCCCTCGCTCTTGACGTTGCACTTTTCCGTGTTGTTGTTGATCCACTTGAGCGTGCTACCGACCTTCGCCTTGAGCGTGTCGGGTTCGATCGCGAATTCGTGGTAGGTGATCGTGACGACGCCGCTCTGCACGGGCGCGTTCGCCGGCGGGCTTGCGTAGTTGATCTTGCCGGGCACCGTCAGCCCCCCTTTGACGGTGCTGTTTTTGGAGGTCGTTGCGGCGGTTGTGGCGGCCGTGCTTTTCGATTCGCTCGAGCCGCAGCCGGCGATGAGCAGCCCCGTCGCGCAGACGATCGCGACCGGCCCCATAAACTGACGGACTGTGCCTCCCCACTTCCTCACAGGCGCCGAGCTTAGCGCGGCCGAGCTCGACGCGCTGCTGGACCGCGCGATCGAGCTGAAGGCGGCTCCGCTGTCCTCGCGCGCGCTGGCCGGTCGTGGTGTCGCTTTGATCTTCGAGAAGCCCTCGACCCGCACGCGCGTCTCCTTCGAGATGGGCGTGCACGAGCTGGGCGGCCACGCGGTCGTGCTGCGCTCCGCCGAGATGCAGCTGTCTCGGGGCGAGTCGCCCCGAGACACAGCATTGGTGCTCTCCCGCCACGTGGCGGCGATCGCAATCCGTACAGGGTCGGACTCGTTGCTGGAAGAGCTTGCGCAATACGCCTCGGTTCCCGTGATTAACATGCTCACGGCTCTGCACCACCCATGCCAGGCGCTGGCCGACCTGATGACGATGCGCGAGAGCTTTGGCGGCCTTACGGGCTTGCGCATCGCCTACGTCGGCGATGGCACCAACGTGGCTCGCTCGCTTGCGATCCTGGGCGCGATCGCGGGCATGGATGTGGCGATCGCCTCGCCCGAGGGTTACGCACTCGAGGAGAATTTGTCGCTGCCGCCGGGCGCGGAGGGTTCGCTCACGCTCTATCGGGACCCGTATGAGGCAGCGAAGGGCGCGCACGCGCTGTACACCGACGTGTGGGTGAGCATGGGCGACGAGGACACGGCAGAACAGCGGCGCGCGGCGTTGGCCCCGTATCGGATCGACGACGCGCTGCTCGACGCGGCGGATCCGGCTGCGATCGCGCTGCACTGCCTGCCGGCACATCCGGGCCAGGAGATCACCGCCGAGGTGCTCTACGGCGCGCGCCAGCGAATCTGGGATCAGGCCGAGAACCGTCGTCACGCGCAGAAGGCGCTGCTGGAGTTTTTGGTCGAGCCATTGTCGCTATGAGTGCGACTCCCGAAGCAGGCGCCAAGCTTGCTGCCAACGGCCTCGACGCGCATCTGCCGGTTGCGGGCGGCTCGCAAGTGTCGTTCAAACGCCCTGAGCGGGGCGAGGAGATCGAGCTTCAGATCGACTCGCTCGCTCACGGGGGCGAGGGCGTTGGGCGACTCGGCGATGGCGGCTACGTCGTGTTCGTCTCCGGGGCTCTCCCCGGCGACCGCGTGCGCGCGGTCGTTGTCAAGCGCAAGCGCAGCTACGCCCACGCGCGCATGGTGGAGGTTTTGCAGGAGAGCCCGGAGCGCATCGCGCCGACGGCGGATCATCCCGGTGTCGCTTGGCAGGTGCTGCCCTACGAGCGCCAGCTACAGATCAAGCAAGAACAGGTCGACGATGCCCTGCGGCGCATCGGCAAGCTCGACGGGTTCGAGCTGGAGGGGATCGTGTCTGCGGTATCGCAATGGCGCTATCGCAATAAGCTTGAGTATTCCTGGGGTACCGGTCATTCTTTCGGTACCAAAATATCTTCCCCCGCCTCAGAAAATGCTGGGGAATCCGGGACAGAGGTTTTGGTGTGTGGTTTCCACGCTCCCGGAGGCTGGAAGCGAGTCGACCCGATCGAGGATTGCCTGCTTGCCTCCGAGCGAGGCAACAGAGCACGGGAGGTGGCGCTGGCTTGGGCGCGTACCCAGGGCTTGCGCGCCTGGGATCGCCGGCGCGAGAGCATCGACTCGCCGGTACCGCTGCTGCGCAACCTCGTTGTACGCGAAGGCCGTCGCAGCGGCAAGCTGCAGATCCGTTTGGTCAGCACCGACGGCGAGTTGGACGTCCCCTCGCTCGCCGCCGCGTTGGTCGCCGAGCTGGGCTCTGGTGCCGGGAATGGTCCCGATGCTGAGAATGGTCCCGATGCTGAGAATGGCCCCGATGCTGAGAATGGCCCCGATGCTAGAGGTGGTCCTGGTGCCGGGGATGGTCCAGATGCCGCCACCGGCAGGGGGGGAATCAGCGGCGTGCTCTGGACGCGCTCCTCCTCGCTCGCTGAGACGACGATGGGCGGTGAGACCGAGCTCGTCTGGGGTGACGCCGAGCTGCCCGAGCGCCTGGGCGAGCTGGACCTGCGCATCTCCTCGGAAGCGTTCTTTCAGACCAACACCGAGATGGCCGAGGTGCTGTACGGGATCGTCACCGAGTACGCGGCGCTTGAGGGATGGGAGCGGGTGTACGACCTTTACTCTGGCATCGGCACGATCGCGCTCACGCTTGCCCCGCGCGCCGGCGAGTTGTGGGGGATCGAGATAATCGAGCAGGCCGTCGCCGACGCGATCGCCGCCGCCAAGCGCAACGACGTGACCAACGCTCACTTCTTCGCCGGCGACGCACGCTTGGCGCTGCCGGAGCTAATCGAGCGCGCCGGAAAGCCGGATGTCGTCGTCGTCGACCCGCCGCGAGCCGGCCTCTCGCAGAAGGTGGTGCGTCGCATCATCGATGCCTCGCCCAAGCGAATCGTCTACGTCTCCTGCAACCCGACGACGCTGGCCCCCAATGCCGCCCAGCTCGTAGAGGCAGGTTGGCGCTTGGTGAAGGTGCGCCCGGTGGACATGTTTCCGCAGACGCCGCACATCGAGTGCGTGGCGCTGCTCGAGCGGGCATAGGGCGAGGAGGTCGTCCTACCGTCAGGACGGGGAGATCGTCGAGCGAGCGTCGCATCGCCCGATTGGGTCCGCGTGTGACCTATTGGATGGCCTTAGCGCGCGGTAGGGTTTCGCGCATGTCGGTCGATCTCGAGTTGCGCCAGGGGTCGACGGAGGACATTCAACGCTTGAAGACGGTGTTGGCCGAGGCTTTCTTCGACGATCCCGTCTTCGGCTGGCTGATGCCCGAGGAGAGCAAGCGCCTAATGCGTCTGCGGCGCTATTTCGGGATCGAGCTGCGCCATTTCGCGTTGCCGCGCGGGCGTGTGTGGACCACGGCCGATCTCGCCGGCGCCGCGCTGACTCTTCCTCCGGGCGCATGGCGTGCTCCGCTGCATGCCACCTTGGTGGAGGGCAGAGCCTTCGGTATCCACTTGTCCAGGGCGGCAAGGATCGGCGCTGCGATGGAGTGGCGTCATACGCTCAAGCCCCGTGGCCCCCACTATTACGTCCGCGACATCGGTGTGCATCCGGAAATGCAGGGCAGGGGCCTTGGCAGCGCATTGCTGCGCCCCACGCTCGAGCGCTGCGACCGGGAGGGCTTGCCCGCCTATCTGGAGGCGTCCAGCGAGCGCAACGCCGCGCTGTACGAACGCCACGGCTTTCGGCTCGTCAGGGAGCTGCGCGTCGGTGGCAGCCCGCCGCTGCGGCTGATGCTCCGTCCAGCCTTGACCACGCGGTAGGGTTCGCGCCACATGCGCGCAGCAACGATTCGCGATGGAGAGATCCTCGTCGAGGAGCACCCCGACCCGGAGCCCGGCGCCGGTGAGGTGCTCGTGCGTGTGCACGCGGCCGGGCTCAACGGAGCAGACATGATGCAGCGGCGCGGCCTCTATCCGGCGCCGCCAGGCTCGCCGCAGGACATTCCCGGCATGGAGCTTGCCGGCGAGGTACGGGCGCTCGGTCCGAGCGCGTCTCCGCGCTTCGAGCTTGGGGATCGCGTTATGGCCATCGTCGGCGGCGGCGGGCAGGCCGAGTTGGCGGTCGTGCACGAACGTCAACTGATGCCAGTGCCGGGCGCGCTCGACTGGCCCGCCGCGGGTGGCCTGCCGGAGACATTCACAACCGCCCACGACGCGCTCATCACTCAGGCGTGCCTGCGCCCCGGCGAGCGTCTGCTTGTACACGGCGGCGCCGGTGGCGTCGGCACGGCCGCGATCCAGCTCGCAAAAGCCACGGGCGCGCGCGTCACGGCGACCGTGCGCCGCGCCGAGTCGCGCGCGGAGGTGGCCGCGCTGGGCGCCGAGGTCATCGCGCCTGAGGGCTTCTCCGAGCACGGCCCGTTCGATGTGATTCTCGAGCTCGTCGGTGCGCCCAACTTGCCCGAGAACATGCAGGCGCTCGCCACCGGCGGACGCATCTGCGTGATCGGCGTCTCAGCCGGTGTCAAGGCAGAGCTGAACCTGCTCGCGCTGATGGGCAAGCGCGCCCGCATCCACGGTTCCACTTTGCGTGCACGCTCGCTGGAGGAGAAGGCGCTGGCCGCTCGCCGTTTGGAGCGAGAAGTGCTGCCCTTGTTCGAAGCAAACGGCGCCGCTGGTCTTTCGGAGTCGGCATCAGCTGACGCCTCAGAGTCGGCAGCGGGCGGTGCCTCGAAACCGGCGCTGTGCGTCCCCATCGCCGAGACTTTCCCGCTAGAGGATGTCGCGGCCGCCTACGATCATTTCGCCGCCGGCGGCAAGCTTGGCAAGATCGTGCTGACGATCTAGGAAGCTCCCCCAAGCACTGTCCGCCCTGAGTTGGGGCGCCCTCGCGGGGCAGCCAAGCAAGACTGTGCGGCGACTAGTAGGGCGGCTGTGCCGCGTGCCACTCCCCGAGCGCGCGGAAGGCCGCCCAGAACGCGCGCTTGGTGTCCTGCTCGTCGAGTGACTCGTCGATGTTCGGCACATAGAGCGCGTCGGTCGTAGCTGTCAACTGCTGAATCTCGCCCAAGCGTGGCTCCAGCGGACGCGCAAGCGGGATGTCCAACTCGTTCAGGGCTGTCAATGCCTGGGGACCCATGACCACGACAATCCGCGGCTGTACGATCGCGATCTCCTGCACCACGCGCGCAATGCACTCCGGGTCAGCCATCGAGGCATCGGCGAGCGGGCACTTCACGCACAGCGTCCCGTAAACGGCGAGCGGATCGATCGACAGTCGCTTGAACGACTTCATCAGCGCGCCGCCCGAGCGTCCGTAGAAAGCAACGCCCTCCTCGACCTCGGAGGGCAGCGGCGCATGCTTGAGCAGCATGATGTCCGCCTGTGGATGACCTGAGCCGAGTACCGGCATCAGCTGGCCACGCGGGCAATGTGGGCAGCTCTGCAGCTCGCGCGTCAGCGCGTTGAGCTCCCTGATCGCCCGCTCGAGGTACTTCTCGCGGATCTCGTCATCTGTAGCGGGCATCGACGCGGAAGGATTAGACAGCGGCCCGTGTTGTCCTTGCGCGTGCATCACTACTTGCGCCGCGCTGGTTGACTCGATTCCTGCTTAGAGGGTCTTTCAAAATGACCTGCACATCGGACACCCCCTTTGTGTGGAGCTAGGGGATTCATTTTGGTACCGAATCTTTATATAGAGCTTCAAGAAAGGGGGGTGTTAGCGAGACCATTCGAAAAAGACCATTCAAAAGATGAGCAATCCACCCTCGCGCCGAGCGGCCGGATGCTGCTCTGAAACGGTCACGTCGCGCCTCCGCTGCCGCGCGTGGCCCGGCGCACGCGTCGGTCGCGGCTGGCTCGCCTGGCGGATGCGGGGGTCGCCTTCGTCTGCAGGAACTTCAGCGCCTGCACGTAGATGAGGCTCGAAGGCTTGGTTGTTATCTCAGCGTCCCGCAACGACTGCAAGAACTCCTGCGGGCCGTCGAAGTCGCGCATGCGGATGCGCACCGAGCCGAGTCCCTGGGCTACGTGCGAGTCCGAGCCTGCCCCGGCGACGATCCTGTACTTGGCGGCGAAGCGGACCGCCTCCTCGTTGAAGGCGCCGATCGCCACCCGTGGGTTGAAGACCTCGATCGCGTCGATGTCGGCGAGGATCGCCGGCAGGTGCTCGTAGTCGGGCACGGCGTGCATGCGGTCGAAGGGATGCGGCACGTAAACCAGCCCACCTTGGCGCTTGATCTCGGCGACCGTCTCGGCCATGGTCAACCCACGGGGAATCTTCTCCTGGATGAACAAGCCGATCACCTCCCCTTGCTCGGCGGTCTTGACCTCCTCGCCTACGATCACCTTGACGCCGGCCGCCTTCGCCTTCTCGAGGGCCTCCAAGGCACCGGAGATCTCGTTGTGGTCGGTGACTGCGATAGCCCCCAGGCCGACCTCTTTGGCCGTCGCCAAGAGGACCTCGACCGGCGTTTCGCAGTCGCCGGAATGGTCGGTGTGCATGTGCAGGTCGACGTCGATCAGGGGGCGCCGCGACAGGCGCTTGCGTAGCACCGGATCGCCGCTGGGGTCGTGGCGGCGGGCGGCCAACTCGCGGTAGATCGCCTCGACCTCCTCGGTTGCGCCGGCCGGCAGCAAGCGATACTCGCCCGGAAAATGGCTCCTCATCAGTTCGGCTGTCTCGGGGAGGCTCGCAATACGCGCATCCAAGCGCCCGAAGAAACTCTCTACGAAGCGGCGTGCCACGGTAGTCGAGAGCAACCGCTCGGTCGGTGTGTGGAACGACCCCACGTTCAGTGCGCGGGAGTAGCGCAAGGCGGTGCTCGAAGCACTGGGCGCAAACGGCTCGTGCACGTGCACGAAGTCGAGCGGAGTCCTGCCCAGCAATTCCTCCAAGGTGCGCGCCACGTCGACCGGCAGCGCGCGCGTGCGCCGGCCCGTGGAGCTGGGCACGTCCAGCACCTCGCCTATGGCGAGCACGCGCGGTACCCCTCTGTTCGTCTCCTGCAACAGGCTCTCCGGCCTTGACTTCGCTGCGCGCAGTTCGCGGCGCGATTCGCGCACCCGCTCGGGCGAGCGCGAGGGCGCGAGGATCAACACGCTGTGACCGTGCTCGGACAGCTCACCCGCAAGGCGCACGATGTGGGCGTTGACCTCGTTCTCCTGTGCCTCCCAGGGATAGGGGGAGACATGAGCTATCGAGAACGTGGAGGGGGCACTCACCCCCACATTATGCTCGTCCACCTGGCCTTCCATGCCCGTCCGGGCGCAGGACGGGCATGGTGGCGGAGATCAGGACTTGGCGGTGGCCCTGCTTGGTGCGTTGGCCCTGCTTGGGGTGGCGGCCCCGCGCGGTGGGGTAGCACCGCGCGGAGCGGTGGCCCCACGTGGTACGACGGGCTTGCGTGACGCGGTGCGCCCCTTCGGTCTGGTGGTCGCTTGTCGCGTGTGCTTGGCGATGAACTTCTCGGTCTCCTCACGCGCCAGGTTGTCCGGCCTTTGGTTGTGCGGGCTCTTCATCAGGTAGCTGGAGGGACCGTCGAGCTGGCCTCCGACGCCGTTGTTCAGCGCAAGCTTGCAGCAGCGCACCGCGTCGATCACGATGCCGGCGGAGTTGGGCGAGTCCCAGACCTCGAGCTTCATCTCGACGTTCAGGGGCACGTCGCCAAAGGCCTGGCCCTCGACGCGGATGTGGGCCCACTTGCGGTCGGTCAGCCACGGCACGTAGTCGCTCGGCCCGATGTAGACGTCCTCGGCGGGCAGCTGCTCGTCCATGATCGAGGTGACTGCGTTGGTCTTTGAGATCTTCTTGGACTCCAACCGCTCGCGCTCGAGCATGTTGTAGAAATCCATGTTGCCGCCTACGTTCAGCTGAGAGGTGCGCAGCATCTTCACGCCGCGGTCGGCAAACAGTCGCGCCAGCGTGCGGTGCACGATCGTCGCACCTACCTGCGACTTGATGTCGTCGCCGACGATCGGCAGTTTCGCCTTCTTGAAGCGCTTGTCCCAGTAGTCCTCGCGTGCGATGAAAACAGGGATGCAGTTCACGAAGCCGCAGCCGGCGTCGAGCACTTGCTCGACGTACCACTTCGTCGCGTCCTCGCTGCCGACCGGCAGGTAGGACACGACCACGTCGGTGTGCGTCTGCTTGAGGATGCTGACGATGTCAGCGGTCTCGCCGGGAGCCTTTTTGATCTTCTGCTTGAGGTACTTGCCGAGGCCGTCGTGAGTCATGCCACGGTACACGGGTACGCCAAGCTTCTTTGGCACCTTGGCGAACTTCATCGTGTTGTTCTGTCCGGCCCAGATTGCCTGGCCAAGGTCCTTGCCGACCTTCGTGGCGTCGATGTCGAAGGCGGCCGTAAATTCGATGTCGCTGATGTGGTAGCCGCCAAGATCCACGTGCATCAGCCCGGGCACGAGCTGGTTCGGGTCGGCGTCTCTGTAGTAGTGCACGCCCTGTACGAACGCCGAGGCGCAGTTGCCGACCCCGATGATCGCCACACGCACCTTGTCCTGCTGGTAGCGCGCCTTGCCGTTTGTGGAGGCAGCACCGTTGCTCTGTTGAATGCTCATCTAGTTGCTCAGTCCTTTGTGGAGGTCGGGGGAGACTACCCCGGTACGGGTTTTAGGTGACAGACAATGCGCGCTTGACGTGCCATACGCGCTGGGCGACGGTGATCACGCTCAGCGCCGCCAATACGTAGACCGCGGGGCCCAACAGGCTGAAGTGCCCGAGCGAGGCGCCCTTGCCGAAGATCAAGCCGATCGAGAGGATCACGACTCGCACAGGGCGTGTGGCGATCCCGACCTTGCACTCCACTCCAAGCGCCTCCGCCCGGGCGCGGGTGTAGGAAACCATCAGCGAGGCCAGTACCGCCACGACCACTGCGGCGGCGGCTCCGGAGCGTCCTTCCCGCGCGAAGTCGGCCGCCACGGCAGTCAGCACGATCCCCTCCTCGATGCGGTCGAGCGTGGAATCCAGGAACGCTCCGAAGGGCGTGCCCTTGCCCGACATGCGCGAGTAGCGCCCGTCGAGCGTGTCCATCACCGAGCCGACGATGAACGCGATCCCGCCGAGGAAGTACAGCCGCTCCCAAACCAGCACGGCGGCCACCAGATTCAGCGCCAGTCCGGTCAGCGAGATCGCGTTGGGCGTCAGCCGCGACTCGATCAGCCGCTCGCGTACCATCTCCCGCCGCTGGGGCCCGGTCAGCGGCGCGCGTCCGCTGCGGCGCGTGCGACCGCTGCCGCCGGTGCGTCCACGCCGGCGTAGCGTTGGTTGCCTATGCGAGGGTGGGGATGGCGACATCTAGGAAAGTGAGGGGCCTATGCGAAGGGGTGGCGGCATCTAGGAAAAGTGAAGGCCCAGGCTAGAGCGAAATGCAACTAAATGGTTGCATGCCATGAGAGCGGCTTGGACATGGACTGTGGCGTTGCACCCTACCCGGCCCCCGCCGGCTCCGGGCCAAAGCGCCAGGCCGTCGGTCTCATCCGTGCCAGGCGTCGCGCCCCAAGTGCCGAGATGCCTGCGGTCAGCGCCCCGAGTAGCGCATCGATGATGAAGTGGTTGGCGGTGGCGATGATCACGAAGGCGATCAGCAGCGGATACAGCCGCCACAGCACTGACGCGACGCGAGTGCGCGACAGCGAGGCCAGGGGCCAGCCGATCATCAGCGCGAACGCGACGTGCATCGATGGCACCGCCGCATAGGGGTTGAACAGCGCGTTCATCGAGGCGCTGGCGTGCGAGACGTGCACGCCGGTCAGATCCGAGACGGAGTCGATGAAGCCCCACTCGGGCAAGAAGCGCGGCGGCGCTGTCGGGAACACCGCATACCCCACCAAAGCGATCAGCATGGCGATCGCGAACATGTTGCGCACGAAGTAGAACGAGCGGTTGTGGCGCACATACAGGTAGATCAGCGCCGCAAGCGTGATCGAGGTCTGCGCGTTCACGTACAGCCAGCTCGAGAAGTCCATCAGCAGGTGGCTGCTGGATGCCCAAGCCTGGATGCTCGGCTCGACGAACACATGTAGTGAGCGCTCCACTCCGATCAAGTCGCGCGCATGCTGAAAAGCGGTGGTGGTATCTCCGGAGACGAGTCCGCGCACGAGGCTGTACGCGCCGTAAGCCAAGCCGACCAGTGCGATCTGGCGCAGCAAGTCGAGCCAGCCGTTCGGCATCACCCGTGCCTGCAGGTTTCGCCAGGAAATGCGCGACGTCCACGACGCTCGCAATGCCCCCCGGACTCTCGACGATGTGGGAACTTGCGAGGTCTCCGAGGCCTCGCCTGCCGCTGGTGTCGCCGACCGAGTCTCGGTCGGTGGTCTACTCACGGACACGTCCTCAGCCGAGCGAACATTGGAGAAGCCTAGCCCATCACCCGGTAGAGACGCCAGTGCTCAGAGTGCCATTGTTCTCGCAAATATGGCAATCCGTGGGCTACAAGCCGGCCCTCCAAGCTGCCAGCTTTGTCAAGCGGAGCGTCTGGCAGTGCCACGTACGCCACCCGGTTTTCCGCGAGCCAGCCGCGATAGGCCGCCGCGCTCAGTGTCTTGCGGTAGAAGACCGCCGCATAGCGGGTGTCGAGCTGGCGCTCCCATCCGCGCGCGAGCTCCACGCCGTCGTGACCGGCCAGGTACGCGGATTCCCAGTGTGCCGCCGTCATCGGCACCTCGACGATTGTTGGGCTCCCGTGACCAAGCCCTCGCAGCTCCGCGAGCACGGGGGCGTAATAGGAGGCGTGCACGGACGGGTCGCCGGCGATCGAGCTGTAGTCGCGGATTGGCGTCGCCAGCTGCCAGTAGAGCAGTAGCGGCGTGAGCGCAAGCAGCAGTGCGCGCTGCTCCTCCCAAAGCACCCCTGCCAGCAGCGGCGCGGCGAGCAGTGGTCCGAGCCGGGCGGCGTTACCGCCGACGGGCGTGTGGATCGCGTATGCGCCGATCAGTGCCAGGGCATACAGGGCGGCCGCGACTCGCAATAGCAGCCGGGCCCGAGGGGTCAGCGGTCCTTGTGGCAACAGCAGCGCGATCAGCATTACGCCGGCGAGTGCCGGCCAGAAGGCCGACGCGGCAAACGGCTCATAGCCGCCGTCGGGGTAGGCGATGCCGAGTGCCAGGACCGGGATCAGGGCAGCGGCGCACAGGGCCAAGCCACGACGTGGATCTGCTTGTGCCTGTACCTCCCGGCGCTCACTCTGCCTGTGCGCCTCCTGCTCATGCTCATCGTGTTCGCGCTTATTGTTCCTGAGCTCGTCGTACTCGTGCTCACCCGGGCTCGTCGTTTTACCGTCCGCGGTGTGTCCGAAAAATGAGATGCCCCGCACGCGCGCGCGGGGCATGGCGTTTTCCAACACACGCCCGCCGCTGAGATCGGCCAGCGCGATGGCCAACCCCGCGAGGCCGAGGAACGCCCCGGCCACCGGGCTGGCCACGCTTGTGAGCACCGCGAGCACCAGTGCCACCGGTAGCGCCCCGCGCATCAGTGCGAGCACCGAGGCGAGCCCGATCGCGAAGCCGAGGTCATACGGCACCCGCCCGGAGAGCAATCCCACGCAAAAGCCAAGCGCGAACCACGCCGCGGCAAGGCGCGCTGCCGCCGTGCCGAATACGCGCTCTACGATCAGCGCGAACAGGGTGCAGGCGGTGACCGCGGACAGTGCGAGCAGTAACCGTACCCCCAGCAGCGCTCCAAGCGCCGGCGAAAGCAGTGAATAGCCCGGTAGCCAGTAGCCGTGTGCCGCGTACCAGCCGGTATCCCAGGTGGTGAGCCCTACGCGCGCGAACAGGTCGCTGCGGTACGTGGCCGCCGCCAGATCACCCGCGGGCGGCGCCAGGATCAAGTAGGCCAGTGCGAGTGGGACGGACACCACCAGCGCAAGCGTCAAAGGGGCAGCCGCCAGGCGCGTCGTCTGCCTATGGCGCCCTCGAAGCCCCTGTTGAATGGCCGCTGCGCTGGGTGTTGTCATTGCTTGGTTTCTCTGCTTTGGCTTGGTCTTGCTTTGGCTGGTCTTGCTTTGGCTGGTCTTGCTTTGGCTGTTCTCCGCTTTGACGGTTCCTCATCGCGCGGCCGCTCCGCCGGGGTCCTCAGGCGGCGTTCATGAACTCGACGACCCGCTCCATCGCGTCGGGGCGATCCAGCCACCACCAGTGCCCGGCGTCCGCAAGCTCGATCAACTGGCTCCCAGGCAGTGCTTGCGCGTAGGCGCGGGCGAAGCGCTCCGGTATGTAGGGGTCTTGCATGCCCCACAGCACGAGCGAGGGCATCCGCAGCAAGCCAAGGCGCTCGCCGGCGCGCGCAAGCTCTTGGCTCGGAGAGCTGCGATACAGCCGCAGGATCGCACGCTGCGTGCCCTGGTCGAAGTGCTTCATCACCGAGTCGATCCATGCGTCGGGCAAGGGGCCGGGCGTGACGTTCGCCTCGCGTGTCGAGTGCTCGAGCACCCGCCGTATGGTTGCGCCCATTGCGATCTCTCCCAGCAGCGGAGTGCGCCACATACGCGCGGTGCGGTGCCACTCATATCCGGGTAGCAACGGCACGGCGTTACATACGACGAGCCGCTCGACGCGCTCGGGATGAGCCTGGGCGAACGCGAGTCCCACGGCGCCCCAGTCGTGCACGAGCATGCGCACACGCTCGACGCCAAGCATGTCGAGGAAGCGCTCGATGAAGCCCGCGTACTCCTCGATCGTGTACTGCAGGTAGCCGGGCTTGCCGGAGCGTCCGAAGCCCGGTAGGTCTGGAGCCAGTCCACCTGTGCGTTCGAGGAATCCCTTGTCGTACAGCGGTGCCTGCACCCAATCGTCTCCGCTGCGCTTGTGCCTCCACCAGCGCCTCCAGCGCGGTCGGCTCCCATGGTGCTCGCGAGGCGCAATCCAGTCCTCGGAGCTGCTTGGCACTCCGTGCAGGTAGAGCGCCGGCGCGACGGAGGGGTTCGGCGACGGTGCGCTGCGCCAGAACACGGGCAACTCGCCGATTTCGCCACTGTTCTCCTGGACCGCGGGCACCTCGCGAGGATATAGCGGCGCCGGGTCCGGCTGGCGTCGTGTGGTCCGGCGGGTGCGTTGGCGGAGCCCGGAAGTCAAGCGACCTTTATGAACAGGGACTTGACAATCTGCCAGTTGTGGTTTAGATTGGCGCGCGTCTTCAAAGTGCTCGCACGC
This sequence comes from Solirubrobacteraceae bacterium, assembly GCA_035485715.1. Classification (GTDB taxonomy): domain Bacteria; phylum Actinomycetota; class Thermoleophilia; order Solirubrobacterales; family Solirubrobacteraceae; genus Palsa-744. The sequence goes on along the minus strand of DATHNT010000003.1, from coordinate 245,058 downwards.
GAGGGGATGACGGTCGTTGCGTGTGAGCGAAGCGGCGCCGTTCGGGCGGCGTCTCCATGTCGTAACCACGGATAGACCTCAGCGACTGTCCCACACCCAGGCCAAGGCCAACGTAAAGAAGAGGATGAGATGGCCGGCAGACGACGGACGCCGTCACGCACCTCGACGCCGGCGCGCGACGCGATAGTCCGCTCGAGCGGAGATGGCGCGGTACGCGAACTTGGACGCGAGCGCGTAACCGAGATCCAGCGCGCGCGCCTGCTCGGCGCGATGATCGATGTCTGCGCCGAGCATGGTGTGGCTGAGGTGACCGTCGCGCATGTGGTCGAGCGGGCGGGCGTATCGCGTCGCACGTTCTACGAGATCTACTCAGACCGCGAAGAGTGCTTCCTCGAGGCTTTCGACGAGGGTGTCGCCCGTGCTTCCCGCTACGTGCTCGACGACTACGACGAGACGGCGAGATGGGCAGATCGCATGCGCGGCGCTCTCACTGCGCTGCTTGCCTTCCTGGATGCCGAGCCCGCCACGGGGCGACTGCTGGTCGTGGAGTCGCTTGCGGCTGGAGACAGTGCCCTGTCGCGCCGCCGAGCGGCGGTCGAGCAAATGATCGCGTTCGTGGACGGGGCAAACGCCGAGCTCAAGGCCGGAAAGCAGACGCCCTCGCTGACCGCGGAGGGCGTCGTGGGGGGAGTGCTCTCGATCTTGCACTCGCGGCTGCTGGCAGATGCACCGGGCTCCTTCCTCGAGCTAACGGGTCCGTTGGCGAGCATGATCGTGCTCCCATACCTGGGGTCGGCGGCCGCCCGCAAGGAGCTGTCCAGGCCCGTCCCCAAGGCCCCGGCCAAGGCCCGTCGCGGCGAGCGCGATCCACTCAGCCAACTGGACATGCGGCTCACCTACCGCACAGTGCGCGTGCTTTTGGCTGTTTCTGCCCAGCCTGGCGATTCCAACCGCGGCGTCGCGGCGCGTGCCGGGATAGGCGATCAGGGACAGATCTCCAAGTTGCTGGCGCGTTTGGAGAAGCTCGGGCTCGTCGTCAACATGAGCACGGCGCCCGGCACCGGCGCGCCGAACGCTTGGGTACTGACCAAGCAGGGCGAAGAAGTGCACGTAGCGCTGGCGGCCAGACGCTGAGTGTCTGTGCTGCGGCGTGGGGCATGTCGGGGCGGCCCGTGGCCTCGGCTCTTGCGGCTACCGTAGCCCGGTGTCAAAGAACGGCTGGAAACCCCCGTCGCCGGCTCGTGTGGCGCGCATTCGCGATCGGCTGCGTGAGCTTTATGGCATTCCGCGCATGGCGCCTCACGGGCGCCCGCTCGACGAGTTGATCCTGACGGTGCTCTCGCAGAGCACCAACGACCGCAACCGCGATGTCGCCTTCCTGCGCCTGCGCGAGCGCTTTACGGATTCGGACCTGCCCGCCCAGCCGATTGATTACGCGGCTGTGCTCGCCGCGCCTGTTGCCGAGGTGGAGGAGGCAATTCGCCCGGGCGGCATCTCCAAGGTCAAGTCGGCGCGCATCCAGGCGATCCTTGCCACCATCGCCGGTTCCGCTGAGGGTTCCTTGCGTCAGATCGGTCAGGCCGATGAGGCGGGCCCGAGAGGTGAGGCAGACGCTACCTCAGATTCTGAGGATCCCTTGTCTCTGGAGTGGATGCGCGACGCTCCGGTCGAGACGAGCCGGGCCTACCTGTGCTCGCTTCCGGGTGTCGGGCGCAAGACGGCGGCCTGCGTATTGCTGTTCTCCTATGGGTTGCCCGACATTCCGGTCGACACGCATGTCTCGCGTGTCGGCACACGACTTGGGCTGTTCAGGCCTGGCGCTCCCTTCGAGGAGCTGCACGACCAGATGCTCGCGCTCACGCCGGAGGGGCAGGAGCTCGAGTTCCACGTCAACTTGCTGCGCCACGGACGGCGCACGTGTCATGCACGCAACCCTGCTTGCCACGAATGCGCGCTGGCAAGGATGTGTCCCAGTCGTCAACCGTGAGGTAGCACCGCAAAAGCGATCACGGCGTATTGCAGTGCTGCCGCGGCGATCACGAGCGCATGGAAGATCTCGTGGTAGCCGAACACCTTGGGCCATGGGTTGGGGCGGCCGCTGGCGTACACGATTGCGCCGAGCACATACAGCAGACCGCCTGTCGCCAAGCCTGCTACGCCCAGCCAACCGATAGCCGCCGGCAGCTCGCCGAAGACAGCCGCGGTCACCAGGCCCAACGCGACATATACGCCGGCGAACAGCCACTTCGGCCCGTCGATCCACAACAGCTTGAACACCACTCCGCCGAGTGCACCGGCCCACAGCACGATCAGGATTGTGCTCGCCAGCGAGCCTTTCAACGCGAGCAGCGCCACCGGCGTGTAGGTGCCTGCGATCAGCACGAAGATCATCGAGTGATCCAAGCGCCGCATCCAGCGTCGTGCTTTCGGTCGCCACGTCACCCGGTGGTAGAGCGCGCTGGTCCCGAACAGGGCCGATACCGCCACCGCATAGATGCTCGCCGCCAGGCGTGCGCGCCCGTTCGAAGCGGCCAGTATCAGTGCCACGCCGCAGGCCAGCGAGACGAAGAACGCGTACTGATGCGAGACGCCGCGCAACTTCGGCTTGATCGGTCCTGCCGGCAGCTGCGGCCGGGGGAAATTCATGACTAAACGCTAGCGCGTGAACCGGCTTGGGACAATGCTTGCAACTACGCGATGCGGGTAACCCGGATAACAACCCGAAGGTTATATGTCTGGGAGGGGATCTTTTGGGTATGTCCTGGATGTTGTACATGCGGTCCTGGAGGGTCCGTCAGTTGAGCGCCTCGGAGATCGTGGGCCTTTTGGAGTCCCTTGTATTTAGGGCTTGTAGGGGGCTTTGAGAGGTGTATATGTCCTAGAGGGGTCGTGGGGTCCGTCGAATGAAGGACCGGCGGGGTGCGTGGGCCCCCGGACGGTGGCCGGATAATAACCTGGAGGTTATATGTCTGAACCTTGCGTCTGTTAGGTCCACACCATGGGTAGACAAGCTTGGCGGGCGTCGATGCACCGGCAAGCTCGACGGCGCCAAAGCGTCGATGACGCTACTTGACGACTGCAGATAATCTGCTACTCTCCCACTTAGATTTTTGAACCGCGCCTCACACCACGCTTAACTGAACCACGCCTAACGCAAGGAGCAGCCCCATGGGCAAGACCATAGGAATCGACCTCGGCACCACGAACTCGTGCATGGCCGTGCTCGAGGGTGGCGAGCCCACCGTCATCGAGAACTCCGAGGGCGGTCGCACCACCCCCTCCGTAGTCGCCTTCACCGCCTCCGGCGAGCGACTCGTCGGCACTGTCGCCAAGCGTCAGGCCGTCACCAACCCGCAGAACACCGTCTTTTCGATCAAGCGCTTCATGGGCCGCAAGGAGGGCGAGGTCCGCGAGGAGGAGTCGATCGTCCCCTACAAGGTCGTCTCCGGCCCCAACGGCGATGCGCGCGTCGAAGCCGCGGGCGAGCAGTACTCGCCGCCTGAGATCAGTGCCATGATTCTGCAGAAGCTCAAGACCGACGCCGAAGCCTATCTCGGCGAAACGGTCGACTCAGCGGTCATCACGGTGCCCGCCTACTTCAACGACGACCAGCGCCAGGCGACCAAGGACGCCGGCAAGATCGCCAACCTCGAGGTCAAGCGCATCATCAACGAGCCGACCGCGGCATCGCTCGCCTATGGCCTCGACAAGGAGTCGGACCAGACGATCCTCGTGTTCGACCTCGGCGGCGGCACCTTCGATGTTTCCGTTCTGGAGATCGGCGACGGCGTGTTCGAGGTCAAGTCGACCGCCGGCGACAACCACCTCGGCGGCGACAACTTCGACAAGGCGATCGTCGACTGGCTCGTGGCCGACTTCAAGCGCGACCAGGGCATCGATCTCAGCGCCGATCCGATGGCATTGCAGCGTCTGTACGAGGCCGCCGAGAAGGCCAAGATCGAGCTGTCCACCACCCAGGAGACGCAGATCAACCTGCCGTTCATCACGGCCGACGCCTCCGGCCCCAAGCACCTTGACACCCGCTTGACGCGCGCCAAGCTCGCCGAGCTGACCTCCGCGCTGCTGGACCGCGTCGTGGCGCCCGTGCGCCAGGCGATCGACGACGCCAAGGACAAGGGCGTCAAGGAGATCGACCACATCGTGCTTGTCGGCGGCATGACGCGCATGCCTGCGGTACAGGAGAAGGTCAAGGAGCTGACGGGCAAAGATCCACACCGCGGAGTCAACCCCGATGAGGTGGTCGCCGTCGGCGCCGCAATTCAGGCGGGCGTGCTCGCCGGCGACGTCAAGGACGTGCTGCTGCTCGACGTCACACCGCTGACGCTCGGAATCGAGACCAAGGGCGGCGTGATGACCAAGCTGATCGAGCGCAACACGACGATCCCGACGCGCAAGGGTGAGGTGTTCTCCACGGCCGAGGACAATCAGCCCTCGGTTGAGATCCACGTGCTGCAAGGCGAGCGCGAGATGGCCCAATACAACAAGTCGCTCGGCAAGTTCCAGCTGACAGGCATCCCGCCGGCGCCGCGTGGCATCCCCCAGATCGAAGTCGCCTTCGACATCGACGCCAACGGCATCCTCAATGTCTCAGCCAAGGACCTCGGTACTCAGAAGGAGCAGAAGATCGAGATCAAGGCCGGCTCCGGGCTCTCCGAGGATGAGATCAAGCGGATGGTCACCGACGCCGAGTCCCACGCCGAGGAGGACCGCAAGGCGCGTGAGCTCGCCGAGGCTCGCAACAACGGCGAGAACGCCGCCTATCAGGCCGAGCGCCAGCTGGTCGACCTCGGCGATCAGGTCGACGCCGACTCCAAGTCGCGCATCGAAGAGGCGATCAAGGAGGTGCGCGAGTCGTTGGAGGCCGAGGATCCGGCGGCAATCAACGCTCGCACCGAGGCACTGCAGACCGCATTCCATGCGGTTTCCGAGGCGATGTACCAGAAGGCCCAGGCCGACGCGGCCGCTTCGGCCGATGACGCCCCTGGCGGTGAGGCCGCAGACAACGGCGCCTCCGCCGAGGAGGACGTGGTCGATGCCGAGGTGGTCGATGAGGGCAAGAGCTGACCTCGATGACCGACACCGAGTCGCACACAACGCAGGCCTCCGGCGCCGAGGTGCCGGAGGATCCCGCCTCGCAGGCGCCAGTCTCCGGGGGAGCGCCAGGACTGTCCGCGGATGGCGGCGAAGCTCAGGCGTCGTCCACCGTCGCGGGCGACGCCCGGCCAGCCGCGGAGGCAGACGCTGGACAGCAAGGCGAACAGCCGCTCGACGGCGTGGCGGCCTCCTCCCCCTCGCAGTCCAACCCCGGTAAGGGGATGGACCCCGGAGGGGCGATCGAAGAGGAGTTGGATGAGCTGGTAAAGACCGCTGCCGAGCGCGACCAGTACCTGGCGCTTGCGCAGCGTACGCAGGCGGACTTCGAGAACTATCGCAAGCGTGTGGCTCGCGATGCGGTGCAAGCGCAGGAGCGCGGGGTGGTCAAGCTCGCGAAGGAGCTGTTGCCCGCTCTGGACAATCTCGACAGGGCGATCGACGCCGCGGAGGCTGAGGATCCACTGCTCGCCGGCGTACGGCTCGTGCGCTCGGAGCTCAGCGCGGCGCTCGCGCGCCTTGGCATCGAGGCGTTTGCGCCACTTGGCGAGGCGTTCGATCCGAACCTCCACGAGGCGGTGGCCCAGCAGCCGGTGGAGGGTGCCACGAGCGGAGCCGTCGCCGAGGTCTTCCAGAATGGCTATCGCATGGGCGAGACGATCATCCGACCGGCACGCGTGCTCGTGGCCGCGTAGAGGTGTAGGCCAGATGGCAACCCGTCCCGACTATTACAAGACGCTCGGAGTGGACAAGAAGGCGAGCGCCGATGACATCAAGAAGGCTTACCGCAAGCTTGCGCGTAGGTATCACCCCGATCGCAATCCCGACGACAAGCAGGCCGAGGAGCGCTTCAAGGAGATCTCCCAGGCCCACGACGTGCTTGGTGATCCGGAGAAGCGCAAGCAGTACGACTCTGGCACCGGGCCCTTCGCCGGTGGAGCATCCGGTGGGCCTGGCTTCGGCGGCTTTGGCAATTTCGACTTCGACGCTTCCTCGATGGGCGACATCCTCTCCAACCTGTTCGGTGGTGCGGGAGGCGGCAGCGCCGGATCGGCGCCTGGCGGCGGCGGCCGGCGTGCGCGCAATCGCCCGCAGCGCGGGCGCGATCTGGAGACCGAGGTGCGCATCTCCTTCGATCAGTCGATCTCCGGTGCGCAGGTTCCGCTTTCGGTGCCCACCAGCAGTATCTGCAATACATGTCATGGCACCGGCGCCAAGCCCGGCACGACGCCGAAGGTCTGTCCTCGCTGCGAAGGGCGCGGGATCGAGAGCCAAGGGCAGGGGATGTTCTCCATCACCCAACCCTGCTCGCTCTGCGGCGGCTCCGGCACTGTCATCGAGGATCCCTGTCCCACCTGTCACGGCTCAGGGGCCGTGCGCACAGTCAAGAAATTCCGCGTGAACATTCCCGCCGGCGTGAAGGAGGGCTCACGCATACGCGTCGCCGGCAAGGGCGAGGACGGCCCCCGCGGTGGGCCTGCCGGCGATCTCTATGTCGTTACACACGTCGATCCGTCGCCGGCCTTCAAGCGCAAGGGCGACAATCTGGAGGTCGAGGTTCCGCTGAGCATTCCCGAGGCGCTGCTCGGAGCTGAGGTACGCGTGCCGACGCTCGACGGATCCAAGACGCTGCGCGTGAAGCCTGGCACCCAGCACGGTGCTCTGCAGCGGCTGCGCGGCGAGGGGCCCCCCAAGCTTGGCAGCAAGAGTCGCGGGGACATTCACTATCGCTTCACGCTCGACGTGCCCGAGGAGCTGAACGACGAGCAGCGTGCTGTCGTCGGTGAGCTGTCGAAGGTCATGAACGGCAACCCGCGCGCCAAGCTGTTCACGGAAGCACCCTCATGACCAGCAAGCGCGTTACGCGGGTCGAAGTCGAGACCGACCGTGGTGTGTTCATGATCTCGGTGGCCGCCGAGCTGGCCAGCATGCATCCCCAGACCTTGCGCATGTACGAGTCGCGCGGGCTGGTCGAGCCCAAGCGCTCTCCCAAGGGGACTCGGCTGTACTCCCAGGAGGATGTCGAGAAGCTGCGCCGCATCCACGAGATGACCGTCGATCTTGGGCTCAACCTTGCCGGCGTGCAGCGTGTTTTGGATTTGGAGTCCGAGGTGCAGGGAATGCACCAGCGCATCGAAGAGCTCGAAGTGAAGGCATTGCATGCTCAGGTCGAACTGGCTGAGGAGCTCGAGCGCGTGCGCCGCTCCTTTCGCGCTGAGCTCGTGCCATTTCAGGAGCCCCGCACAGACCTCGTGCGCGCCGCGGATGCCCGATCTCCATTTCGGGTACCAGGGCAGGGGACACCAACCCGGAGGACTCGGTAATGGCAAGCGGTCAAGGCCCGGGCGCGCCGGCGGCGGCGCAGGCCCAGCCGGAGGACGAGCAAAAGCCGCTCGAGCGGTTCGGGCGCGACCTGACCGAGCTCGCCGAGCAGGGCAAGCTCGATCCGGTGATCGGGCGCGATGAGGAGATTCGGCGCGTCATCCAAGTGCTCTCGCGGCGCACGAAGAACAATCCCGTCCTGATCGGCGAGCCCGGCGTGGGCAAGACCGCGATCGTCGAGGGGCTGGCACAGCGTGTGGTCTCCGGAGACGTGCCCGAGTCCCTTCGCGAGCGACGTGTGATCGCACTGGACATGGGGGCGCTGATCGCCGGGGCTGTTTATCGCGGCGAGTTCGAGGAGCGGCTCAAGGGCGTGCTGAAGGAAGTCTCAGACGCGCAAGGCGCGATCATTCTATTCCTAGACGAGTTGCACACGATCGTCGGTGCGGGCGCGGCTCAGGGTGCGGTCGATGCCGCGAATCTGCTCAAGCCGATGCTCGCCCGCGGCGAGCTGCGCTGTGTTGGCGCGACCACGCTCGACGAGTACCGCAAGTACATCGAGAAGGACGCCGCGCTCGAGCGGCGCTTTCAGCCCGTGATGGTGGGCGAGCCGAGCGTGCAGGATACGATTGCGATTCTGCGTGGGCTCAAGGAGCGCTATGAGACCCACCATGGCGTGCGCATCCAGGACAGCGCGCTGATCGCCGCGGCGACGCTTTCGCACCGCTACATCGCCGATCGTTTCCTGCCCGACAAGGCGATCGACCTGATTGACGAGGCCGCTTCCCGGCTGCGCATCGAGATCGACTCCGTGCCGACCGAGATCGACGAGGTGGACCGCCGTGTGATGCAGTTGGAGATCGAGCTGACCTCTTTGCGTAAGGAGAAGGACGAGGCTTCGCGCGAGCGTCGCGAGACGATCGAAAGCGAGCTCTCGGAGTTGCGTGCGCGCTCGGATGAGATGCGGGCGCAGTGGGAGAAGGAGAAGCAGGCGCTGCAGGGCGTGCGTGAGACCAAGGAAAAGCTGGAGCAGGCGCGGGTGGAAGCGGAGCGTGCCCAGCGCGAAGCCAATCTCGATCGCGCCGCGCAACTGGTCCATGGGGAAATCCCGAGGCTCGAATTGGAGCTTTCAGAACTTGAGGCTGCCGAGCGTGCGAGAGACGCGGGCGAGGGTGGAGCGGATGACGGTGAGACTGGGGAAGGCGGGCCGATTTTCCTCAAGGAGGAGGTCGACGCAGAGGACATTGCCGAGGTCGTCGCGCGCTGGACCGGCATTCCCGTCTCGCGCCTGTTGGAGGGCGAAGTGGAGAAGCTGATTCACATGGAGGAGCGTCTGCACGAACGCGTCGTAGGCCAGGACGAGGCGGTCGAAGCCGTGGCCACGGCTTTGCGCCGCTCGCGGGCTGGGCTTCAGGATCCAAACCGCCCGATTGGCACCTTTCTGTTCCTCGGCCCGACCGGCGTCGGCAAGACCGAGCTTGCACGCGCGCTTGCCGAGTTCATGTTCGACTCGCAGGACGCGATGATCCGGATCGATATGAGCGAGTACATGGAGAAGCATTCGGTGTCTCGTCTCGTCGGGGCTCCTCCCGGGTATGTCGGCTACGAAGAGGGCGGCCAGCTGACCGAGGCCGTGCGCCGCCGGCCCTACAGCGTGGTACTGCTCGACGAGATCGAGAAGGCCCATCCCGACGTGTTCAACACGCTCTTGCAGGTGATGGACGACGGGCGTCTCACCGACGGCCAGGGCCGCACAGTGGACTTCAAGAACACAGTCTTGATCATGACCTCCAACATTCCGGTGTCCGCGACCGGCGATGACATGCGCTCCGAGCTGACCCAGCACTTCAAGCCCGAGTTCATCAACCGCCTCGACGACATCGTGCGCTTCGACTCGCTCTCCCGCGAGCAGATCGGAGAGATAGTCGACCTGCAGTTGCAACAGGTGATCGAGCGTGTCGCCGATCGTGGCGTGCAACTGGAGATCACCCCAGCCGCTCGCGAGCTGCTTGGCAACATGGGCTATGACCCCACCTACGGGGCGCGGCCTCTGCGGCGCGTGATCCAGAAGCAGCTCGTGGACCGCTTGGCGCTTGCTTTGCTCGAGGGGCGTTTTCATTCCGGGGACGCCGTCGTCGCCGATGCGCTCGACGGGCAGGTGTCGCTGGAGCCCTTCGCGGTGGGCGACGACATCGCTGCGTGAACGGCCGGCGTCGTCGCCAGGCGCCCCTCGCTCTCGCAGGCGCCCCTCGCTCTCGAATACCAATAAGTTGTAATTGACACTTATATGGACTGTGTCAGGCTTGACAAGCCAGATCGCCGTCCATACGATGGCGCGCGCACCCAACGGAGGAGACGAAGCTCAAATGCGGCATATAGGTAGGCGCGACTCGACGCGCACAGGCGTACGTGGAGCGATGCTGGTAACGATCGCGCTGTTCAGCATGATGCTTGCTCCTGCGATGGCCGCGGCCATCGTGGGCCCGACCACGACGTCCGTCGCACCCGCACCGGTTAACACCGGGGCGCCGACGCTGAGCGGGACCCCAGCGCTCGGGCAGACGCTCACCTGCTCCACGGGCACTTGGGCCAACAGTCCCACGAGCTTTTCCTACGTATGGTTGCGCAGTGGCGTACCGATCGCCGGACAGACAGGCGGCACGTATGTCGTGCAGTCTGCCGACGAGGGTCACGCGATCTCCTGTCAGGTGACTGCTAGTAACGGTGGCGGCAACTACACGATCGTCGGGCTGCCGAGCGGCTCCTACAAGGTCGTGTTCTTCGCGGAGTCCGAAGCCAGCAACTACCTGACACAGGCCTACAACGACAAGCCGCTGTTCTCCGAAGGGACCGCGGTGCCGGTGACGGCGCCGAATGCGACCGGAGGGATCAACGCCGAACTGCATGCCGGCGGACAGATCGGCGGTCACGTGGTGGATGCGGCCACGAAGGCGCCGCTTCCCGGGATCTACGTCTGTGCCGAGGATGAAGTGTCCGGTAAAGTCGAATACGGCGGTTGCGCTTTTACCGGTGCCGGCGGCGAATACACGATATCTGGACTGCAGAGCGGTTCCTACACGGTCCAGTTCTCCGCGCTCTTCTCCGAAAGCCACTACGCGAGCCAGTTCTACAACGACAAGGCGTTGCAGAGCGAAGCTCAGCCTGTGGCTGTGACGGCGGGCACCACGATCGCCGGGATCAACGGCGAACTTCAGTCGCTCAACCAGAATGGGCAGATCTCTGGAAGGGTGACGAAAGCCACGGGCGGAGCCGCGATCTCCGGGGTGGAAGCGTGTGCCTATGAAGCAGTCAACAGCGAATACTTCGGCGGCTGCGCGCAAACCAATTCAAACGGCGAATACACGATCTCGGGTCTGGCACAGACCGAATACAAGGTGTATTTCTCGGCCGATACCTGCGAGTCAGAAGCCTGCACGCAGCAGAACTACATCGCCCAGTATTTCAACAACAAGCCGGGCTACAGCGAAGCCAACCCCGTGCCTGTAACTGCCGGTAAAGTGACAGAAAACATCGACGCGAAACTGGCGGATGGGGCTCGCATCGAAGGTGTGGTCACCAAAGCATCCGGCGGAGCGGCCTTGGAAGGGGACGAGGTATGTGCCAGTGGAGTTGGCGCCGCTGAATTCTACAGCGATTGCGCCGCTACGAGCGGCGGAGGCAAATACACGCTTCAGGCACTGCCAACTGGTGAATACACGGTCACGTTCTCTACGACCGGTAACTATCTGGCCCAGTACTACGACGGCAAGTCTCAGTTCTCCGAAGCTACTCACTTGTCGGTAACCGCCGGTACGCCTACGGAAAACATCGACGCGAAAATGATCGAAGGTGGGCAGATCGCAGGTACGGTGACAGATGCCTCCACCCATGCCCCGATCAGAGAAGTCGAGGTGTGCGCGGGCGGTTCGAGCATCGAGATCGATAGTTGCGCCAGCACGAACGGCGCAGGCGAATACACGCTGCAGGCGCTGCCGAACGGCTCCTACGTCGTCGGCTTCAACGTCTACGCGGAAGGGCTCAACTACCTTTCACAGTCCGAGGAAGGTGTGTCCGTTGTGCCTGGGACGGTCCGCTCTGGCGTGAACGCCGAACTGCATCCCGGTGGCGAGGTCACAGGCAGGGTCACCGATGCCTCTACACACGGTGGCATTGCAGGTATCGGGGTGTGTGCCGATGGAGTTGGTTTTGAATTCGAGAAGTGTGCGCTCACGACGAAGGGCGGCACGTCGGCGAACGCGGGTAGCAATGCGCTGACGATTCCCGGTGGCACCTTCACCCTGACGAAGGTCGCCTTCAACTCGAAGACCGGTCAGCTGGACTACTTCTTCATGTTCCCGACGGCGGGTAAGTTGAAGTGGAGCCTGTTCTTCAAGAACGCGGACGTCGGTTTTGCCGATTCGCTCGGTCTGAGTCTTGGCGCGGGCAATTCGACTGTTGCCGAAGCGGCCAGGGGCAAAGGCAAAGCTAAGTCGAAGAAGTGCAAGAAGACCGAGACCAAGCACAGGGGCAAGTGTGTGGCCACGCTGGTGTCGTTCGCCAGCGGCTCAGAGAACGTGCCCGCCGGCAAGGTCGAGGTCAAGGTGCATGCCGACTCCAGGGCGATCAAGGCGCTGAAGGCCGGTCACACGCTGCATGTGAGCGGGAAGTTCACGTTCCAGTCGGCACTGGGCGGGCCGGCGGTCAGCAAAACCGAGTCGGCGGTCGTGCGCCTGAGCAAAAAAGCCTCCAAAGGCAAGCACGGCAAAGGCAAAAAGCGCTAGCAGTTTGGTTCGGGCGCTTGTGGCGCAAGCCGGCGCGAAACACAAGAGGGGGGACCTGGCGTGCCGGGTCCCCCCTCTTGTTACTGCGGTTGGTTGGGGCTAGGGTGTGACGACCGAGAACGGTCGATCCTCGTTGCCTTTTATGACGGCGTTATAAACTTCGACTTCGAATTCGCCTGGGCCCAGATCTTTGAAGCTGACGAAGGCGTTGTCGGAGAATGAGGCAATGTCGACGAGGTTCCCTACGGGAATCGTGACTGGGCTTCCGAGGAACTTGACCACATAGATGCCTTCTCCCGTCCGCTTTGCCTGTACTTCCTGGCCACTGCAGTTGTATGCGTCGTCCACCTTTACGAAGGTAGATGAGAATTTCGATTCTGCCGGCACCAGCGCGAAACCCTTGACCTGCCCTGTGAGGGAGTTGCAGTCGCTGCGTGTGTAGCTCGCGGCTGGAATCCCGCCGAGTGATTGCGCGTTGAGCGCGTTCGTGGCTTCTTTGCCGGCGGGCCCTTCTTTGCCGGTTGCGCCTTCTTTGCCGGGAGGGCCTTCTTTCCCGGTTGCGCCTGCGGCCCCAACGGCGCCTGGTTGCCCGTTTTTACCCTTGAGTGATTTGAGTACCTTTGGACTGATTTGTTTGGTTGAGGTGATCAAATATTTGCTGGCTGCCAGCGCTCCGCCGCTCATCGAAAAGACGAGCGCGAGTGTGGCCGCGACATTTGCGTAGGTGAGTCGTTTAGATTTAGACATGCGCGCCACGATACGGGCGTCGGCGGACGGGCAAAGCCATCCTCGGTTATCGAGGCAAAAGCCATCCTTGGCTATCGAGGCTCCTAAGCCGCGATGATCTGTGCGGCCAGGATCGCCGCGTTGCGTGCGTTGTCCAGACCCACGCACGCCACCGGCACACCCGGCGGCATCTGCACGATCGAGAGGATCGCGTCGAGGCCACCGGCTGCCGTTAGGCGCCCGGACAGCGGCACGCCGATCACGGGCAGGTCGGTGTGCGCGGCGACAGCCCCCGGCAGCGCCGCCGAGATTCCGGCACCGGCGATCACCACGCGCAGGCCACGTGACTTGGCGCCCTTGGCGTACTCGGCGACGGTGTCCGCTTCGCGATGGGCGGACATCACCTGTATCTCGTGTGGGATGCCGCGTGCGTGCAGCTCCTTCGCTGCCTTCTCCATTGCCTCCATGTCGCTTTCGGAGCCCATCACGATGCCGATCAGCGGTCCTTCGACGTCGAACTCCTCCAGCTGTGCTTGTACCTCGGCTTGGGCGAGGTCGGTTCGTATCGGTGTGGGGGCTGAGTCGTTCATGTGGTCGTTGTGGCCTCGCGTTCGGCGTTGGCGGCGATGTCGCGCCGCAGTTGCATTCCATCGAAGGAGATCTTCTGGGCGGCAGCATACGCCGCCGTTCGCGCCGACTCCGCGCTCGGCCCGCGCGCGGTGACGTTCAGTACGCGACCGCCGGCGGTGACAATCGCGTCATCGCTCTGCGTTGCATCGTTGCCATCGCGACCAGATGACCTGCCGGATGGCTGCTGCTCCCGCCACGCGGTGCCGGCGTGCGTCACCTCAATGTCGGATGGCATGTCTCCAAGGCCGCGGATCTCATCGCCATTGGAAGACGACGCCGGATAGCCGGCGCTCGCCAGTACCAGCGTCACGGCCCACTCGTCCCTCCATTCCAACGACATCCCGTCCAGCCCGTCGAGGCGCGTGGCTGCCAGCAGCAGCTCCAGCAGATCCGAGCGCAGACGCGGCAGCACCGCCTGTGTCTCGGGGTCGCCGAAGCGCGTGTTGAACTCGAGCACGCGCGGGCCGTCGGCTGTGAGCATCAGGCCCGCATAGAGCACGCCATGGAAGGGTGTCCCGCGCTCGGCCATCAGATCGACGACGGGCTGATGAACAGCGGCGGCCAGGTCGCGGCCGGCCGCCTCGTCGATCCCAGCCACCGGCGAGTAGGAGCCCATCCCGCCCGTGTTCGGTCCCTCGTCGCCCTCGAAGATGCGCTTGAAGTCGCGTGCCGGTGCCATCGGCAGTGCGCGCACTCCGTCGCACAACGCCAGTAGCGACAGCTCCTCGCCGAGAAGAAGCTCCTCGACGATTGCGCTGGGTCCTCCCGGCGCGTCTTTGTCAATCGACTGTGACCCGCGGTCCTCATTGCCCGTGCTGTGGGGCTGAGGTGCGCCACCGCCGAAGCGATGCTCGACGAAGATCTCACGCAACGCCGCGTGTGCCTGCTCGGCGTCCTCAGCGACGGTGACGCCCTTGCCGGCGGCGAGGCCGTCGGCCTTGACCACCACGCCCGGCCCGGCCAGCTCGCCCACCGCCTCGATCCCTTGCTCCAGCGTCTCCACGCGCCGCCAGCGCGCGGTCGGCACGCCGGCCTCTTCCATCGCCTGCTTGGCAAACGCCTTCGAGCCCTCCAGTCGTGCGGCGGCCGCGCTCGGGCCGAAGGCGGCATGGCCTTGCTCCGCGAGAGCGTCCACGAGCCCGGCGACGAGCGGTACCTCGGGCCCGACGACGGTCAGCTCCACGCCTTCGCGCTCGACGGCAGCGACGATCCCGGCGATGTCGTCCGCCGCGATGTCGAGCACTCGCGCATCTCGCGCGATCCCGGCGTTGCCAGGCGCACACAGCAACTCCGGCTTTTGCGGTGACCGCGCCAGCGCTCGCACGAGCGCGTGCTCGCGGCCACCGGAACCTACGACAAGGACCCTCACGCCGTCTCGGCGCCCGCGGCCCTGTCGATGCGATCTGAGCGGAGTATCGATCGATCGCTGCTCATAGGGACGCGATGAACTCGTCCACCGGTATCGCCGCCAGCGTCTCGTAGCGACCGGTCCCGCGCGAGCCGAGCTCCAAGGACACGCGCGCCATCGTCTTCTCGTCGGGGGCCTCCACCACCGAGATGAAATCGACGTTGCCGAGCGTCGCCCACTGGGCCTTGACGGTTGCGCCGAGCTGCTCGACCTCCTTGTTGACCTCGCGGATGCGCTCCGGGTTGTTCTTGACGGTCTGCACACCCTCCGGCGTCAAGGTCGAGAGCATGATGTACGTGGGCATGGCTCCTCCGTTCCTCGCGGCGTCCGCGCCCGATGGCGCGCTCACTCTCGTTGTACAGGATCGGCGGGCGGCGAGACTGCCGGTGGAGGGGCTCCCCAAATCCGCGATGCCCCCCGCGCGCGCGGGGGGCATCGCGGCTGCGCAAAGTACCGTCGCAGGCAAACCGCGATAATCCCAGAGGTGATTCCCCGCTACACCCGTCCGGAGCTGGGCGCCCTTTGGGCCGACGAGGCCCGCATGGAGACATGGCGGCGCGTCGAGGTGGCGGCCTGCGAGGAGCTTCCGGGTCTGCTTGGCGAGGGCGAGGGTCCGACGCCGGCCGAGCTGGAGGCGATCCGCTCGGCCACGTTCAGCGTCGAGGCGGTGAACGAGCGCGAGCGCACCACCGACCACGATGTGGCCGCGTTCGTGGACGTGCTCTCGGCCGGCTCCGGCGAGGCGGGCCGTTGGATCCACTTCGGTCTGACCTCCTCCGATGTGCTCGACACGGCGCTCGCGCTGCAGTTGCGAGCCGCCGGAGAAATCATCGTGCCCGGAGCGCAGGCGCTGGTGCAGGCACTTGCCAACCGTGCGCGCGAGCATGTGGACACCCTTTGTGTTGGGCGCACGCACGGGGTGCATGCCGAGCCGACGACGTTCGGCGTCAAGCTTGCGGGCTTTGCCTTCGAGGCGCACCGCAATGTCCTGCGGCTGAAGCGGGCTTTCGAGCAGGTCGCCGTCGGCGCGATCTCCGGTGCGGTCGGCACGTATGCCGCGACCAGCCCCGAGTTCGAGCGGCGCGTGCTGGAGCGACTTGGACTCCAACGCGAGGACGTCTCCACACAGGTGGTGGCGCGCGATCGACATGCCGAGTTGTTGCAGGCGATCGCGCTTGCCGGGGCGGGCCTCGAGCGTCTGGCGACCGAGATTCGCCATCTACAACGCACGGAGGTGCGCGAGGCTCAGGAGCCCTTCCGCGTCGGTCAGAAGGGCAGCTCGGCTATGCCGCACAAGCGCAACCCGATCAAGAGCGAGCAGATCTCCGGCCTCGCGCGCGTGCTGCGCGGCAACGCTCAGGCAGCAACGGAGAACGTTGCCCTGTGGCACGAGCGCGATATCTCGCACTCCTCGGTCGAGCGCGTGATCCTGCCGGACTCGACGATCCTGATCGACCATCTGCAGCACAGCGCTGCCAAGCTCGTGAACGGGCTTGTGGTCGACGAGCAGCGGATGTTGGCCAACCTCGAGCTGACGCACGGCGCTCTGTTCTCCCAGCGTGTGCTGCTGGCGCTCGTCGAGGGTGACGCAGAGCACGGTCGTACGCCGATGGTGCGCGACGACGCCTACCGCATCGCCCAGGAGCTGGCTCAGCGTGCTTGGGATGAGGGCACACCGTTGCGTGAGCTGCTCACAGCCGACGAGCGTGCCGCCGGGCTCGACCTCGACGCGATCTTCGACTACGGCCACTACACGCGCTATGCGCACGAGATCGTCGCGCGTCTCGACGAGATCGCCTGAGCCGTTGGTAGCATCGCGGAAAGTGACCGCTCTCGCCGACCTGCCCCTTCTTGCCAGCGGCAAGGTCCGCGAGCTGTATGAATTGGCTCCTGCCCACCCCGACCGCCTGTTGATGGTCGCCAGCGACCGTATCTCCACCTACGACGCGGTTCATCCCACGCCGATCCCGGACAAGGGCAAGGTGTTGACCGGCCTGTCGGACTTCTGGTTCGAGCAGACGAAGGGAATCGTCGCCAACCATCTGATCTCGGCGGCCGAGGGCGTCCCGCAAGAGGCACGCGGCCGGGCGCTGGTCGTGCGCAAGCTGAAGATGCTGCCGGTGGAGTGCGTCGTGCGTGGCTACATCACTGGCTCTGGTTGGAAGGACTACCAGGCTAGCGGCACGGTCTCGGGGATCGAGCTGCCGAAGGGCCTACGGGAGTCCGAGCAGCTGCCCGAGCCGATCTTCACCCCGAGCACCAAGGCCGAGGTCGGCCACGACGAGGCGATCGACTTCGAGCGGGCTGCCGAGCTCGTGGGCGACAGAGGGCTGATGGAACGAGTCCGGGACATCTCGATCGACCTGTACTCCTTCGCGGCCTCTCATGCCCGCGAGCGAGGGGTGATCTTGGCCGACACCAAGTTCGAGTTGGGCCTGGATGAGGACGGCGGGCTGGTCGTCGGCGACGAGGTGCTGACGCCCGATTCCTCGCGCTACTGGCCGGTAGAAGGCTACGAAGTGGGCAGGGGGCAGCCGAGCTTCGACAAGCAGTACGTTCGCGATTGGGCGGCTGGCAGCGGTTGGGACAAGAAGCCGCCCGCGCCTGAGATCCCCGAGGACGTCGTCGCGGGGACCCGTGCGCGCTATGTCGAGGCGTACGAGCTGATCACCGGCGAGCCATTCTCGGCATGGCTCGAGCGGACCGCATGAAGGCTCGCGTTCTGATCCGTCCCAAGGCGGGCATCCTCGACCCGCAGGGTGAGGCCGTGCAGCGCGCGTTGCCTGCCCTTGGCTTCGAGGGCGTCGCGAATGTCCACATCGGCCGGCTCGTAGAGCTCGATGTGGAGGATGCCAGTCAGCTCGAGCCGATGTGCGAGAAGCTGCTGGCCAATCCGCTCGTCGAGGACTACGAGATAGTCCTCGCCGGCGAGTGACATCTGACGCACGATCCGTGCCTGCGGTCGGGATGTCCTTGGCGAACTCGGCGCGATGAAGTTCGGCGTTCTTCAGTTTCCGGGCTCCTGCGACGAGGTCGATGCTCTATACGCCGCCCGCCGGGTGGGCGACGCCGAGCTGCTGTGGCACGGTGAGCGCGATCTGAAAGGCGCCGACGCGATCGTCGTGCCGGGCGGCTTCTCCTACGGCGACTATCTGCGCGCCGGAGCGATCGCCCGCTTCTCGCCGGTGATGGAGTCGGTGATCGATTTCGCGGGCGACGGTGGGTTGGTGCTTGGGATTTGCAACGGTTTCCAGGTCCTGTGCGAGGCCCACCTTTTGCCTGGAGCACTGTTGCCGAACGCGAACCTGCGCTTCACCTTCAGGCAGGTGCAGCTCGATGTGGCTGAGGGCGACACGGCATTTACCTGTGCCTGCGGGGGGGATCGAGACTTGCGGGCCGCTGGGCATCCGAGTGTGAGTGGTGGCTCGACAACTGGAGGGCGTTCGACCTTGAGCATCCCTGCCAAGCATTCCTGGGGCCGCTATTACGCCGATGAGGCGACGCTGACCTCGATGCAAGAGCACGGTCAGGTCGTGCTGCGCTACGCGCCGGGCGAGAACTTCAACGGCTCGCTCAGCGACATCGCCGGTGTGCGCAACGAGCAGGGCAACGTCTTCGGCCTGATGCCCCACCCCGAGCACGCCGTCGACGAGCTGACGGGCTCCACCGACGGCCTTTGCATCTTTACGTCGATGCGCATGGCGGTAGAGGGAGCGCGTGTCTGAAGTTGCAAAACCACTGTGGGTCTCGCGCGCGCGGGGGGTAGCCCACAACGAGGACATAGTGCCCCGGGTGGCAAGCCATGTCTGAAGCCGCGACGCTGCCTGGTATCGAGGATGCGCTTGCGCTTGGCCTGACGGAGGCCGAGTACGCGCTGATCCGCGAGAAGCAAGGCGGGCCGCCAAACCAGGTGGAGCTGGCGATGTACTCGCTGCTGTGGAGCGAGCACTGCGCCTACAAGCACTCCAAGAAGCTGTTGCGAACGTTGCCGACAGAAGGCCCGAGCGTGGTGATGGGGCCGGGCGAGAACGCCGGCGCGGTGGCCGTGGGAGATGGCCTCGTCTGCGCGTTCAAGGTCGAGTCGCACAACCACCCCAGTGCGGTCGAGCCGTTCCAAGGTGCGGCCACTGGCGTGGGCGGCATTCTGCGTGACATCTTCGCGATCGGCGCACGCCCGATCGCGGTGCTCGACTCGCTCAGGTTCGGCGAGCCTCACTTGAAAAGCTCCCATTCCCCCGACGAGGTTGGGGAGGGAAGAAAAGGGGAGGGAGCACGCTCCCGCTATCTCCTCGACCGAGCTGTCGCAGGCATCGGCCACTACGGCAACTCGATCGGCGTGCCGACTATCGGCGGCGAGGTCTACTTCGAGGCACCCTACGAGCAGAACTGCCTCGTCAACGCGATGGCGCTCGGCATCGCCAAGCGCGAGCAGCTCGTGACCAGCGCCGCCGTCGGGGTCGGCAATGTCGTGCTGCTGTTCGGCGCCTCGACAGGTCGCGATGGGATCGGCGGTGCCTCGGTGCTTGCCTCGGCCGAGCTCGGCGAAGACGACGACAAGCGGCCCACCGTGCAGGTGGGCGATCCGTTCGAGGAGAAGAAGCTGATGGAGTGCTCGCTGGAGCTGCTGGAGCGCGGCCTGCTCGTCTCCCTCCAAGACCTCGGTGCGGCCGGTCTTACATCTTCGGCCTCGGAGATGGCCTCCAAGGGCGAGGTCGGGATCGACATCGATGTCGCCAACGTCCCCCTGCGCGAGGTTGACATGGAGCCGTTCGAGATCATGGTCTCCGAGTCCCAGGAGCGCATGCTGTGCGTGGTGGAGCCCGCAAACGTTGCGGCCGTGCTGGAGCTGTGTGAGAAGTGGGAGGTCGGCGGCGCTCCGATCGGCACGGTCACCGATACGGCCCAGATGCGCATCTTCAAGGCCGGCCGGCCGGTCGGGTGCATGCCGGTGCGGGCGTTGGTGGACGACTGTCCGCTCTATGACCTGGAGCCGGTCAAGCCCAAGGGAATGCCATATCCAGCGCCGAAGGCGCTCCTCTCCAAAGACGCCACCCTGGCAGAGACGCTGCTCGCTCTGCTCTCCTCGGCGAACATCGCCTCGCGCAGGCCGCTGTTCGAGCAGTACGACGCGGTTGTGCAATCGCGGACAGTCAGGCGCCCCGAGCAGGCCGATGCGGCCGTACTGGCGATTGCGCCGCACGGCGTCCCCACTGTCGTAGACGGTGTCCACGCCGCCGACCCCCTGTCGCGGGTGGCAGGCGGGCCGGTGCCGGGGATCGCCGTCTCGATCGACTGCAACGGCCGGCGCGTCGCGGCCGACCCGTATACGGGCACGGTCGCGGCGGTGCTCGAGTGCGCCTCGAACCTTGCGTGCGTGGGGGCGAGACCGCTTGGGACGACCAACAACCTCAACTTCGGCAATCCGGAGAAGCCGCACATCGCCTGGCAGCTGACCGAAGCCGTACGCGGCCTTGGCGATGCCTGTCGAGCGCTCGAGGCGCCGATCGTGGGTGGCAACGTGTCGCTCTACAACGAGGGCGCCTCCGCCGGTCCGATCTATCCGACGCCGGTGATCGGCATGGTCGGCGAGTTGCCGGACGTACGCGCCGCAGGCCGGTCGGGTTTCGCGCGCGCGGGCGATGCGATTGCGCTCGTCGGACCGTTTGCGCCCTCGCTGGATGCGAGTGAGCTGGCCAAGTTGTGTGGTTATCCACTACCGGACGGGCTGCCGGCGGTCGACATCGACTCGGTGGCTGGCGCGCAGGAGGCTGTCCGCAAGTCGGTGCGCGCCGGCACGCTGACCAGCGCCCACGACGTCGCCGAGGGTGGCCTGGCGGTCGCGCTGGCGGAGTGCTGCCTGGGTGGCGGCCTCGGGGCGCGCGTGTCCCTCGGGGAGGAGTTTTTTGGGGCTGAGGGAGCCGAGGCGACGGGACGTGAGGCTGGAGGGAGCGGCATTTCGCTCGACTCCGCTGTCGCGCTTTTTGGCGAGGGCTCGGGCGGTTTCCTCGTGAGCGGCAGCGAGGATGCGTTGCGAGCGCTTGGGGCTTCGGTGCCGGTGCGGATCGTCGGCAGCGTGGGCGGCGATGTGTTGCAAATCGGATGTTCCGCGCGCGCGCAGGGGGCATCGCCGATTTCGTTGACCCTCGCCGAGCTGGCCGAGGCGCACGGCGCGCTCGCGGAGCTGTTCGCGTGAACGCGGCGAACGCGCCGGGTCGAGCATTCGGGACCGGCTGCTAGCGTGAGCCAGGCAATGCCTTTTGGAAGGGTGGCTGGCCCTTGTCCCGAGGATCGCGACGGACCGCGCGACGAGTGCGGTGTGTTTGGCATATACGCGCCCGGGCACGAGGTCTCGCGTCTGTCGTACTTCGCGCTGTACGCATTGCAGCACCGAGGCCAGGAGTCGGCGGGCATCGCGGCGGCGGACCGTGGCGGCAACATCATGACCCGCCGCGAGCTCGGCCTCGTCTCGCAGGTGTTCTCCGAGAACGATCTGCGCACGCTGCGCGGGGAGCTGGCGATCGGGCACGTGCGCTACTCGACGACCGGCTCCAACGCCTGGGAGAACTCGCAGCCGGTGCAGCGCTCGGAGGGTACGAACGGCTCGCGCCGCGAGCTGGCGCTGGCGCACAACGGCAACCTGATCAACGCCTTGGAGTTGCACGAGGAGCTCTCCGAGCGCGGTGTCACTTTCAGCTCGACGTCGGATTCGGAGATCGTCGCGGCCCTGCTGGCCACGCATCCGGCGGAGCAGATCGAGGATGCGATCGCCGATGTCCTTCCGCGCCTGAACGGCGCCTTCTCGATCGTGGTCATGACCAAGGATCGCGTCGTCGCTTTTCGTGACCCGCACGGCCTGCGCCCGCTCGCCCTTGGCGTGATCGAGGGCGCGGACGGCGAGCCTGCGCGCTACTGCGTCGCGAGCGAGTCGTGTGCGTTCGACATCATCGGCGCCAAGCTGCTGCGCGACGTCGAGCCCGGCGAGATCGTCACGCTCGGGGAGAACGGTCTCGAAAACCGTTGCGTCCTCCCGGACGCGCGCAAGGCCTTCTGCGTGTTCGAGTACATCTACTTCGCGCGACCGGACTCGCGCATGAACGGCCAGGTGCTGCAGGTGGCCCGTGGGCGCATGGGCGAGATCCTGGCGCGCGAGTCGCCGGTCGAGGCGGACCTCGTGATCCCGGTGCCCGACTCCGGCAACGCGGCCGCTCGTGGCTTCGCGCGTGCCAGCGGCCTGCCCCAGGACGACGGCTTCGTCAAGAACCGCTACGTGGCACGCACGTTCATCCAGCCGGGGCAGGAGCTGCGCAAGCACGGTCTGCGCCTCAAGTTCAACCCGCTCCCGGAGATCGTCGGAGGCAAGCGCCTGGTCGTCGTGGACGACTCGATCGTGCGCGGCAACACGACGCGCCAGATCGTGCAGATGCTGCGCGACGCCGGCGCCACCGAGGTGCACATGCGCATCTCCGCTCCTCCGATCAAGCACCCGTGCCACTACGGCATCGACATGTCCACGCGCGAGGAGATGATCGCGCACGAGCGCTCGGTGGCGGAGATCGCGACCGAGCTGGGCTGCGACTCGCTCGCCTACCTGTCGCTTGACGGCGTGTACGAGGCGGTCGGCGCCACGCGCGCCACACATTGCGACGCCTGCTTCACCGGCGAGTACCCGGTCAAGGGCTCGGACGGCGCCCAGGGCAAGTACGCCCTCGAGGTAGCCGGCGCGTAGTTGGTGGTGAGCAGTCGGCGTCAGGTGGCCGACGCCAAAACGAGGAACCTAGTCGAGCATCTGCGCACGCTCGTCGCGTGCGGCAGTCGCGTCGCTGTGGCGATTGTTGTAGGGCCTGTGAGTGATGAGACCGCGGTTGCGCCCGCCACGCAGCGCCGTTGCGGCGCCGCTGAGCAGTGCTCCCGCGACTATGAGTGAAGAAACCATGTATCCGATTGAAGCCGAGCAAGGCTCCGGTCTCTGTGAGGGTGCTCACAAGCGGGCGCAGGCTTGCAAGCGGGGACTCGGTACGACGACATGCGCGCCCGCTAGGGTGCGCGATCAGTGACATCGTCGCGAGCCGCCCGTGAGTGAGCCATTGCCGATCGCCGTGCTCGTATCGGGCACCGGCACCAACCTGCAGGCGCTCCTGGACACCGTCCACGGCCACGAGGCGCAGGTGGTCGCGGTCGCCTCGGGCGCGCCTGGCGCCCTGGCTCTGGAGCGCGCGGCCTCGCGCGGCGTGCCGACGGCAGTGTTCGAGCGCTCGACCTACGCGGATCGCGAGACGCGCGACGGCGCGATGGCCGACTGGCTCGTCGAGCGTGGCGCACGGCTGGTCGTGCTCGCCGGCTACATGGAGCTGCTGACGTTCGTCTTCCTCGAGCGCTTCCCGAGCGCGGTCATAAATGTGCACCCGTCGCTGCTGCCAGCTTTCCCCGGCCTGCACGCGATCGAGCAGGCGCTTGCCTATGGCGTGAAGGTGTTCGGCGTGACGGTCCACTTCGTCGACGCGGGCGTGGACAGCGGCGCGGTGATCCTGCAGCGGGCGCTGGAGTTGCCGGACGCGCGCGACCCCGAGGAGGTGCTGGCGGCTCTGCGTCCGATCGAGCATTCGCTTCTGCCCGAGGCCGTGCGCCTGTTCGCGCGCAGAGCGCTTGGCGTAGACCCGGAGAACCCGCGCCGCGTGACGATCGCCCCCGCGCCGCATTCTCCCCGCTGAACAGGCCGCATTCTCCCCGTTGCGATCGCACGATGCGCTTCAGGAATGCTCCTCAAACCCCCGACAGATATCTGCAGGTGAGCGCTATGCCCCGGAGACCGGCTTGGCTATGGTCGCTTGAGTCTTCGCTTGGAGGTGATCGAAATGCTCAGGACCACAGGCGAGCATCATCGCGGAGGCCGCCATCTTAGTTGCCGCCTTCTCATCGAAAGGCATCCAACCATGCTTCGTCGCGACCACCAACTGGTCCCGAGGCCCATGCAAGTCATAGCAGCGACCGGTCATACCCTAATTCTACTCCCCATCGCGTCGATGCCGCGAAGCCTTCATTCGCTGGAGGAGTAGCTCCGGAAGCCAGTATCTTCCGCACCTCTTGGCCCTCGCGCAAACGCACTCCGAACTGGGTTTCTGCGTCGCGGACCTTCCCGGCCTGGTAGGGAAACGTCGTCGCGAAAATCGCCCTATGCCACCGCAACAAGTTATCGACACCCATCGGCAACGGCGGACGCGCCGCATCCTTGACAACAGCAAAGACCACCCGACTCAGGCGACGAGTGATCTCGGCAGTAGTCTTCTGCGGTGTGTCGAAACTCGGCAGATGCGAGCGGTAGAACTGCGAGTTCTCGTCATCACGAAAATCCACAAATCCAGGGAACAGCTCGGCAAGTCCCTCCAGATCTCCTTCCCCCGGACCCACACGCTCGCTCCTATTCGAAATTCGAAATCACAAACTGAAGACGATAGTCTGCGAGGTGGTCAGATCCGACCTGTACGCGGCTCGCGCGCTACACGGATAATCTGCGCGATAGATGAGCGCTGAGCGGCAGCACACCGACATCGAGCGCGCCGAGCCTGGCGCGGTGCGAGTGCGCAGGGCGCTGCTTTCCGTCTCTGACAAGACCGGCATAGTCGAGTTTGCTCGCGGCCTGGTGGAGTTGGGCGTGGAGATCGTCTCGACCGGCGGCACCGCTCGGGCGCTGACCGACGCGGGTGTGCCGGTACGCGCAATCGAGGAATTCACGGGCTTTCCCGAGATGATGGACGGACGCGTGAAGACATTGCACCCGCGTCTGTACGCCGGGCTGCTGGCGGTGCGTAACGACGACGATCATCTAGAGGCTGCGTTGGAGCACCGGATCGAGCCGGTGGACATGGTGTGCGTCAATCTGTACCCGTTCGAGCAGACGGTTGCGCGCGGCGCGGAGCCCGCGGAGATCGTCGAGAACATCGACATCGGCGGGCCCACGATGATCCGTGCGGCCGCCAAGAACCACGCGTTCGCGGCTGTGGTGGTGGAGCCGTCCGATTATGAGTCGGTGCTGACAGAGTTGAATGACGCCTCCGGGCACCTTTCTATGGGCACGCGCTCGCGCCTTGCGGCGGTCGCGTTCTCCACGACCGCACGCTACGACGCGGCGATCTCCTCCTGGTTTGCCCAGCGCGAGGACGAGGACTTTCCGCAGCAGCGCACGCTTGCCTACGAGAAGGCAGCCGAGCTGCGCTACGGCGAGAACCCGCACCAGCGCGCCGCCTACTATGCCGAGGTGGGCGCGCCCACGCACCTGCTCGCCGGTGTCAGGCAATTGCACGGCAAGGAGTTGTCGTTCAACAACCTGCTCGACCTGAGCGCCGCACGCGAGCTGGTCGAGGACTTCTCCGATCCGGCGTGCGCGATCGTCAAGCACAACAATCCCTGTGGCTGTGCCCTCGGCAAGACCGCGCAAGAGGCCTACGAGCGGGCCTTCGCCAGCGATCCTGTCAGCGCGTACGGCGGAGTGATAGCGCTCAACCGCAGAGTCGACGAGGCGTGTGCGCAGGCTTTGTCGAAACAGTTCATCGAGGTCCTGCTGGCCCCCGGTTTCGAGCCCGAGGCGCTCGAGGTCTTGACGCAGAAGAAGAACGTGCGCCTGCTGGAGCTGCCCGATTGGCCCGAGCCGGCGGGTGGCCTGGAGGCCAAGCCCGTAATAGGGGGCCTGCTCGTGCAGGACCGCGACGAGGTCGCAGAGACTGCCGATCAGATGAGCGTAATGACCGCCAAGCAGCCGACCGACGCCGAGTGGCAGGACATGCGCTTCGCCTGGCAGGTCTGCCGCCACGTGCGCTCCAACGCGATCGTGATCGCGCGCGACGGCGCCACGATCGGCATCGGGGCGGGGCAGATGAGCAGGGTAGACGCCGTGCGCATCGCGATCGAGAAGGCCCAGGCGGGCGAGGACAATCTCCTGGCCGGCGCCTCGCTGGCCTCGGACGCCTTCTTCCCGTTCGCCGACGGCCCGCAGCTGGCGATCGACGCGGGCGTCACCGCGATCATCCAGCCGGGCGGCTCGGTGCGCGACGAGGAGGTCGTTGCCGCCGCAGACGCGGCAGGCGTGGCAATGGTGGCGACAGGCGTCAGGCACTTCCGTCACTGAGCGCTCAGTGACGCTTCTTTCTCTTCTTTGGAGGATCCGGGCACGGTATCGCCGTGCTGCCGCGCGCTTCGCTGCCATCGAGGAAGTTGAACGTGGCGGCGAATGGGAAGCCGCCGCTTGGGCAGGTCTTGGGTAGGAGGATGCCCTTGGGGGTGTAGGCGAGCGTCACGCCGTCGACGTGTTCGTAATAGGTGACACCGATCGGGCCGAGCGTTGCGTGCAGATGAATCACCGAGATGTAGGGGGCGCCGGGCAGCGTCGGCACGAGCGGGATGCCGATGCTGACGACACCGCCGAATGGCGAATTGGCGGGGAGCAGGATTCCGGGGAACTCGATGTGAGTATCCACGGGCGTGCTGCCTTCCGAGTAGAACAGCACCGACACGTGCCCTTCCTGGTCGGGTGCTCGCACGATCGCGATCGGCGCGTTCTCCCTTATTGGCGTCGTGCCGAGCACGATCCCCGTATACGCTTCGCCGCGACCCATGATCGAGTCGGGTGGGCAGCCGTTCGGGCCCAGGTCCTGCAGGGTGCTTGCGTCGCACGTCGCCAGCCCGAGTCCGCTCAGCGAGATCCCGAGGTTGTTCGGGTAGCGCAGCTCGATCTGCGTCAGCGGCGAGGGTACCTGTCCGGCGGGGGCCGAGAAGGCAAAGCCGAAATGAAGCGTTGTGCGTCCGCCCAGGCGCTCGGGTGTGAACGCCGCGCTGAGCGTCGCCGTGCTCGCCGCATGGGCGCCCGGCGCGGCGACCGACTTGGCTGGCGCGCAGGTGGCGAGCAGGCAGCCGCCCAGCGCCAGCAGTGGCGGCAGTTTGGACCCGGAAAAAGCTTTCGTTCGCGTTGCGGTGCTCCCTTTAGTAGTGGAGCGTGCCCACGGTCTGGACGACCAGCGCATAGTTGTTGCGGTTGAACGTGCCGTACAAGCCCGCCTTGCCGTGCGCGTGGGCGTAGTGGCCGCTGCCGCCGGCGACGACGAGCGAGCCGGCGAAGCTTTCGTATACGCCGGAGCCATGTGGCGTCGCCGAGCCATGGCCTGTGATCGTGCCACCGCGGGTGTAGATCGTGAAGCTGCCGCTGAGCGTGGCGCCGACGTTGAAGTGCACGCGCATGCTGCCGGGCAGCGTTCCGACGGCCGCTCCTTCCTCATACAGGAGCGAGCCTGAGGCGGAGATGTAGTGCAGGTGCGCGCTGTCGGTCGCTTTCAGCGCGCCCGCCGCCCTGGCGCGCGCTGTGATGTGCAACGAGGCGGTGTTGTGCAACGAGCGCTGCCCAGTCTGCGCGAGAACGCTGCCCGAAGCTGCAGTGGGTACAGCGCTCGACGCGCCGCCGGCAAACAGCAGCGAGCCGGCCCCGCACGCGAGCAGTGTCGATGCGATTCCCGCGCGAACACGCAATCGCGATCGCTTCGCCATCAAGCCTTCCCCTGATTCGTTGACCACCGCTGTAACACCGGTCGACCCTCATCCATGCGCTCCATCTGAGCGGATGAGACGATGTTATCCGTTGTTGTCGAGCGGCGAGACCGTCCGCGTACCCTCTTTGCCAAGCGCCAAGCGCGCATGATCGCGAGCATTGGCGTCATCAGTGGCCCCAATTCTGCTCGCACGCTCGCGGTTACGGGCGCTGCGAGCGGACCGTGTGCGGTCGGCTCGGAGCCGTAGTAGGCCACAATGCCGAGCAGTGTCATCGTGTGGTGTGCGCCGTGGGGCAGCGTGCGCGCCTCGATGGCCGCCTCACGGGCGACGACGGCCAGTTGCTCGGCCAGTTGCTCGCGATCCTCGTAGTGGCGTATGTATCCCAGCTCGCCCATTGCCAGGTCCTGCTCGCGGTCGTTGAGGCTGTCGAGCATCGTCAGCGCCCCGATGTACAGGTAGGCGGCGTCGATCGCCTCGGCGTCCGCGAGCGTGGTGAGTGGATCGGCGGCGGCGGCGATCAGCGCGTGCAGGGCCAGCACACCGGCGCTCGCTCCCGCCAGGTATTCCGGCCAGCCGAGCCCCGACCAGCCGAGCCCCGACCTGCCCGGGCTGTCTACCGTCTGCTCCCAGCCTGTCGGGCTGCTTGCCGCTTCGCGCGTGGCCCAGCGCTCCAGCTCCGCATCGCCGTCGCGTACGGCGGCATGGATCAGTGTCTGTGCTTCGCCACAACGGTGCAGGACTCTCTGCATGACACCGGCGAGCGTGGCCGCGGCGGGCAGTCGCTCGAGCGACTTCGTGACGGTGTCGACCAGCTCGCGCAGGTAGCCGCCGTCATCCGTTGCGCGCGACTCATCGGGCGGCTGCTCGCCGAGCACGTCCAGATAGTCGTAGGCGATCTGCGCCGCCACGATCGCCTCGACGACGTGTGCGCGCGACGCTCGCGGCGCCAGGGTCGCGAGCGTCGCGGCGGCCTCGACGTTGAAGCGCTCCTGTCCCAGCTTCGCGGTGGCCAGAGTTTTCAGGCTCGGGTCTTCAACAGCCCGGGCACGCTTCTCCCAGTGTGCGATCTGCACGCGCGCGAGTGGCGCGACGCTGCTCCAGTAGCGCGCGTTGGCGAGCACCAGCGCACTTCCGACGCGTAGCGACTGCATGGGTGTCAGGGTGCTACTCATTGAAGGCCAGGGTCGGGGATACGCGCGAGGCGGCCCAGCCGGGGAGCGCGGCGAGCGCGAGTACGACCGCGATCGTCAGGACGAATATCTCCAGCGGTCGCAGGCTCGCGCCGACGCTGTCGACCGGGAAGCCGGTGACGTGGCGCAGGTAGCCGTCGATCACGACCTGTCCGTAGATACCGGCCACTGCTCCGGTCACGCAGCCGGCGCCCAACATCAGCGCCGACTCGCACAGCAGGATCAATCGCAAACGGCTCGGCCTGACGCCTGACAGGCGCAGTCCCGCAAGCCACACGCGCCGCTGCCAGATCGCGGAGGTCAGAGCCGCGGCCATCGCGAGGATCGCGGCGACGAGCAGCAGTGTCGAGATCTCGCCGAGCTGACCGAGCCCTTCGCTTGTCAGCTTGTCGATGCTTGCTTGTCGTACCTGTGCGCTCGTGACCTGCAGGCCGCTGCTCGGCCCGAGCACCTGTGCGATTGCGCGCTGCACCTGTGCCACGTCGGCTCCCCGCGCCGGTTGGACGGCGATGGCGGTCGGCGTCGTGGTGCCCCACAGGCGCGCGTAGTCGGCGCTCGATATGAAGATCGCGCCCGGGCTCCAAGCGAGGTTCGTGGTGGTCGCCGCGATCCGAAGGCGCGCCGGGCCGCTCGGGGTGGGCAGCGTGAGCTGCCCACCGACGCCGACGTGCTGGGCTTCGGCGATCTGGCGCGAGACGGCGATCCAGCCACTTTCGCCGAGGCGCGCGACCGCGGCTGTGGCGCTGCCGCCGAGCAGTTGGCTTTCGAGCACTCGACGGTCGCCCCCGGGCGGGCGTGCCAGCAGCCAAACGCGCCGGCCCTCGTATTCGAGGAACCCACCTTGGAAACTGTGCACCGAGGCGACGCCCCGGACTCGCGCGATACGTGCGGCGAGGCCTTGCGCACGGAAGTCGACGACGGCCTGATTGTCGCCGCTATTGCCGACCCAGATTGGGGCGTCGGCGGAGTAGCTGTGCGCGAAGCCTTCGATCCCGCGCAGCAGGTCTCCGCGTGCGCCGCCGAGCGCGATCGAGCCGAACAGCGCGACGGCGCCGGTGGCGGCCAGCGCGAGCGACCGCAACGTGGTCGTGCGCAGCGAGGTCAGCGCCACCGGCAGGATCGTCAGGCTCTGGCGGCGCTCGGCAAGCGCGCCCGCGGCGCGCAGCACGCCGGCGAATACGAGCGGCACTGCCAACACCGTCGCCAGCGCCAGCAGCGCGCTTGCGAGCAGGGCGCGTGCGGGGGCGGCGACGAACAGTGCGGTGCTCGCCGCCAGCATCCCGGTGGCGGTTAGCACCAGCCAGCGTCGCGCGGCGGCGGTGAGTGTGTTGCCGGGCACGCCCTCCTGGTGATAGACGGCGTCGAGCGCCCGGCCGCGACGCAGGTCGAGCAGCGGGACGGCTGAGGCAAGACAGGTGGCAAGCATCCCGCCGAGCAGCGCGAGCAGCAGTGGCTCGGCGCCGACGACGGTGTGCGTGCCGAGCGTGAAGGCCTCGGCCAGGTAGCCGGTCGATTGATGGAAGGCGCCGCGTGCGAGCGCGTAGCCGCCGGCCAGCCCGACGAGCGAAGCGACCATGCCGAGTACCAGCGCCTGGAAGCCGAACATCTGCACGACCGCGCTGCGCTTGGTGCCGATCAGGCGCAGGTCGGCGATCGCGCGACGGCGCTCCGGCACGGTCAGCAGCATCGCGTTGAAAGCGAACAGGAACCCGAGCAGTGCGCTGATCGTCGCGAAGAAGCCGCTGGCCTGGTCGGAGGGGCGCAGGGCCTGACGCAGCAAGCTTACGTCGCGGTCGGCCGGTGCGACCTGCAGACGCCCCTGTGCGAGCCCGGTCAGCTCGGTGCGGACGCGAGCTTCCTGTCCCGGCTTGACCTGCACGAGGATGCGTCCGATCTGTCCGCGCAGGCCAGTGAGGAGCTGCAGTTGGCCGAGCGGCATGACCGCCACGTTTGCCTGTGAGAGCGCGCCGAAGGTTTCTGGTCCAAGTACCGCCGAGACCCTCAGGAGGTCGGTCTGCCCGCGCAGGCGCAGCGCTACCGTGCCGGTTTCGCCTGTGCTCGGCGCGCTGATGCCGAGCGCGTTCGCGCTGGCCCGGCTGAGCCCGATCCCGCCCGCCGAGAGCGTCGAGGTAGGCAGTGTGTGCGCGAGCCCGTCGAGCACGACCAGGCTCGTGTCGGCGCCGGCCAAATCGACGGTCACGCTGCGTCCGCCTGGGCCGGTGACGGTTGCGGTCTGCTCGAGCAGTGGCGCTGCCTGCTTGACGCCAGGCAGGCGTTCGACGCGCGTGAGCAGCTGCTGGTCGAAGCCTTCGCTTCCACGCGCGCGCAGCTGCAGGCTTGCCGGTCCGATCACCGTGTGGACGATTTCGCCGGCGGAGCCGGCGATCGAGCCGGAGGCCACGATCGTGGCGAGCGCAAGCGCCACGGCGATCGCGACGCCGAGGCCGGCCAAGAGCTCCTGGACGGCGTGCACGCGCAGGCGACGGCGGTAGAAGTAGAGCAGCGCTCGCGGTCGCATCAGCGCCTGCGCGCCCGAGTTCTCAACCGGCGACACGTCTCATCTCTCCGCTGCCCGGCTGTTCATTCTCGCTGAGGCGCCCGTCCCGCAGCGTGCAGCGGCGGTCGGCGATCGCCGCTGCCTCGAGGTCGTGGGTGACGAGCAGGACGGCCGCGTCGCGTTCGTGCGCGACCGCGGCGAGCAACTCTACGATCTCGATCGAGCGGGCGCTGTCGAGGTTGCCTGTCGGCTCGTCGGCGAGGATCAGGTGCGGCTCGCTGGCGAGCGCGCGTGCGATCGCCACGCGCTGGCGCTCGCCGCTGGAGAGCTGCTCGGGTGTGCGCTGCAGCGAGTCGCCGAGGCCGACGCGCCGCAGCCACGGCAGCGCGCGCGCCTGCGCCTCGCGCATCCCCATGCCGCCGAGCAGCAGCTTCATCGAAGCGTTCTCCAGCGCCGAGACGCGTCCCATCAGCTGTGGTGACTGGTAGACGAAGCCGACGTCGCGGTGCAGGTAGTCGGAGGCGTGCCCGTCCGAGAGCGAGGAGAGCTCGCGTCCGTCGAAGCGGATCGTGCCGGCGTCGGGCTCCAGTAGCGCCGCGATCAGCAGCAGCAGCGTCGTCTTGCCCGAGCCGCTGGGGCCGTGCAGCGCGACCATCTCGCCCGCCTGCACGTACAGGTCGACACCGTCGATCGCGCGCACCTCCTCGCCGGCGCCGCGGTAGCTCTTGAAGACTCGCTCGAGCTCGAGCATACGTTGGACGCTACTCCGAAGCGTGCGTCGAGCAGGTCGCGCTCGGCGGGCGGCCGCTCACGCACTCGCCTGCTTGTTGCCCTGGGCGTGTTGGCGCAGTGGCACGACTGGGGCAAGCTCTGGTACGGCGCCGCCGCGCAACTCGCCGCCTGAGAGCGAGAGGGCGCGGTCGGAGCCGCTCA
Source organism: Solirubrobacteraceae bacterium (assembly GCA_035485715.1). GTDB lineage: Bacteria > Actinomycetota > Thermoleophilia > Solirubrobacterales > Solirubrobacteraceae > Palsa-744. The sequence goes on along the minus strand of DATHNT010000003.1, from coordinate 212,928 downwards.
GCGCAGCGCTCTCGCCCGTGGCCATCAGGATCGCCGTGCCCTCGTCGGCGAGCGAGCGCAACAGCGCGAGGATCGGGTCGCGCTCGAGCAGGTCGATGCCCTCGGTGGGCTCGTCGATCACGAGCAGCGAGGGTTCGAGCACGAGCGCGCGCGCCAGCGTGACGCGCAGCGCTTCGGCGCTGTCGAGCTCGTGCGAGCTGCTGGAGACGCAGTCGCCGGCGCCGGTGCGCTCCAGAGCTGCCCAGCTGCGCTTGCGGGCAGTCGGCGGAGGGATGCCGCGCGCGAGCTGGCTGACCATCAGCGCGTCGAGGATTGCGCGCGCCTCCACTGTGCGCGCGGAACGGTGGCAGTAGCCGATGCCACTGCCCAGCGCGTCGCCGGCGGCACGCGTCAGGTCGTGTCCCTCGAAACGCACCACGCCGCTGTCTGGCGGCTCGATGCCTGCCGCGACGCGCAGTAGCGTCGAGCGTCCGGAGAGCCGCTGGCCCCACACGGTCACCAGTTCGCCGCGATCGAGCTCGAGCGACACCTCGCGCAGCACGATTCGTTCGTGTGGTCCCTGCCGATGGCGGCGGCAGATGCGATCGAGTGAGAGTAGGCTCATCGTTGCGCTGCTCGGCCCGAGACCAGGGCGGCGAACTCGCGCCGCGCGTAGCCGATCCAGCCAAGACGCGCCTGCACCGAGATGCGCTCCTCCTCGCGCAGCAGGCGCGAGGCGAGCTCTGCCACGTGTGCTCCCTCCTCCTCTGCTTCCTGCGCGGTGGCAGGGGGCATGCCACTTGCTTCCTGCAGGCAGCTCTGCTCATAGCGCGCAAGAATCTCGAGCGCCGCCTGCGGATCGAGCACGGCGAGCTGGAGCGAGAACAGGCGCGAGCGGCGGCGCTCGTCGCCGACCTGCTCGATCAGCCAATCCGCGTGGCTCGAGAGGCCCTCGGCCGTCGCGCGGTAGTGGGGCTTGGGTTGGCGCGAGTCCTCGGTGGCCTTGCCGGGTGGCAGCTTTTCGATCAGGCCTCGACGTCGCAGCGCGTCGAGCGCGGTGTAGATCTGTGAGGGGCTTGACAGTTCGAGCGCCTCGCCGTACGTGCGCTCGAAGCGCTGAACAAGCTCGTACCCATAGCTCGGACGTTGAATCACCAGTCCCAGCAAGGCCCAACTGACAGGTGACCGAAGGGCGGCAGACCCTCTCTCATTCTCAACTCTTGCCCCTCCCATTGGCAGAGACTAGCGCAAACAATAGTGATTGTGGTAGGTATTCATGAACTAGAAGCTTCTAGGCCATGACTTGTCCTGGCCTCTCGGTACCAGGCATGATCTCACTCGACCAGATGTCTGGCGAGTGCCGGGCGATACCGCGATCGTCAATGTGACGGGGGTATCACCGGTCCAGTGACGAGAGGGAGTTCTTGGGGGATGAAAGAGCGATTTACGGCCGGGTCAGGGTTTTTCCCGGTCTGCCGTGTGGCCCAGTCCGTGGATTCATGTGGGCCCTTCCAGTCCGAGGTCTCTCTCGACAAAAAGCCGGCGCCGGAGCGCGTCCTTGTGCGGTAGCGCCCCGACTCCGGGTGATGCGAAAGGAATTCTATCAGATGAGATCTAAGTTCAAGATGATGGTAGTAGCGCTGGCGGCCGTGTGCGCGTTCGGCGCGGTTGGAACGGCGGTTGCTTCGGCAGCGTTGCCAGAAATTGTTAATAAAGAAGGCAAAGAACTTGTCAAAAAAAAGTTCACGGGTACGGTGACGGGAAAAGTTATATTGGGTACCTCTGACACTGGCGAACAATTCGAATTTTGCAAAACGGGATCGGCTGCGGGCGAAATCGCTGGACTGAGTGGAGGCAAAGTCACCACTACGTTTCATGCCTGTGAATTCGGACTTAGGGGCGAGTGTCAGTCAGCTGGCAGCAAAAATGCTGGCGAAATAGTCCTGCCAATGTCGATAAAACTCGTATATCTTAACCGCGCAAAAAAAGAAGCCGCGCTCCTATATTCCCTACCATCTGCCGGTATAAGCATGGAATGTGAGGGCAATGCGGCTAAGCTTTCGGGCGCTTTCTTGGTTGGCCTGGGCACAGTCAATAAACTTTCCACAAAATATGTATTGACTGCTAAGGGGCATAAGTGGACACAGGAACCGTCCGAATATGAAAATGAAAAAGGGGAAAAGGTAAAGGCCACTCCAAAATTCTGGTTTGTTGGCGAAAGCGAAGGGGAAGCTTCTTTGCAATTTACAGAAGGCGTAGTCTTTGAAGAAGAAGTGGAGTTCAAGGTCTAACAAGACTGTCCGTAGTCGATAACGGCGCGCGTGAGACCGGATTGGTCTCACGCGCCCCTTTCTGGCGTTTGCCGCAGAAATCCGCGTGACGTGCATCACAAAGGAGCAGCAATGGAACTCGGTTCGTGCCAATCAAGAACATCGCAAGCCTCACCGGACGGACTCCTACGGGGAGGTTTTGCGGTGACGATTGGAGTCGCTGTCCTCAATTTGCGCGCACTCACGGGACTCTCGGCTCTCTGTGCAATTCTGGGCGTGTTGGCATATTTCAGCGCTCCGGCCCTCGCAGTTGCACCAGAAAAACCGGTAACGAAGGAAGCGACGGCGGTGATCGCTACGACGGCGACGCTGCATGGGGAGTTGAACCCAGGCACGGAAGGTGAGCCAGGTGAATACGAATTTTTGTACAAGGCAGCGCCAGCGACGGAATGCGGTGGAGGGCAGACTGCGCCCGTTCCCGCCGGAATCGCGCTAGGCGACGAAAAAGAACTGGTGTCAGCGAGGCTGTCGGGACTGCTACCGGCGACTAAATACACCTTTTGTTTGCTCGCGCGCAACGCCGAAGGTGAAACCAAAATCGGGGAATCGATGACGTTTACGACCGACGCGCAGGCTCCGCCGAAGATTGAAGAAGAATCGGTGATAGATGTTGTATCCTCAAGTGCGAACGTTAATGCAACAATCGATCCTGAGGGTGCCGAAACGAGCTATAGATTTGAATATGGCACGGGTACGGGGTACGCGTTGGTGCCCAAAGGGGAAGGAAAGATTGCTGAAGGGGTTGGGAACGTCTCCGTCAGTGCCGATCTGGAAGGGCTCGCCCCAGACACGACCTATAACTACCGCGTCGTGGCGGCAAGCGTGTTGGGGGGTGCTCTAGGCCTGGGTGAGACGTTTACTACTCAGATGACGGGGGGTGAGTTTGCGTTGCCTGATGGTCGGGAGTGGGAATTGGTTTCGCCGCCCGATAAGCATGGTGTAAGGATAAACCCGATCTCCAAGGGAGGCGGTGCGATACAGTCCGCGGAAGATGGTGGAGCATTCACGTATGTCGCCGGTGGGCCTCTCACTAATGACGCATCAGGAAATAGGGCTCCCGAATTTGCTCAGTTCTACGCCACGCGTGGTTCGGGCGGTTGGGTGTCGGAAGACATCACGACGCCACACGACGCTGTAGCACTGCTCGTCCCGGGGCGCAACTCGGAAGACGCCTTGTTCTCTGGAGATCTTTCAACTGCACTCGTCGAACCGGCTGGTGAAACACCGTTGCCGCCGCTCAAGGAAGGTGCGGAAAAAACCATCTATTTGCGCCACAACGGCGAATGCAAATCGACACCCGCGGAAGCGATACCCGTGACGTGCTATCAAGCACTAGTCACCGAAGCAAATGTCCCAGAAGGTAAGCATTTCGGTGAAGGGGCTAGTAACAATCTTCTTCACTTTGTAGGCTCATCATCTGATTTGCAGCACGTTATCATTGAATCCGAGGAAGCATTGAGCGGTAATATCGCCACTACTAACGGTCAGTGGACGCTCTACGAGTGGAGCGCAGGCGGTTCGGCAACTGAACAGCTTAAGCTGGTCAGCGTACTGCCGCCAAATGGAAAAGGTGAAGAAATACCTGCCGCAGAATCGGAAGGCGGCAAGGCGGCGGCGCTTGGCTCCCGAGGACTACAAGTTAGAAATGCAGTGTCGAATAATGGATCGCGAGTGGTATGGGAAGCTGCGGGTCATCTCTATCTGCGAGATACGCAACGTGGGGAAACGGTTCAGATCGATGTGCCACAAGAAGGTGTGAATGAAGAATCGGTAGCGCCTCATGCGGTCTTTCAGGATGCAAGCAGCGACGGATCAAAGATTTTCTTTACTGACTATGTGCGCCTGACATCGGACTCCAAAGCTGAAGATAACAGTGGAGAATCCCGGCCGGATTTGTATGTGTTCGAAGTCGCGAGCAAGCACGGTCGGATGTCAGGCACGCTGACTGACTTGACAAACGACGCTAACCAGCAGGAAAGCGCCGATGTGCAAGGCGATGTGCTAGGACTAAGCGAAGATGGCGATACGGTCTTTTTCGTGGCAGACGGCGTGCTGAGCGGCACTGACGCGACGTCGGGCACGTGTCGAGGCGCACTGGAACCAGGGGCCTTGTGCAATCTGTATGAGGATCATTTCAGTGGGGCCGGGTGGGAAGTTCCGCAGCTCGTTGCGCGTCTATCCAATAGCGACGAGTCCGACTGGGCAGGGCAGTCACCTGAAAATTTGGGATACTTGAGTTCGAGGGTTTCTCGGAATGGGCAGTTCTTGGCATTTATGTCTGACAGGGAATTGACAGGATACAACAACGAAGATGTGAGTAGTACGGCTCCAGGAGAACGCCTTGATGAGGAGGTCTACCTTTTTGATTCCGCCAAGGATCGAATTACTTGTGCGTCGTGCAATCCAACGGGCGCGAGACCGGAAGGTATATTGGATCCATCGACTTTTGGCGCGACTAGACTACTTGTCGACGAACCCGAAACATGGTCGGGTAGCTGGTTGGCCGGCAATCTCCCTGGTTGGACGGAGGTCAATCTAGGAAGCGCACTTTACCAGCCGCGTTACCTTTCGAATACGGGTCGCCTATTCTTTGACAGTGCCGATTCTCTGGTGCCGGCTGATATAAACGGCATTGAGGACGTCTACGGATATGAGCCGGAGGGTGAACAGTCCGAAGGTGGGCGTTGCGACAACTCGACGCAGAGTGCGAGTGAGATTTTCAAGATGGAAGGAGAGAAAGGAAACGAAAGCGACGGCTGTTTGGCGTTGATCTCCTCTGGAACTTCGAGTCAGGAATCGGCATTCCTAGACGCGAGCAGTAGCGGCGATGATGTGTTCTTCATGACGACATCACAGCTGGTCCCCCAGGACATCGACGGTGCCTACGATGTCTACGACGCACATGTGTGCTCTGCCTCTGCGCTGTGTCCCGTCTCCGTGGGGAATATGCCCCCGGCCTGCAGCACCGCAGATTCCTGCAGAGCGGCGCCGACGCCCCAACCCGGCGTATTTGGTGCACCGTCGACTGCGATGCTGTCGTCGGGTGGCGGAAACGCCGTTCAGCCCGCGCCTCGGCCGGCAGACGCGCTGAAGAAATCCACGCGGTCACAAAAGCTTGGTGCGGCTTTGAGGGCGTGCCGTAAGCAGGGTCACAGGCGACGAGCCGTGTGCGAACGGCAAGCGCGCAAACGCTACGGGCCGGTCAAGTCCGGTAAGTCCACTAAAAAGCTGGGAGGCAGCAAGTGATCTCCGTGAGCTCGGTCAAGATAGGCATTATGGGTCTTCTGACGGCCGCGGTGCTGGTAGTGGCGCTCTCCGAGGCGTCGCCGGCTCTTGCTACAGAAGCGCCCTGGTGGCAACTGTCGTCCAGCTCGAGGCCCACATACTTGCAGCCGGGCAGGGAAGCCAAGATCGTGGTGCAGGCAACCAACCTTGGCGACGCGGCCGTAAATGCGACTGAAACCCCGGTGATGGTTGTTGACGAGCTACCGCCAGGTCTAAAGGCGATCGCAGTATCGGGCATTTCCGGTTCAAATCACACCTTTAGCACCCGAGGAAACATGTTGTGTGCTACGCGGAATATGGGAGATGCGGCTGAATGTAACTGGGCGGGACCAGAACCTCTTGAGCCTTACGAACAAATCGAAATGACCATTAGCGTGGAAGTGCAGGCTGACGCCCAGGCCGGTGCCGAGAACGTAATTTCTGTGGCCGGAGGGCGAGCCTATCGTTGTGATGAAGTCGAAGGGACGGGGCAGTTTGCGAGCGATTTTTGTAAAGTCAATGAAGAAAGCGAAAACGGTACCGGAGACTTTACGGCCGAACTCGGGGCGACAGTGCCCGGATTGTCAATAGATCGCCAGATATTCGTTTCAAATGGGCAGACACCGTTCGGTGTAGAAGATTATGAACTCGCGCTGGAAAATGAGGGCGGATCGCCGGATATGCAAGCGGGATCTCACCCATTCCAGGTGACCACCTCGATCGGTCTCAACGATACTAGTCTACCTAGTGCTCCGCCTGCCTTGGCCAAGGATCTCCGCTTTGACTTGCCTCCTGGGCTGATTGGGAATGCTACGAATTTGGCACAATGTAACGAAGTCGAGTTTTCGACGATAGCTACAAGAAATACCAACCTGTGCCCCGCCGACACGCAGATGGGTGTAGCGATGGTAACGGTAGAATTCACTTCATCCTACGAATTTCAGAATAAGCCTACTACCTATGTGGTACCGATCTTCAATCTAACTCCGAGCCCCGGCGAGCCGGCCCGATTCGGGTTCGAGGTACAGAGAGTGCCGGTGTTCATCGATACAGCGATTCGTTCCGGTAGTGATTATGGTATTGTTGCGGAAGTTAAAGACGTTACACAGGTGGACGCGTTTCTTTCTGATCGGGTTTCGTTCTGGGGGGTGCCCGGTGATCAAAAGCATGATGGCTCGCGTGGTTGGAGCTGTGTCGCTGGTGGGGCGTGGCGAGGTACCGGCTTGCCGCCTTGTGCGCCAGGGGGGGATAGGACCCAATCATCACCGTTTATGACGCTCCCGACATCCTGCACGGGCGATCTACAGACGTCGGTGCAGGCGGACTCGTGGGCGGCGCCCGATGTGCCGGCTCCGGCCCCGCTGAACCAGGAACCGATGGAGAGCCTTACCGGCTGTAACCGACTACCGTTCAGTGCTTCGATCAGTGTTTCCCCGGATGTGCAATCTGGAAGTACACCTACTGGGCTGAAGGTCGACGTGCACGTGCCCCAGGAAGCGAGCTTGAACCCGGCCGGAGTGTCGGGTTCCGATGTGAAGGACATTACGGTGACGTTGCCTAAAGGGATGACTTTGAATCCAGCAGGTGCCGATGGGTTGCAAGCCTGTGGTGAGTCGCAGATCGGCTTTATGGGCATAAACGCCGGCGGTACGGACGAATTCACGGCCACTCTGCCCGAACCGCTGGAACCGGGGCTCAACCTCGGGTCGCTCGGGTTCTGTCCGAACGCGTCGAAGGTTGGGACAGCAAAGTTCAAGCTCCCGGTGCTAGCGCACCCATTGGAAGGCTCCATCTATCTCGCGTCACAGAACGAAAACCCGTTCGGCTCGCTGATCGCGATGTACATCGTCGCGGAAGACCCTGTGTCTGGTGTGCTTGTCAAGCTTCCAGGCGAAGTGTCTTTGAACCCGGTGACGGGACAGATATCCACGACGTTCAAGAACACGCCGCAAGCGCCGTTTGAAGACGCCGAACTGCATTTCTTCGGTGGTGAACGTGCTCCATTGGCCACGCCGGCGAACTGCGGGACCTACACGACCAACGCGTCGTTCACGCCGTGGTCGGGTAATGCGCCCGTTAGCTCGCAGTCGAGCTTTGAAATCAAGACCGGCCCGAATGGTGGCCCGTGCCCGAACGGGTTGCCGTTCGCCCCAACCCTTGCGGCTGGGTCGACGAGCAACCAGGCGAGCTCTTTCAGTCCGCTCACGACGACGATCACCCGCGAAGATGGCCAGCAGAACATCCAACAGGTCACGCTGCACATGCCGCGCGGCCTCTCCGGTGTGCTTGCGGGTGTGGCGCTGTGTCCAGAAGCGCAGGCCAACGCGGGTACGTGTGGGCATGACAGCCTGATCGGTCATACGATCGTGAGCGTCGGTCTCGGCGGGGACCCCTATTCGGTGACCGGGGGCGAAGTGTTCCTCACCGAAAAATACGAGGGCGCACCGTTTGGCCTGTCGATCGTAAACCCCGCGGTCGCGGGGCCGTTCAACCTCGGCAAGGTCATCGTGCGGGCGAAGATCGAAATCGATCCCCACACCGCGCAGGTGACGATCACGACCGGTGAAATCCCACACATCCTCGACGGTATCCCGCTCCAGATCAAGCACGTCAACGTGTCGATCGATCGGCCCGGGTTCACGTTCAACCCGACAAGCTGCGAACCGATGCACATAACCGGCACGGTCGGGAGCGTGGAAGGCGCCTCCGCGGCGGTATCCACTCCGTTCCAGGTGACCAACTGCGCCGCACTCGCGTTCAAGCCACAGTTCGCCGTCTCAACGCAAGCGAAGACGTCGCGAGTCGACGGCGCGAGCCTCAGCGTGAAGCTCTCCTACCCCGCCGGTTCGTTCGGCAAGGATGCCAACATCGCCAAGGTCAAGGTCGACCTACCCAAACAGCTGCCGTCGAGGCTCTCGACGCTGCAGAAGGCCTGCCCCGACTACACGTTCGACGCCAACCCCGCCGCGTGCTCGGCTGCTTCGCGAGTCGGGACGGCGACCGCGACGACGCCGATCCTGGCGACGACGCTGTCAGGCCCGGCGTACTTCGTATCGTACGCGGGTTTGAAGTTCCCCGAACTGATCGTGGTGCTCTCGGGCGACGGAGTCACGGTCGACCTGCACGGCGAAACGTTCATCAGCAAAGCCGGCATCACCAGTTCGACGTTCCGTGAAGTTCCCGACGTGCCGATCGGTACGTTCGAATTGACGCTGCCGGAGGGTCCCGACAGTGCGCTCGCCGCACCTGGTGGCCTCTGTAAAGGCTCGCTTGCGATGCCGACCGCGTTCACCGCGCAGAACGGCGCCGTCATCAAGCAGTCCACGCCGATCACCGTCATCGGCTGCAAGCCGACGCTGAGCGTCATACATCGCAGCGCGAGTGGGCATGGCGCGAGCATCACGGTCCACGTGCCGGCGGCTGGCAAGCTCACAGCAACCGGTCCGTACGTTGCGAGTGCGACCAAGCAGGCCGGCAAAGCAGGTGCCGTCACGCTCGCGTTGAGCATCTCAAAGAAAGGTCGGGCGCTCCTCAAACATCACTCCGGGCGCAAGCTGACCGTCGCGGTCAAATTGCTGTTCACGCCGGCGCGCGGTCACACGCTCTCCGACCGGGTGATGGTGCTCATAGGGTGAGCGCCGTCACCCGCCCCGCCGCGGGGGGCCGACGGACAGAGACGATGGAGACTGGTACCCAGGAGGAGCCAAAACACCGGCGTATCGCGGACATACAGCGCGCGCGACTCGTCGCGGCGATGGTCGAAGTCTGCGGTGAGCGGGGTGCCTCGCGGGTGGGGGTGGCGCACGTCGTCGCGCGTGCCGGCGTGTCCCGACGGACCTTCTACGAGCTGTTCGAGGACTGTGAGAGCTGCCTGCTGAGTGCGCTCGAGGAGGTGATAGACCTCGCGCGCACACGCGTCCTCGAGGCCCATGACGCGGCACTTCCCTGGCAGGCGCAGGTCAGGGCCTCGCTGATCGCGCTGCTCCAACATCTCGAAGACGAGCCGGCAAGAGGCCATTTTCTGATCGTGGGATCGCAAGCCGCGGGTCGCGAAGCGGAGAAGCTTCGCGCCGGCGTGGTCGAGGAAATAGTCACCGCCGTGGACAGCGGTAGGGGCGAGGCCGAGCGCGCTTCAGTGTTGCCGGGGCTGACCGCCGAAGCGGCGGTCGGCGGCGCGCTGTTCGTGCTCCAACAAAAGATGAGCGAAGCGAGGGCGCCGGCGCTGCTGGGGCTCGTCAATCCGCTGATGAGCATCATCGTGCTGCCCTACCTGGGTGGCGCGGCAGCAGGCGCCGAGCTGACGCAAACTGTCCCCAAGCGCCAGCGCGAGCGCCGTGCTCGACGCGACCCGCTGGCCGGCATCGACATTCGCCTCACTTACCGCACGGTGCGTGTGCTCTCGGCGATCGCCGGAAACCCTGGCAGCTCCAATCGAGAGGTGGGCAAAGCGGCCGGCGTCAGCGATCCCGGTCAGATATCGAAGCTGCTGGCGCGTCTGCAGCGTCTCGGCCTGGTCAAGAACCGAGAGGCGACGGCGCCCAAGGGAGCACCCAATGCCTGGGTGCTGACGCCCAAGGGCGGGGAAGTGGAGCGTGCGATCGCGGTCCACGCGGGCCCGCTGACCTAGCCGCAGTGCGAGTAGTGTCAGATCCGGCGCTGGCTCACAGCGTCGCGTCGCCCGGCGCCACGACGATACCGGTGCGCCGAGAAGCACAGCTACTCAGAGCCTAGAAGCTTCTAGATACAGGCTTGTTTTGCAAACACAGCCTGTAGATGATGCGAGTGGGATGCGCCTCGCAAACGTCCAACGTGCCCGCATCCTCGCCGCGCTGATCGGCGCCTGCGCGGAGCACGGCATCGCGAACATCAGCGTCAGCAACATCGTGACTCGCGCGGGCGTGTCCAGGCGCACCTTCTACGAGCTGTTCGCCAACTACGAAGAGTGCCTGCTGGCCGCCCTGGAAAACTCCTTTGCCACAGCCGCGGCGCCCGCGCTCGAGGCTTACCAGGCCCAGCGCGGCTGGCGCGAGCAAATCAGGGCCGCGCTCCAGGCGCTGCTGGGCTTCTTCGAAGAGCAGCCGCAGGTTGGGCGCCTGTTGGTCGTCGAGTCGCTCGGGGCCGGCCCACGGGTGCTGGAGCACCGTGCGCGCGTCCTGGCGCAGATCGCGGGCGCGATCGACGAGGGGCGGACGGCAGGCAGGGCCGGTGCGGCGCTACCCCTTTTCACGGCAGAGGGCGTGCTCGGCGGTGTGCTCGCGGTGATGCACAGGCGCATGCTCGAGCCCGAGCCGCGGCTGCTTGAGCTCGCCGGGCCGCTGATGGGCATGATCGCGCTGCCCTACCTCGGCGCGGCGGCGGCGCGTAGGGAGGCGGAGCGGCCCGTGGCGCTTGTGGTGGAGGCCAAGCGCGCCGAGCCTAATCCGCTGGCCAACCTGGACATTCGCGTCACATACCGCACGATGCGCGTGCTGGCGGCGATCGGGGCGCAGCCCGACTCCTCCAACAGGCAGGTCGGACGCGTCGCCGAGATCGAAGATCAGGGCCAGGTGTCGAAGCTGCTGCAGCGTCTCAAGCGCGTCGGCCTGATCGAGAACGCCGGCGAGGGCGGCAAGGGGTCGCCCAACGCCTGGCAATTGACCGGCCAGGGCAGAGCGTTTCTGACCGTGACGGAACCAGCCCCCGCGCTGGCGCCGGGTTCGGGGGGTTTCTTGGTTCGGCCGTCCCCTCAGCCTTTCACGTCGCTGAGCAGCGCGGCGACGTCGAGGTCGTTCACGCCGTCGAGCGGGGCGGGCACGAGGCTGCCCTCGTCGTAGACATCGCAACGCTCGTAGCCGCGTGCGCCGGGTCGCGTGCGCACCTCGACCGCGCGGCCGGGCACGTCCACGAGCCGGTAGGTGGGGACGCGCGCCCTCGCGTACTGGACCGTCTTGACGTTGCGGTCGATCGTGTGCGTGCTGACCGAGACCTCCACCACGAGCAGCGCGGTGCTTGGGTGGGCTCCAGTCGGCGGGCGCTCGGCGAGCAGCGCGACGTCCGGCTCGGGCTCGGAGCCGGGAGGCACGCGCAGCGGGCATTGCACACGGACTCGCAGGCGTGGGTCGGAGCCCAGATGACGCTGCAACTGTTCGATGATGGCCGCGTGTGCGGGCGACTGTGGGCTCACCTCCACCAGCACCCCGTCGAGCAGTTCGACGCGGTGACCGTCCAGGGCGCCGCTTTCGACGATGCGATCGTAGGTGTCCACGTCGATGCGGTGGACTGGGAGCGTCGTGGCGGGCGAGGAGGCCATTGGCTCATTGTACGCCCGGCTGGGCCGTCTTCTCACTGGTCATGCCTTCCGATCCGACCGCGATCGCCGAGCGGGACATGACACAGCCGAAAACTTCAGCTCCTACGGGCCGGCGTGCCGCGGTGGGGCTCGCTCAGCCCCTCCCCCAAGCCGCGACTCGACCGCAACGTTGCAAGTATGTAGAGATGAGCGAACCCGCCATCTCCGTGCAAGGCCTGACCAAGACCTACGACGAGATCGAAGCCGTGCGCGGGATCGACTTCGAGGTCGCGCGCGGGGAGACGTTCGGCTTCCTCGGCCCCAACGGCGCGGGCAAGTCGACCACGATCTCGATGCTGTGCACGCTGGCGCGCCCGACCGGCGGCTCGGCGCGCGTGGCCGGCATGGACGTCGTCTCAGAACGCGACAGCGTCAGGCGCAACATCGGGCTGGTCTTCCAGGACACGACGCTCGACAACTACCTCTCTGCCGAGCAGAACCTGCATTTGCACGCCGAGCTGTACGGGATGCCGCGCGAGGCGATCGCCCCGCGCATGCAGACGGTGCTCGAGATGCTGCAGCTGTGGGAGCGGCGCGAGAGCCTCGTCGGCACGTTCTCCGGCGGCATGAAGCGGCGCCTTGAGATCGCGCGCGGCCTCTTGCACTCCCCGCGCGTGCTGTTCCTGGACGAGCCGACGATCGGCTTCGACCCGCAGACGCGCAGTTCGATCTGGTCGTACATAACGAAACTCGAAGACGAGCAGGACGTGACGATTTTCCTGACGACGCACTACATGGACGAGGCGGAGTACTGCGACCGCATCGCGATCATCGATCGCGGCAGGATCGTCGCGCTCGACACGCCCGAGGCCTTGAAGGCAAGCGTCGGCAAGGATCGCGTGCGGATCACGACCGACGACGATGAGGCGGCGATCGCCGCGTTGGGCGAGCGTTTCGGCATCGAGGCGCAGGTGGCCGAAGGCGAGGTCACCTTCGGGGTTGAGTCGGGAGAGCAGTTCGTTCCTCGACTATTTAGCGAGCTGGGCCTGTCCATCCGTTCGGTCAGCGTCGCGCGCCCGTCGCTCGACGACGTCTTCATGTCCTACACCGGCTCCACGATCAGAGACGCCGAGGCCGGCTCGACCGACATGATGCGCAACATGGCAAGGATGATGAGCCGCTGATGGCGACCACGGTCGCCCCTCACACCCCCCAACTGGCGCGCCCGCACGTGCCAGCGCGCAGCGTCCGCTCAGAGTTGCGTGCGATCCGGGCGGTGTGGCGGCGCGAGCTGATCCGTTTCTCGCGCGACCGCCTGCGCATCCTGACGTCGCTGATCCAGCCGTTCCTGTTCCTGTTCGTGCTCGGCACGGGCCTCTCCTCGCTCGTCTCCAGCAGCACGCACGGCGTCAACTTCCGCACGTTCATCTACCCGGGCGTGCTGTGCATGGCGGTCATGTTCACCGCGATGTTCTCCGCCGCCTCGATCGTATGGGATCGCGAGTTCGGCTTCCTGCGCGAGATGATGGTCGCACCGGTCAGGCGCTCGTCGATCGTGCTGGGCAAGTGCGCCGGCGGCGCGACCGTCGCCGCTTTCCAGGGCGTGATCGTGATGGCGATCGGCCCGCTCGTGGGTGTGCACTACACGCTCGGCCTGGCGCTCGAGGTGTTCGCCCTGCAGCTGCTGCTGGCCTTCTCGATCACTGCCTTCGGCATGATGGCCGCGGCGCGCGTGACGCAGATGCAGTCGTTCATGGCGTTGATGCAGATGGCGATCATGCCGATGTTCTTCCTCTCGGGCGCGATGTTCCCGGTCAACAACCTGCCGACCTGGCTGGCGGTGCTCAACCGCCTGGACCCGCTCACCTATGCGGTGGACCCGATGCGCCGCGCCGTGTTCGCCCACCTGAACATCTCCCCGCTCGTGCGCCATGCGCTGGCGCCAGGAGTTACGTGGTGGGGCTGGCACGTGCCAGGTCTGCTCGAGGCGGCGATGGTCGCGATCATCGGGCTTGTGATGCTGGCGATCGCGATAGCCGAGTTCTCCGCGGTGGAGTAGCCCCTGACGGCCGAATGGCGGCGCCTCGCGGCGTCCTCAGTCGCTCGTGTGCAAAGCACGCCACAGCGAATTGCCTGCCTGTGCCCCGAATGGGGTACGTCCTTGCGAGGCTTGCCCTTCGACCGTCAGGGGACGCTTTGCTCGGATACGGCTTACATCGCGTCGGCGAGCAGGGCAGCGACGTCAAGGTTGGCCACGCCGTCGAGCGGTGCGGGTACGAGGCTGCCCTCGCGGTAGGTCTCGCAGCGTTCGTAGCCGTGTGGGCCGGGCTGCGTGCGTACTTCGACGGCACGGCCCGGCACGTCCACGAGCCAGTAGGTGGGGATGGCTGCTTGCGCGTACAGCGCGGCCTTGCGACCGCGGTCTCTGCGGTGCGAGCTAACCGCCACCTCGACCGCGAGCAGCGCGCCGCGCAGGTGCTGACCGGGCGGCGGTTCGCTTGCCGCGACGAGCAGGTCGGGCTCGGGCTCGGAATCCGGGCGGATCTCGACTGGGCACTGAACCTGTGTCCACCATTGCGGCGCCGCCGCGAAGTGGCGCATCAGTCTGGTCACGACAAGCGCGTGTGCGGGCGAGATCGGGCTCACCTCCACCAGCAGGCCGTCGAGCAGCTCGATGTGCAGGTCCTCCAGAGCGCCGCTGAGCACCATGCGGTTGTACGTGTCGACGTCGATGCGGTGGATCGGGTCCTCGCGAGCGCTGTCCTTGTCGACGAGCAGCCCGTCGAGCAGCTCGACGTCCATGCCGTCGAGCGCGCCTGCCTCTGCCAGCCGGTGGTAGGTGTCCACGTCGAGCCGGTAGAGTGGCATGCCTGCGTTTGTGGCTGTGGCCATGAACACATTCTACCCGGCCTGTGGCGAAAAAACAAATGGGGTCATGCCTACTAATCCGACCGGGGTCGCCGAGCGGGACATGGCACAGCCGAATTTGCTCCTACGAGCCGGCGCCGACCGGGACACGACGCAACCGAAGTTCCGCTCCTACGAGCCTGCATCCCGTCGGGAGGCCCAGCTCAGCCAAAAACAAAAAGCCCTTGACATAACGAAGTTAACGATATATCGTGAGCTTACGTAACACATCACGATAGGAGATAGATATGTTCGCTCACGCGATATATGCGACTGATGAGGGGGGCTGTCTGCATGAGGACCCCCGCTGTCCACATGGCGTCTCTCGCCATGACTTGAGGAACTACCTGCGCGCGATGGCGGAGCGCGTCGGCGGCCCGGAGGGCGGTGGGCATCGCCATGGCCACCATCGCGGACCGCGCGATTTCGGCCCGGGTGGGCGCGGCGGCTTCGAGGGCTTTCCCTTTGGGGGATTCGGCGGGCCGGGAGGCGGTCGTTTCGGTCGCGGGCGCAAGGCCCGCCGCGGCGACATCCGCACCGCCGCTTTGCTGCTGCTGGCCGAGGAGCCACGCAACGGCTACCAGATCATGCAGGAGGTGCAGGAGCGCAGCGAGGGCGTCTGGCGTCCCAGCCCGGGCTCGGTCTACCCGGCGCTGCAGCAGCTCGAGGACGAGGGCCTGATCCGCTCGAGCGAGGGCGGCGGCGGCACCGGCAAGGTGTTCGAACTGACCGAGGCGGGCAGGGCCATAGTGCAGGAGCGCGACGCCGATGCTCCGACCCCGTGGGAGCAGATGAGCGGCAACGTCTCAGACCAGGCGCACGAGCTGGCGGGCGCGATGCGCGAGTTCGCCGCGGCCTTCACGCAGGTGATCCGCAGCGGCAGCGAGACCCAGGTAGCAGAGGCCCGCAAGGTAATCGAGACGGCCAGGCGCGACCTCTACCGCATCCTCGCCGATGGCGATCTCGGCGGCTCCGAGGAGGGCTAGTGGCTCAGGGCTTGACGGCCTGCATCGCCACACCGAGCAGCGGGTCCTGCTTGCTGGTCTCCTGTGAGGTCTCGGCCGCGCGGATACTCTCGCGCAGGCCGTCCTGGTCTCTGAGCAGTTGGCGTTCGGTGAACGGCTGGATCAGCCCGCGCAGCGCGATCATCGGGCCGACCCAGCGCGGCGCCCACAGACGCGCGGCGCGGCGTTCGATGCCGCGCTCGATCGCGTCGACCGCCTTTGAGACTGGCGCCGGCTTGCTGATGAAGGAGGGCGTGTTGCCGCGGATCCGCTCGGTCGAGGGCTGTGCGAAGCTGGCCCGCACGAGGTCGGTGTCGATGAAACCGAAGTAGGCGCAGCCCACGCGGGCGCCGGTGGGCATCGTCTCCATGCGCAGCGAATCGGTCAGCGCCTCCACGCCCGACTTGGCGGATGTGTAGGGCGCCATCAGCGGCGCGTGCGCGACGGCCGACAGCGAGGAGATGTTCAGCAGATAGCCCTTGCGCTCGGTGATCTGTCCGATCAGCGCGCGGTCGGTGCGCCACACGCCGAGGAAGTTGACGGCAAGCGTGCGCTCGACCTGCTCGATCGGGGCGGTCGCGAGCGGCCCGGTGAAGGCGATGCCGGCGTTGGCGATGCCGACATCGACGCCGCCGAAGCGCTCGACGGTGGCGCTGACGGCGCGCTGCAGCGCCTCGTAATCGGTGACGTCGGCCTCGAAGGCGGTGGCACGGTCGCCGAGCTCGGCGGCAAGTGCCTCCAGCCGCTCGGGCTCAAGGCCCACGAGCGCGACGTTGGCGCCCTTGCGGTGCAGGCGCCGAGCGGTCTCAGCACCGATGCCGCGGGCGGCGCCGGTGATGAAGACGGTGCGGCCGCTTACATCGAAAGGTGTCTGGTCGCGCGCCATTGGTTGGTAACTCTACGCATTCTGGTGCGACGGGGAGGCTCGCCCCCCAGCCCGTCCACAGCTATCCAGGGCAATCCGAGCAATCCGAGCAATCCGAGGAGGGTTGGGGCATTCCAAAGGGAAGGTCCGAAAAATGCTGGTAAATCTGGACAGGGATCTTTAAGTTTGGTACCTAAGCAATTGTCGCGATCCCAAAATGCACCCACTTGCTTCGGATCGACCTTTTTAGAGTCAGGTGCCGAACACGAGGGCCGCGCCGACGCACATTCGTGCACGCCGGCGCGTTTGTCGCTTGGGCGGCTCAGGCGGCGCTGAGAGCCTTCGCCTTGAGGCTCTCGAACTCGGCCTGGGTGATCGAGCCGCTGTCGAGCAGGCTCTTGGCCTTGTTGATCTGCTCGGTTGGGTCGGTCTTGGCGGCAACCGACTGAACGTAGTCGTCGAACTGTGACTGCGCGTTCTTCTGCGCCGCAACCGCGCGCTCGGTCATGCCGTTGTGCTCGACGATCAGGTAGACGAACACGCCGAAATAGGGCAGCACGATGATGAAGATCATCCACAACACCTTCATGAAGCCGGAGGTGTCGTGGCGGCGAAAGAGATCGGTGATCACGGTGAACAGAATCCACAGCCAGACGACGAAGGCAAAGAAGATCAGCATCGTCCAGAAAACTTCCAGGAACGGGTAACTTGCTGCAACAACCATCGGGACCGTCCTTATCGATTGGGGGCCAGTCGTCGTCTCCCGCCGGTGGGCGGAAACGCGTGTTGCCCGTTGTCGCCAAGAGCTTGACGGCGATGCGGCGCGCTGTCAACGCGAGGGCGCCGCATTTCGCCTCAGTAGTTTTTACGCGGGCCTCGGCGCGACCGTCACAACCACAGGGCGTCGAGCGGAACAGCCCAGACGCCACGGGCGAGAGGGGTGGTTTGGCGGGCTGTGCAGAACACGAGGCCGGCGAGGAAGCTCTCGCCAGCCAGCTCGCGGAGCTTGTTCATTCCACGCAGGTGCTCTCGCTTGACGGTGGCGCCCGACTTGATCTCCACCCCTATAACTCTGCCTGAGCGGTCTTCGAGCACTATGTCCACCTCTTCGCCATGAGCCCCGCGCCAGTGGCGCAGTCTGGGTGCGGTGGCGGTGTGGGGCAGTAGGCGAGCCAACTCCATGGCGACGAACGACTCGTAGGCGCGGCCGCTCAGAAGGTCGTCGTTTGCGATTCGGTCGGCGTCGGCGTCGAGCAGGTGAGCGAGCAGGCCGGAGTCCTCCACGAACAGTCGTGGCGTGCGTGTGGCCCGCGCGGCAAACCCGACGCTCCAGGCTGGGACGCTCACGACCAGATGAAGCAGCTCGAGCAGGCGGACGTAAGCACGCACGGTCTTCTCGTCGGCCGCGAGTGTTTGCGCGATCGGTCTCATCGAGATCAGCGAGCCGGAGCCGGCCGCCAGGTGTGTTAGCAGCGCTGGGAACAAATCCGGACGACGAACGTCTACGAGGTCAGGCACGTCGCGCGTGATCAGTGCGGCGAGGTAGTCCTCGAACCAGGCCGCGCGACGACGCTCCGAGCGCGCGATGACAGCTGGAAACCCGCCGGTGGCAATGCGCTCTGCGTGCGTCGCCCGGCCCTCCTGCTGGGACTCCAGAAAGGGCGCGCCCTTTCCTTCCCATAGCCCATCCAGCCAGTGTGGCGGCGCTTTGCGCACGATCTCCGCCTGGGTGAAGGGACGCAGCGGAACACGCTCGACTCGCCCGGCAAGCGAGTCGCCGATGCGGGGCGCGAGCAGCAGGTTGGCGGACCCGCTGACAAGGAAGCGGCCGGGTCGCGGATCGCGGTCCACGGCGCGCTTGAGCGTGAGCACGAGCTCGGGCGCGCGCTGTAGCTCGTCGATGAAAGCTCGCTCGCCGAGCGCGGCCGTGAAGCCTGCGGGGTCGTCGAGCGCACCGCGGCGGATGTTGGGGTCGTCGAGCGTGACCAGCCGCATTCCAAGCTCGGAGCCGATCTTCGTGCAGAGGGTCGACTTGCCGGCTTGACGTGGTCCTTCCACGGCGACGATGCGGGTGTCCGCAAGCGCTTCATCAATCCGCGTCTCAGCGTGTCGCCGGATCTCTGGGCCAGTCAAAACAGGATTATTTTAGCGGACGATCCGGAATAGGTTCGCGGATAATCCGGAATAGATAGGCGGATGATCCGGAATAGACCTCCGGACAAGCCGGAATAGCGACCGTCGCGGTGTGCATCGACTGTCCGTTGAGGGGTATCGGGCGCACGCCTGGCCCTTATTACCATTGACAGTAAGAGCCTTGAGTGCTAAGAATTAGTTCTTATGCGGAGTCCGGTCCTCAGGGACTCGCCGGGCTCGTTGAGCGGGCTGCTCGAGCGCGAGCGGCTGTTTGCGGCGATCCTCGCCGAGGCCCGCGCACACGGCTATCTCGACACGAGCGTCGAGGCTGTCGCGGCGCGCGCCGGCCTGTCTGAGGCGTGCTTTCATGAACACTTCGGCACATCGGAGGAGTGTTTGCTGGCGGCGCTGCACTCGCTGGCGATACGCGCCCACGCGCAGGTCTTCTCGTTCGCGGCCGGACCCGTCCACCCCGATCCACTGGCCGAGCGCCGCGCCTGGCACGAACCTCATGTCGAGCGCCGGGCCGAGCACGCGCGCGACCCCGAGGACGAGCGGCTCGACTGCGCGCTCGCCTGCCTGGCGCCGATCCTCGCGGCCACGCTCGCGGTGGGTGAGTTCGGTGGGTGAGCTGTGAGCTATCTCTGCGAGCTATAGGCCGTTCACGTCAACCCCTTCCCTTGCGAGCGAGGTCGGAGGGCGCGTAGAATGGCAGTAAGTACGAATCCTTACCAGTATCAATGGTATTCTCAAATGGAGTTGGAGAGCTAATGCCACCCCGCAAGCCCATCCGAGACGCAGGCGGCGCGCCCCCCGGCAAGCTTGCCCCAGGCATGCGCCTCTCGCGCGAGCTGGTCACCGAGAGCCAGCGCGAGCGGCTGACGAGCGCGATGCTCGCACTGGTCGATGCCCAAGGGTTCGCCGGCACGAGCCTCGCCGACCTGATCGCCCAAGCGCACGTGCCGCGCGACGCCTTCTACCGGCACTACGGCAGCATGGAGGTCTGCTTTCAGAGCGCCTACAACAGTCATTTCGCTTGGGGCGCCGGGCAGGTCATCTCCGCGTTCAACGCACCCGAGCTGGAGCACGATCGCGAGCGCGCCGCCATGGCGCTGGCCGCGCTGAGCGAGTTCGCGCGCGAGTGGCCCGCCGGTGCCCGCGTGTGCGTGGTCGACGTGCTGACGGTCGCCCACGGCGCGCTTGAGGCACGCGCGCAGGAGCTGGCCGGGATGCGCGCGCTGCTCGACGCGGCGCTCGGCTCCGACGGCCCGCAGGCCGAGCGGGCTCCCCTGCTTACAAGCGCCGTGCTCGGTGGGATGCGTTGGGCGGCGTACGTGCACCTGCGCAAGCGCCCGCGACGCGAGTTGCCGAGGCTTGGCGAGGAGCTGTACGAGTGGATCCGCTCCTACGCCGACGCCGGCTTTACGGGTGAGAGCAGTAGTACGGACTCCGGCGAAGCGCGAGCGATCGGCGCAGGCGACAAGCAGCCGGTCGTGGACGGCGCCGGCGCGGCCGGGGGCGACGTACCCGAGGCATCGGCTGTGAAGCCACACGAGCGCGAGGCGCAGGGCCCCACGCCCGGCACGCTCGACTTCCCAGGGGAGGAGCCGCGCGAGCGCATCCTGCGCGCGGTCGTCTCGCTGGCTGCCGCCAGCGACGGCGAGGACTGCACCTACCCGAAGATCGCTGCTGCGGCAGGGGTCTCGCACGACACCTTCTACAAGCACTTCTCGAGCCGCCAAGAGGCGCAGCTGGCGGCGTGCGAGGGGGTCCACGAGCGTCTGATCGCGGCGGCGCGCAGGGCGTCCGCCGCCGCGACGGACTGGCCCACGGGGGTGCGAGATAGCTTGGGCGCCTACCTGGCCGAGGCCGCCCGCGATCCGCAGGCAACGCGCGTGATGGTGCTCGACTCGCTCAGCCTGGGCGAGCCGGGACGCAAGTTCCTGGAGCGGCGCGCGCGGGCGCTGAAGCAACTGCTGCGCCCAGCCTTGGCCGCCACCCCGAGCCTGCCAGACGCCGGCGCCGAGATGCTGGTCGGCGCGATCCTCGAGGTCCTGTACGAACACGCGCTCGAGCGACGGATCGAGCAGTTGCCCACGTTGCAAGCACAGCTTGCCGAGATCGTGTGTGCGCCATTGCTCGGCGCTCATCACGCGCCGGCGCCGGCCGCCGAGGTCGCCGCGCGCCGCTTCGCGCCCGACAGGGTGTAAGCGTCGGCCTCGCGGCCGACTGTCTCGTTACCTCTCGCGGCCGGTCTCAGGCTCGGCGCAAAGCTGTTGTCGGGTCGCCTGGGGCCGGCGTCATTTCCACGAGTCAGTAGGCAACACTAGACACAGACATAAAAATCTGTTTTTATGTAGGGACGCCATGCCCGCCGAGGCGGGCCAGGAGGTGACCAGGTTGCTTTACACAGGAGACTCGCCCCAAAGCGGGGGAAGCGAAGAGGGGGAGCGCGACGAGGACGGCTCGCACTCGGACTGCCGAGACGAGCGCTTGGCCGCCTTCGACGCGGCGGTCGCGGAGATCGCGGCGCCGGTGTTGTCGGTCCACCGCGGAAGCGAAGATTGGCTGGAGCGCACCCGGGCAAGCCTGCTGGCGCTGTTGGGCGCGTTCGACGAGCGACCCGAGACGGCGCGACTGCTGATCGGCGACTCGATCGCGTGGGGGCCGGAGGTGCTCGAGCGCCGTGGCGAGCTGCTCGAAGTCTTGGCGGAAGCGCTCGACGATCCGCGCGGCAAGCTCGATCCGGTCGAGCCACTGCCCGAGACCACCGGCGAGAACCTCGTCGGCGCCTCGTTGTCGTGGATCCACGCGCGACTGGAGGGCGAGGGCGGCAAGTTCGTAGAGCTGGCACCGTCGTTGACGAGCATGATCGTTCACGCCTATCTCGGCCCGGAGGCGGCCCAACAGGAGTTGGAGCGCCCGTCGACGGGCCTTGGTGTGGAGGTTGTCGAGCGCGAGCGCAGGGATCCGATCGTCTCGCCGGACGCTGTTTCCGCTCAAGGTTCGAGCCCGTCGCAGCCCTTCATTTCGCGGCTGCGGGGAACTCCCTCTTGACACGCTCGTAAAAATCTGTTTTTATTGGAGCAGGACATTTGTGTCCAACCCATGTACAGGCGGTCCAGGTCAATCGCCTTGGGTTGGTCGAAGTCGATAGGAGGGGAGCAGCAAGAGGATGGGGAGCGTCGCGAACACCGGTCGGATGGCCGGCGCGGTACTTGATGCAGGACCAGGGGCGCACTCGTGAGCGTTGCTCGCTCAGCTCGTCCCGTGCGTCCGGCCAAGGCCAGGCGCTCCCGCTCCAGCTCGCGCGCTCAGCTCGAGGCTGCCCGGGAGCGTCAGGGAGCGCATGTCGCTGTAGTTCAGCGGGCGCGTCTACTGGCCGGGGCGGTGCGGGCTGTCGACAAGTACGGCTACGCGCACAGCACCGTCAGCGAGATCACGGCGTTGGCGCACGTATCGCGGCGCACCTTCTACGAACTGTTCGCCGGCAGCGAAGAGTGCCTGCTGGCGATGTGCGAGGAGATCCTGGGGGGCGCCAGCTCACATGTGGCAGCGGCCGAGCTCGACGGGCCGGCTTGGCGCGAGCGGGTGCGCGGTGGGCTGTGGGCGATCCTCTGCTTCCTCGACGCCGAGCCGGTGCTTGCGCGTGTCGGCGTCGTGCAATCCGCGCGCGGCGGGCCGCAGATCATCGAGTTGCGTGAGCGGCTGTTCGCGCGGCTGGCGAGCGCGATCGACGAGGGGCGCAGTGTCGGCAACCGCGCGGTCGACTGCCCAGAGCTCACAGCGGAGGGGCTTGTCGGTGCCGTTCTATCAATCCTGCACACGCGCTTGGTGCGCGGCGAGCAGACGCCGCTCAAGAGCTTGCAGGGAGAGCTGATGGCGATGATCGTGGCGCCCTACCTCGGCTCCGCGGCCGCGCGCGCCGAGCGCAACCGGCCCGCGCCCGCGCCGCTTCAGGCCCCCGCGCCCAAAGTCAACACCAACGGCAGCATCTCCAACGGCACAGTTGTGAGTGCCGAGCGCGACCCACTGCACGGCGTCTCGATGCGCTTCACCTACCGCACCGCGTGCGTGCTCGAAGCGGTCGCGACCAAGCCGGGGTTGTCAAACCGGGGGGTGGGCAATGCGGCCGGGATTCCCGACCAGGGTCAGGTCTCAAAGCTGCTCGCGCGGCTGCAGGGCTATGGCCTGATGAAGAACACCGGTCCGCTGCGCAAGGGCGCCGCCAACGCGTGGGAGTTGACGGCAGAGGGCGAGCAGGTGGCGCGGGTTGTCGGCGTCGGCGTCGGCGTCGGCGCCGCCGGGGTGGAGGCATGAGGGGCCGAATACGTCACATCACCGCGACGAGCTTGGTTGAGCAGCAACAGTTTTCTCACTGTGCGCTGCTCACCGGGATAAGGCCCGGCGACGCTAGTCCGCAAAACCGACGCCGCCGGGATACTACGCACACAAGGATAGACATATGAGACAGATACACAAGACCGTATCTTCCACGGTAGTGGTGCTTGCGGTCGCGGCATTGATGAGCACGGTGGTGGCGGCCAGCGCTTCGGCGGCACTGCCGGAATACGCAACAACGAAATGGCCAATCGCGTTTACGTTCAAAAACGCCTCAGGCGTGGAACCGGTGCTCGCCGCAAGCATTCTCGAGTACAAGATCGTGTGCAAAGCGTCTCAGGGGAAAGGCGAATTCGATGCCTTCAAAGGCGAAGTCTACAATCACGTGGTCTTCACCTACACCGGATGTCGCGAACAGGGCGTCACACCCGAACAGAAGTGCACGACCTCCGGCCAGAGTGCGGGTGAAGTCGTAACCAACCGGCTGAAAGGCACAATTGGTTATGCGGAAGGGCGCACCGGCAAAGAAGTAGGCCTGGAACTGAAGCCCGAATCGGGCAGCACCATCGCCGAATTCACGTGCGGAGGCCAGGCCGGGAAAGTCTTGGTGGCGGGATGCACGATCGGCGAAGCAACCCCGCTGAATGTAGTGCAGACCACGGCCAACGTGATCTTCGCTGAAGGCGCTTCGGGCAAACAGAAGTGGAACAAACTCGAAGGTGTGAGCGGTAGTTGCATACTCACGGTCACGTCCGGCTTGCTCAAAATCAAAGGTACCGGGTGGCTCATCGATAACGAGCTGGAGACATTCAGCGAAGCCATAGAACTCAAAGCCTGACCAGAAAGTAACAGGAAGTGGCGCGTGGGGCGACAGCAGTCGCGTCGCCCCACGCCACTTCAAAGAGGTGCACGCAGGTTGATGGGGTATTGCGGACCGAGGCGACGGAGTAGGAGCCGAAAGCGGATGAGCGAGAGGATTGGGATGAGGGAGCATTTGAAAATGACAACCGGGAAAGTCGGGGCGCCCGGCGGCGCACTCACAGGAGCCGCCGCTCGTGGGCTGTGGCTGTGGGCGGCGGCGTCGCTGTCCGCGATCCTCGCGTCGCTCGCGATGAGCTCTGTGGCGACCGCGGAGAATTGCCCCAACGAAGCGATCCGCGCCGAACAGGGATCGACGATGCTGCCCGATTGTCGCGCTTATGAGCAGGTGACGCCTCCTTCCAAGGACAGCAGCGCACTGTGGAGCCCTTCCGTTGTCAGCCCTAATGGATCGGCGTTGGTGCTTAGGTCGCTTGCTACTTTTGCGGGAGCGGAAGCGAATGTCGGCGTGGCTCCCCCACCGATCTATTCGATGCGGCGCACTGAATCGGGTTGGGTGACCGTGCCGCTGGAGCCCCCGGCGTCCGAATACATACCTTATCTCCAAAAAGGTCTCGCATCGGATTACACACAACAAACAAGCGAGGATGGTCTCGCATCCCTGTTCATCGACGAGGGGATCACGCGGCCCGGTTACCCGATCGACTTGTATTTGCGCCGGGCGGATGGCTCGATTGCGGACGTGGGTCCGATTACACCGCCCAACTCGCAAGTGAATCTGGCTCGCAGTTCTAGCGGGGAAGGCATGGAAATCGAAGCGGTCGGAATGTCTGACGACGCCTCGCACGTGCTCTTCCAATATTCCGGTGCAGAAGCCTGGCCTTTCCCCGAAGCAGGGGGGCCTCTCTATGAGTATCTCGGCACAGGCAACACGGAACCGCTGCTGGTGGGTGTCGGCGACGACGGTCGCGAGATCAGCCAATGCGGAACGGAACTTGGGGCAGATAAAGCGGCCCTGGGCCAAGAAAACGATGGGTTGGAATCAACCCACGATGCCGTATCCGCCGACGGCAACACGGTGTTCTTTACGGCGATCGGCTGCGCGCCTCCGACGCCTGGGCCGCCTGTCAACGAGCTGTTTGCTCGGATCGACAACGGGTTGGCGGGTGCGCACACGGTAGCCATCTCAGAGCCCTCCAAGCAGGACTGCTCGGTATGCGATACCGAAAGCAGCGTGTTGGCGGGTGCAAGGTTCGAAGGTGCTTCAGAAGACGGCTCGAGGGTGCTCTTCACCACAGGGCAGCCGTTGCTGGATGGCGCCAGCGGGCTCTACGAATACAATTTCAATGCCCCCGAAGGCGAAAAGGTCCGCTTCGTCGCACCGGGAGCAAGGGTCATAGAAGTCTCTGAAGACGGGTCACATGTGTACTTTAGGTCGAGCAATGCTCTGGGTGTCCCTGCGAACAGCGAGGGTCAGTACGCTCAGCCGGGTGCCGGCAACGTTTACGTGTACGACAGTGAAACGAGCCAGATCTCGTTTGTAACGGACGGGGAAGTGGGTGTGACGAGTATCACGCCCGACGGGCGCTTCATGGTCTTCACGAGCAGGTCGGACCTGACGCCTGACGATACAAGCACCGCCCAGCAGGTGTTTGAGTACGATGCGCAGACCGGCGTACTGACGCGCGTGTCGATCGGCCAGGCTGGCTTCAACGACAACGGTAACGCACCCTGCTGTGTGGATGACGCTCGGCTAGTTGCGAATCACTCGGGCTATGGAAGCAGGAACGTTGACTACAAACCGTCGGCTTACCCAACCTACCGTTGGGTCTCCGCCGACGGCCAGTATGTGTTCTTCGAGAGCTCGGATGGGCTGACTCCGCAGGCGCTGGACAACAAGGTCATCGACTACTCCGGGTCGTCCCCCGAATATGCCATGAACATCTACGAGTATCACGACGGTGTGGTCAGCCTGATCTCCGACGGCCGCGATATCAGTGTTAATAAGAACCAAGAGAGCAACGTTGAATTGATCGGCACGGACGCGTCGGGCGGCGATGTCTTCTTCACCACAGCTGACCAACTGGTGGGTCAGGACACGGATAGCAACGCCGATGTCTACGACGCGCGCATAAATGGTGGCTTTCCGGGGCCGGTTGTGCCGCCGAGTTGCTCGGGCGATGCTTGTCAGGGGCCGTTGAGTGCCGCGCCGACGTTGCTCACGGCGGGTAGTGAACTGCAGGCGGGGAGTGCTCCGTTGCAGAGCGCTCCAGCGCCGACGGCCACCAAACCCAAGCCCAAAGCCAAGGTCAAGCAGAAGACACGAAAGCGGCCAAAGACCAAACAGCGGGGGAAGCGGCCGAAGGCCAAGAAGACGGTTGTACGGGCCGTCGCGAAGAGAAGGGGTAAGCGATGAGGGCTCTACCTAGAGTTGACGTACGTGGAGCGCTGCGTGGATTGCCAATCGCCAGGACGGCGCTCGCGCTGACGATTGCCATCGTGGTTGCCGTGTTCTCCTCGGCTACAGCGGTAGCGGCGACCAGTGCTCCGGGCTTTACGATCCAGGCGGTCTCCGGGCCGACGATTTTCTCAGCGGAACACGACGGCCAGGAAGATCCTGACGATTATACGCTGAGGATCACCAATTCGGGCAGTGAGCCCACAGACGGGAGTTCGATCACGGTTGTCGACACGATTCCTAACGGTGTCACGCTGATCGGAATAAGTGGGATCGTAATGGAAGGGACTGCCAGAGAAGAATCTATCGCTCTGCCGTGCGATGGGTCGACGGTCAGTTGCACATATTCGGGTGCGTTGCAACCGGGAGAAAGCATCTATGTGATCGTGAAGGTGAATGTGACACCGGGCACAGTCGGTCCTGTGACCGACAGCGCGACCGTGTCGGGTGGCGGTGCTCCCACGGCTTCGACGAGTGTGACGACCGCGATCGGCTCGGCGGAAGAATCGTCTGGTATCCCTTACGGTCTTGCGTACTTGAGCCAGCAGGTAACGGGCCCCAACGGTCTGCCCGACAGCCAGGCTGGAGAACATCCATTTGAGCAGACGCTATCGTTTTCGCTCAATACCGTCGATAACAAAAGTAAACTTGCTGCTGAAAACGCTTATCAGACTGCTGGTGGGCTGAAGGGGGCGCCGGCTGCCACGAAGGACATCGTGGTCGATGTGCCGCCGGGCTTTGTTGGCGACCCCGAGGTCGTCGAAAAGTGCACACAAGAGGAGGCCGACAGCAATCGGTGCCCGCCGGGCAGCCAGATGGGAGTGATGCACGTAGATCTGTACAATCGCTCAGGGAACGCCCAATATGTAGGGGGCTCGGAGGTGCCGATCTACAATACGGTCCCCGACAATGGATATCCGGCGGAGTTCGTGATACAACTGGGCGGAAGCTTGGTGACGCTATATGCGGAGGTCAATCCCGACACGAACTATGGTGTTCGGATCGTCACCCCGGGGATCCCGGAGGCGGCTCCCCCTGAGGATGTGAACATAACGTTCTTTGGTACTCCGGTGAACGATCCGAATGTGTACGACAGGCTGCGCTCCGCGGCGCCCGGCGCGATTCCTGTGGCGTTCCTCGATGATCCGACGCAGTGCTCGACCACGCCGTTGTATACGAAAGTCAGTGTTGACTCCTGGGAGCAGCCGGGGGGCTGGTTGGCGGATGGCTCGCCGGACTTGAGCGGTCCGAATTGGAAGTCGGCTACGACGACGGCGTTCCCGTCGCTTGAAGGTTGTGAATTTTTGCAGTTCAATCCGTCGATCGCGGTCACACCGGAAACGACGCGGGCGGACGAACCGGCCGGCGTGAATGTCGACCTGAAGATTCCTCAGGAGGCGCAGCAGTTCCCGGCGTTGGTTACGCCGGCGCTCGAGGACTCGACCGTGACGTTGCCGGCGGGCATGTCGATCGACCCATCCGCCGGGGACGGGTTGCAGGCTTGCTCGGCTGCTCAGGTAGCGTTGTTGTCGGGGTCGGCGGGGTCGTGTCCGATTGCGTCGGTGATCGGGACGGCGAAGGTCACAACACCTTTGTTGCCTGAACCGCTTGAAGGTCATGTGTTCTTGGCCGCGCCGAACTGCGATCCCTGTAGCAACGCGGATGCCTCGGATGGCAACATGTACCGGATTTTCCTGGAAGTTTCGGGGTTTGGTGTGGTCGTCAAGAAGGAAGGCACGATTTACGCGAACACTTCTACGGGGCAGTTGACGACGACGTTCAAGGACACGCCGCAGGTGCCCGTGAGCGATATCCAGTTGCAGTTCAAGGGCGGGCTGCGCGCGACGCTGGCGACACCACAGACGTGTGGAAGCTTTACGACAACATCGGATTTGACGCCGTGGAGCTCGCCGATAACGCCTGACGGTACTCCCAGCTCCGCGTTCAACGTGGATTGGGATGGGAATGGTGGGGCTTGTCCCGCCACGTCTCCGTTCGCTCCGTCATTCAGTGCCGGGACGTCTAATCCGAACGCCGGCCAGTTCAGTCCATTCACGTTGACGTTTGGTCGTGAAGATCGTGAACAGGATCTGGCGGGAATCCAGGTGCATATGCCGCCCGGCCTGTCGGGGATTCTTACGGGTGTGCCGTTGTGTGGTGAGCCGCAGTCCTCGCTTGGTACGTGTGGTGAAGCGTCGCGGATTGGGACGATGACGGTGGCGGCCGGTCCTGGTGGCCATCCGTTCTATGAGAAAGGCTCGATCTATCTCACCGGCCCGTATGGTGGTGCGCCGTTCGGGCTGAGTATTGTGGTGCCGACGATTGCGGGCCCGTTCAACCTCGGTAATGTCGTGGTGCGGGCGAGGATCAATATCGATCCGAACACGACGGCGTTGACGGTCACCAGCGACTCGTTCCCACAGATCCTGGATGGGATTCCACTACGGTTGCGGGCGGCTAACGTCACGATCGACCGTCCCGGGTTCACGTTCAACCCGACGGACTGTGCCCAGCAGCATGTGACCGCGACGATCACCGCGGCACAGGGCGCCGTGGCGAATGTGTCCGCACCGTTCGCGGTGGCTGGTTGTGCGGGCTTGCATTTCGGTCCGACGTTCAAGGTCTCAACGTCGGGTAAGACTTCGCGGTCGTTGGGTGCGAGCCTTGACGCGAAGTTGACGTTCCCGACGGGTCCGCAGTCGAATATCGCGAGGGTGAAGGTGGATCTGCCTAAACAGTTGCCGTCGAGGTTGACGACGTTGCAGAAGGCGTGTCCTTCGCAGACGTTTGACGCGAACCCGGCGTCGTGTCCACGCGCGTCGATCATTGGTATCGCCAAGGCGATAACACCGTTGTTGCCTGTGCCGTTGACCGGCCCGGTGTATTTCGTGTCTTATGGTGGTGAGGCGTTCCCGGACATCGTGATCGTGCTGCAGGGCTACGGTGTCAGGATCGATCTGACGGGGACGACGTTCATCTCCAAAAAGGGCATCACGAGCACCACATTGGACACGGTTCCGGATGCTCAGGTGAACTCGTTTGAGTTGTATTTGCCGGAGGGTAAGGATTCGGCGCTTGCGGCTAACGGGAACTTGTGCAAGTCGAAATTGTTGATGCCGAGCTCGTTTATCGCCCAGGACGGTTCGCAGCTCAAACAGGACACCAAAATCACAGTCACCGGCTGTCCCAAGACCAAGACAGCTAAGCAGGCGAGCAAGGCGAAGAAGGCGCGAAGAGCCAGCATCCGTAGCGGGAGGAGCAAATCATGAGGATCCGCACAACAATCCTCACCGGAATGGTTGCGATGGCTGCGAGCTTGGCGATGAGCACGGCTGCGCAGGCGGCCTACAAAGACGCTGAGCTGGGGAGTCTCGGTAGTGGCCAGTTGAGCAATCCCGTGGGCGTGGCCGTAGACCAAGCCACACATGGCGTTTATGTGGCGAGCCTGCTCGGAGCCAGGGTCGACGAGTTCAACCCTTCCGGGAGCCTGGTTGCTCCGCCGTCGCCATTTGGCACCAGCGAACACACATTTTCGGGCCTCTCGATCTTCACGGGTGTGGCGTTCGACCAGGTCGACGGGGATGTGTACGTCGTCGATGGGCGTGGCGAAGCAATTCAGACCTATGACGGTGAGACCGGTGGTGGCCCGCTCTCGGAATTCTCCGTCGCGGGATCGGCAAACCTGGATGGAATCTTTACTTCGGTTCAGATCGCAAGTGACTCCGCCGGCAATGTCTATTTCCCGAACGCGCCGAACAACGAGGTCCAGGAGTTCAGCTCCAATGGCACGCTGCTACAGACGATCACGGGGTCGGGCGCAAACGCGTTGAGTGCCCCAACCGGCGTCGCGGTGGACGCGGCGGGCGACATCTTCGTCGCGGATAGCGGCAACAACCGCATCGTGGAGTTCAAAGCGGACGGCACGTTTATGAACGAAATCGCGAGTCCCGGTGTGCAGGCGCTGGCGCTCGACGCGGCCGGGAACATCTATGCCGCGGAGAACAGCGGATCGGGCTTTCACGTCGTCGTGTACAGCGCGTCCGGCGTGCAGCTCAGCGAATTCGGGCAGGGCACGATCGGCAGCTCTGAATTCGGTAGCATCAACACGCTCGCGGTTGATCAGGAAACGGGTTCGGTGTACGTCACGGACGGTGGTAACAACGTGGTCTGGATCTACGGGCCGCCAGTGCTGTTCGCGGAAGTCACGACCGGTGCTCCCGCAACGAATGTGGCCGCGACAACAGCGACGATCGCGGGGGTCGTCAATCCCGATGAAACGTCGGTTACTCGTTGTCGTTTCGAATACGGGACCAGCACCTCTTATCTGGCGAGCGCACCTTGCTCTGTGCCCGCTCCGCTCACCGGGAACACGGCGGTGGCACAGAGCGCATCCCTGGTCGATTTGCAGCCCGATACGACCTATCACTACCGGCTCACGGCGACCAGCGGCAATGGCACCAACTATGGGGAAGACGAGACGTTCACCACGGAATCCGCGATCCCCTCGCTCGACAACGTATCCGCGTCGGCGGTCACGCAGACGTCGGCAATCCTCAACGCAAGCGTCAACCCCAACCACCAGGACACGACCTACCATTTCGACTTTGGTTCCAACAGCGAATACGGAACGATGCTGCCGGCGCCTGACGCGGACATTGGCTCGGGATACGGCGACGTCGTCGTCGGCCAGGAGCTCTCGGGGCTGACGCCGGGTACCACCTATCACTATAGGGTGGTCGCGACAAACGAAACCGGTCCAGCAACCGGTATCGATGAGACGTTCACGACGCTCCCGCCGACACCGCCAATCGTCAACCCCGGGCCCGCCGGCGAAATCACGTCGAGCGCCGCCACACTAACGGGAAGCGTCAACCCACAAGGCGTGCAAAGCACCTACGAGTTCGACCTCGGGACAGACACCAGCTACGGCAGCCGCATCTTTGGCGAAGCGGGCTCAGCCGCCACACCCCAAACATTCACCAGCCACCTCAACGGTCTGGCACCGAACACGACCTACCACTACAGGCTGCTGGCCACCAACGTGTTCGGCACGACCTACGGACCAGATCAGACGTTTACGACGCCGAGCGTACCCTCCTCGCTGCTGACGCCGCCGGCGGCCGCGGTGCTCGTACCGACACCACAAATCGGAAACCCACCGGCAAAAAGCAAGGCCACCACGCCCGCCAAAAAACCGGCCCAAAAGAAGAAGAAACCAAAGGCCAAGCAGAAAGCCAAAGCAAAGAAACCGGCGAAGGGGAGAAAGTAACATGCTCAAGCGATATGCACTTCCCCTACTGGCGCCTGCCGCGGTGTTGGCCATGCTCATATTTAGTGTCGCGCCGGCCGGCGCAGAGACCGGCTATGCCAACCTCTGTCCCTCCTTGCAAACCGCGTTCTGCGCCGCCGCCACTTCGGAAGAAGAAGTTGGGGCTGCGACTGTCGATAACTCGAGCGGCGCCTCGGCGGGCGATGTGTGGATCATCCATCACGATAGAGAAAATGATGGAAACGCGGAGAAGCTGTTGAAGTTCGACGCCGCGGGGAACCTGCTCGGGGAAATCAACGAAGCCAACCTCTCGGGTGGTGCCCGCGCCATCTCTGGCGGAAACAACTTCTTCTCCCAAGTCACTGTGGATCCGACCGACGGTGACGTATACGCATCCGATAGCGACAGCAACGTTCACACGGGCACGGTCACGAAGTTCAGCTCTGCCGGGGTCTTCCAGTTCCAGCTCACGGGAAGCGAAACTCCACAAGGCTCGTTCTATCCTTTCGGTGTAGCGGTCGACCCATCCAACGGGGATCTCTACGTCTCAGACTCCGAGCACGGGGAGATAGACAAGTTCACCTCGGCCGGCGTCTATATCGAACAGTTTCCGGTACCGTTGCCCAGCGACGGTTCGGGTGGTCTCGCTATAGATGCAAAAGGCAATCTGTTCTTGTCGGTTGGCCGCTCCGCCCTGGGCCCCGGTGAGAACGTGATGACAGAGTACAACTCTACTGGAGCGCCCGTCGACTGCCCGGACGGAAGCAACGTGTCGCTTCCGGAAGGTGGCACCGGCGAGGTTGCCGTCGATCCGTCCGACAATCATCTCTTTGTGGGGGAGGGAAATGGGTTGGAAGGTGGCTTCATCGCTGAATACAGCTCGTTTTGCGCTATCGAACCAAGCACCAAGCTGGGAGTAAGCTCGGGTGGATTCGGAGTGAATGCATCGACGCACGACGTCTATGCCGGCATAAGTGCGCAAGGCGAATCGGGTGCGATCTTTGGCCAGGTGACAAAGCCAGACGTAACAACCGCGACACTTGTCACGGGCATTACGCGTACCTCGGCGGTTGTGAGCGGGACGGTGGACCCGGATGAAACGTCGGTCACGACGTGCGAATTCGAATACGGCACAACCGTCAATTACGGGCAGAGCGTGCCCTGCGCGCAGACGCTGCCGCTGAGCGGCAACGCTCCGGTCACCGTCACCGCGGAAATCAAAGGACTCGCGCTGCCGCCCGCCACTCTGATGCACTTTCGGCTGAAGGCCGGCAACTCGAACGGCGCCGACGCGGGTAGAGACGAGACGTTCAACCTCGAATCGCTCCTGCCACCCGTGATCGGGGGCCTGTCCACGTCGGGCGTCACACAGTTCGCCGCGACCCTGAACGGGACGCTCGAAACCGACGAAGCGCTCGTCGCCTACCACTTCGAATACGGCATGAGCACCGCCTACGGTCAGCTCGCGCCCGTGCCGGACGGCTTCACACCGATCACGACGGCGACCGTGCCGGTGTCCGAGAAGATCGCCGGCTTGCAGGCCGACACGACCTACCACTACCGTCTAGTCGCGAGCAGCCCGGGTAAGACGGGCTTGGATAGTCCGGACGAGACGTTCACAACTGCGGGTATAGCCGCACCGCTCGTCAACACCGGCGCGGCGGCCGGTGTCGGTCTCGGCTCGGCTACGCTCAGCGGCACGATCGACCCGCAGGGCTGGGAAACGACGTACTCCTTCCAGTACGGCACCAGCACCGCCTACGGCGCAAACTGGCCAACGATCCCGGTCGCCCTCGGCGGCTTGAGCGGCGCCCAGCCGGTGTCGGTCTTCCTCGAAAACCTGCAGCCGAGCACGCTCTATCACTACCGTCTCGTGGCAAGCAACGGTGGTGGTACGAGCTATGGTCCCGATCAGACGTTCACGACTGGGGAATACCCCGTGTCGATTGTTGCGCAGGCGCCATTGCTGTCGGGCGCCGCGATCCTCTTCCCGACCGAAGCGGGCACGGTGCCGACGGTCACCCCCAAGTCCCTGACAAGGGCACAGAAGCTCGCCAAGGCGCTGAAGGCGTGCACGAAGAAGCCGAGGAAGGACAGGGCGGGGTGTGAGAAGCAGGCGCGCAAACGCTACGGCCCACCCGCGGGGAAGAAGAAGGGGTAGGCGGCTCGTGCCGGGGCATCCGAGCCCGCATCCCGTTTCCCGGGCAGGGGTCTAGAAGGAGAGGCTCGACTGCCTTCCTCGCACCCGTTTAGCATCATGAATCATGCATCAGATCGTGGATAGGCGGGACGTTCGCCGGACTACGGTTGCCGCCATGAGGTGAATAGGGCATGATCAGACCGCGTCGCACGCCCTCCCAATAAATCCGGCCGCGGAACGCCGCTCAGCGTGTGAGCACAAAGGCGCTCATACCAGGGATCGTAAAACGCAACTCGTCGCCTTCGACGGTAAGCGTCCCCTGCTTGATGAGCTCATCGCGCACGCTGGAGAGCTGCTTGGGGGTGCGGCCAAGCTCGTCGGCTACCGCGCGAGCGGTCGTGTGCGCTCTAGTGGCGGCGACTGTTGCGAGCCCTGCGAGGTAGCGCTTTTGCGATGGGCTCGCCGCTGTCCAGCGGGACGCGTAGAGCCCGCGCTCGAGCTCTTGGTGGGCGCGAGGCAGGGCGGCATTGGCGGCTGTCGCGTCGATCGTGTCATGACCGGTCGAGGCTCGCCAAGCGTAGTGTCCGTAGAGCTGAACGGCGAACGGGTAGCCGCCGGATGCTTCAGCCAGGATCAGGGCAGCCTCCTCATCCATCGGCCTGGCGGCAGCCTGGGCCGGGAGGCGCAAG
The DNA here is from genome assembly GCA_035485715.1 of Solirubrobacteraceae bacterium. Classification (GTDB taxonomy): domain Bacteria; phylum Actinomycetota; class Thermoleophilia; order Solirubrobacterales; family Solirubrobacteraceae; genus Palsa-744. Next base: position 178,462 of record DATHNT010000003.1, on the reverse strand, counting down.
GCCCGCACGGTGTCCTCTCTGCTGAGCATCCCCAGCTCGTGCCAGGCGCCGCGCTCGAGGTATGTGACCGAGTGCTCGGGCGCCCGCATCAAGGGCAGGCCGGCGAGCACGACCACAAACGGCCAGCGCTCTCCGGTGCCCTCCTGCAGCAGCGCAGCAAGTGCCGCAAGCTCGCGGCGGGCGGCGAGGTGCACCTCGTCGAGGGTGAGGACGACGCCACAGCCGAGGCGGGTCGTGCGCTCGGCAAGCGCCGTGAGCGCGGGCCGTAGGGTGGGTGTCGGATCGGCCTCAACGGCGCGAGCAAACCGCACCTCCCCCTCGATGCCAGGCAGGCCGGCACGTACGGTTACCGACTCGGCTCGTAGCGCACGCTTGGTTGGGGCTTGCTCGAGCAACTCGTGAGCGCGTCCGATTGCATCGATGAGGTCGGATGTGAACGGCGTCTGCGGTCGCATCTCGACGTGCACGCGTGGCCAGCCGAAGCGCGATCCAGCGATTGCCCCAGCTTCGGCGAGCAGCACCGTCTTTCCAACTCCGCGTGCCCCTGCCAGCAGGGTCGGTCGCGGTGTGCGGCCATCGAGTGCGGCGATCTCGATCGCCTCACGCAGATCCTCGATCACGGTCTCGCGACCCGCGAGCTCCTTGGGAGGCTCGTTGAAGCCGGGACGGTAGGGGTTCTCGACGCGTCGCACCACCAGGAGTCTAGCGCTGTCTAGGCCGTCTAGCTTCGTCTAGTTTGTCTAGCGTTGTCTAGTTACCCGAGGGTGGCACATGCTCTCGAGGATGGCAGGTGCGCATCGCAAGCGGTCGATCGTCGGCCCGACCACCCGGGGGCGCGTCGTCGCACTGCCCGGCGCCCTATCTGGGGAAGGTCGCGACCCTGCCGCTTAGGAACGCGCTGACTCGCTGTGCGTAGAGTCTGGGATCGACATTCCAGGACTCGGTGTGCCCAGCGTATGGCACGCGGTAGTAGCTGACCCAGCCGGGCAGCTCTTTGGCAAACCCGTCGCTACTCGAGATCGGCACGATTTCGTCCTCGAGGCCGTGGAACAACAGGATCGGCAGATGGAAGTCGGCGGGATGATCGAGCGCGTCGAGGCTGCTCCAGTTAGGTTTGATGCGCAGGTCGATCGCCCACTCGACCGGATCGGCGAGGAGTGAGGGCAGGCCCATCTCTTTGGCGTTGAAGGACAGGATCGCCTTCCAGTTGAGCGCCGGCGCGTCGAGGATCAGGCCGGCGACGTCGTGCGCAAGCGAGGAGTTCTCCATGAACTGGGAGACGATCGCGCCGCCCATCGAGTAGCCGACCAAGACCAGGCGCTGGGCTCCGTGCGAGAGCGCGTAGCGAGCTGCGGCCTGCAGGTCGCGCCACTCGGTCTGGCCCATGTGGTGATGGCCGTCCAGGCTTGGCGGCGCGCCTACGTCCTCACGGTAGGTGATCAGCAACGCGGGGAGTCCTGAGGCGTGCAGTATCGGCGCGATCCGCAGGCCGTCTTCGCGGCTGGCGTTGATGCCGTGCACGACGATCGCCCAGGTGCGCGAGCGCCCGGGGATCAGCCAGGCGGGCATCGGTCCAAGTTCGTCGGGGACCTCTACGTCGAGGAACGACAGGCCAAGCGTCTGCTCGGGGTCACCCTGGTAGACCCTGGCATTGAGGCCCACTTTCGTCCCGGACGCCAGCTGACCTTGCAGAGCTGTGAGCCGGCGGGTGACCGTTGTGGGGCTGCTGCTCAAGACTCCTTCCACGATCGCATGGCCAGTAGGCCAATACAGGCCGTAGACGCCGGGGCGCAGGGTGTCCTTCGAGCGTGAGAGCACCACCTCGCCGGGAGATAGCGCCTTCACCGTGGCGTTCGTGGGCCAGGGAGGATGTTCCGGCACCACGACCTTCGAGGAGAAGTACCAGCTGGCAGCGGCTCCGGCGGCCAGCAGCACGAGTATCAGCAGCACGCTCGCCAAGAGCAGCGAGCGCCGGTGGCGTCGCGGCCATGAGCGGCTCTTCACGGTCGCTGTCGAGACATTCACGCTCCTGGAGGCTACCGGGCAAGCCGTGCGGGGATGGGCTTATCGGTTCGGTGAGCAGCAGCTGAAGGGCTCACGAACCCTGTCATCCGCCACGGGCGAGGTCAGGCGAGGAAGTCGACGATGGACTGTGTGAACCGGGGATCGCCGAGCGCTTCGATGTGGTTGCCTGTGAGCGGCTGGAGCGTGGCGTTTGGGATTGCTTTGACGAGGGTCTCGGGGCGCACGGCCAAGGGGTCGGTCTCGCCGGCGAGGAGTAGCGTCGGGGCGGTGATCTGCTCGAGGGCTATGCGGCCTCTGTAGATCGAGCGTGCCTGTGCGACGAGCGCCTGCCGGTCGGCTTGCAGGGCGTCGGCGAGCGTTCGGAACGCGCGCGCCTCGGGACTGTCGATGCTCGCGGGATCGTCTGCGCCGAGGGCCTCGATGATCGACTCGTTGGAGACCGCTCGGCGGTCTACGCCGCCGCACTCGATCACTCCCGAGCCGACGCCACCTATGACCAAGCGTCTTACTCGCGTGTCTTTGCTTGCGAGGATCAACGCGACGATCGCTCCCATCGAGTAGCCCACGAGATCGACCTGCCGCGCGCCGGTCGTGTCGAGCAGGGTCGCGAGGTCGCGCGCCATGCGTTGCTCGCCGTAGCGGTCGGGGTCGTGCGGCTTCTCGGAGCGGCCATGTCCGCGGGCGTCGGCGGCAATGACCGCACGTCCCGCGGCTGTGAGCGCGTCGACCACACCGGTGGCGACCCAGTTGGCCTGCGCGTCAGCGACGAAACCGTGGTGCAGGACAACGGGTGGCAACTCGGACTGCTCGCCCCATTCCTGGTAGGCGATCCGGGTCCCGTCCCAACTCGTAAAGCTCCTCACCGTCATGTACGGTGACACACACGATGGCGGGGTGCTGGGCGGCGCCTGAAAGCCGTGGGTTTGTTCCGGGCCGCGCTCGTCGGGTGTTCGTGTGTGAGCGGGTGGGCGTCGCGGCCGGGCTCTCGACGTGCTCGGGGAGGCCGACATCCACAAACACGGTAGGAATCAGGTGCTACCATGGCGGAATGTCTGCTCAGAAGCTCTCGGTCGCTTTGGAAGAGCCTATCGCCGCCGCCGCAAAGCGTGCGGCTCAGCGTCGCGGCATAAGCTTGTCGGCCTGGCTGAACGAGGCCTCCCGCAGCGCTTTGACGGTCGAGGACGGCTTGATCGCGGTGGCCGAATGGGAAGCCGAGCACGGCGTGCTCTCTGCTGAGACGCTTGCCGCCGCTGACGCGGTGCTGGATGCGCCGCGCGTCAACCGCGCCGCGTGAGTGGGGTCACCTATGACTCCGGCGCTCTGATCGCGGCCGAACGCGGCTCTGTATCGATCTGGGCTTTGCACCGCCGGCTACTCGAGCGCGGCGTTTGTCCCACCATCTCTACGCCCGTGCTCGGGCAAGTGTGGCGTGGAGGCCCCCAAGCGCAGCTCTCGCGCCTCTTGCGGGGATGTCGCGTCGAGCCGCTGAGCGAGTCCCAGGCCCGAGCCGCCGGAGCGGCATCGGCAGCGAGCAACCACAAGGATATCGTCGACGCCGTTGTTGTGGTGACGGCGCTCGCACGTGGCGATCTGGTCCTCACGAGCGACCCTGACGATCTGCGGCGTATCGCCTCGGCGATTGGCGGAGACGTGGCTTTGCACGTCGTTTGAGCCGTTGGCGCCCGACTTGGCCTCCGCTTCGGTGTCGTAATAGGCGTATTCGGTCATGGCTCTTGGTTGCCCTCGAGATTGTCGAAGACCAATTTTAGACGGCGTTGGTCTCGGCGACGCATCGGTCATGGCGTGACGATACGGATTGTGTCGATGTCGCCCTTGTCTGGACATTATCCACATGGCCTGTGAAGTCGCTCGGAGCTGGGGACGTGGTTCGCGATACGGTTGAGCCAACTGTTTCCTACTCTTTGACTCCAGTGAGGAAATCCTTTAGCGTTCATCACACGACTGCTTCTGCCGGTAGTCGTCCAGTCGCCTGCTCTGGCGGCACCCTGGATGTCTACCCAGGAGCATCTGAACTTATGGCTCCGAACAGAGAATAGGCAAAGCTCATGCTCAAGATCAAGGGACCACTGGCGCTTGTCGTAATTGGTACGACATTCCTCATACTGACGGCTGTCGCGAACGCTGACTTCGTATTCACCAAGCCGGCGAAACTTGTTACCTTTACCAAAGGAGGAGAAACGGAAGAAGTCATAGTGGAAAACAAAGCCGCTGTTGCGGAAGTACCCAAATTCACAGAAGTGCAAAAAGATAACTTGACGAAAATGGGGAAACAATTCATCGGTATCAACGCAACGAAAACACTCAAAGAATGTGAAATTGCAATTGCTTCCAAAGGAACGTGCAATTTTTTTGTAGAATACATAAACGAACGTGGCACCGAACCGATCCCCGAATTTCGGGTGGCGGTCGAACCGCCAAAACCTTGTCCTAATATGACGCCGGAGTTCAACGCGTCGTAGCCGTTCATTCGCCCAGTGGCTATCCACAGGGCGTGTGCGCCGAATCTCCCCGTTTGCTTGCAGTTCGGGCCAGATCTGCGCATGCAAGCGAGCGATGTGCGGAGCGATCGGCAGTTGCTCGATCGCTCCCAGCAGGGCCCTCGACGACGACCTGGCCCGGGCTGCCACGAGTCGGCCGCATCTCGGTTCCTGAACGCCAATCGCCAGGATCGGGCATGCTATGCGCCGATGTTCGAGCGATTTACAGAACGGGCCCGGCAGGTCATCGTTCTCGCGCGGGAGGAGGCGGGGGCGCTCAACTACGACTACATCGGCACCGAGCACATCCTGCTCGGGTTGCTGCGCGAGCAGGAAGGTCTCGCCGCGCGCGCGTTGGAGAGCCTCGGCATCACGCTCGATCGGGTGCGTGCCCAGGTCCTGCAGATTGTCGGCCCCGGCGAGGAGGTCACCTCTGGGCAGATCCCCTTCACGCCTCTTGCCAAGAAGGTCCTAGAACGAGCTCTGCAGGAGGCACTGATCCTAGGAGACAACTACGTCGGCACCGAGCACATCCTGCTCGGCCTCACACGCGAGCAAGGCGTATACGAGCGCATCCTGCTCCAATTCGATGTCGACCCGGAGAAGGTCCGGAAGACCACTAGGAGCCTCATAATGGCGGAAGTACCTAGCCCTGCTCCTGGCCCTGGCGGGTCCCAAACATCTCGGCTCTCTACCTCGAGCAGTACCGCCGAAGCCAACCCCGAGCCTGCGGACGAGGAGACGAGCCTACCCGATTCCAGATCTCGATCACCACGGTTTCGTGGCGACTTGCCGGACATGGCCGCCGACATAGCAGAGGGCGAGGACATGCTCGACATCGACGCCGACGTGCGCGCAATCGCGAACATAGTCGCAGCGAAGGCGCTATCTCCGCCGCTGTCGATCGGTCTGTTCGGCGATTGGGGCTCGGGGAAGTCCTTCTTCATCGGACTGGTCCAGACGCGCGTCCGCCAACTCGCCTTCCACTCTCGGAACTCGGAGCAGTCCAACTACTGCGGACACATTCGGAACATCACCTTCAATGCATGGCATTACTCCGATGCAAATCTTTGGGCGAGCTTGGTCACGCACATTTTCGATGAGCTTGGCCAGCCAGAGCCGAAAACGAGCGTCACAGACACGGAGACCGCCGCCGCGCAGTTGGCGTGGCTCGAGGCGAGGCTTGCGGAGAACTCGACGCTGAAAGATCAGCTGGAGCGCGCGCGCAATCGTCGTCGCCAAGTCGAGGCGCGGCGAAACCTTCTGCGCTGGACGTGGCGGCTCACGGGTAGTCAAGACGACCAGTCGCTGGCCGAGATAGAGCAAGAGATCCAGAGCACCCGCAGTGCACTGAGGCTGCTGCTACCTGGAACAAGAAGTCGCCTCGTCTTCTTGGGTATATCGTTGACCGCCATCATCGGCGTGCTAGGCACCGTCTCACTCGTCGGCGGAGAAGTGCTGACACAGTCGGTGACCGCTGCGATCGCGGCAGTGGCTGTCCCGTTCGCAGCATTCCAGATGTTGCGCAAGCGTGTCCTGAAGCTACTGAGGCAGGCTGGTGGTTTCGCACGCGCGGTTGACGTCCGACACACCGATATCGATAAGGAACTCGAACTTGCCAGTGCCGCCGAGCAGCAGCTGCAACACGAGTTGAGCGACCTTGCGGCAGGCCACCGGCTCGCACGAATCGCAGTTGAGCGAAGCGGCGATTACCGCCAGCACCTCGGACTCGTCTCGCGTATACACAGCGACTTCGCGCGCATGAGCACGATGCTTCTCGATGAGCTCGGCGCACATGCCAGCGGCTCGACCGGTGGGAAAGAGACCGATGAACGGGGCCCTGAGCTCCCGAGTATCGAGCGCATCGTCTTGTACATAGACGACTTGGACCGCTGTCCGCCCAATCGAGTGATGGAGGTGCTGGAAGCGATTCACCTGATCCTGGCGGTGAGACTCTTCGTGGTTGTGGTCGCGGTAGATCCGCGCTGGCTTCTCCAGTCGCTCAGACTCCACTACGCCGAGATGCTTACTCAGAAAACACAGAATGCAGGACTATCTCCCGAGGAGGCCGACCTATGGGGCGCATCGCCGATCGACTATCTCGAGAAGATAATTCAGGTTCCCTTCACCCTCCGTCCGATGAACAAGAGGGCTGCGACCTCACTTGTTCACGACTTGATGGGCGAGGGCGACGCGATGCCCTCCGAGGCCGCCGTAGAAGACGGATCCGGAGATGCATCCTTTGAGGCGGACGCTGCACGGACGTCTGACGATCTGGAAACAACTCCACCATACGGTGAGACTACTTCGACACCACCCCGAACAGAGACCGACCCAGATCCTTACTCGGAGAAAGAGCCAGATATCGATTCGACTGAGTTCATCTCGCGTCCGATCGTCCTGACGGATCCGGAGCGCGACTTCGCTGCAACGATCGCACACGACCTGCGAACACCTCGCGCAGTGAAGAAGTTCACTAATCTCTACAGGCTGCTGCGAGCAGGACTCGACGAGCATTCCGGACAACTCGACCGGTTTCTCACCGGCGAAGATGGCGAGGCAGCCGAGTATCAAGCAGCGTTGATCCTGCTCGCCGCGATCATCGCGTTTCCCGAGAGCGCCTCCGTGTTCCTGTTGCACCTCGTCAGCAGCGCGGACGGCACCGACGGATGGCCCGAGTTTCTCCAGGAGTGGCAGCTAACGACGTTAGCCACCGGACTGCCCGACTTCCTCCTGGAGGCAACCGGGGCGCATGACTCCTCGCGTTGGACATGTGCGCCATTCCAGCGCTGGGCACTCGAGGTATCGCGATACTCGTTTACGGCCGGCCAGGAGGTCTTTGCGCATATGGAAGCGACGCACGGCGTTCAAAGCATCGGCACTGCGATGGGAACAACAGCGAGGTCGCGATCCTAGGGGCCAAGTCGGAGCAGGACACCGAGAACCTCGAAGGGCGAGCAGACACCGTCTACGGCCAGATCCGCGCTTTGCCTGCCAAAGCGCTTCCTTGCCAGGAAGGCCCCAGAAGCGGTCAAGGCCCCCATTCTTCGGGCCTTGGTTTCCAACGTCGATCAAATGTGCGCCGTGCGGGACTCGAACCCGCCCCGCCGGATTAAAAGTCCGGAGCTCTACCCGATGAGCTAACGGCGCGCGAGCTAGTCAGTGTGCCAGATGGGCGGGCTGTGCGTCAGCGCAGGCCGAGCGTGTCCAGCGGCTCGGCCTCCGGGCTCTCGCCGGCAGCCACGCGCAGCAGCTCGTCGATGCGCGTCAGCTTCACGCGCGGGCGGCCGTGGGGCTCGCCGAGGGCCTGCTCGTGGCGGTCGATCTCCGACCAGCCCTCGTAGGTGACGAGCGCAGGCACGCGCTCGGCCAGCAGCGACTCGATCGCCTCGGGGTCCGGCTCGGCGGGCTGCAGGTGCTTGTCGGCGGCGAGATCCTCGAGCAGCGCGTCGACCGTCTGCTGGGCGTCCTTCTTGTTCGTGCCGATCACGCCCGAGGGCCCGCGCTTGATCCAGCCTACGGCGTACTCTCCTGGGAGCGCCCGGGAGGGCGCAGCCGCTGGGGCGCCGGCAGGCGATCCGTCAAGAGTCACGACACGGCCCCCCTCGTTGGGGATCGTCGCGCTGCGGTCATCGAAAGGCACGCCAGGCAGTGCGATCCCGCGATAGCCGATCGCTCGCATCACCAGGCCGGCGTCGATGTCCTCGGTCTCACCGGTGGGCTCGGCTCTGAGCCGGCCGTCCTTGCCGGCCTGAAGTGCGTTGCGCGCCATCACGACTGTACGCACGCCATTTCCATCCCCAATCAATTCCGTCGGGGAGAGCAGAAAGCGCAGGACGACGCGCTTGCTCTTGCCGGTCGGGGCACGCTGTGCGTAGCCGCGCAAGACGGAGACGTTGCGCACGGAAGTCGGGTCCATGTTGGGGTCCTCGACGGCCAGGGCACGCTCGAGCTCCTCGGTGTGGACGATCACGTCGGTGTCGGCGAGCTCGCCCAGCTCCAGGAGCTCGGGGTTCGTGAAGGCGGCTTGCGCGGGCCCACGGCGGCCGACCACGACGATCTCGCGCACGTTGCTGGCGTCGAGGACTTCGAGCGCGTGGTCGGCGATGTCGGTCACCGCCAGCTCGTCGTGCGTCAGCGTCAGCATGCGCGCGACGTCGAGCGCGACGTTGCCGTTGCCGATCACTACCGCGCGCGTAGCCGACAGGTCGAAGTCGTGGTCTGTGTAGTCGGGATGGCCGTTGTACCAGCCGACGAAGTCGGTGGCCGGATGGCTGCCCTCCAGGTCCTCGCCGGGGATGCCGAGCGGACGGTCGGCCGGCGAGCCGGTCGCGTAGACAAGCCCGTGGTAGTGCTCGATCAGCTCCTCGCGCGAAACGTCGCGGCCGAGCTCGACGTTGCCGAAGAACCTGAAACGCGGATGCGCAGCAGTCTTCTCGTAGATGCGCGTGACCGACTTGATCTTCGGATGGTCGGGCGCGACCCCGGAGCGCACAAGCCCCCAGGGCGTGGGAAGCCGCTCGATCATGTCGACCTCGAGCGTCTCGGGACCGTCCTTGAGCAGGTGCCCGGCGGTATAGAAGCCCGCCGGGCCCGAGCCGATGACTGCGATGCGGATAGGGGTCATGGAGATGTTCTAGCGACTGTGGCGCAAAACGCCGGGTTCTCATGGGCACGGCCCGACTCGAACGGGCGACCCCCTCGGTGTAAACGAGGTGCTCTAGCCAACTGAGCTACGCGCCCCCGGACCCTCTTGGCGAGGCTCATAGGGTGGGCTTAAGAGTAGGGACTTGTTGCGTGCGAAGCTGTATACGTGGGGCGGGAGATGCAACGGAGGCGAATGGTGTACCTCGGGGCGTGCGTCGTGGGGCTCCCGTTGCTGCTCGTCGTGCTGGCGCAGGTCTTCCTACCGACGCTGGCCGCCAGGCGTGTGCGCGACCGCGTGGCACGCTACGGGACGGTGCGCAGCGTCAGCGTCAGCGCCTTCCCGGCCGTCAAGCTGCTGTGGGGCAAAGCCGACACGGTCGACGTCAGCGCGGGCTCCTTGTCGGTGCAGCTCTCGCAGATCGCCACGCTCTTGTGGGAAGCGCGCGCGACAGGCTCGATGATCGTCACCGCTGAGGCGGCAACGCTGACGGCAGTGCCCGACCTGCCCGCAGGTTTGACGGTCGACGACCTGCGCATGGAAAAGCACGGCTCGGCGATCAAAGCAAGCGCGACCTTGACCCAGCAGCAGCTCAACGAAGCTCTACCGAGCGGCTTTCACATCGAACCGACGGCCAGCGGCGGAGGTCAGGTGCAAGCGCGCGCGTCCGGCGCCCTGTTCGGCGTACAGGCCTCGATCACGGCGCTCGTGAAGCCGCTGGAAGGCAAGCTGGTGGCCCAACCGCAAGGGTTTCCGCTGGCCAGCCTTGGGACCGTGACGCTCTTCAGCGACAGGCGTTTGAAGGTGGGCTCAGTTGGCGTACGAGTGCTGCGCACCCAGCCGCTGACTTACGGCCTGTCCTTGGCCGCCACGCTAGTTTGAGTGGACGGTCATCGGCATGCCCTCACGCGGGCTGATCGTCGGCATCTGGCGGTAGGACAATTTGAAGTCGCCGGGCAGCTCGAGCGTGAAGTCGCGCGCGATCAAGGTGGCGATCGTGCGCACCTCGAGCTGGCCGAAGCGCATCCCGATGCAGGTGCGCGAACCGCCGCCGAAGGGGATGTAGGCCCCCTTGGCGATCTGTGCCCTGGCCTCGGGCGCAAAGCGCTCGGGACGGAAGGCCTCGGGCTCGGCCCACACGTCGGGCAGGTGGTGCGAGGCCCACGAGCTGTAGTTGACATACGCGTTGGCGGGAACGCTGCGCCCTTCGAACTCGAACGCCTCGATCGACTTGCGAGGGCCGATCCAAGCCGGTGGATACTTGCGCAGGGTCTCCTCCAAGACCATCTCCAGCTCTGCCAGTTCGCCGCTCATCAACTGCTGAGCGTTGGGCGTGCCGTCTTTGAGCAGCGTGTCCTGCTCGGCTCGGAGTTGCTCTGCCAAGTGCGGCGCCTTGGCCAGCTCGTAGAACATGAAGGCGACGGTCGAGGTGGTCGTGTCGTGGCCGGCGAACAGCAAAGTCATCATCTCGTCGCGGATCTGTCCGTCTGAGAGCTGCTCGCCATCCTCGCTTTGAGCGTCGAGCAGGAGACTGAGCACGTCCTCGCCGCGCTCTCCGCTCGCCCGCTTCGCTTTGATCTCGCCGTAGAGCATTTTGTTGAGCTTGCGCGTGGCGTCCTGCAACCGCGCCCAGGGTGTGCCCGGCGTGCGGATGAAGCGGAACTCGGGGCCGGATGAGAAGAAGCCGAGCGCCTGCTCGAACATCGCCGCGGCATCGATCTCACGCGCGGCCGGACCGTCCGGCTCGATCCCGAACAGGGCACGCATCGCGACACGTGTCGCCAGTTTCCGCGTCCAGGCATACAGGTCGATCCGCTCGCCGTCATGCCACTGCTCGAGCGCTCGTTCGGTCTCCGAGGTCATCACGTCGAGCGAGGCCGCGATCCGCTCGCGGTGGAACGCCGGCAGCATGATCTGGCGCGAGCGCTTGTGGTAGGGGTCGTCGGTCGTCAGCAGCCCGTCGCCGAGCACCGAGATCAAGTCGCGAAAGTGCGATTCGCGCCAGAGAAAGTTGTTGGCGTGCGAGACGGTGATGTAGTGGTTGGCCGCCGGCCCGAGCATGAACACGACGTTGCTGTGCAGCACGCGCATCGTGAAGATCGGGCCATAGCGCTCGTAGCCTTCCAGCAGCAGGGGAAGCGGCTCCTCGATGAAACGCTTGGTTCTCGCCAGCGAGAAGCCGGTGTCCCCAGGCGGGTAGGGCACGCTCGCGGCTCGTTCGTCGACGAGGTCCTGGGTGAGGATGCGAAAGGGGTTTTCGTGGCGCAGCCGTGGCGGCTCGAGGATGGGCATGGCGTAAGCCTAGAGGACCGGGGAGCGGTTTGGCTGGCCGGCCAGTTTTGTTTGGGAGTCGATGCTCGGCAGTCGCCCTGCGATACTCTGCTCTTCGCACGTATGAAGGTCCCGTGCTCCAGCACGGGGGCGTAGCTCAGTTGGTTAGAGCGCTGCCCTGTCACGGCAGAGGTCGCGGGTTCGAGTCCCGTCGCTCCCGCTTTTGTCACCCCGCTTTTCCGGTTTGCTTTGGGGTGTTTGGCGCGGGCCTCGTTGGCGGCTACGAAGTACTTCGCGAAGGCCGCTTGTGGCTTGACGGCGACGATTGAGCCGTCCTTTTGCCAGACGTGCTCGAAGAGTGTGGCGATCAGCTTGCGGCGCTCGGCCGGGTTGGGCTCGGCTTCCCAGAAGCGCGCGAAGTCTTCGAGGAGTGCTTGGGCGCGGTCGAGATCGGGGGTCGCGGGAGGCGCGGTGCGCTGAAGTTCTTCCTCGAGCGCTTGGCGGCGCATGACGTATTGGGCCTTGGTGTAGTCGCCCATCAGATAGAGGTCGCGCAAGCGCTCTAGTTGGATCAGCAGCTCGGCGCGACGGGTGGCATCGCCGCCGGACGGGTTGCCCGTCTCGGTTTGGAGGGTGTCAAGCATCAGCTTGCGCAGTTGCTCGTCAGGTTGGAAGGTATGCACCCAGTCCACGAGCTGTGCCTCCAGGGCGTGCGCCTTGACCATCGTCTGTTCGCAGTCGCCGTGATAGCGGCGGGTCGAACATTGGTAGCGACGGATACCTGCACGCGATCCGCTGGTGCCGTGCATCCGTGCGCCGCATTGATCGCAGCGCAGGAGCTTGCGCAGGAGATAGCCCTCGGACGGGCGGCCGGGCTTGACGACGCGCGTGCGCCATCCGCGAACTTCCTGCACGCGGTCGAACAGCTCATCGCTGACGATCGCCTCGTGCAGTCCCTTGATCGCACGGGTCTTGTCGCGAAGGCCGCTCACGTATCCGGCGTAGGCGGTGTTGCACAGCATCTCCCGCACGGTGTCCTTACCGAACTCGCGATTGCGAGCGGTACGCGCGCCGGTTGCGTTCAGCCATGCGGCGAGCGAGCGGTCGGACTCTTGGCCGGTGGCGTAACGCTCGAACAGAGTGAGCACGAGCGCCGCGCGCCCTGGATCGGGAGCCGCGAGCTTGGTGTTGGAGTCGCGGACGTAGCCCCACGGGAGGCTGCCGACCAAATGGCCTTGGCGGGCCTTCTCGCGTAGTCCGCTGCGTGTCCAGAAGGACAACGACACCGAGTAATACTCGTCGAACATCTCATGGATCGACTCCGCCAGAAAGGCGGATGGGTCGGATGGGTCCTCGCCCATCGGCTGGGTGATTGACACGACGCGTATACCGAGCCGCTCGCGTAGGAGTTGCTTGTAACGGCGCGCCTCGATCTGGTTTCTGGCGAACCTGGAGGTGTGGAAGACGAGCACGACATCGAACTTGCCCTCTGCTGCATCTGCCATCAACCGTTGAAACTCTGGGCGGGCCTCGGATTTGCGCCACCCGGAGTGGAAGTCGCAGTACTCGCCGACAAGTTCGAGGTTGTTCTCGGGAGCGAAGCGGCGGATGCCCTCGCGCTGCGCGTCGGGCGAGAATCCCTGGCCCTGCTCCTCGGTGGACTCACGCACGTAGGCGACCGCACGCTGCTTGGCCGCTGTCTCTGTCGGACTATCCATCTCCTCACCCTTTGCCTTGGGCGCCGGTGAGGTCGCGGCCGCGCCGCAGCCACCAGTCTGCGAACCAATGCGCGAATGCTTGCAGTTCGTTGTGGGGATCGCCGGTCGGCTGAGCATCGCTGTCTCCTCTGTGGTTGGGTGGGTGCTGGCAAAGGTCTCTCGATCGACTTCGTGCTGATCGCAAAACTGAATCGGTGGGGCGCCTGCCTCGGGCGCCGCAGTGTTGGCTGGAGTGGTTGGGCGGGCTCATGGCTGTGATGGCCACCTTCCGTTCTCGTGGTCGGGCATGGACTGGTCGCTGTAGTCGGGAAGCTGATCGCTTGCGCCGCAGTAGTGGCAGGGCGAGGGCCGCTGGCGCCCGTGGGCGTCTCTGTTCTCGTGGGCGGCGGGATAAACAACCTCCTCGCAGCGCTTGCAGACCCTTACGTGCTCGCCATCGAGCTGCGAATAGAAGCTCGCCGTTGGGTGAGTGAGGCGCCCGAGGCCACCGGCCTGGCGTGCGAGCTTGCGTGCGGTGTGCTCTCGCCGCTCCAGGTAGGCGAGTCGCCGCTGGCCTTGAGTCTCGCGCGCGGTGATGTCGCGCGCGGCGTCTGCTGGTAGTTGGTCCCAGGCGCGTCGCTCAAGGAGCTTGCCTTCCCGTAGCGTCAATCGCGCCCTGCGCAGGGATGGGCCGTCCGGCCCGTGGCCGGTCAGCGACTCGATGAGCCTGCGCTGTGAGCCCCGGTAGAGGTCGGTGAGCAGAGCCACGTCCGAAGTAACCGCAGCGCCCGGGAACGGAGTGCCGTTGATCCCTGGCTCCAGCAGATCGGGGAGATCGTGGGCAATCGATACGAGCACTGCTCGCTCGTCCACATCTGCTGGTGCGATCCCGCTGAGCAGCAGTCGTACGGTCTGCTCACCTGCTGTGCCGAGCGCTTGCAGGTAGGACCGCAGCGAGGATTCGTGGCGGCGCATGTGCTGGCGCATTGCCTCCGGGTCCTCCCGCAGCAGCTTGCGCTCGCGGTCTTCGGCTTCCTGCTGTTCTCGCGCGGCTCGGCGTGCGCGTTCATAGGGTGCTCGCGCCGCGCTCAGGACATCGGCGAGCGCCAGGCCCTCATTCCCGGCAGCGTCCACGAGGCATCTCTCGGCAAGCAACCGGCCCGGCTGGAATGCGACGCCCGCGGCTGCGGCCGTGAAGCTGGCGGGGTTCCAACCACGGCGCTTATTCGTGAGCGTGCTGCGGAGTGTTGCGAGGAACTTGACGGCGCGCGCTTGGGTGCTCGTGAGGAACAGCAAGGCGGGCACGAACGGATGGCGCTCACGCCATGCCCCTGCCGTGACATAAGCGGCGTACAGCTCTGCCTTTGCGCGCAGGCGAGGGTGGGACATCGTGCCGAGGTCAAGCTCCACGAACGCACGTAGCTCGCGACCGTGCTTGTCGCGGAGCACGAGCAGCGCATCGGGCGCCAACGCGCGCTGCTTGCCCAGCGCCTCGAAGGGCTCGCGCGCATCGCCCTCTCGCTGGAAGCGCTGGAGGAGTAGTCCGGCCTGCTCGGCCTGGGTCACGAGCGTGACGTACAGCTCGCTCAGTAGCGCGGCGTGCATGAGAAAGACAGGGTTGGGTTGCTTGCGCTCACCGCCGCGCGGCGACGGGGAGCCGCTGATGAGAGCATCGGCTCGCCGGGTGGGCCAGTGATGGTTGGGCGCTGAGCCGCGTTCGCGGTAGGGGCGGGTTCGGCCCGCGTAGCCGAGGTCGCGCAGGCGCCTGGTGCGGTAGCGCAAGGTGCGCTCGGGAACATCGGGGAACAATCGGGCAAGCTGATCCTGGGTCATCACGCGGTGCTCGCACAGCACCTCCAGCACACGACGGTCGAGCCCGGCAAGTGCCACGCCGCCGGGATCGACAAACGAACGACGACGCCGCACGACACGACGCCGGCCCACTGGAAGACAAAGATTCAAAGAAGGCGTCTCGCTCATCAAGTCACCAGATAGGGCAGAGATAAGAGTCGGGCGCGGGCCGACCGGCCGGAAACCGCATGGGCAAGCCGGATCGAGATGCCAGTGCCTTGCCGATCGCAAACGACCGAACGGCAAGGCCTGGCGCCCGTAGCACACGCCTTCTCGTGCTCTGATCGATTGGTTCCACATCCCATAAGCACCGCCAGCCCCGGAAGCGGGTCAGCGAGTGTTTGGTGGGTAGAGTGGCGCCGCTCAGGCGACTATCTGGTCGTAGTGGAGTGCCGCCCGCGTGGGGAATACGAGGTCGTCTGCGGTGCGATGGATCAAGCCGACCCCGTGTAGCCGTCTGATCGCTTCGGTCGTGTCCTCGCGACTGACGTGACTGTCTGTGCGGTCGCGGATCATCTCCTCGACAGACCACGGCCGCTGGTCGTCGGGGTCAATGAGTCGGATCATCACGCCCCAGTCGTGCATGTTGTCCGCCTCCACTGCTGGGTTAGGCTGTTGCTGCATCAGGACTCACCTCCTGGTGTCGCGGCCCCCGGCAGACCACAATCTGCGCGGGGGCCAACTTTGTATGTAATGCGACTTATAGTGTATAGACTCATAGCAGTCAAGGCGCCAGTCTTGCGGCTTGCCCGCGATCTCCCCCATCCACGCCGCGTTCGGCGACGCCCTACGCGAGCTACGCGCCGAGCGCGGCATGTCCCAGGAAGCCGTCGCGCTGGAGGCCGGGCTCAATCGTGGCTACTACAGCGGGGTCGAGCGCGGAGTGCGGAACGTGTCGCTGGCCAACATCGTCAAGATCGCCGGGGCGCTTGGTTGCCCGGCTTCGGAGGTGCTTGGGCGGGCGGAGGCGGTGCAAGGGCGCAGGCGGTAGCGGACTTGAACGGCGCGCCGTAGTCGCCAGCTAAGACGGCGAACGCGACGGAGGCTGGCCGTGGATGCGCTGATGCGCGAGCTGGTAGACGGTCGGACGACGCGAATCCTTTGGTGGGTGACGCACCCCGAAGGCGAGATAGGCCATATGCAGGCGTCCGTCGATCTTGATGGCCCTGAACACCATGCCGAAGCGCCCCGCCGGTTGAGGCAGGTAGACCTTCGCGCAGTCCGGTAGCACGGTGCCGTCACGTCCTTCGCCCTCGACTCTGCGCAGATGATCGAAGGGAATCCCATCCTGTTCGTAGGTTCGCCGGGCAGCCTCGGCGGCCTCACGCCCAGCCGTCGTTGTTCGCGCGAGGTCTTCCTCCCATCCGTCGGGATCGAAATGCGCGGGGAACCCGCGCGCCGCTGAGTCGGCCACTTCCTACGGCTCGTCGTCAGGTGGGAGCATAAGCGGCGCATACTCGCGCTGGAACTCGGCGGACTCCTCCGGCGTCAGCTCCCGGCCACCCGAGCGCTCCACGATCGCCGACCAAGAGGTGTCAGGTGCGAGCGTCAACTCGCCCCCAGGGCGTCTCTCGGTGACGACATAGCGGCCACTGATATCGCCGCTGAGCTGAACGTGAGCCTGCTCGGCCATGCCTCCATGATGGCAGGTGATCTGGCGTGCTGCCAGGAGAACGAAGGAGGGAAATGCGTTGTCGGTCCTTCTTGCGTTGTAGACGGGCAAGCTCGGGGATCACGTTGACATGCGACGGAAGCGGGCGGCTGGCGCCGCAATCCTTGCTAATCTTTATCACTGCTAGCACGCGAGATGCGGCTGGCTCGTCTGATCCGACTCGGGCAGGCGAATACATATGGGTCGCCGTTGAGCGACACCGCCGAATAAGGAGATTGCAATGAGCAGTAGGACCGCCGCAACAAACGGTAACCGGAAGGTGAGTTTTCGGTTCGAGGGCGTTGAGAGTGCCCGCCGTATGCAGAACGAGCGCGACAAGGCGCTTGGCGTCGTCCGACATTATATGGACGTGCCGATCCGTGAGCTACGGGAGGGGTTGGCCAAGCTGAACGGGCCGAACCCGCGCCCGGTGCCCAACACCAACAAGAAGGTCGCCCGCCAGATTGAAGCGAGCCTTCTCAATCAGGATGTGCCCGAGCAAGATGTTTTTCACCTTGCCCATCTCGGCATCACCGTGATCGGCGATGTCGTAAAGGAGGATGACGACAGCATGATCGTCACCTTCAATGTGGAGCCCGACGACGCTGAAGAGCCGGCCGACGGTGTGGTCAACGGCCTGCACTCACTCGCGGTGATCGAGAAGGTGCTGAGGGAGTCCGACGTTTCGGACCGTCAGTACATCACGTTCAACGTGATCTCGGGGATTCCCGCATCGAAGCGAGACACGTTGATCCCGTGGATCGCCCGCGGCCGTAACACGGTGCTCCAGGTCAAGGATCAGTCGATCGACAACTTGATGGGACTGTTCGCGCCCTTCAAGGAAGCGCTCGCAACCATGTCCTATGCAGACGAAATTGGCTGGGAGGAGAGCGCTCGCACTAACTATGACGTGCTCGACGTACTCGCGATTCTCACGGCGCTGAATCCGTTTGCGTTCCCGAATGAGTCTCCAGCGGGCGAGGAGATCACGCAACCGGTGATCGCTTACGAGAAGCAGTCGGCGTGTCTCAAGGTGTTCGAGGACAAGCGATTCCAGGACAGTTACAGGCAGATGATCCCGATCCTTCCGGAGGCACTTCACCTGTTCGACCTTATACGCAGCACGGCTATTGACGCGTACAACACGCCGAAGCGCAAGGGAGGGCACCTACGCATCATCGAGAAGAAGCTCGGTCGCGACGGTAAGGCGCGACCGAACGTTTGGACCTATCCGTTTGTCAAGCGGGAAGACGGCGGCTTTGGCACGACGGGCACGTACCGGCTGTCGAGTTCGGCGACCTTCCCCACGCTCGCCGCCTTTCGAGTGTTTGTGCAGCAGAACGCTACCCAGACGCAGATGCGGTGGGATGGCGGATTCAAGGCTGTTCTCCAAGCCTGGGAGGATCTCGGCGAGGAGCTCATCGTCTCGTGCGTGGAGACCTCGCAGAGCCTGGGGGGTGCGAACATGAACGCGGTCGGCAAGCACCGCCCATTGTGGAGGGCTCTTCACAAGACCACGAAGGGGTATGCCGCCGAGCTCGAAAACCAGCGCCTGCGTGCTCAGCTCGACCAGGCCAAGCAGGAAGTCGCTGCATAGACCATCGATCGCTTCCGTTTCTAGTCGGCGGCCTGCCTCCGGGTGGGCCGCCGACGATCGTCGCACTCCTACCTTTCGGCGAAGCAGTAGTGCTCGGTGCCCCGGTTGTTGCGCCGACTCGCAGGGCAAGCAGAAGAATAGTTGTCATCTCATAAGCCGCCTACAGGCGTATCTCGATCTGCGGGGTGACATTCGCGGGTTCAACCCCCGTCGCTCCCGTACCGTACTTACCCGCCGCGTTTTGCAGGGGGTTTCTATTGTTTGGGATCGCGTAAAGGAGTCTGTGCGGCTTCGCGGGGCTCTGCGTGGATTGCCATATGCACTCGGGGACTGGAAACTTGCGGCGGATCACGCCGGCATCGAGCGAGCGTCCGTCTTCACGTAGTCCCTCGCATGTGCATTCCGTCGATTTGTTGCCCTCGACGTTCGGCTAAACGTGGCTGTTCACCCGGCGAGGCGCGATCGCAGGACCACCCGCGCGCCGCGCGCCGGGATCATGGTGACATTACGATGGTGCGCGTGCTCGGCCTCGGGCCTGTCGGCCTCCAGGTCCAGGCGGCGGACCATGGCCTCGAGCACCACGCGCTGCTCGGCCATTGCCAGCGCCGCGCCGAGGCAACGACGAGTGCCGCCGCCGAAGGGCAGCCATTCATATGTGCCAGGACTGTGATCCAGCCAGCGCTCGGGACGATAGGAGAACGGGTCGGGGTATAGATCCTCGCGATGGTGAACAAGCAGGATGCTGATGCTGACACCCTGTCCCGCCGGTACCACGTACTCGCCGAGTCGCCAAGGCACGGCGACTCGGCGGCCGACGATCGGGATCACCGGACGTGAGCGCATACCCTCGATGATGGCCGCCTCGACATGCTCCTCGGCTTGAGTGTCTGAGCGCACCGCGTCGCGCAAGCGCTCATACGCTGCCGGGGTGCGGACCAGGCGCTCCCAGGTCCAGGCCAGCGAGTTGGCGGTCGTCTCAAAGCCGGCCAGTACGAGCGTGAGCAGCTCGTCGCGCAGCTCGTGATCGGTCATCCGCTCGCCGTCCTCGCTCGTGGCGCGCAACAGCAGCGAGAGGATGTCTCCCCGTTCATCCAGGTCGGCCGCGCGACGACGCTCTTCGATCACCGGATAAGTGGCGCGATCCAACAAGGCCACCGCGCCGCGCGTGAGACCGACGGGCTTCTCGCGTCCCAGGTTCGAGAGTTCGCCAAGTAGCGCCAGCGGAGAGGTCGAGGCCGCCGCCAGCCGCTCGATCGTGACCCTCAGCCGATACTCGGTGGTTCCCTGCGCGGGAGCACCCTCGATGCCGAAGATGCCCGACATGATCACGTCGAGGGTGATGGCCTGCATCTTTGGAGCAAGTGCGAACGGGCGGCCGACGGGCCAGCGGTCCAGTTCTCGTTCGGTGACGTCGCGAATCATTTGTGCGTAACTCTCGATCGCCTCACCGTGGAATGCAGGCAGCAGCAGCTTGCGCTGGCGCAGATGACTTGGTCCGTTCGCGGTCAACACCGAGTTTGGTCCCACGATCGGGCGCAGCGGAGACTCAGCGGTCAGCGAGGGCACCAGCTCGGGCTTGGCGGTAAACAGGGAGCGGACATGGTCAGGATGACTGGTCACGACGACTCCGCCGGGGATCACCACGAAGCGAACCTCGAACACGTCACCGAGCTCACGCCGCGCAGCAAATACGAACTGGATCTGTCGCTTGGTGAAGCGCAGAGTTTGCAGGGCCCGCGGTAGCCGAACACCCGGCGGTGCGTGCAGCGGCTCCGTGTTGTCCACGGGGCCGGCCGGTGAGGCTGGTGCCTGCCCGCTGTAGGAGGAGCGGCCGAGCGGCTTCTCGACGGAACGATCTATGACCGAGGAGGGCTCCATCACGAAATACGCTACTCGAACTCCGGCGCGCTCCAGCCGGGCATGATGTCGGGCAGTCCCTCCCTGACACGGTCGGGGAAGCTCGCGGGGCGCTTCTCCAGGAACGCGGTGACGCCCTCGACAGCGTCCGCGGATTGGCCTCGTGCGACCATGCCACGCGAGTCGGCGCGGTGGGCGATCATGGGGTGCTCGGCGCCGAGCATCCTCCACATGAGCTGGCGGGCGAGCGCGACGGAGACCGGGGCGGTGTTCTCGGCGATCTCGCGCGCCAGCGCGCGCGCTGTGTCGAGCAGCTCGTCCTTGGGGTGCAGGCTGCGTACGAGCCCGCCGTCGAGCGCCTCTTGTGCGGAGAACACACGACCAGTCGCAACCCACTCCATCGCGCGACTGATGCCGACGACGCGCGGCAGGAACCAGCTCGAACACGCCTCCGGGACGATGCCGCGCCGCGCGAACACGAAGCCGATGCGGGCGTCCTCGGCAGCGAGGCGTACGTCCATCGGCAGCGTCATCGTCGCTCCAACGCCGACGGCGGGCCCGTTGATTGCGGCGATCGTCGGCTTGGTCGATTCGAAGACCCGTAGCGTGAACTCGCCGCCGTTGTCCCGCGCTGGGCCGGCGCTCTCGTGCTTGCGGTAGTCGAAGGTGTCACCGCCGCTCGCGAGGTCTGCCCCCGCGCAGAAGCCGCGGCCTGCGCCGGTGACGATGATCGCGCGCACATCGTCATCGGCATCGGCGTCGTCGAAGGCGCTTCGCAGCTCCCGGCCCATCTGCGCCGTCCACGCGTTCAACCGCTCGGGACGATTGAGCGTGATCGTGAGTACGCCGTCGCTTGTCTCGACGGCGATCTGTTCGTAGTCCATAGCCATAGGCGTGACTATTCTAGGTCTCACGGGCCGGGACGCGAAACGGCCGGGACGCGAACAAATCGGAGGATGACGAGCCCGGTGTGCAGTTCGGCGTTTCCGCTAAGCCCAATGAAGTCCGCATGGTTGTTCGTAACGAACACGAACTCCTCGGTGACTGCGATCATCAGCAACTCGTCGTCTCGCATGCCGGGTTGCCCGCGGTCGCCCGGGTAGTCCTCGCGCATCACCTCGCATGTCTCACCCATCTCGATCAAGCTCGCGACTGTGTGTACGCACTGGCCCTGTCCGAATGGACTCTCGAGCCCGGTCCCTCGGCCAGCTTACGAAACCGGCCTTTGACGGAGCGGCCATCCGCATCTCGATCCCACGATGTGCCAACGCCGGACCGACCCCCCACGCCGCAAATTTGTAACCCGCAGATGAGGTCCTTACGGTCGATTACCGCGACTGGGCAACCTCAGGACGACCGTGTGGCTGACGGCGAGCGACTTGGCGCCATGGCGACGTATGGTCGAGACAATCGTTGCGTGAACGCTCCCGAGACTGTGCAACAGGGCTGTGCCGGTGGCATCGAGCTTGAACTTCAGCCGCTCGACCTCCCCAGCTGGAACCCTGAGCCGAGTAGAGGCGATCAGTTGCTTGCTCCCACTGGTCTTTGCGATCACTTCCAGGTCGATCTGACAGGGGAGGGTTCCCGCGGGGCAGCGCACGAGCTCGCCGCTGTCCACAAAGGTCCCACCCCGTAAACCGCTGTATGTGTAGGCCGTGCTGATGGAGGAGATTGACGCCGCGAGAGCCGCCTGATTGGTCGCGTCGACGTTCGCGTCGGGTGTAGTTCGACTGCCCGTGGCGGTTGTCGTCGAGCCGCCTGTCGCAGACGGTGCGCCAGGCGAGGTCGGCGGCGTGACGCCGCGTGGAGGTTCTTCCGAGGACCCGACCTCGACAATGTCGCTGTAGGCAACAATCACGCCGGCCGGGTTCTGGGCGGTGACGTCGCACTGGAGTGTTGCTCCAGCGTCCTGAGGCATAACGCGATAGGTGCTGCCGCTACCCACATCGCGTCCCGCCTCGACCCAGACGTATGTATAGGTAGGCGTGGGATAGCCCGTCCACGTGCCGCTCGAGCATTCGAGTAGTTCGCCGATGGCACCCTTGCCGGAGATTGTAGGCGCCACCAGATTGCTCGGAGGTTGATCTGCCGTGGGCTCAAGGGACGCGTCTATACCTTCAGACTTGGCGCCGACCGAGACGACCACGGGCTGTGCCTGCGAACTCAGCTCTACGTCGTCGTAGTACTGCCATTCATACCCATTGGCTTCGAAGATCACTGGGTACATCCCGGAGTCGAGCCCCCGGATCGCGTACCGGCCGCCGCCGTGCGTCCAAGCGCACGCACCTACCTCACCGAACCCGGGTGGCAGTGCGCATACCAGCGCGCCTTCAATGCCCTTTCCGCCCTGAGCGTCGGTGACGTCTCCAGTTATGCTCCCGCCGCCGGTCATCTCGGCGTCGACGCTGGTGGTCAGATCGCCTGCTTTTATGTCTATGTAAGGCGAGTCGAATCGGGAGGCGAAACCCCCATAGAACTGCATGGCGTAGTTGAGGCCGCTTTCGGATGGGGACGCGAACAGGACCCTGTATTCTCCGGACGCCAGCGGTGGTGTCTCATATTCGCCCTTTTCGTTGGTGAGTTCGCATCCCACCAAGTATTCCGTGAAGTCGTAGTAGCAGACATCGATGCCCTTCAGCGGCTTGCCCGATTCCGCGCTGGTCACCTCACCCGACGCGTCGCCCGCCTTTTCGAGAGAGCCATCGATGCCGGGGGTGTATTTGCCTTCGGTGACCGTGACCGGTTCGGCGTATGGTGGGCTTGGCTTCTTGTCGTAGTACTGGGTCGCGTATTCGAGTTGCGGACCGGGTGAGGAGAATTCGACAACGTACTTGCCGGCAGACAGGCCTCGCAGTTCGTACCAGCCCGCAGCGTTGCTCGTTGTGCATTCGCCGAAGAGTTCTTCCTGTTCGAGGTCGTACGCGCAGACCTCGATGTTGGGAATCGGTTTGGCCCAGATGGCTTCGTCGACTGAGCCCATGATGGTCCCCTTGACCACGCGTTCCATCGCAACATTGATGGCGGCGGCGGTGTTCCCGAGAGTTACCGCAACCGGCCCGGTGTAGTTCATGGAGTAGTAATTGTCCGAGTTCGAGTAAAACTGCATGATGTAATTGCCTGCCGTCAGCCGCGGGATGTCGTAGCTGCCGTCAGCGGCGGTGATAGCACATCGCGTTTCCCAACTCGAGGTGTTGCTGGCGCAGGCGGAGATGCCTGTTAGCGCCCCCTTGGTTTGCGCATCCGTGACGACGCCGGCTATCTGCCCACCTTCCTCGACCGCGGCATCGATACCGCTCACGCTGTCTCCAAGAGGCACAGTCACGGCATTCGCCTGCGCGGAGGATTCCTTTTGGTCGTACCACTGCGGGAAGTAGTTCAGTTCGCTGCTCAGCTGCAAGCCGAATTCGACGGAGTATTCGCCACGGGGGTCGTGCATGCCCGTGACGGTATATTCACCGTTGGCGTCGGTAATGGCACGCCCGCCGCTGGACATCCCGTTCTCCGAGCCGACGGCTCTGACTTCGATGCCGGGGATGGGCTCGCCCGTCGATGCGCTGGTGACCCGTCCGCTTAGACTTGCATATTCCTTCAGTTCGTCGTCGATTCCGCTGACGGTGTGGCCAGTGAGGACCGACACTTGATTGGCTTCCGAGATCGAGTTGAGAAAATAGAGGTTGTCGTAGTACTCGGGCGCAAAATAATGTTCCCCAGCCGAACCGCTGAAGCTGAATTGGACCGTGTATCCGCCGGTTGCCAGGCCCGATATCTCGTATTCGCCACTGGAGTTCGTAATAGCGCATAGAGCGGGCGATTCCCTCGCACATACTTCGACGCCTTGGACCGGTTGCTTGCTGGATGCGCTGATGACCTTGCCAAGGATTTGCCCACCTTCCTGGAATTGGAGGTCCACGCCGGTCGTAATGCTTCCCGACGCGATGGTGAGCACGCTCGCTTCCGATTTGGAGTACTTCCCACCGTAGAATGTGAGTGCAACGTAGGGACTGTGGGGAGGTACGGTGAACTCGACAACGAAGTGACCCGATTCGGCCACCGTCATCTTGTAGAGACCGCTCGCGTCTGTGTGCACACAATCCCACGGTTCGGCTTCGTCCGCATTCACCGCGCACGCCTTCACGCCGCCGATCGGTTGGCCGTTTGTGGCGTCGGTCACGTGCCCTTCGATCGTCCCGCCACGCGGAGGTCCGTCGCGCGGCGGGTTGATAAAGAAGCTGTCGACGCTGGATTCGGTCGTCGTTCCATCGCTATCCGTCGCCGACACTACGCACGAGAGCCAGTGACCTTCGTCGGTGGTCGTGATCTGATGCGTTGGTCCGGAGCTTAGCGCGAGGCCATCGCGCTGCCACTCATACGCATACGTCACTCCCGAGCCTTCCCAGGTGCCGGGATAGCACGAGAGGGTTTCGCCGGCTTCGGCCTGTCCGGCCGTTTCCAAGTACGGCTGTTCGAGGTTGCGCGGTCCGCTCGCGGCGGCGCTGGCGGGAGCCGAAAGAAGCGTCATGCAGGCGAGCACCCCGAGCAAAGTCAAGGATCGCCGTGATCGTCGAAGCGGGTCTCCTTGTCGGCGTAAAATTAAGTGTCTGATCGTAGACATCCTATTCCCGGTGTCTCGCCGAGCCTCGATGTCATTGGCTCCGCGTGCGGCAGAGTGTACGCGACCAAGGTGGAATATGTTGCGACCATCATATGGCGGTATTCGACAGAGTCGATAGTCAGGGCTGGGAAATCTTGGCACATGTGCCACTAGGATTGTGAGAGCGCGAGGGATCGGGCAGTAATTCAGGCGCCTGGATCGCGAAGGCGTCTGCCCTAGCGGCCCAGTCTCAACCTGCGGGCGTCGCGGCCTCCCGGCGGTAGCGTGGGACTGGCTGCCAAGAGTCGCGTGGGATGGGATCGCTCGGGTCGGGGCGGACGCCTACTGATCCTGTACATGACGCAGGGAGAGCGCTTCTAATTTTGACATCAAGAGGTTGAGAGCGTTTATATTTCACTGTCATCCGCGAGCCTGACGCTGAACCCCTACAACGTGGTGCGTGAGGTCGATCGTCGCCTCTACGCCTTGGATTGGTTGCGCGTCGTCCTTCCGGCCCCGGACTAGCGATAGATCCGTTATTTAGATCGGCCGCGTCTGCAACTCAGGCTTGGGACGTCCCCGCGGCAACAGTCTCATACGGCCACCGAGTCGGAGGGATTGATACGTCCACTACGAATCCCGAAAGATGGCGAAAGACGGCGACGCCGAGCGAATGCGCTGGAATATCAACGCGAGTACGGCCGCAGCTTGGTTCAGTGCGGTGGTTGCGGCAGGCGGCATCACCCTCGCCGTGACTCAGAACCGGGTCGCCAGTCGCCAGAACGCACTCGCCGATCGCCAGTCGTTGGTGACGCTGGTATCCGAACTAACTCGGAACATAAGCTTGGAGCAGAAGGCGGAAACGTCGCACCTCACCGGTGAACAGGTACTTATCGAACAGGCGCTGCTGGCCGATGCCGAACAGGCGCTCACCGTGGCCGAAGCGCTCCACGAGTCTGTGCCCGCGATCGATAGTTTTGAGATCGGGAAGGCGTTCAGCTACTCAGTCGAATACTCCAGAGCGCTGACCTCATTGAACCGCGCCGCGGAAGCCGACAGTGCCCCCCGGACTCGTGCGAACGCCCTACGAGAAGAGGCAAGACTCCTCTTCCTGATCGGTGGCAGGCGTAATCTCGCGAAGGGTCGGGAAGATCTCGCACTCGCATACCGCGCGTTCGAGAAGCAGCCAGACGTGACAAGGGAACTGATCGATCACGACCATGCGTTCACTGATTTCTATAGCGCGGCGGAAGAAGCGCACTTCGACTGTCAGCGGGCTCATGCAGAGTTCCTCGAAGGGAAGGCATTGATCCGGGCCGATCATGCCATCCTCAACGGCGCGATGGAAGGGATAATGGGCCACGGCGAGCGTTCAGTAGCACGGTGCTCAAAGCCCGAGCGTCCGCTCCCACCCGAAGTGCGTATGAACCACGCGGACGGCGGTATCCATAAGAGGGCCTAACAGAATGAGTTTTGGAGTTGTTGGTGGCAGATGGGCGTAGCCGATGGTGAGGAAGACTTCGTGGATGTCGGTGCGGCGGTCGTAGCGGCGGTCAAGGCGGCGGTGCTGGTGCAGTCAGGAGATCGTGCGCTCTATCACCCATTCGCTACGGGGCCTTGCATGAAGCCCGTGCCCGCAAAGATGCTGTGGACGCGTCGCTCTGACGTGTCTGGCTCGGCTTCGCAGAAGCGCGCCTGTAACGGCCGAGGTTTATGGCAACGACGGCTACTTCGGAGTGCGCTCGTACCGCGTGACGCCCTCGAAGTGTGGCGCCCACGGCTGCGCCGAGCGTGTCCAGATCTCGGCTGTCGGCTCAAACCAAGACGTGTCGTCGATCGTCCCCGCCTTCAAGAAGGCGACTTCCGGCATCGACTCGATCGTGCTGAATAGCGGCGACCCGCAGGTCGAGCAGAAGCGCCGCTCCGTTGTGCTCTGGTAGTCCTCGCTGGCGGTCTTGAACGAGGCGAGCGTGTCGCCCTCAACGGTGAGTGCCTTACTCGGTACGCCCACGATGACCGAGAACGCCGTGGCGGTTTGGCGCTGGCAGTTCGAGCAGTAGCAAACGCCTTGCCAGACCGGCTCGGCGTCGATGCTATAGGTCACGCCACCGCACAGACAGCGACCTGTGATGGGTCTGGGTATATCGGCCACGGACCAAGACCATACCTGGCGCCTGCTTCGCGGGAGCGATCCCTCCGGTTCGACGTGGATTGTGACGGGCGTTTGCGACTCCCAGGATTCACTGACTTCAACCAAGTGTATACTTAGTTCGAAGCGGATTGTCGGAGTACGGCTCGCGAGGGGAGGCCCGAGCATGGCGGGAAGGTCGATGGAGAGGAGCGCTGCACAGCAGATGGTCGCGCGAACGTGGCTGCCAGCCAGGAGTCTGCTCGAAGAGGTCGGGGACATGGTGCTGCTGACGAGCAGGACGGTCTCCTCGGCACTGCGCCCGCCGTACCCGTACGGCGAGGAGTTCGTTTGGCAGTTCCTGTTCGTACTGCGCATGGTGTGGTTTCCGCTGCTGGTCACGACCTTCGCGATCAACTACGGAGCGCCCGGATTGCAGGCGGCGAACTTCCTGCGCATCTTCGGTGCGACCGATCGGTTGGGCGGATTCTTCGTGCTCGCGGCGATCCGCGAAATCGGTCCTTTGATCACCTCGATAGTGCTCGCGGGAATCGCCGGCACCGCTATCACTGCCGACCTGGGCGCACGCAAGATCCGCGAGGAGCTGGATGCGCTGCAGGTGCTGGGAGTGGACCCGGTCAAGAACCTGGTCGTGCCGCGCTTTCTGGCGCTGATGCTGATCACGGGCCTGTTCGATCTGTACGCCCTGCTGTTCGGCATCTTCGGCGGCATCCTCGCCGCGATCGTCACCGGACAGCCGCTCGGCCCGTTCTGGGCGACGCTGTTCGCGAA
Source organism: Solirubrobacteraceae bacterium (assembly GCA_035485715.1). Taxonomy (GTDB): domain Bacteria; phylum Actinomycetota; class Thermoleophilia; order Solirubrobacterales; family Solirubrobacteraceae; genus Palsa-744. The sequence continues at coordinate 150,859 of DATHNT010000003.1, read as the reverse complement.
CGCCACGTCCACCGATCTGTGGGGGTCGGTGCTGAAGAGCACGCTGTTCGGGGCGATCATCGCGATCGTCTGTTGCTACAAGGGCATGACCGCGTCAGGGGGTGCCGAGGGCGTGGGCCGAGCGGTCAACCAGGCGGTCGTGATCTCGTTCCTGGGGATCGGCTCGTTCAACTACGTGTTCACGCAGACCCTGCTCGCCACCCATCCCAACATTCTGGTGATCAAGTGATGGCCAGTACGGCCATCGTGTCGCCTGAGGGGCGCATGCGATGAACCAGCTGTTGGCGTTGCCCCGTGCGTGGGTCGCCGCGGCGGGCGAGATCGCGGGCTTCACCGGCAACGTCGTGCGCAACGTGTGGGGGCTGCGCGTGCTGCACTTCTTCGGCGAGGCGCTGCGCCAAGCGGGCATCCTGATAGTCGGCTCGACGCTCGTCATCTGGGGCTTGGTGTTCATCACCGGTCTTGGCACGTGCGGCATCGAGGGGGCCTACTTCCTCGAGTCTCAGGGCGCTCCGGCATACGCGGGCGTGTTCACCGCCCTGTGCGACCTGCGCGAGGCCGTGCCATACGCGTTCGGGTACATGATGTCCGCGAAGGTGGGTACCGGGATCGTGGCGGAGCTTGGGGCTATGCGGATCAGCGACGAGATCGACGCCCTGGAGGTGATGGGGTTCGACTCGATGGCGTTCCTGTGCGGCACGCGACTGCTGGCCTCCTGGATCGTGTTGCCGTTCATGTACGTCTCCGCGATCGGCGTCGCATATCTGGCCTCCTACATCGCTGTGGTCTTGCAGATCGGATACACGTCCTCCGGGGGCTACCTATTGCCCTTTTGGGAGTTCCAAAGTCCGCCGGACCTGCTGTTCAGCCTGATCAAGGGAATGACAATGGCCACCGCGATTGTGCTGGTGGGCTGCTACTACGGCTACAACGCCAGCGGCGGCCCCGTCGGGGTGGGGGAGGCCACGGCGAAGTCGATGGTGCTGAACCTGGTCTTGGTCACGCTGATCGGAATGCTTGGGACGCAGGTCTTCTGGGGCACCAACCCGCATTCCCCGGTCGGGGGGTAGGTGCGCATGAAGCTCGCGGCGTGGTAGCGATGCCCGCGTACTCGGGCGACGGGGTGAAGTATCTAAACGCGTTGGCCGAGCGGCCGGTCGGCGAGTACTTGCATCCGATCCACCTGGCCAAGCTTCACCGGCGCGTCATCTGCATCTGGGGGAAGTCCGGCAAAGGACACCAAACACCACTCCTCTCATACTGACTTCAGCTAAGTGTATCCTTAGCCGGAGGTCCCCATGTCAACAGCAACCCCGACCCGTGAGCGCATCCTCGACGAAGCGATGCGCCTGTTCAGCGAGCATGGCTATGCGGCCACCAGCATCGCCAAGATCGAGGCAGCCGCTGGGCTCACGCCGGGGGCCGGGGGTCTCTACCATCACTTCGCGAGCAAGGAAGCGGTCCTCGCCGCCGGCATCGAGCGCCAGCTCTCGAGGCTCGCCGCGCTCCGTGAGATTCGGCAGGTGCTCGGATCGCTGGGAGACCTCAAAGCCGAACTGACGTTGACGGCTCGCTACATCCTCGCCGAGCTCGACAGCGAGTCGGAGCTGTTGCGCATCCTCGCCTCCGACGCACGCAACCGTCCACAGCTGCTGAAGACCGCCGTCGAGCAACTCGTGAGCTCCATGTTCACGGGCTTCGCCACGTGGATCGGCGAACGCGCCGAGCGCGCGATACCTGCCGAGGAAGCGAGGACGATCGCCACCTTCGGACTCGGGTCGCTGCTCTCCTCCCGCCTGCTGCGCGATGTCCTGGACATCCCAGCCCAGGTCGACGACGTGACGCTGGTCGATACCTGGGTGCAGATGATGGTTACAGCTCTGGCCGAGCCCGCGCACGCCTGATAGCGAGGCTGACTGCCTCGTCGAGAGTGGCAGCCTCGATGATCGCGAATCCTGCGTTGGAAGGTCCGAGCGCGAGTACGCTCCTCGCTGGTGGTCACTCCTGTGCTATCGGGATTGCGCACCTGCACCGGCTGTGGCCTGCGATACCCATCAACGCGCCTTGCGCGCGCAGGTGCTCGTCGTGTTGATGGGCGGCGCTCAGCGATCGAACTCCAACACCGAGCGAATGCCGTCCTGGCGCTCCATCAAATCAAACGCGCGGTTGACCTCATGAAGGCTCATACGGTGGGAGATGAAAGGGTCGACGTCGATGTCGCCCTGCAGGTAGCGATCGACCAGTTGCGGCACCTGATCGCGGCTCTTGACCCCACCGAACGAGGACCCGCACACCCGTCGTCCGGTGATCAGCATCCGAGGCACGATGTTCAAGGTCTCGCCCTTCCCGGCAACCCCGGCCACCGTGCACAAGCCCCAGCCCATGCGCGCTGCTTCGACGGCTTGGCTCATCACCGAGACCAGCCCGGTCGCCTCGAAGGTGTAGTCGGCGCCGAAGCCTCGCGTCGCCTCCAGAACCCTCTCCACCGTGTGCTCGTCGGCCTGCCAGCAATCGGTCGCTCCCTGCCCCCGCGCCAAGTCCAGGCGCTCGGGCGAGAGGTCCACGCACACGATCCGCTCAGCACCCTGGAGCCTGCATCCGGCAACTGCGCCGAGGCCGACCATGCCGGCGCCGAAGACCACGCATGTCGAACCTGGCTCCACCCCAGCCGTGTACATTGCGGCGCCGAGCCCCGTCGTCAATCCGCATGCGAACAGGCACGCCCGATCGAGCGGCGCCTCTGGATCGACGCACGCGAGTGCGATCTCTGGCAGAACCGCGTACTCGGCGAATGTAGAGGTACCCATGAAATGGCGGATCGGCTCGCCCGAGCGCGAGAGACGCGCCGTGCCGTCGGGCAGGTAGCCCCTGTTCTGCTGCTCGCGGATTGCGAGGCAAAGGTTGGTCTTGGGGCTGAGGCAGTGCTCGCACTCACGACATTGCGGGGAGAAGAGAGTCACCACGTGGTCTCCGGGCTTCACCGAATTCACACCCTCGCCGACCGCTTCGACAACACCGGCTCCCTCATGTCCGAGCACCGTCGGCGCATACCCGGACGGATCGACCCCGGAGGCGGTGTACATGTCGGTATGACAAACGCCACAAGCCACTAGGCGCACAAGCACCTCTCTGCGGGCGGGATCGGCAAGATCGACCTCCTGAACAACCAAGGGCCGGCCAAACTGCTCGAGCACGGCGGCACGCATCTTCACGAGGCTCTCCTTTCCGACGCTTGACGGAGTGGCTCCAGTGGAGCCGAATGGACCCGACCTTAGACTAGGCCGCGTGTCTGGACGGCCAAAGGGGGACGACGGGGTGGGCGGGTCCGATTCGACGGTCACGGCAAGCGCACAGCTGCCCGAGCTCGACCAACGTGCGCTTGCCGCGCTGAGCGAGGTGGGACGCGATTGGACGGGGTGCATGCCGCCCCGGCAGGTCTGGGAGCGTGCGCTGCCCGTCGATCGCCATCTTGATTTCGTCGATCCACAGCAATCGCGCAGCGGACGTTTCGTGCATATTCACAGCGCGCGGCGCGAGGCGGATGACGACGAGCTCGAAGCAACTGTTGAGGCGGGGGAGACCGACTCGCGCTCGAGCCGTGTCGCCCATACGCTGCGGCGCACCCTGATCGGCCCGGCGCTACGCAGCACGGCGATCGCGGAGGAGCGCATGGGGCGTCTGCTTGCCCTCGCCGTGCTCTCTCCCGACGCGCTCTCCTCGGTGGCGTACGGGCCGGAAGCGATGATGGCGATCCTCGTGCTCGCCGGCTCGGCCGAGCTGAAGCTCTCACTGCCGATCGGAGCCGCCCTCGCGGTACTGATGCTGTCTGTCGGTCTCGGCTACCGCCAGGTGATCCGTGCCTATCCGCACGGTGGAGGCTCCTACATCGTCGCGAGCGACAGCCTCGGCCGCAGGTGGGGCCTGCTCGCGGGCGCCGGGCTGATCCTCGATTACATCCTTACGGTCGCTGTGTCGGTTGCCTCCGGGGTGGAAGCCGTGACCTCGGCGATACCGTCGCTCTCCTCGGCAAGGGTGGTGATCGGCCTGGTGGTGATCGTGCTGCTGGTGGCGGGCAACCTGCGCGGCGTGCGCGACGCCGGCGCAGCCTTCGCCGCTCCCACCTATCTGTTTGTGGTGGCGATCGCACTGATCGTGATCGCTGGTCTCATCAAGGCGGGCTCCCACGGCTTTCACCCCACCGCCGGGGCACCGCACCGCGCCACCGAGGCGCTCGGCGTGCTGCTTGTGCTGCGCGCGTTTGCCTCCGGGGCGACGGCGATGACCGGGATCGAGGTGATCTCGAACGCGGTCCCCGTCTTCCGCCCTCCACAAGCCAGGCACGCGCGACAGACGCTCACGGTGATGTTGGGACTTCTGATCTCGATGTTCATCGGCGTCGTGCTCGTCGCCCACTTCGACGGCGCCGCACCGAGTGGAAGTCAGACGGTGCTCTCCCAGATCGCGCACGACAGCGTCGGCGGCGGTATTCCCTACGGCTTCGTGCAGCTGGCAACGACACTCGTGCTGCTGGTCGCCGCCAACTCGGCGTTCAACGGCTTTCCGCGGCTTCTGTACTTCATGGCTCGCGACGGCTACGTTCCGCGACTGTTCCTACGCATGGGCGATCGTCTCGCCTTCAGCAACGGCATCCTCGTGCTCGCCGTCCCAGCGGCCGTGATCTACGCGGCCTTCGGCGGTCGGACCGCCCCGCTGATCCCACTGTTCGCGATCGGCGTGTTTCTCGCCTTCACGCTCGCCCAGAGCGGGATGGTTGCGTATTGGTGGCGCCACCGCGAGCCGAAGTGGGGCTCGGCGTTGGCCACCAACCTGCTCGGCGCAGTCCTCTCTGCGTTGGTCGTGCTGATCGCCACTGCGACCAAGCTCACCGAGGGCGCCTGGGTCGTGGTGGTGCTGGTGCCGCTGATCGTGTTGGCGTGCGGGCGCGTGCACGCGCACTACGTGAGCGCCCGCGAGGCGCTCACGCCACGACCCGACGCGCCGCGATCCGAGATCGGCGGGCAGGGGCGGACGACACGCGTGACGCCGCCCCGGCTGCGGCCGGAGGTCTCCGTACACCTGGCCGAGACGCAGGATGACCCATCCGAGGTGCACAGCTTTGCCGTCGTCCCCGTCGCGGTGCTCGACCTCGCGGCGCTGCACGCGCTCGCCTACGCCGTCTCGCTCGCCCAGCCGGTGCTCGCGCTGCACCTCAGCCCCACCGAGGAGGAGGCCGAACGCTTCCACGATGCTTGGCATGCTTGGGGCGACCACTTGCCGCTCGAGGTGGTCGTGTCCCCATATCGCTCGACCGTCGCGCCGCTGGCCAACTACATCGCCGCGCTACACCGCCAACGCCCCGACGTGACCCTCACGCTTGTCGTGCCCGAGATCGTCGTTGCCAAGAGCTGGCAGCGAATCCTCCACAACCGCACCGCCGCACGTCTGCGCGCTGCCCTCATCGCCTACGAGGGCATAGTCATTACCACGGTCCCATTTCACCTGCCCCGGTAATCGGGAGACACCAGATGCAGGTGTCCTACACAGGATGCCTCGGAGGCGCGGGTGCGCATTCGTTGCGTCAGCGCCGCTGCTAGCGCTCGCGTGGGTCGGTGCTTTCCAGCGGCCAGTGACGGACGACGCCGGGGCGCCATTGGTCGTTCTCCTCGCGCGTCAGGATGAAGCGGCTGATTGTTTGCTGGCCACCCTCGTGGTCCCCATAGAGCAGATCGACGGTCAACGTTTCACCTGTGAGGAACGCCTCGTTCAGGCCCTCACGAAAAGCGTCGTCGAGCTCGCGTATCGCCCCTTGCCAAAAACCAACATCGCCGGCGGGCACGTACAGGTCACGTGACTGCCGGCGGTGCTCCGTCGGCTCGGCGTGCGGGGCGTCCAACTCAGGACGCCCCGCCTTCAAGCGCCAGGCTTGAAGGACTGCGAGACCGTTACCGACATTCCGAAGCGGGATCACGAAGTAGTAGTTCTCGCCCTCGTGCTCGACCGCGGCCATACCGCCCTCGACGGTCACCATCCGTCCCTCGCCGAAACGGACAGTCTCGGGTGGGTCGTTTACGCGCGAAGGAGCGAGAACCGGCCGCATGCCGAGCAACAGGGCTCGCTCGGCGATCGCTGTCGAGCGCTCCGCGATACGCGTCGAGCGCTGCCCAAAGCGCACCGAGGAGAATGTCGCGAGGGCCAACACGAGCGTGCCGCCTGCGGTTGCCAACGACGCGATCGTCGGCCAGTCGACGGCGAAGGGCAGCGTCATCCACTGGATACTCCCGCCGGGAGCGGACGGTGGAGGCGATCGGAGGACATGGCTCGAGCCGTGCTGCTCTTCGCTGATACGGTGGACAGGTCCGTCGCGGTGCCGATCAGGCTGCGATCGTGCGCTCGCCGGGTCCTTCCTGACCTCTCTGCCTCGCGATCGCGGCCCTTGAGAGGCTCGTGAGGAGCGTCTGTGAATGCCGTGGCTGCTGGGTCTGACCGTACGTCCCCGCGCTGGTCCTCGGGGAGCCCGCCGAAATATTCCGAAGCCGCGACTTCGTCCCGACCAGCCGGGGTACCACTGCACATCGCGATGCTTGCTCCACCTTGGATCTCAGTTCCTCCACCGGGGTACGGGGGTGTGGAGTCGGTGGTCGACGCACTTACCGAGGCGCTCGTCCGGCGAGGGAACTCGGTCACGCTGTTCTGCGCCCCGGGATCTGTGTCGAGTGCGCGTGTCGTAACGCTGCTCGAGGAGTCCCACCCCGATGAGATCGAGCGTTCGCTCTACGAGGTCGATCACGTCGCACGGGCGTTCGAGGAGATCGACCTCGCCGCCTACGATCGCCGCTTCGATGTGGTTCACGACCACTGTGGCTTCACGGCGCTGGCGATGGCCGATCGCATCGACACGCCGATCGTGCACACCCTTCACGGGCAGTTCACCGCCAGCACCGCGGCCTTCTATGCTCACCACGGCCACAAGGCGGCGCTGGTGGGCATCAGCCGCGCGCAACTCGAGTCGGCGCCGACGGGGCTTCACTCAATCGGTGCGATTCCGAACCCCATCGACGTGCGGGCGTGGCCGTTGCGCGAGCACAAGGATGACTACCTGCTGTGGATCGGGCGCATGACTGTCGAGAAGGGCCCTCATCGCGCGATCGCAGCCGCGCGCGTTGCCGGTGTCCCGCTTGTCTTGGCAGGGGTCATCCAGCCCGGTCAGCAGGCGTTCTTCGACAGCGAGATAGCGCCCCACGTCGATGGCGAGCGTGTTCGCTTCGTGGGGGAGGTCGGTGGCTCGGTCAAGCACTCGCTCTTCGCCGGCGCCCGTGCGCTGCTCATGCCGATCCGTTGGGAGGAGCCCTTCGGGATGGTGATGGTTGAGGCGCTGGCTTGTGGAACGCCGGTGATCGCCTTCCCCGAAGGCGCCGCCCGCGAGCTGGTCCTCGACGGGCAGACCGGTTTCCTGGTCGAGGACGAGCAGGCGATGGGCGCGGCGGTCGCCCAGCTTCCTCGTATCGCCGCGCGGGACTGTCGTGCCTGGGTCGCCGCACACTGCGACGTCGATGTGGTTGCCGCTGCCTATGAGTCTGCCTACCGATCGGTGATGCTCCAGCCGTCAGAGACCCTCGAGCTTGTCTGAGCGCACTCTTAGCGTGTTGGACGGCAGCACCTTTGTCGTCGGCGACCGCCTCGGCGACGTGCGTGAGGAGGCCGGTCGCGAGCACGGCTTCTACTGCGAGGACACCCGCTTTCTCTCGCGCTGGGTCTTGCGTACGGGCGAGGTACCGCTGGAGCTCCTGGGCCTGGACCAGGGTGCCCACTTCTCCGCTCAGTTCTTCTTGACTCCGCGCGTGGGTCCGGATGAGGAGGCGCCGTGCTCGATCATGCGCCGACGGCTCATCGACCACGTGTGGATGGAGGAAATCTCGGTAACCAACCACCGTCATGAGAACAGTGAGATGCGGGTGGTGCTCGAGGTTGACACCGATTTCGCCGATCTGTTCGAGGTCAAGGACGGCGCGATTTCAAAGCGCGAGGTGAGCTGTCGCCACGACGATCGCACTCTCACACTTGCATATGAGTGTGCCGGCTTCCGGCGCTCGATCGCGATCTCTGCAAGCAGCCCTGCGGTGGTGACCCGCGAGGGCTTCGCCTATTCGCTGCGGCTCGCGCCCGGAGAGCGGTGGTCCACCACTTTCACCATAACCCCCTATGCCGCGCAATCGGGCGTTTCGTTCGCGCGGCGCGAGCCGCGGGGCGCCCTGGCGCAATTGAGCGCATCCAAGGCGGCTGAGCTCGAGGAGTGGCTGGCGCCCGCGCCGGTGCTGGAGGCAGGGGGCACTGCGCTGGAGCGCACCTACCGCGCCAGTCTCAGCGATCTCGGTGCGCTGCGCCTACATCCCGATCTCTTCAAGGGCGCCACCCTCCCAGCGGCCGGGCTGCCCTGGTTCATGGCGCTCTTCGGCCGCGACAGCCTGATCACGAGCTTCCAGGCGCTGCCTTACCTGCCCGGGCTGGCCGCCACCACGCTGCGCGTGCTCGCCGCCCGCCAGGCCGAGGTGCGCGACGACTTCCATGAACGGGAGCCGGGCAAGATCCTGCACGAGCTGCGCTTCGGCGAGCTCACCGCGCAGGGGAAGCGTCCGCACTCCCCCTACTACGGGAGCGCCGACGCAACGCCGCTGTTCCTGATTCTCCTCGATGAGTACCACCGCTGGTCGGGTGACGATGAGCTCGTCCGCGCGCTCAAGCCCAATGCCCGTGCGGCGCTTGACTGGATCGAGGACAGCGGGGACGCCGATGGCGACGGATACGTCGAGTACGAGTGCCGCAACCAGGCCACCGGACTTGCGAACCAGTGCTGGAAGGACAGTTGGGACGCGATCCAGTTCGCTGACGGCACGCTGGCTCGAGGTCCGATCGCGACCTGCGAGATCCAGGGCTATGTATACGACGCGCGACGCCGCTCCGCGCGCCTGGCCCGTGAGGTGTGGGGCGATGAGGTACTCGCGGGGCGCCTGGAGCGCCAAGCCACAGATCTACGCGAGTGCTTCCGCCGCGACTTCTGGATGCCAGAACGTGGCTGCCACGCCCTGGCGCTGGACGGCGGGAAGCGCCAGGTGGACAGCCTGACCTCCAACATCGGCCATCTGCTGTGGTCGGGAATACTTGACGACAGCGAGGCGGCCACGACCGCCGAGCGGCTGCTCGAGGAGCAGCTCTACTCCGGCTGGGGAGTGCGGACTCTCGGTACCCGCGAGGCGGGCTACAACCCGCTCGGCTACCACACTGGCACCGTCTGGCCCCACGAGAACTCGTTGATCGCCGCGGGCCTGGCGCGCTACGGCCACAACGAGGCGGCGCGCACCATCGCCGCTGCGATGCTGCGCGCGGCGCCGTACTTCGAGCATCGCCTGCCCGAGGTCTTCGCCGGCTACCCCGCGTCGGTGACGTCGGTCCCCGTCGCGTTCCCGACGGCCTCGCGTCCCCAGGCATGGGCCGCGGGAGCCCCATTGTCGCTGCTGAGCACGCTGCTCGATCTACACCCGGGGCGCACCGACGCGGAGGTCGAGGTACCGGGCGGCATCGGGCGAGTCGCGCTGCACCCTGGCGACGAGGAGGCGCTCGTTAGTCGTTAGCCTCGGCCATGCGATGGATGTGCTCGAAGTCATCTGGCATGGCCTGCGGGACTCGTTCCTGATGGCGTGGGAGGTGTGGTGGGCGCTGGTGTTCGGCTTTGCGATCTCCGGCGTCGTACAGGCATGGGTGCCACGCGCGCGGATCGAGTCTGCGCTGTCAGGGTCGGGGCCGCGACCCGTCGCGCTGGCTACCGGCCTTGGCGCGGCGTCGAGCTCGTGCTCCTATGCGGCAATAGCGATTGCCAAGAGCCTGTTTCAGAAGGGCGCCTCGACGACCACTGCGCTGGCCTTTCAGTTCGCCTCCACGAATCTCGTGTGGGAGCTCGGGCTTGTGCTGTGGGTACTGATCGGCTGGCAGTTCACGCTCGCGGAGTACGTGGGAGGGCTCGTGATGATCGCCCTGATGGCAGTGCTGCTGAGGGCGTTCGTCTCGCCCCGCCTGGAGGCGCAGGCGCGTGAGCATGCGCAGCAGGCCGACGCGGGTCACCAGCACCACATGGCCGGCGAACAGATGAGCTGGCGCGAGCGGCTGACCTCGACCTCGGCCTGGTCGGATGTCGCCTACAACTTCCGTGGGGACTGGCAGATGCTCTACAAGGAGATCGCCGCTGGCTTCCTGCTCGCCGGGTTCATCGCACAACTCGGCAACGGCTTCTTCAACGATCTTTTCCTCAAGGGTTCTCCGGCGCTGGTGCAAGCCGTGTGGGGCGCGGTAATCGGACCGGTGATTGCCGTGCTGAGCTTTGTCTGCTCGGTTGGCAACGTGCCGCTCGCAGCGGTGTTGTGGTCGGGAGGCATCTCCTTCGCGGGAGTGATGGCGTTCATCTTCGCCGACCTGATCGTGCTGCCGATCATCGCCATCTACCGCAAGTATTACGGCAGGAGCTACACGCTTCGGATCGTTGCGCTGATGTTCGTCACGATGGTCGCTGCCGCGCTGATAGTCGATGCATTGTTCAGTGCCGGTGGCCTGATCCCAACCGGGCCGCGGCCTTCGCGCGGTGACATCTTCGGCACGATCGCGGTGAACTACAAGCTCCTGCTCAACGTGCTCGGGTTCGCGGTCTTTGCTGCGCTCTTCCGGCTGACCGCCCGGCGCGGCGCCACCGATCCGGTATGTGGCATGAAGGTCGATAAGGCCAAGGCAATTCCCAAGGATTTCGACACCGAGACCCTTTACTTCTGCTCCGAGCATTGTCTACATGTTTTCGAGGCCGGTTCTGCCGAGCATTTGGTAGGACAATCCACCTGAAAGAACCGCCCCTGTACCACGCGGGGTTGGGAGATCCCACCGGCCTGCTTGTAACACGGGCCCGACCTGTTGGACAGCTTCGGTGCCAGTCGCGATCAGCGTGAAGCCGAGTCGTTGGCGATGCAGCACAACTGCGCGGATCCGCTTGCGAGCAGCCGGCCGGCCTCATCCCACACCCTGCCGCCAACCCCCATGAGGCCGCCGTCCGCGACAGCGCATTCGCTGTCGACCAACAGCCATTCGCAGGCAGGGCTGAAATGGTGAAACCACGCGCCCGTGTCGAGATTCGGCGCCAGGTACTCCCAGCTTCGATGGTGACGGTACGCGGCGGGGAAGCCATAGGTGTCCAGCAGGATCAAAGCGCGTGCGGCATCGAGGAAAGGGTCCTCGAAGCAAGCTGTCGGTCGAAAGCGCGCCCACGCGCGGACAAGCGGCGCCTGTGGCTCCTCGTCGGCGCTCTGGTCGACGGGCCGTCGTTCGACGTTCTCCCAGAAGCTGAAGGGTGGACGTCGCCCTGCGGGGTGCAATTCCTCATAGGTCTTCAGGTTCTCCGGGAGGGGGACCGCGGGAGCGCTCGGATGTTGGTGGCTGTAGCCGGGCGCCTCGGCGGCGGTCTTCACCATCGCGTGCAGGATGGGCTTGCCCTGCTGGGTCATCTCCACTGTGAGCGACTCGGCACGGCGCCCTCCTCTGAGGACCCTCACTTTCAACTCGACGGTATCGAAGGCCGGGGAGCTGAGGAAATGGCAGTAGAAGCTCGCCGGCCGCTCGATCTGAGCGACCATGCCTGCGGCCCGCAGCGCGATCGTCGCAAGGTAGCCGCCGTTGGGACCCCAGATCTCCCAGTCCTTGGAAAGGTGCGCGGTGTAGCCGTCGCCGTCGGGTGTGACCCGCGTCGCATGCTCGAGGTCCAAGGTGCTTGGCGTCATCGTGCGTGGCCGATGGTACGCCGTCGAAGGCGTCGTGGGGGTGCTGCTGTGCCTGCGAGGCATCGTGCGGGTTCGTGTGTGCATGCGGTAGGTCAGCCGGACGCGCGGTGCCCGGAGGTATCTGCGCTGCGCCAACTGGCGAGCAGCCGGCAACCCGCTAACGTAGAGGGATGCTCACGCAGGCAGATCGCGCGGCCGAGCGCCGCCGCGAGAAGCTGGAGGAGATCCGCTCACAAGTCAAGGACGGTTCATTGACGATCCGCAAGATGACGCCGGCCGAGCGCGAGCGCTACCCCCAGCAGCCGCCACGACCTTCACGCGGTCGCGGCAAATGACCGCTTTCTTCGTCGCCGGCATCGAGGGCAAGGGCAAACAGACAGAGGACGCCTACAGTGAGTTGCGCGAACGCTCGCTGGCGGTCGTCGGCTCTCCGGCGAGGTCGCGCAGGATCTTCAAGCTCAGCTGTCGCTTCGATGGCAGCGACACCGAGATCGAGGTCGGCAGACGCCTCTCGAGCGGGAGCGACGTGGTGGCGGCGATCCTCGACCATGGCCGCGAGGAGGCGTTTGTCGTGCATACCGACGGCGTCGACGACAGCAACGACGACGGCAGCGACGCCGTCGGCCGTGCGGTGCGGGTCGGTCGTCCCGTGTACTCGGTGACGGAGTTCTCATAGACGCCGAGGGCATTGGCGCTGAGGCCAATGAGGCCAAGGCCAAGGAAGCGAAAGTCATGGGCGCCAAGGCCATGGAGGCCGAGCGCATGGAGGCCGAGGGCGGCGAGGACGATGCGATCCGCGCTTTGGTGATCCGGCTCAGTCGCCCTCATCGCTCTGGAGGAGAGGTGATCGAGCGTGCCGCGATCATGGCCGCGGGCGCCGACTCGGCGGCGGTGATCGCCTGGATCACGGACCACGCCGGCATTCCAGAGGCCGCGGCGGCAAAGGCGCCGAGACACGGACTGCACGGTTCGCGTTTGAGTGGCGGCAGCGAGGCGCAGGCAAAAGCACCGCTTCGCTTCGTCCTGCCGGCCGGCGCGCTGGCCTAGCTTTTCTCGAGCCGGCTACTCGACTGCGCGAGATCCGCTCCTGAGGGTGCACGTCCCGGTGGGTGAGCGGAGCCCCAAACATCGACCCCTCGTACTCCCACTCCAGCTCGTAAGACGGTTACCATCGTGTGGGCATGGGCGACGATCGGACACAGGAGAGGTTGATCCTGCGGGGAGCAGAGCAGTCCGCTGCCATGCGCGGAGTCCTGCGTCGTTCTGTCCTCGCGGTCGTCCTCTGCGTGAACACCGCGATTTGTCTCGTAGTCTGCTGCCCGGCCATGACGCAAACGGCAACAGCCTCCGACACGCACCTGACAAGCCGCTGTGCGACGTTCCGCGCCAAAGGCGGCGAGTACGGGGTTTACATCGACGCGGGCCACGTCAAGTGCAGCGTCGCCAGGGGTGTGCTGAAGGCGGTTGCCGATGGCAAGGGTAAATATGTGAACAACGGCTTTTCAGCTAATTCCTACACGCTGTACGGCGGCTGGCTGTGCCCGTCGGGCAACATGGGCGAGCAGACCTGTGAGCACTCCAAGCGCCCCGTGAACAACCCGAGCCAGGACATCGTGAGCCTTTCGTGCTCCTTCGGCGACGGCTGTCCGAAGCAGACGGTCGTCGCCAACGAATAGCCGGGGCGTGATGTAGGAGGTTTGGATGGGCTACCGCGGCGTCCCGCGCGCGAGAGCTATGGTGGAGCTGAAGCTCGCGATCCCATCCGACCAAGGAGAACAAATGTCCCGTTACGCCACCGTGAACCTGTTGGAGATCGAGGACTCTGTCGGCGAGCGGGCGCCAGGCATCGAGGGCCGCTTCGGACGCAAACACCTCGACTCACGCGATCTCGGCGTGAGCCTCTTTCGCTATGCGGCGAACCTGCGCAGCCCGATGGCTCACAGCCATCGCGAGCAGGAGGAGGCCTACCTGGTCGTCGCCGGCTCCGGACGCGTGCTGCTCGACGACGAGGTTCTCGAGCTGGGCCAGTGGGACGTGGTGCGCGTGGCGCCTGAGGTGGTGCGCGCGTTCGAGGCCGGCCCGGATGGGTTGGACATCGTTGCGATCGGCGGGCCCAAGCCCGAGGACGGCGACGGCGTGATGGGCAGCGCGAACTGGCCTGACGCGGAGTAGCCAGGCCCATCCTCCGCGGCTGGCTCCAACTGTTCCTGGGCCCCCAGGGCCGTCGGTACCTGAGCGTCAGCCGGTGGCGACCTCCGCCGCGGGGGCGCCGGCGGTCGCCTCTTCGTGGGTGAAGTCCGCTCCCGTCCGTGCGCCCAGCTGCTTGGGGACGAGAAAGCCCGCCAACAGGCAGACGAGCAGGAAACCGGTTGCCATCAGAAACGTATCGGTGAAGCCGGTGACCGTTGGCAGCCCTTTGGCCGTGTTGGCGGCGATGAAGGTCGCGGACAGCTGCCCGCCGAGCGCGCCGCCGAGCGTGCGCATGACGGTGTTCATGCCGCTGGCCACACCGGTCTGCTCCGGTGAGACCGCCTGCACGATCAGGTTGCCGAGCGCCGCGAAGGCGAGGCCGACCCCCACACCGAGCAGTCCAGCGGCGATCAGCAGGTCGTAGGGATGGCTGTGAGCGAGCGCGAGCAACGCGAAGGACGCGGTGGTGAAGGCAGTTCCCACCAGTAGCGCGCTGCGCGAGCCGTAGCGGCCCGAGATCCGTCCGGCCGACAGGCCCAGGATCGTCATCCCGATCGTCAGCGGCAGCAGGTAGAGCCCTGAGACGACGACAGAGGCACCGAAGCCAAAGCCGGTGCTCTTCGGCAGCTGTGCGATCTGGGGAATCACGATGAACGACGCGTACATGCCGGCGCCGAGTAGGAACGCGGACGTGTTGGTCGTCCATACGCCTCTGATGCGCATCATCGTCATGTCGATCAAAGGGTTGTCGCTGCGCACCTCCACGGCGATCCAGGCGACCGAGACGGCGATGCCGATCGAGAGCAGGCCAAGCGTCTTGGGGGAGCCCCAGCCCCAGCTGGTGGTCTGGCTGATCGAGATCAGCACGATCGACATGCCGATCGTCATCAGGGTCGCGGCAAGCCAGTTGATGCGTCCGGGAACCCGCACCGGGGACTCCGGGATGAAACGCCAGGTGGCGATCGCGGCCAACACCGTCGGGATCAGGGGAATCCAGAACAGCCAGTGGTAGTTCAGGTGCTCGATGATCACACCGGCGAGCACGATCCCGACGCCGCCGCCAACGCCGAGGATCGCCGAGAGCAGGCCGATGCTTCCCGCGACCTTCTCGCGCGGGAACTCGTCGCGCACGATCCCGAAGGCAAGCGGGAAGATGCCCCCGGCTGCTCCTTGGATGAAGCGCCCCACGACGATGATGGCCAGCGAGCTCGAGATGGCGGACAAGAGTGTTCCCGCGGCGAGGATCACGAGCGTCCAAAGGAGCATCTTCTCCTTGCCGTACATGTCGCCCAGCCGACCAAGGATCGCCGTGCCGACTGACGCGGCCAGCAGATAGGCGGTCAGCAGCCAGGTGACTCCGGTCTCGCTCGTGTGCAGCGCGTGCTGGAAGGTCGGCAGCGCCGGCAGTACAGCCGAGCTGAGCATGGCGTAGGCAAGCCCGCCGAGCGCGAGCACGGCAAGGATCAGGTTGGGGTGCGTGCGCTCCCTGGTGGTCTCATCCCAGCCGGCGGTCATCCGCCTCACCTTAGCTTCGTCCGGCCGTGGGCTCGGATGAGTATTCCTGCTGGGCTGTGTGCGGACTACCTGGTGTCGTGGTTTCGAGCATGTTTGTTTGGCCAGTTCCCGAAACTCGGCTGATGTCGAAGTGCATCAACTCACGGGCTGGCGCTCCACGGTACGTCAGGTCTGGCGGAGGCGTCGATAATCGCTCCAACACGTTCTAGGAGCAGTTGGGATCGAGCTGCGATCAGTTGCCCGTAACCCTGTAGGGCGCTCTCTGCGAGGTAGGTGAAATAGGGGTTGTCATTCAGCACCGTGAGCTCACGGCCGATGTAGCGCCGAATCTCGCTCGGCTCGCTGGCGACTTCCTCGACAAGCTCGGGTCGCCGTCCACGAGCACGAGGATGTCGTGCAGATCGAGGCTGCGCAGCATGTCGCCGTTGCCGCGGCCATGCCACGCGGCGAGCTTAGTGGCAACGATGCTGGGTGGCGTGGCGGCGCGAATCTTAAGTCCGGACTGCAGACGACGGTCCACAGCCGTCTCGATCGTGTGCGCATACCAAAGGTTTGAGAAACCGAGAACGTCGGCGTCGCGGCATCACATCGAGCACGAGTCCGGTATCCCGGTGACGCCAGCGGCAAATGACACGGGAGTCGCTGGCCTCAGCGAAGCCCCGCTCTCGCAGGCGTTCTCCAAGTCTGTAGTAGGCGGCGAGGCTTGTGATGTCGCAAACTACGTCCACGTCGTCCGTGGTCCGGACCGCCGGCGCCCCGGGGTCGCTCAGCCATAGATCAATGCTTGCGCCCCCGAGGAAGACGACCTCCTCCAAGAGGGGCCCGAGGGTCACGGCGGCAGTCTCAAGCAGGGCGTCGGTCATGCATACGTTAGGAGGTGGTCGGGTTGACGGAGTGTGTCTTGCAGCTCTGTCGCGGCCAGCTCTCGTACACGAACATCGCCTGCTCGTAGCGAGTCGAGGATGGCCAAGAGCTGGGCGAGCGCTGGCTCATCCCCGACTGCCTGGACAGCCGCTGGGTGAAGTGGCTGGAGTGCTTGGCCGCGCACAGTCCCCTGGGCATCGGGCCAAACAGGCTGTGGTTCCTGCTGTGACTGATGGATGATCGAGGAGATTGGTGGAGCAGCCCATGCGGCGGGTATCCCACGTGTGAGTCCGCCGAGTGGCCCAGGCGCAAAGAATCGAAGCGCATGGATTTTCAGTTCCTCAAAGTTGGCTCTGTTTACCCGCTTTGAGTCACTCCGATACAGGCCGGCATTCTCGGCTCTCCTGAGTGAACGGTGCACGAGCGTGTGGTCTACGTGCAGCTTCTCCGCTAGCTCTCGCAGCGTCCAGCCGTCCTCGTTGTTTGTGAGGACGCCGGCAAGGACGTAAATGTCGGTAGGACTAAGCACATCTGCACTGTAGCATGTTGCGCAACATGCAACAAGGCGGGAATTGGCAGTGGATCTCGGGAGTGCCCTCCCGCCGCCGACCGGTTCCATCTGTAAGACTTCCGCTGGCATGGGGCGGTCAGCGGCTTACCTACTCGCTTTTACGGTCGCCTGCGGCGTGTTCGTGTCAGACGCCGTCGCTCATCCAAACGACGTCGCGGCGACCCAGGCTTATCTACGTGCCGAGTACAAGTCCTATCGCGCCATTGACGCCAACCTCGAGACCTCTCGCAAGGATCTCAAGAGTTTTGTGGGGCAGGTCGTCGCCGGTTGTCCAAATGTGCTGGCCGGGTTCTCGCAAGGCGATGCGCAGCTCCCCAATTTGATCGAAGAGGAATTGGCGGCGTTGGCGGCGGTCGCCGAAAGGCCGGATCTGCACGCAGAACTTGTCTTCGCACGGTCGGTCAGCCATCTGCATTGGACCAATCGCCTGCTTGGGCCTTTGGTCGAGCAGTACAGCGAAAAAGCACCAACGATCTCGGCGGCGAGCTTGTGCGCTGACTACACGACCTGGGCCGCAAGCGGCTATCGCACCCTCTCGCCACATTCACAGAGTTTCTTGCGACGTATGGAAGCCAAAGAAAAGCGCAACGAAGCCATGGGGTCAAAGGGGAGCGAAGGGCCCGGAGAGGCGATCAAACGGCTGTTGGTTCCCTACGAGCGGTCGTCCGTAAGAAAGCTTGCCAAGCAGGTGGCTCGCCTTGAAGCCCCGCTTGAAGAAGCCTCGTTGGAACTCATCTTGCGCGCCGCTATCGAAATGGACAAAGGCTTGGGTTTGCCGCCACCTCAACAAGCCCCAGTGTGATGGCAAAGCGCCCGAATTGCGTTTAGCCGACGGGAGGCGACGCAGCGGCCCCCGGCGTAGGCAGCGCCTGCGGTAGCTCCTTGACGAAGCCCTTGCTGAGCACGCTGAGGATCAAGAGCGATCCGAACAAAGCCACCGCGTCGATGCTCTCGC
This sequence comes from Solirubrobacteraceae bacterium, assembly GCA_035485715.1. Taxonomy (GTDB): domain Bacteria; phylum Actinomycetota; class Thermoleophilia; order Solirubrobacterales; family Solirubrobacteraceae; genus Palsa-744. The sequence continues at coordinate 132,957 of DATHNT010000003.1, read as the reverse complement.
GGCCCTGCTTTGCCCAGTAGAGGTCTTCGAGGTTGAGCCAAAGGGCGAACTCGTCGAGTGTGAGCGCTGCGCCACTGCCGTATGCGGCTGCCGTGATACGAGAGGAGCGCCGGTCCTCGGCGATGCCGATCTCGAGCATCCACAGGTAGCCGACTGTCAGCAGGCCCGTTATGCCGAAGGTCATGTGGTGGATGTGACGGCCGCCGGGAGTGATGTTCTTGAAAGGTCCGCGTTCGGCACGGATCGCGTGCGTGATGCCGCGCACGCTTGCGAAGGTCAAGAAGAAGGCACCGGTCGAGAACAGCTGGCGCTCCTTGCGGCGGTTGCCGAAGTGCTTGTAGTAGAGGGCGCGAACGTCGCGCGCCGGCGTCAGCCACGAGCGCGATCGCGAGCGCTGGTTCTGTAGGGATGGCGCGTGTAGGGATGGCGCGTCTTGTTGGGGCATGGTCAGTCCACCCTAACGGGACGGCCAGGTGTGTGCCACGATTGCGCGTCGCAAAATCGGCGTTGTGCGAGTTGGTGGGTAACTCAGCTTCGTTTGAAGGCGCTCTCGCCCAGGCCGGATTGGCGCAGAATTGAGCGAAAGGTGCCGCGCGGAATCTGCTTGCGACCGGCGGGGACGATAACCGTGTAGATGATGCTCGCGCCGGCCTTGCGGTACTTGACGTGGCTGCCACGCTGAGAGACGAACGCAAAACCCTCGCGTTCGAGGGCCTTTACGATCTGCTGCGAGGAGTAGAGCTTAGGCACCCTGGAGCGTTAGGGTGCGCACCTCGGGGGCATCGACCGGGGTGGCGTCACTGGCGGGCGCATCCTCGAAATACAGCTCTAGAGCCTCTTGAAGATTGGCGAGGGCGTCGGCCTCGGTGTCGCCGAAGCTAGAGACGTCCACGTTGAGGCACTGGGCGACATAGTGCTCGCCCTCGCGGTAAACAACGGATTGTAGGTTGAGTATGCTCATGGCCCAGGTTCCTTCTGACCCTATTCTACAGGGCTAACTCGGACACCGGCAAAGGCCACTCGCCCTGGGTGGTCCGCAACGTTCACCCGGACGGTGAAGCCGTTAGAGCTGGTGCGGTGGCTGGTGAAACTCGTCGTGGCGAAGCTCAGCCGAACGTCTGTGCGCAATGATGGCGCGATGCCGTCGCCTGTCGAGCTAGAGGTCAGCGCTCCGTTTGCCGGCGTGGTCGTGGCGATCGGGCACACTCCGGGCGCCTCGGTGCAAGCCGGGGCGGTGCTTGTCGTGCTGGAGGCGATGAAGATGGAGCACGAGGTACTCGCCGAGCACGATGGGGTCGTGCAGCGGGTCGAGGTGGCTACCGGAGACGCGATCGAGGCCGGAGAGCTGCTTGTGGTGCTGAGTGCCGACGATCACTCTGCCGACGGGGCCTGCAAAGAGGGGGTTCGCGCGGATGCCGAGTATGGGGGTGCACGCGAAGAAGGGGCTCGCGTTGATCCTGAATTTGCGGATGCACGTAAAGGGGGAGCTTGTTCGGATCCTGAGTCTAGGGGTGCGCGCGAAGGAGAGGTTGGCTCGGATCTCGAGTTTGGGGGTGCACGTAAAGGGGGGGTTTACGTGGATGGCGAGTTTGAGACTGCGCACAGCAGCGAGCCTCGCGCGGATGCAGAGAGCGATACGGTGCGTGCGGACTTGGCGGCGGTGCGCGCACGGCACGAGCTTGGCTTGGACGCGGCACGCCCCGAAGCCGTGGAGCGTCGCCGCGAGCGCGGACGGCGCACGGCGCGCGAGAATCTTGTGGATCTCGTCGACGAGGGCAGCTATGTCGAGTACGGGCCGCTGCTGTTCGCCGCCCAGGAGCGGCGTCGTCCCAAGCAGGAGCTGATCGAGAAGACGCCAGCGGACGGGCTGGTCGCGGGCGTCGCGGAGGTCGACGGCAACCCCTGCGTGGCCATGTCCTACGACTACACGGTGCTCGCCGGCACCCAGGGCATGCGCGGGCACCTCAAGAAGGACCGCCTGTTCGAGATAGCCGAGCGGCGGCGTCTACCGGTCGTGCTGTTCGCCGAGGGCGGCGGCGGGCGCCCGGGCGATGTGGACTTTCCGATCGTCGCCGGCCTGGATTGTCGCGCCTTTCACCTGTTTGGCCGCCTCAGTGGGTTGGTGCCGCTCGTGGGGATCGCCTCGGGCTACTGCTTTGCGGGGAACGCCGCGCTGCTCGGTTGCTGCGACGTGGTGATCGCCACCGAGGACTCCAGCATCGGCATGGGCGGCCCCGCGATGATCGAGGGCGGTGGCCTCGGCGTCTATGAGCCGGGCGAAGTCGGCCCGATCGACGTGCAGCACGCAAACGGCGTGGTCGATCTGCGCGTCGCCGACGATCAAGCCGCAGTGGCGGCCGCCAAGCGCTATCTCTCTTATTTTCACGGACCTGTCCAGCAGTTCACCGTGTCGGACCAGTACGTGCCTGGCCAGTCCGAACCCGAGTCCGAACCCGGCCACTCCGCGCTGGACCAGCGCCTACTGCGCGAGATCGTGCCCGAGCAGCGCAAGCGCGCCTATGAGGTGCGCAAGGTCCTGCACGGTCTCTGCGACGAGGGCTCGGTACTCGAGCTGCGCGAGGGCTTCGGTGCCGGCATGGTCACAGCGCTCGCGCGTGTGGAGGGCAAGCCGCTGGGGATCGTCGCTAACGATCCCGCACATCTCGGCGGCGCGATCGACGCCGACGCCGCCGACAAGGCGGCGCGCTTCCTGCAGTTGTGCGACGCGTTCGGGCTGCCTGTCCTGTTCCTGTGCGATACGCCGGGCTTCATGGTCGGCCCCGACGCCGAGCGCACGGCCACCGTGCGCCACTTCTCGCGCCTGTTCGTGATGGGCGCCAACCTGGAGATTCCGTTCGGCACGATCGTGCTGCGCAAGGGCTATGGGCTCGGCGCGCAGGCGATGGCGGGCGGCTCGTTCAAGGCACCTTTGTTCACCGTCGGCTGGCCCACCTCGGAGTTCGGGGGCATGGGGTTGGAGGGCGCCGTGCGTCTCGGCATGCGTCGCGAGCTCGACGCGATCGAGGATCCCGAGGAGCGCGAGCGAACCTTCCAAGCCACAGTCGCCGCGGCCTACGAGCACGGCGAGGGGCTGAACATGGCGGCCTATGGAGAGATCGACGACGTGATCGACCCGGCCGACTCGCGTCGCTGGATCGCAACGCTGTTCGACCCGCCGCCGGTGGACTGGCGCACGCGCGAGGGCAAGCGGCGTCCCAATATCGACGCCTGGTAGGCAGGCAGCGGATCGGGACGGTGCACCGGCAAGCGCCGGCCGAACGTCGACGCATGGTGAGCGTCCTCCGAGCCACCGGCAGAGCTTCAGCTCCACCCCAGCACGCGCCCGCGGCAACGCGCGTCAGCCCAAAAAAATCTCCCCGTCCTAGGTAGGGCCTGGGTCGGAGGCTGCCTCCGGTGGCGCCTGTATGCGTGCACGGAACACATGAAACGACCAGCCCTGGTAGAGCAGTACCAACGGGAAGAAGATCACCGCGACCACCGTCATCACGACAAGCGCGTAGTGGCCGGAGGCCGAATTGTTGACGGTCAGGTCGTAGGCGGCGCTGGTGCTTGAGATCATCACGTTGGGATACAGGTCGATGAAGATCGAGCCGACGGTTGCCGCGATCGCCACCGCCGAGGAGGCAAACGAGAGGCCGTCGTGGTCGGTCATCGCAAGCCTTGCCGCGAAGCCTGCCGCGATCACCGCGAGGATCTCGACCGGCTGGGGCACGTCGGGGCCGCCGGCCACGCTACGCGTCCAGATCACCCAGCCGACCACCAGTGCAATGGCCACCCAACCCAGCGGCTGCGCGAACGCGCGGGCACGCTCGCGCAGCTCATCGGTGGTCCTGAGCTTGAGGAACGTCGCTCCGTGCAGCAGGCACAGCGCGACCAACGTCACGCCGGTCCACAGGCCGTAGGGCGTGAGCAGGCCAAAGAAGTTGCCCGTGTAGTCGTGGCTCGAGTCGATCGGCAGGCCGTTCAACAGGTCGCCGAGGCCCACGCCGAGCAGCAGGGGGATCAGCAGGCAGCCGAGCGTCATCGCCCAGCGCCAGGTCGTGCGCCAGCGGGGGCTCTCGCTCTTGTCTTTGAACTCGAACGACACGCCGCGCGCCATCAGTGCGAGCAGCACGAGCAGCAGAGCCAGATAGAGCGCGGAGAACATCGTCGCGTACCAGTCGGGGAATGCCGCGAACGTGCCGGCGCCGGCGACGATCAGCCACACCTCGTTGCCGTCCCACCACGGGCCGATCGTGCTCAGCGCGCGTTTGCGCTCCTCGTCCGTGCGCCCGACGATCGTGTGCAACATGCCGACACCGAAATCGAAGCCCTCGAGCACGAAGAAACCGACCCAGAAGATCGCGAGGATGACGAACCAGATCGTATGCAGTTGCATCAGCAGCTCATGGCCAGGGTCGGGGCTTGTGTAGGCGAGTCATCAGTAGCTCATGACCGGGGTGGGGGCCTGCGCGGCCGAGCCCGTTCCCTCGGGGCCGTCCTCGGGATCGAGGCCCTTGCGCGAGTAGCGCAGCATCAGGATCAGGTCGGCCGCGCCGAGCGCGATGTAGACCAGCACGAACGCAATCAGGCTGATCCAGATGTCGAGCGAGCTGACCGAGGGAGAGTTCGCGTTCACGGTCTTCATCAATCCCTGCACGATCCAGGGCTGGCGTCCGCTCTCCGTCAACAGCCAGCCGGCGGTGTTCATCACGAACGGGCTCACCACAGCCACCAGGCCCGCGCGCAGGAACCACTTTGAGCGGTCGAGCCTGCCCTTGTGGATCAGCCACGTCCCCCATAGCGCCAGCAGCGCGATCAACGAGCCGAGATAGGCCATCACACGCATCGACCAGTACTGGATGAACACGTCTGGGATGTAGTTGCCCGGGCCGTACTTCTTTTCGTCTTCCTTCTGCAACTGGTTGAGCCCCACGACCGCGCCGTCCCAGGTTCCGGTCGCGAGGATCGAGAGCAGGTGGGGGATCGAGATGACCTGGGTCGGTGTCTGGTCGTTGTTGCCGCCGCCGATCTGAAAGGCCGAGAACGAACACGGCTGGCAGTTGTTCCACTGCGCCTCCGCCGCCGCGATCTTGGCCGGCTGGTATGTGTTCTCGATCTCTCCCAGCTTGTTGCCCACGAACATCTGCAAGAGGATCGCCGGCAGCAGCACGAGTACCGACAGCCGTGCGGTGTGGTGAAAGGCCTCGACTTCGCGCCCCTTGCGCAAGTACCAGGCCGAGATGGCGAGCATCACCAGCGATCCCGTCACCAGCGAGGCCAGGATCACATGGACGTATCCCCAGAGAAATGTCGGATTGGTGAACAGCGCCCATACGTTGTTCAGCACCGGTTGGCCGTGACTGTTCAAGACGTAACCCACCGGGTGTTGCATCCACGAGTTGGCGACCAATATGAACATCGCCGAGAGCATCGAGCCCGCGACCACAAGCCATATGCACGCGAGGTGAACGCGCTTGGGCAGCCGATCCCAGCCGAAGAGCCACAAGCCCAGGAAAGTGGACTCCAGGAAGAACGCCGCCAAGCCCTCCATCGCCAGCGGGCCGCCGAACACGTCGCCGACGAAGCGCGAGTAGCTCGACCAGTTCATCCCGAACTCGAACTCCTGCACCAGGCCGGTGACCACGCCGACGGCGACGTTGATCAAGAGCAGGGTGCCGAAGAAGCGCGTCATGCGCTTGTACTCTGGCCTCTCGTTGCGGTGCCACGCGGTCTGCAGAAGCGCCACCAGAAACGCCAAGCCGATCGTGACCGGCACGAACAGGAAGTGGTAGATGCTCGTCGTGGCAAACTGCCAGCGCGCCAGGTCGTTGGTCATCCTCCATCACCATTACCCATGGCGCGGCGGAACCATGCTGAGCGGTGCCCGTTCGGTGGCGAGGCGTCATCGCGCCTATCCAGTGAGATGTCGGCGGCGTCGCGCCCGTCCAGTGAGGTGTCCTCGTCGCGGTCGCCGGGCCAAGAAAGCTCGCGCTGCCACGATGCGGCATAGCGTCCGGCGCTTGCCGTCAATTGTGCGTGCGTGCCACGTTCGACGATTCCGCCATGCTCGATAACGAGTATCTCGTCGACCTGCTCAAGGCCGACCAGGCGATGTGTGATCAGCAGCGTCGTTCGCGCGCGCGTCACGTCGAGTATGTCGGCCACGAGCGCGTCGGCGGTGTCCGTGTCCAGGTGCTCGCCCGGCTCGTCGAGGATCAGGATCGGGAAATCGGCAAGCAGCGCTCGCGCGAGCGCGAGGCGTTGGCGCTGGCCGCCGGACATGCGTGCACCGCGCTCGCCGACCTCGGTTGCCAGTCGGAGGGGCAGCGAGTCCACCCAGTCGAGCAGCCGTGCCTGCGCCAGCGCGTCGCGCAACTCGTGCTCGCTCGCGTCGCGCTTGGCCAGGCGCAGGTTCTCTTCGAGCGTGCTGTCGAATATGTGCACGTCCTGGCTGACTAGCCCCACGACGCGCCGGACCGCATCGCCGTCGAGCGCGTCGATCTCCACGCCGTCCAGCGCTACCGAGCCTTCATAGGGGAGGAAGCGCAACAGCACGGCGGCAAGCGTCGACTTGCCGGCGCCGCTGGGTCCGACGAGCGCGACGCGCCTGCCCGGGCTCAGGTCGAGGTCGATCTCCTCAAGCGCCGGGCGGCTTGCCCCCGGATATGAGCAGCTGAGGTTACGTGCCGTGAGGGTATGGGACTGTGCGGGGAGCGCCTGTGGATGTTCTGGCTCTATCACCGGCGGCGGCGTTTCGCGCAGTTCCTGCACGCGGGCCGCGGCCCGGCGGACACGCTGCAGGGTTTGCGTCGCCGCCGGAAGTCCGCTGACAAGCTCGAACGCCACCAGTGGGATCAGGGCGATGCCGGCCAACAGCACGCCGTCCATGCGGCCTGTCCGCACAGCGCTGACGCCGACGAGCAGCGCGCCCCACATCGTCAGGCCCGAGCAGAGTGTGGTTAGGCCCTGGCCGATGCCTGCGGTGCGCGCGCCGGCATGGGCGATGCGAGTCAGATCAGCATCGGCTGCCAGCGTGCGTTGTAGTTGCTCCGGCGCAGCGCCGTAGGCGACAAGCTCCGGCGCGCCATCGATCAGGTCCACGACCGCGGCGCTCATTTCGCCGCGCGCCTGGGCTTGCAGTGCCTCGCCGTGCGCGGCAAGCGTGCCGGTGAGCCAAGGCACGAGCACTCCCGCGAGCAGTAGCGCGACCAGCAGGATCACGGCGGCGGCGGGCAGCATCCACCACACGAGCGCCACCGTGCCCGCGCCGACGAGCAGTGCGATCGCAAACGGTGGCACCACGCGCAGCAGCAGGTCCTGCAGCGAATCGACGTCCTGCACAAGACGAGAAAGCAGCTCGCCGGAGCGAAACGCCGGCAGGCCGAGTGGCGCCAGGCGCTCCAAGCGTTCGTAGACACTCACCCGCAGACTGGACATCACCCGGAAGGCCGCATCGTGGCCGACGAGCCGCTCGAAGTAGCGGCACAGCCCTCTGGAGAGCGCAAAGAACTGCACGCCGACAATTGCCACAGCTACAGCCGACTCCGGTGGCCGCTGTGAGGAGCGTGAGATCAGCCAGGCCGAGGTGGCGATCAGCCCGATCGCGGCGGCCACCGAGCCGGCGCCGAGCAGCGTCGCGAGCACCAGGCGCCCGGCCGCCGGCCGAGCGATCGCAAGTGTCTGACGCAGCGGCGCCTCGGGTGGGCGCTTGGCGGCAGAGGCCGTAGGAGCGCCCGAAGGCGAGACGAGCGGGGCTGCCTGGGCGTTCATGCGGGCACCTCTGCCGTGTCGAGCGCGCCGGCTCGATCGGCCACGGTCATGCTCACCGACGCCCTGCCGAGGTTCACCACCCTGTCGGCCATCTCCAGTAGCGCCGGTCGGTGCGCGACGAGAATCACGGTGCGCTCCTGCGAGAGGTGTTGCACGGCATCGAGCACCGTTTGCTCGGTCTGCCCGTCGAGGTTGGCGGTCGGCTCGTCGAGCAGCAGCAAGGGTGCGTCGCGCAGGAACGCGCGGGCCAGGGCGACCCGCTGGCGCTCACCGGCCGACAGCCCGGCGCCGCGCTCGCCGAGGACCGTGTCCAGGCCGTCGGGCAACCGGCTTATGACGTCGCTCAGGCCGGCGGCGGATACGGCGGCTGCCAGCTCATCGTCGGAGGCGTCGCGCCGTCCCAGCCGTACGTTCTCTGCGATTGAGCTGGCAAACAGGTGCGGTCGCTGTGGCACCCAGGCAAGTTGTGCGCGCCAAGCGTCTGGCTCGATCTCGGAGAGGTTGACGCCGTCGACGCTCACTGTCCCTTGCTCGTGCGCAACGAAGCCAAGCAGCACCCCCAGCAGCGTCGACTTGCCACAGCCGCTGGGACCGGCGAGCGCGACGATCTCCCCCGCTGCGACGTGCAGCGAGAGATCGTGTAGGGCCGGCTCTGGGCGACCGGGATAGGAGACGGTTAGCCCTTCCACCCTTATGTCCGCTGCTGTCATGTCGGGCACCTCCGGGCGGCTGCCTCGACGGATAGATGTAGCTCCGTCGCCGGCGAGATCGGCGTCGAAATGGCTGGAGGTGGCTCCGTTGCCGGTGAGATCAGTGTCGAAATGGCTAGAGGCCGCTCCGCCGCCGGCGGGATCAGGGGTGGAGGGTGTTTCAAAAACCTTGTTCCGGAATTTCCCAGTGTTTTTGTGCACCCCGTTATCGGGAAGCACCGCGAACACCTGCCCAGCGGCGGCCACCCCTTCGGCGCTGGCGTGGTAGTTGGTGCCAAGTTGACGCAACGGCATATATGCCTCGGGCGCGAGCACCAGAGCGAACAGCCCAGCGCGCAAGGACATATCGCCGTCCATCAAGCGCAACCCGATCGCCACCGCCACAAGCGCCACCGAGATCGTCGCGACCAGCTCTAGGATCAGCGAGGACAGAAAGGTAACCCGCAGGTTCGAGAGCGCGGTCTCGCGATAGCGCTCGGAGATGGAGCGAATGCTGGCGGCCTGTGCCTTGGCACGGCCGAACACCTTCAGGGTCGGCAGCCCGGCGACCACGTCGAGGAAGTGCCCGGCGAACCGCTGCAGGGTGCGCACTTGGCGATCCATCTTCTCGCGCGTCGCGGCGCCGACGAGCGCCATGAACAACGGGATCAGTGGAAGAGTGAAGGCGATGATCGCGGCTGAGATCCAGTCCTGCGAGACGACGGCCACGAGTACCACGAGCGGCACGATCGCGGCCAGCAGAAGCTGTGGCAGGTACAGGGAGAAGTAGCCGTCGAGCGCGTCCAGCCCACGCGTGGCGAGCACCGTCAGCTCGCCGGTGCTTTGCGTACGCGAGCTGTCCAGGCCGAGCACGGAGACTCGCTCCAGCAGCACGCCTCGCAGCTGCGACTTCGCCTGAGCAGAGCTGCGCCCAGCCGCCAGCTCGGCCGCCCATGCGACCAGCGCCCGCGCAAGCACCACACACAACAGCAGGATCATCGGCGATCGCAGCTGCGCGAGATCCTTGCCGTGCGAGAACGCACCGACGACGACGTCCACAAGCAACCAAGCCTGGGCCACGATCAGCAGCGCGCGCAGGCTGCCCAAGGCGATCGAAAGAAAGAGAAAGGTGCGTGTAGCGCGCGCGTACTGCAGCAGTCGAGGATCGAGCGCTCTCACGGACTTCGAGTGATCCCGCCGTCATCCGCTCCAACGTGAGTTCGCCCGATGCCGGCCAGCGAGCCCTCCATCACCTGGTTCTGGGGATTGCCGAGACGTGCGCTGATCCAATCGATCAAGACCTTCAGGCGCCCGCCGCGAACGCCGCCGAGGTAATACATGTGCACGGTCAGGTAGGTGAAGAACGCCAGGCGCCCAGAGATTTCGTGGCCGCGGATTTCACACACGGCCTTGCCGCGGCCGACGACTGCCAGCGCGCCCTTGTCCAGGTAGCGAAAGGGCGTGGAGGCGCCGGGCGCTCCCTTGTGGATCGCCTTCGCCGCGTGACGTGCCTGCTGGATCGCCACCGTCGCTAGTCCCGGGAACGGCTTGCCGCCCGGGCCTTCGAGCACCGAGGTATCGCCGATCGCCGATATCTCAGGATGGCCGGCAATCGTCAGGTCGGGTTCGATCTGCACACGCCCTGCCCGGTCGGCGGAGGCCCCAGTCGCCTCGGCGAGCACGCGGGAGAAGCCGACGGCTTGCACGCCGGCGGCCCAGATCACCGTCCGCGCGTCGATCCGTTCGTCCGCGCCGTTGACCGAGGCGGTCACACCGCGCGCGTCGATCGCGGTGACGCGCGCACCCTCGCGCACCGTGACCCCAAGTGAGGAAAGCTCCTTGGCAACCTTGCCGGAGAGCCGCTCGCTGAAGGCTGCGGTCACGCGTTCGCCGGCGTCGAGCAGGATCACCTGGGCGTTGCGTGGATCGATTTTTCTAAACCCGCGCTTCATCCCGTGCTGGGCGATGATCCGCAGCTCGCCGGCAAGCTCGACGCCGGTCGGGCCTCCGCCGATCACCACAAACCTCATCCACTCGCGCTGCTCGGTCTCGTCGCTAGCGCGCTCCGCCTCCTCGAACGCGCCGTAGAGCCGATTGCGCAGGTCGAGCGCGTCCGCAAGCGTCTTCAGCCCGCAGGACACCTCGCGCCACTCGTCTTTGCCGAAGTAGGAGGTCTCGGCTCCGCAGGCGACGATCAAGCTGTCGTAGTCGAGCCGCTCGCCGCGGTCGAGGACAAGCTGGCGGCGCTCCGCGTCGAGGCCGGTCGCCTCGCCCATCAGGACGGTGATGTTCGAGTTGCGCCTGAGCGCCGTGCGGATCGGCGTGGCGCACTCGCCCGCCGCCAGCCCGCCGCCGGCCACCTGATAGAGCAGCGGCTGGAACAGATGGTGGTGGGTACGGTCCACGAGCGTCACGTCCACGTCTGCGTGGCGTAGCTCGTGCGCGGCGGCAAGCCCGCCAAAGCCGCCGCCGACGATGACGATGTGGCGGCGGTGTTTGCCCGCAGGGCGATGCCCCCCGCGCGCGCGGGGGGCATCGTCGTTTTGGGATGTGCTCACACCCGGCAGCTCGTGTGCTGCCGTGCCCCCCGCGCGCGCGGGGGCATCGTCGTTTTGTGATTGCTCAGCGGCCATTGGCGCCGAGGCGCTCGAGCAGGTGGTCGCCGACGCGCAACGCATTCGCCATTGCCGTGAGCGCGGGATTGACCGCTGAGATGCTGGGAAAGAAGCTGGTGTCGACCACGTACAGGTTGTCCAGCTCGTGCGCCTTGCAGTGGACGTCCAGCGCCGAGGAGGCGGGATCGGCGCCGAAGCGGCAGGTGCCGGCCTGGTGGGCGACGCCGGCGACGGGAATCTTGTTCTCCAGGTAGGCCCAACGCGGAATCAGGTGGTGCTCGTGCATACCAAGGTGGCCGAGCAGCGAGCGCAGCTGCTCGAACAGACGGTCGCGGGCGGTGTCGTTACTGGCTTTGTAGGCCAACGTCACGTTCCCGTCGCGGTCGACCGTCACCCGGTTCTGCGGTTGTGGAATGTCCTCGGTCGACAGCCAGAAGTCAACGGCATGCTCCGCCACGTCCGCCAGCGAGAAGGTGGGCGCGAGTCTGGTCATCAGCGGCTTCTCGCCACGGTACATGTCCGCCACGGACTTGCCCACCATCTGGATGTTGCCCATCGGGTACTCCCACGCATCGCTGGCGAAGTAGTAGTCGTTGACGCCAAGCGTCTTCTGGAACACGGTCGGGTTGGGCTCCTTGGAGATCGCAAGCACCGCTTGGCTGTTGTGGAACATGTAGTTGCGCCCCACCTGGTCGGAGCCGTTGGCGAGGCCACAGGGATGCTTGTCGGTAGCCGAGCTGAGCAGCAGCTTGGCTGTGTTGGCCGCACCGCAGGACACGACCACGATGTCGGCCGTGTATGTCTCGCGCTCGCCCTTGCCATCGCCTCCACCAGTGCCCGCGGCGGCGCTCGCGCCTGTGCCACCGCCCTCGTCCGCACGCTCCACCACGACTTCTGTGACGGCGGTGCCGGCGGGGTTGGTCTTCAACGCCACGACCTTGGCCCCCGTCAGCAGCGTGACGTTCGCGTGCTCGAGTGCCGGGCGGACGCCGAGTACCTCGGCGTCCGACTTGGCGTGCACCAGGCAGGGAAAGCCGTCGCAGGTGGAGCAGCGCACGCAATTGCTGTAGGGCATGTTGCCCTCGTTGAGCATCACTCCACAGGGCGCGTGAAAGGGATGCAGGCCGGCGGCGGCGAACGACTCGGCCAGTTGCTCGATACGCGGCTCGTGTGAGACCGCCGGATGGTCATAGGGGGCGGAGGCGAACGGTTCGGTGGGATCCTCGCCGCGCGCACCGTGCACCTGGTAGAGCTGCTCGGCCTTCGTGTAGTAGGGCTCCATCGCCTCGTAGGAGATCGGCCAGGCGGGAGAGATGCCGCCGTGGTGCTTCAGCTCTCCGAAGTCCTCTGCACGCATGCGATAGAGCGCGGCACCGTACATCTTGGTGGCGCCGCCCACGCAGTAGTGCACCTGGGGCTGGAAGGCCTTGCCATCGGCGTCGTACCAGGTGTCCGGGGACACATAGCGGTTGTCCACGAACACGTCCGCGGCCGACCAGTTCTGCGGCTCGCGCGGCAGCCAGTCGCCGCGCTCCAGCAGCAGTATGCGCTTGCCCGAGGGGGCCAGGTGGCGGGCAAGCGTGCCGCCGCCCGCGCCGCTGCCGATGATGATGACGTCGTAGTGGTCCATCGTTAGGCCCCTGTCGAATAGTCGATGCCGATGCGGTGAATGCGGTGCGCGCCCATCACGAGATCTCCGCCAAGCGCTCGACGAGGATGATGCGCGCCGCGGCCTCGATCAGCGCGAGGTGCGAGAAGGCCTGGGGAAAGTTCCCCAGGTGGCGCCCGGTGGAGGTGTCGAACTCCTCGGCGTACAGCCCGAGTGGCGAGGCCACGCTCAGCAGCTTCTCCATCAGGTCGCGCGCGTGCTGCTGCTCGCCGACGACCGCGAGCCCCGACACCAGCCAGAACGAGCAGATCAGGAAGCTGCCCTCCTTGCCCGACATGCCGTCGTCGGTCTCGTCGGTGCGGTAGCGCAGCACGAAGCCGTTCTCGGTCAGATCCTTGGCGATGGCAAGCACGCTGGCGCGCAGGCGCTCGTCATCGCCGGGCAGGAAGCCGAAGATCGCGGCCAGCAGGTTGGAAGCGTCCAGCGCGTCGGTCTCGTAGTGCTGGCGCAGGACCCCGTCCTTGGTGAGCCCGTGGGCAATGATGTCCGCCCTGATCTCCTCGGCGGTGGCGTGCCAGGTGGCCTGCCTCTTGCTGTCGCCGCGCATCGCCGCGAGCTTGGCCGCACGGTCCATCGCCACCCAGCACATCAGCTTCGAGGACACGTAGTGCCGAGGCTTGCCGCGCGCCTCCCAGATGCCCTGGTCGGGCTGGCGCCAGACCTTGGTCGCGCACTCGGCCTGTGCCTGCACGATTGGCCACAGCCTGCGCGGCAGTCGTTCGCTGCGGCGGGTGTGCAAGAGGATCGAGTCGAGCGCCGCGCCGTACACGTCGTTCTGGCGCTGGTCGAAGGCGCCGTTGCCGATCCGCACAGGACTTGCTCCCGCATAACCCGAGAGATCGTCGCGCGTGGACTCGGTCAGGTCGCGCCGTCCGTCGATCCCGTACATGATCTGCAGCGCCCCGTCGCCGTTGGGCTCGAGGTCGGCGATGAACTGCATGAACTCCTCCGCCTCCCAGTCGAGGTTGAGGTAGTGGAGGGCCTGCAGTGTGAAGGTCGAGTCGCGCAGCCAGGTGTAGCGGTAGTCCCAGTTGCGCTCGCCCCCCGGCGTCTCGGGCAGTGAGGTCGTCAGCGCCGCCACCGTCGCGCCGGTCGGCATGTAGGTCAGGCCCTTGATCGTGAGCGCCGAGCGCTGGATCGGATCGCGCCAGCGGTGGTCCGGCATGCGCGCGCGACTCAGCCAGCCGCGCCAGAAGCTCGCGGTGGATGCGAGCCGCGCGTTGGCGTCGTCGATGTCCTCGGGCACCGCCAGCTCCTCGGCCCAGGACAGCGAGCAGTAGATCTGCTGACCCTGTTTGAGCACGTGGCGGGCCCTCACCCAATCGCCCTCGACTCCCACGGCCATGTCCGTCTGCAGCCTGAGCGTCTGCTCCGCGCCGCTCGCGTCGGCCCTGTGGCCATCGTCGCTGACGGCCCATTGCGCCGTTTCGCGCCCGTAGTCGAAGACCGGTTCGCATGTGAGCTCCATCTCGACCTCGCCATCCAGGCACATTGCGAGACGCACGAGCAGGTGGTCGGCGTCCTGGTCGGCAGGAGGGCGGGTGTGCGGTGTGACGAGATCCTCGCCGCGACGCGGCCCAAGGATCAGCGCCTCGCGCACGATCGCCCAGCCGGAGGTCGTCTTCCACGTCGTGAGCAGGATGTTGGTACCGGGCTCGTAGCTGCGTGCGGTCGGCACGTTGATCCCGAACGGACCGAAGCGAAAGCCCCCGGCCTGACGGTCAAGCAGCGAACCGAACACGCTGGGTGCGTCGAAACGCGGTACGCACAGCCAGTCGATCGTCCCGTCGGGGGCGACCAGCGCGCCGGTATGGCAATCGGACAGGAAGGCGTAGTCGGCGATCGGTGGAAAGGGCGACGGCATTGCCGCGCTCTGGGGAGCGTCCTGGGGCTTGCCGTTGGGTGTCTCCGAAACGGCAGCCCCCCCGCGCGCGCGGGGGCCATCGGCCTTTTTGTTGGTTCCAGCCGACGTAGCGCCGGCCTTGGCCGACGCGTGCGGGGCAGCCGCTTTCGCCTTACCCTTGGCCGGGCTCACGATGCCACCCACGGGCCGTGCCAGCCTCCGTAATGGGCCACCAGCTTGTCGGCCTCGGGCGGACCCCAGGTTCCCTGTGCGTAGGGATGCACGGGCGGCGGCTCTTTGAGCAGCGGTTCGAAGATCCTCCAGGTCTGCTCGACGCTGTCCTGGCGGGTGAAGCGCACGCTGTCGCCGTGCATCGCATCGAGCAGCAGCACCTCATAGGGGGTCGGCGCCTCGCCGCCCTCCTGCGCGAACTCCATGTCGAGCTCGATCGCCTGCGGCCCGCCCTCGTCAGCGCGATGGGCGTCGAGGATCATCTGCACGCCGGTCGTGGGATCGAGCTTGACCACGAGTTGGTTGGGCTCTGGCCGGCGACGCCCGTGCTCCATGAAGCCGAGGCGCGGGGGATTGCGGAAGACGATCCGCAGCTCGGTCTGGGTGACCGGCAGGTCCTTGCCTGTGCGGATGAACCATGGCACGCCAGACCAGCGCCAGTTGTCGATGTCCAAGCGCAGGGCAGCATAGGTCTCGGTGGTCGATTCTTTGGCGACGCCGTCGATGCTGAGGTAGCCGTCGTACTGGCCGCGCACGTAGTGCTTGGGGTCGGCGGCGGCGGTGGAGCGGAAGACGGCGAACTTGGCGTCCTTCAGCGTTTCCGCATCGTCGCCGGCGGGCGCCTCCATCGCGGCGACGGCCACCAGCTGCATCAGGTGGTTGACGACCACGTCGCGCACCGCGCCGACGGGATCGTAGAAGTGCCCACGGTCCTCGACGCCAAAGCTCTCGGCCATCGTGATCTGCACGCAGGCGATGTGGTTGCGATTCCACACTGGCTCGAGCATCGTGTTGGCAAAGCGCAGGTACAGAAACTCGTCGATCCCCATCTTGCCCAGGAAGTGGTCGATCCGGTAGAGCTGAGGCTCCTCGATGTACTGGTGGACTTCGGCGGCGAGCGCTCGCGCGGACTGCAGGTCGTGGCCAAACGGCTTCTCCACGACCACGCGCGCGTTCTTGGTGACACCGCTGATGGCGAGACCTTTGATCACGGTCCCGAACAGGAACGGCGGGATCTCCAGATAGAAGACCGGCGCCTGAGCGTCCCCCAGCGCGTCGGCGACGCGTGCATAGGTGCCTTCGTCGGCGAAGTCGCCGGAGACGTAGCTCAATCGTTCGGCAAAGCGCTTGAACACGCGCTCGTCGATCTGCTCCCCGCACTCTTCGATCGAGGTGTGCGCCCGCTTGCGCAGATCCTCGACGGTCCAGTCATCGGCAGCTACACCCACGATCGGGCAGTCGAGCAGCCCGCGCAGCTCGAGCCGATAGAGCGAGTGGAAGGTCATGACCTTGGCGAGATCTCCGGTGATGCCGAACACGACGAGGACGTCGGCCGTCTGGGTGTAGGCGTTCGCGGCCGGTGTGCTCGCGGGCCGGGACTGTGCAGCTGTGCTCATGGGCGCCTTTCGTAGGGTGGGATACCGTTCGACTCACGCGTCTCCTCGACATGCTCGCAATACACTCGCCGACATTGTGAAGCTGTGGATACCCGATCGGGCCGATCGCCACTCAGTCGGCGAGTTGCCCGGGGATGTCGAGCTGCATCTGATCCCCAAGGAGGGACTCTCAGACGCACTGCTCGAGGCCGAGTTCCTGGTGCCCGGGTCTGACGAACCTTTCGTGATCGAGGCGCTCGGACGCATGCCGGGATTGCGCGTGATCCAGACGCTCTCGGCTGGGGTCGACTGGCTGCTGCCGGCTGTGCCGCCCGGCGTGACGTTGTGCGATGCGCGCGGAACTCGCGACGGGCCGGTGGCCGAATGGGTGCTCGGCGCGATCCTGGCATCGTTGAAGCACTTCGGCGAGGCGCGCGATTCACAGCGCTCGCACGACTGGCGGTGGCGCGAGCCAGATGAGCTGGCAGGCAAGACGGCGATGATCTTGGGCTATGGGTCGATCGGGGGGAAGGTCGAGGAGCTTTTGGTTGCATCCGAAGCCGAGGTGATCCGCGTTGCGCGCCGTGCCCGCCCAGGCGTGCACGCGGTCGATGAATTGGCGGCGCTGCTCGGTTTGGCCGACATCGTGGTCGTGCTGCTGCCTCTGACGCGAGCGACAGAGGGACTGCTCGGCCGGGAGATGCTGGGGTGCATGCGCCAGGGTGCGCTGCTGGTCAACGCAGCACGCGGACCGATCGTCGACACCGAGGCGCTGCTCGATCTCTTGCGGGCAGGGCATATCCGCGCGGCGCTCGATGTGACACAGCCCGAGCCGTTGCCGGCCGACCACCCATTGTGGGACGTGCCGGGACTGCTTATCACGCCACACTTCGCCGGCGACACGCGCGGCGCGGAACGTCGCGCGTTCGCGCTCGTCGGCGAGCAGGTCCGCCGCTACGTGCGCGGCGAGCCGCTTGTGAACGTGGTCGAGGGCGATTACTGATCCAGATCGCCCGCGGACAGCTGGCGCTCGTAGGGGCCGCGGCCGGTGAGGCAAACAGCGCCACAGCGGGCCGCCAGTGCGAGCGCGTCGGGTACCGCGAGACCTGTGCCGAGACCGTAGGTGAGTCCGGCGGCGAACGAGTCCCCGCAGCCGTAGGAGTCACGCGGCTCGCCAGGGAGCGAAGCCGCCGGCCACGTGCCGGACTTTCCGTCGCGCCCGCGGTAGGAGCCGCCGTGACCTCCATCGGTGAAGACGACGAGCTTGGCGTCCTCCTCAGCGCGGGTCGCCTCTTCGCGCTCCTCCGCGTCGTCGGCACTCAGCACGAGTGCGTCCAACGGGATGCCGTGGCCGAGCGCGTGCAAGGCGCGCGGGCTGCTCACGAGCACACCAGCGCTCCGCGCGGCTTGTATCGCGGCGGCATCCCCAGCGGTGAAGTACACGGCGTCCATCTGTGCCAGCTGGTCCCAGGGGATGTCGGCATCGTCAAGCACCGGCTCCAGTCGCTCTCCAAATGTGGTGATCGTGCGCTCGCGGGCGTGGTCGACGAGCGTCATCGCGGTACGCGTCGGCTCCGGGCGCAGTGCGGCCCATACCTCGACACCCAGCTCCCTTAGGCGCTCGACCGAACGGCGTCCGTGCTCGTCTTCGCCAAGAGCTGTGACAAGTACGGCCTCGCCGGCCAAGCGGGCAAGCTGTACCGCCGCGACGCCGCCGCCCCCGGCCGGCTCCTCGAAAGGGTCCTCCGCGTGCACGATCTCACCGGCCGCGGGGATGTGGTCCACGTTTGCGAAGGTGACCCACTCGACGTGTCCGACGACGGCGACTTTGGGATTGGCCCGCACGGCGGCAGTGTCACACACTCACGCACGCTCACCTCGGGGGCCGCCTGGGCTCGCCCTGCAACGGCCGCTAGGCTCGCTTGTGAATGACGGCTCAGATCGCTCTCTTGCGCGGGATCAACGTCGGCGCGCACAACCGTATTCCGATGGCGGATCTGCGCAGCTTGCTCGCCGAGCTCGGCTACCCAGACGCACGGACGCTCGTGCAGAGCGGCAACATCGTGCTCAACGCCGAGCTTTCGCCGGATGGCCTTACGGCCGAGCTCGAAGGGGCGATCGCCGACCGTTTTGGAGTGGAGACGCCGGTCGTCGTGCGCACGCGCAAGGAGCTGGCAGCCGTCGTCGCGCTCAACCCGCTCGGCGACATCGCCGAGGAGCACAAGCTCTACCAGGTGAGCTTCCTCTCGGCCGAGCCCGATCTGGAGGCGGTGGCAAAGATCGCGCAGGACGACTTCGCACCGGAGATCTTCGTGCACGTGGGCCGCGAGATCTACGCCTGGCATCCGGACGGCATCCACAACTCGCGGCTCGCGCGGATGCTGTCCGACAAGCGCTTGGGTGTCGTTGTGACGGCGAGGAACTGGAAGACGACAACGAAGCTGTTGGAGATGGCCGACGAGCTGGAGGGGTGAGCCGCCTCAGTCGCCGCGACGGCGCGAGCGGCGAATCTCGGCCAGCCGTGCCGCGAGCTCGGCCTCGGCATCGTCGGGCCTGTAGAAGCGCTCGCCGATTGCCTGGTCGGGCGCGAGCTCTTGGTCTGAAATGTGGCCAGGGCGCGAGTGCGGATAGTCATAGCCCTGCCCGCGCCCGCCCGAGCGCAGCTGAACCGGGGGTGGCGCGGCACCGTGCTCGCGCACGAAGTCGCGAGCGGCGCCGATCGCGCGCTTGGCGGCGTCGGACTTCGGCGCGAGCGACAGGTAGATCGCGGCCTGGGCAAGCGCGAACTGGCACTCGGGCAGGCCCGCGTGCTCGACGGCCGCTGCTGCGCCAGTGGCCACGGTGAGCGCGTTCGGATCCGCATTGCCGATGTCCTCGCTGGCGAGGATCACCATGCGCCGTGCGATGAAGCGGGGATCCTCACCGCCCTCGAGCATCACCGCCAGGTAATAGAGCGAGGCGTCGGGGTCAGAGCCGCGCGTCGCCTTGATCCAGGCGGAGATCGTGTCGTAATGGCTGTCGGCGGCCTTGTCGTAGTGCACGATCCGTCGTTGCAGCGCATCTTCGGCGTGCTCCACGGTCACGCTGTCGATCGCGGTCTCGCACGCGAGCTCCAGCGCGCTCAGCGCCGTGCGCGCGTCGCCGCCCGCGCGCGCCGCCAGCATCTCGATCGCCTGCTCGTCGACCTGGGCCTCGGCGCACTCACCGCGCTCGAGCGCCCGGTGCAGCAGTGTGAGCACGTTCTCCTCCGTGAGCTCTGCCAGCTCGTAGAGACGCGTACGCGAGAGCAGCGCGCGGTTGACCTCGAACGACGGGTTCTCGGTCGTAGCCCCGATCAGGGTCACAAGCCCTTCCTCGACGGCGGGCAAGAGCGCATCCTGCTGGCCCTTGTTGAAACGGTGGATCTCGTCGAGGAAGAAGATCGTCTCGCGCCCGCCGAGCCTGCGCTCGCGCGCCCGCGCCAGCACCGCCCTGACCTCGGCGCGACCGGCTTCGACAGCGCTCAGCTCCTCGAAGGCAGCATTGGCGCTGGCGGCGACGATGCGCGCAAGCGTGGTCTTGCCGCTGCCGGGCGGGCCGTGCAGGATCATCGAATGGGGCTTGCCCTGCTCGATCGCGGTGCGTAGGGCCGAGCCGCGACTGAGCAGGTGCTCCTGGCCGACGAACTCGTCGAGCGTGGTCGGACGCATGCGCGCGGCGAGCGGTGCCGTGTCGGGGGCCGAGTGCGTGCCGGCCTCTGTCTCGGCGGGATCGAAGAGCGAATCCATCGCTCACAGTGTGCCCTGCCCGTCGGCTGGGCCCGGGCGTACCGTATCTATAGCTGCTCGTAGCTCGCGACGCCGTGGGTCTGCGACGCCGTGGGTCTGCGATGTCTGGATCTGCCGATGTCGCGGGTCTGCGACGCCAGGTCACGAGGACATAGTCCAAAACGTAGTGCACGCAAAAGGGGGGGTGTTTCTGAACATACGTATTGTGGAGCCTGATGAGCAGCACTTCCCCGCGCGATCCTGAGGAGGCCACTGCCGCCGGCGCGCCGGCGCACGCCGAGATCCCTGGGGCAACCAGGATGGGTGCGGTGCACCTCGCCGTCTCCGATCTGCGGCGCTCGCTTGCCTACTACGAGAGCGTGCTCGGCCTGAGCATCCACGAGCGCGGCGACGGGCGCGCGCTGCTGGGCGCCGGTAGTGAGGACTTGCTGGTCTTGATCGAGCAGCCCGGCGCCAGGCCGTCACTTGGTTACTGCGGTCTGTACCACTTCGCGCTGCTGCTGCCCCAGCGTGTTGACCTCGCGCGTTGGCTTGCGCACGCCGCCCGCGACCGCGTCGCGCTAGTCGGTCTCTCCGACCACTTTGTCAGCGAGGCGATCTATCTCAGCGACCCCGACGGGCACGGCATCGAGATCTATTGGGACCGCCCACGGGAGCTGTGGGAGGGAAGGGTCGCCGAGCGCATGACCACGCTGCCACTCGACACCGCGAGCCTGTTCGCTGAGCTGGCTGCTCCGCTAGGTGGGCCGTTTGATCCGGGGCGCGAACCGGTCGATCCACTGAGGGTGTCGTTCGACGGGCTGCCGGCGGGAACGACGATGGGTCATGTCCACCTGTGCGTGGCCGACATTCCGCGGACGATTGCCTTCTACCGTGACGTGTTGGGCTTCGCACTGATGGCCTCGCTTGGAGGACAAGCAGCCTTCCTAAGCGCCGGTGGCTATCACCATCATCTCGGTGCCAACACATGGGAGAGCGCCGGTGCTGGTCAGCCGCCGGAGGGATCGGCGGCGTTGAAGCAGGCGACGATCGTGTTGCCTAGCGCACTCGAGCGCGACCTAGTCGTGGCCCGCGCTACGGCTGCCGGGTATGAGCTGCGCTATCTCGAAGATGCTGCGCTCGTCCACGACCCTTCGGGGAATCCGATCCTTCTGGTTGGGCGCTAGATCCCTGGTGCCTGGCTCTCGGATGGAGGTGGATCTCCACCGTGCGGGTTCGCCCACAACGTCCGTCTGAGACGTCCTCCGATGGCGCTGAGCAACATTCCCGCGATCGCGTCGATCACGATTAGCAGTGGCGGAAAGCTTCCCAATGAGACCTTGGCATCCGTCCCTGCAATCGCGTGGGCGATCAATACGCCCGCCCCGAAGAGAGCGCCACCCACCAGCCCCCGATCGGCGCCGCCCCACCCGTCCTGATGCTCGAAGCCGGCCACGATCGCGCCGAGCCCGGCGAGTACCGACAATCCCCAGTAAGCGCTGGCGGAGACGCCAAGGACGATCCCGACGACCGCTCCGAACGCGAATGGCACAAAGCCGCCGAGGGCTATTTGGATTGGCCGTGACCGATCTCGAAACAGCGGTGGTGCGTGCATCCGATCCTCTTCCCTCGTGCTTGTAGCTTTCCCCACCTAAAGACGGTAGTGGGTTATGAGCGACGCGGGGAAACGAGCTATCAGTCGGCTTTACGCTTTTGCTGCTCTGCCTCGGTGAGTGCCGCAATGTCGGCGAGGTCAAGCGGGCGTCCCGCCGCGTGCTTCATCTTGATGAGATCGTCCCGTGAGGCGACAGCGATCGGGTGGTCGCCAAGGGTAATCAGGAGCGCCCGTTCGCGCAGTTGGGCAAAAGACGATGCGCCCGGGGCGTCGTGAAGCACGTCGATGTCGCCGTGACGTGTGGCGAGCTGCCAGAGCGTTGCACGCGGAAGCAAATGTGCATCGATCGCAAGGTGCTCGCTACCAGGGTTCAGGATGCGCGCTTCCAGCTCCTTCAGCGCGGCCGCAAGACGCTCCAGGTTCTGTGGCGTTGGCGACGGGATCAGGTCTATGTCGTTGGTCATTCGCACATGGCCGTGTACCTGTACGGCGATCCCGCCAATCACGACATACTCGACCTTGTAGGCATCGAGCACGGCAAAGATGCGCTCCGCGTCGAGTGGTCGTGGGTCAGTCATCTTTACGAGCTTGGCGTCCAGCCTCGGCAAGACGTCCAGCCATCTTGTTCCAGGAGAGGGCGAGCGTGAGGCGTTCCTCGGGAGTGCGAGCGAGCGTACTTGCCATATGAACTGGATCCCAATCGGTCGGCATACGGCGTGTGCTGAGCACCGGTTCCTCGCCCATTGCCACCATCAGCTGGCGCAGGGTTGTGAACGTCGGTGAGACAAGGCCACGCTCGATGCGACTGATTGCGGCCTGTGTGGTGCCGGCCCGCAGCGCGAGTCGGCGCTGGCTCAATCCGAGCCGCTCGCGTGTGGAACGGACTAGTTCTGCCGGATTGTTGATGTCATAAATGATATCACGTTGGTTTCGCACCAGGTTCGCATAGGCAAGGGCGTGCGCGCTACGCTCGGCCGGTGCGTCCGATTCCCACAGCCCCGGTCGCCGCGGCTTCGTTGATCGCCGGCTTTGCGGTCGCGGTGAGCACCGGCTCGCGGCCGCTTGGCGGGGTCGTTCTGGCGATCGGCGGCCTGTGGTGCATCCAAGCGTGGGCGCGCCGTAATGGCAGGCGCACAGCCGTGATCCTTGGGTGTGTGGGCTTCGGTGCGTTTGTGCTCTCGCACCTGCTCGGGCTTCTGATAGGCGCGTGGCCGTCGGTGCTGCTCGTATCGGCTGCGATGGCCGCGGCGGCGTGGACTCAGTCAGACTCTCGTACGCGTCGAGCCGCACCGGTCGACCCCACTGACCGGGAGCCCGTGCTCAGCTCGTAGAGCCCTCCTCCGCAAGTGCCCGCCGCAGTGCCTCGTCGAACGACGCCGGCGCGATCCCGAACGGCTCGGCGCCGCTTGGGTCGTCCACGACCGTGGCCGTCTTCAAGCCCTCGACGAGAGGCCGAGCCACGTTCGCGTCGACCGGTGTTACGAGCCCGATCCACAGCGAAGAAAGCCAGGGCGTGATCAGTGGCACGGGAACCATCGGGCGCGGACGCCGTCCCATCGCGTGGGCCATCCGTTCGAGCATCTCGCCGTAGGAGAGCACGTCGGGTCCGCCGATCTGCACTTCGCGCCCGATCGACTCCGGAATCTCGGGAGCGCGGCTGAGGTATTCGATTACGTCGTCGATCCCGATCGGCTGCGTCCTCGTGCGCAGCCAAGCGGGCGCGATCATCACGGGCAGTCTCTGAACGAGGTAGCGCAGTGTGCGGTAGGACTCGCTGTCGGCGCCGACCACCATCGCGGCCCGGAAGTAGGTCAGCGCCGGCCCGTGGCGCGCCAGCGTGAGCGCCGTCTCATGGCGGCTGAGCAGGTGCTTCGAGACGCTCTGATCGCCCAGTCCGCCGAGATAGACAACGCGCTCGATCCCTTCGCGCGCAGCCATCTGCGCGAAATTGCGAGCGCCTTCCTGCTCGCGCTCTTGGAAGCCCTCGCCACCGGCCATCGCATGGATCAGGTAGTAGGCGACGTCGATCTCGCGGCCGACCCCGTCCAAGCTGGAGCTTTGCCCAACGTCGCCCTCGACCACCTCGCAGCCAACGGCTCGCAGGTCCTCAGCTCGGGTTGCGTTTCGCGCCAAGCAGCGAACCTCGGCACCTGAGCTGACCAGCGCGCGCGCCAAGCGGCCACCGATGAAGCCGGTGGCTCCGGTTACCAGCACGCGCTGGTTGATCGCAACGTCCGAGATGCTTCCTGCTTACCCTGCGAGCGGCCTGTCCAGCCATGGGACGAGATTCGGGCGGATGGTGCGCGTGGCGGTGCTGTGCGCGCCGCGTCCTTCTCAGCGCAGATGCGCGCCTGACCAGATAACCGCCTGGCCGTTGGGCAGCACGAGCTTGCCCGATGTCAAGCTCGAGAGGATCGAGCCCGAGACGTTGGGCGCCATCGAGAACGGCGCGCACCAGAACGCCCACATGGCAGAGCGCGAAGGCCTGATCTTGCGTGTCGGTCGAGACTTCGGTCCGGCGCCGAGCCGGTTGTGGGCTACCACTCTGAAGCGGTAGCTGACGCCGTTCTTCAGATTGCCGATCGCGGCGCTGGTGCCCGAGACGGTCGTCGAGGGCAGCGCGTGCCGGCCCTGGTAGGGCGTGACCGTGTATGTGGTGATCGGGCTGCCGCCGTTGCGCGGCGCTGTCCAAGTGACGATCGCGCCGCCGTTGGCGGGTGTGGCGACCAGCCGCGCCGGCGCGGCCTGTGGGGCCGCTTGTGGTTCGGCGGCGGCCGCGGACTTGAAGACGATCGCGCTCATCAGCCAGATGGTTGAGGCCCCGGTCTGCACGCTTGCGCTCGGCGTGGCCCCAGTGGCGCCGGTCAGGGCATCCTCGGCGACAAACTCCATTTCTTCGTCCGGCGAGACGTTCACGCGACCGTTGAAGCCCATCCGCGCCATCAGGTTGTCGCCGAAGCCGGAGTCGGCGTAGAAGCCGAGGATGAGCTCGCCCGGCGCTGTGGTCGCGGCGGTGGCAGGTGTGGAGACCACCGCGGCGGCTTTGGTCGTGCCGGTTGCGCTCGCGCTCTGGTCGACGACGGCAGTCCCAGCCGCGGTGGACAGGCCCGCGTATTCGAGCACGGCGACGCCGAGGTCGGCCTTGGCGCTCGGCGTGGCGGTGATCGTGGGAATCGTTCCGCCGCCGGCGGTCACCGGTGCGCTCCAGATGCTCATTTCTGTGTTGTCCGACGCCTTGAAGTGCTGCAGCTCGGTGAAAGTGTCGCCGGCCGAGTCCTTGACGCTCGAAGCCGTCGCCTTGGCGCTGCTCCAGACGCCGACCTCGACGACCAGGCGGTTGCCGGAGACGAGCCTCGCCCCTGGAATCACGCCCAAACTGGTGACGTTGGGGGCGTGGCCCGAGGCCTGCTGTACGAATTGCGGCGAGGCCGTGCCAGAGGGCGTGACAGCGTTCGAAGTGGCCGAGGCCGGCCCGCTGCCCACTCCATTGGTTGCGGACACGGTGAATGTGTAGGTGTCGCCGTTGACGAGGCCGGCGATAGTTGCGCTGGTTGCCGGGGGCGAGCCATTGATCGTGGTGGCGGGCTCGGCCGTGGTCCCCAGGTAGGGGGTGACGGTGTAGCTGGTGATCGGGCTGCCGTTGTTGGCGGGTGCGCTCCAGGTAACGGTTGCGCTCGCGTTGCCTGGCGTAGCGCTGGGCGCGGCCGGTGCGGCCGGCGCAGTGGGAGCCGACGGTGTCACGGCGTTCGACTTTTCCGAGGCGGGTCCGCTGCCGACGGCATTTGTCGCCGTCACGGTGAATGTGTATGTGGTGCCATTTTTCAGCCCGGTGATAGTGGCGCTGGTCGCGGGCGGCGTGCCGTTGACAACGGTGCTGGATTGGGCGGTGCCGCCGATGTAGGGGGTGACCGTATAGCTGGTGATCGGGCTCGTTCCCGGCGAGGGCGCAGTCCAGGTCACAGTGGCGCTGCCTTCGCCGCCGGTCGCGTTTACCCCGGTGGGGGCGGCCGGCGCCGTGGGCGTGGGACTCAGGCTGAGTGAGCTGGCGACTGAAGGCACGCCCTTCTTGTTCACGATGAAGAGCATGTAGTTGCCGTAAGGCGCAAGTGCCGAGTTGGCCGGCGTCTGCACCGTCAAGGACCCCGAGTTGACAGTGAACGACAGCGGTACGAAGTGCTGAGCCATGTCGCTCTGGTGTGTGTCATCGCCGAGTGAGACGAGGTTGACCGAGCCGATCGAGGATGCTTCGGGCGTCGTGACGGTGATGCTCGTGTTGTACGTCGAGGCTGCGGGCGCCGCGGTGATCGTCGGCTGGGGGCCGTCGAACAGATAGGGCGGCGAATAGGTCTGCGCGGAGAACTCGCCAGGATCGCCAAGGCCGTTGGGATGTCCGCCGCCGGCGATCAGCACCTTGCCGTTGGCCATCAGCATCGCCGTGGAGTGGTAGTTGCGCGCGGCGGCGATCGGCGCCGCGGCAGTCCACTTTTCAGTCGCGGGGTTCCAGATTTCGGTGGGTAGCACGCCGCTTGTGACGATTTCCTGGTCGCTTGTGGCCTCGCCGCCGACGGCCAGCACTTCACCGTTGGCGAGCATCGTCAGCGTGTGGTAGACGCGGTTATTGTGCATCGGCGTGATCTGTTGCCATTTGGGGGTGGCGGCAGTCAGGTCGATGACCGCCGTGTTGGCGACGGAGTTGGTCGTGTTGATGACACTCGGCGCGCCGCCGCTGTAGAGGATCTTGCCCGGGCGGTACATGACCGAGGAGCCGTTGGTTATGCCGCTGGCTCCGCCGACCTGCGTCCAGGTCTGGTTGGCGACGTTGAGCTCGAAGGAGAGATCCTCGGAGGGCCCGATCGTGAAGACTTCCCCGCTTGGCAGCAGATAGGAGAAGGGGTACTCCTCCTCTTTGATCTGCGAAGTGGAGACTTTTGTCAGTTCGGTCCAGGTGTTGGTGCTCGGGTCATACACTTCCGGTGTGTTGGCCCAGGTGTTGGCGTTGGTCGAGTTGCCGCTGATGGCAATGTAGTCGCCGTTGGCAAGCTCGGTGACGTCGGGATACCAACGCGGGGTGTGCATATTCGCCACGCGTGACCAGGTGCCTGTTGCGGGATTGAAGATCGCGGTGTCGACGATGCCGATCTTCCCTGTGGTGAGACCGCCATAGCCGCCGACGGTCACGACCTCCCCATTTGGAAGCTGAGCCATGCCCGAACAGAAGATGCTGTCCGGGGCGTTCGTGGAGGTGAACACCTGCGTCGTCGGGTTCCACACGTATGTGGGCTCGGGCTGCTGCCAGCCGTCGAAAGCGAGCACGTTGCCGTTGGCGAGCTGGATCAGGTGGATCGCCACGAACGGCCAGCTGGCAAGCGGCGTGAATTCGCCTTCGGGCTTGGTGTCGGGCGTCACGGCATTGGATTCGCTCGAAGCGGGTCCTGTGCCTGCGCTGTTGGTTGCGCTCACCGTGAACGTGTAGGTGGTGCCGTTGGTGAGGCCCGCGACGGTCGCGCTTGTTGCCGGCGGTGAGCCGTTGACCGTCGTCGGCGTCTGTGCGACCGAGCCGATATACGGTGTGATGGTGTAGGAGGTGATCGTGCTGTTGCCGCTGGAGGGCGCCTGCCAGCTGACGTTGGCACTGGCGTTGCCCGCGGTGGCGCCGACTTCGGTCGGTGCGCTGGGTGCGGTGACGGGCCCGGATTCACCCCCTTGCAAGGTGATGGTCGAGGCGAGCCAGATCGTGGAGGCCCCGGTGCTGAACGTCGGGTTGGGTGTCGAGCCGGCGGTGACGACGGCATCCTGCGCGAGCAGCTCGACGTTTTCCTCAGGTGAGACGTTGGCGCGCGTGGTGTAGCCCGTGCCGCCGGCGAGTTTGTCACCGAAGCCGGAGTCCAGATAGAAGCCGATCGCCAGGTCCTCGGCGCCGGTCGTCGGCTGGGTGGCGCCGGGGGTGACTGTGCCGGCCGTCTTGGTCGTGCCTGTGTTGAAGGCGGAGCGGTCGAGCACGGTCTTTCCTTGTGTTACGGCGACACCCGAGTATTCGAGAGCGACCACGCCGACGTCGGCCTTGGCCGAGGGCTTGACCGTGATCGTCGGCTTGGTCCCGCCACCGGCGCTGATCGGCGCCGCCCAGATGCTCATCTCGGTTTTGTCAGAGGCCGTGAAGTGCTGCAGCTCCACGTAACTGTTGCCGGCGGAATCGGTGACGCCGGCTGTGGTGGCCGATTTTTCGCTCCACACTCCGACCTCGACCACCATCGTGTTGCCGGCGGTTACGTTCGATGTCGGTGCGGCGGTCAGGCTGGTGACGGAGCTCGAGTGGGCGCTTGAGGCTTGCACGAACGCCGGGACAACGCTCCCGGCCCTGGCGGTTCCGAGCGAGTCTCGTCCGACCCACAGCGCGGCAATCAGGCACAGCGCCAGCAGCGTCATCCACCAGGCACCGCGAGCGCCGCGCAGCTGGTTATGCCGCGGTGAGCTCGGATGAGCATGGGCTCCGTTGGTATCACGGAATGGTTCACGCACACGCATGGCCACCCCAAAGAAACGTTTCGGCGCGACGAATCTTTCTCGAGTGTGGTTACGCCGAGGACCCTTCTCGCGTGCATGTTTCTCGCGTGCGGCATGAACTCTCTGCACATCAGGGCTCCTTGCTAGCGTTCGCCGCCGTGCGCCTACCAGCCCAAGGAAAGGGAGCTTTGATGCCCAGAAAGATTCGTGTCGCGGCAGCTCTACTGATCGCGGCGGCGATGCTCGGTGAGACCGGCTACGCGTTGGCTGGGAAAGCCGCCGTGACGCCGAAGACCGGTAACTACGCCGGCTTCGCCGGGGCGTCCGACATCGGTTTCAAGGTGACCGCGAAAGGCACGAAGATCGCCGATCTGAGCACTCATTTCGAGGCCACCGTCAATTGTGGGCCGCCCGCGGAAAACCCACCGCTCGTGCACTTTCCGACACTCGCGGTCGTCAAAGGCAGCTTCCACGGCTCGACCTCGGTCAGCTATGGCGGTGGCATCAATCCCCAGTATTCGATCAGGGGCACCTTCAACACGCCCTCGCACGCCGGCGGCACGATCAGCGTTCACTTCGACTTCCCGCACAATGCTCTGCCACCCTGCAACGAAACCTCTTCGATCTCGGTGACGCGCGCGACCAAATAGAAGGGCGGCGGGCCGTACAGCGCCCGCCGGCTGATGCGCGCGGGCGGCTACAGCGTCAGCCGTCAGGCCTACGAGGGTGCCCCTTCGATGCCTTCGGCCGCGGCTGAGGAGGTGTCGAGCGCATGGTATTCCGCGAGCAGTTCCTCCTCGCGCTGCTTCCCCGGGAACAGGAAGAACACGATCAGCGTGCCGAGCGCGATCGCCACGATCCCTGCTGTGTACGTCCACTCGTCGCCTTTCACAAACGATTGCTTGGCGCCTTCGACGATCGCTTTCGCATAGGTGGGGTAGCGCGAGGCGGTGGCGGCGGCGCTGGAGAACGACTTGGTCAGCTCGTTTTCGACGCTGCTCGTAATGCGCGCCTTGTTCGGCGCGGACGCGATCGCACTCGACACCGCCGCGGCGTAGCCGGCTGTCAGCAGCGCGCCCATGATCGACTGCATGATCGCGCCGCCGAGGTCGCGCTGCAAGTCGGCGGTGCCCGAGGCCATGCCCGCGCGGTGCACCGGCACCGAGCTGGTCAGCGAGTGCGACGCGGGCGTGCCGGCAAAGCCGACGCCCGCCCCGATGAACGCGTAGGCGAGGCCCACCTTCCAGTAGGGGATTCCCTGCTTCCACAGCGCCAGCATCGTTATGAAGCCCAGCAGGCAGAATACGTAGCCGCACAGCAGCGTCACGCGTGAGCCCCGTGTGACGATGAGCTTGGCCGAGAGGGGCGCGATCGCCACCATCAGCACTGCCGCCGGGAGGATCGACAGGCCGGCGTCGAGCGTCGAGTAGTCGAGCACGTTCTGCTCGAATTGCTGGCCCACGAAGATCGCGCCCATCAAGGAGCCGAACACGACGATCCCCGCGAGCGCCGCCACCCAGAAGGTAGTTCGTCCAGCGATCTTCAAGTCATACAAAGGCGAGCTCGCGCGCCGTTGGCGGATCACGAACCCCACCCCCGCGGCCACCGCCACGATCGCGGTGACGAGCACGATCGTCGTCTCGTTGGGGACCGGCGCAAAGTTGATCGCGAGTACCAGTCCGGCAACAGCCAGCACCGACAGCACGCCCCCCAGGTTGTCCACCGGATCGCTTGTCTCGTTCACGTGTGCGGGCACATAGCGCCATGCCATCAGCAGCGCGATGGCCGCCAGCGGGATCGTGATCAAGAACACCGACCCCCAATGAAAACCGGTCAGCAGCACACCCGCTATCAGCGGCCCAAGCGCTGACATGCTGCCTCCTAGACCAGACCACAGCGCGATCGGTCGGGTGCGTGCCGCGCCCGACCACAACGCGGTGATCAGCGCGAGCGTCGTCGGGTAGGCCATACCGGCAGCCAAGCCGCCGATCAGGCGGGCCAGGAACAGCACCGCGATCGAGGGGGCGAGCCCCGCCAGCAGGGACGACGGGATCGCAAGCGCTGTTCCCAGCAGCAGCATCATGCGCCGTCCGTGGCGGTCGCCGAGCGCCCCGAGGTACAGCACCGAGGTGGCCAGTCCGAGCGAGTAGCCCACGGCCACGAGATCCAGCCCGGTCTGTGACGCGTCGAACGCCTTGCCGATGTCCGGTAGGGCGACGTTGGCCACCGACAGGTTCAGGTTGGCGACGGCCGCCACCGCGATCAGAGTCGCGAGCACCACGCCCGCGTTCCGCGGGCTTTCGCTCTCGCTTGTCATGGCATGGTGGTTGGCGCCCTCCACGGTATCTACCCCGACCACTTCCCCTTGCCATAGCGCGCCAGCTCTAGGCGAGCGACGACGCCGCGGTGCACCTCGTCCGGTCCGTCGGCCAGGCGCAATGCCCGCGCTGCGGTCCATGCACCGGCGAGCGGGAAGTCGTTGGAGAGGCCGCCGCCGCCGTGCAATTGGATCGCCATGTCCACGACGCCTTGAGTCATGTTCGGGGTCGCGACCTTGATCTGTGAGACGGCGCCGATCGCCTCGGGCGCTTTTTGATCCACCAGCCATGCAGCATGCAATACGTGCATGCGCGCCCGGTCGATCGCGATGCGCGCGTCGGCGATGCGCTCGCGGTTACCGCCGAGGTTGGCCAGCGGCTTGCCGAAGGCCGTGCGCTCACTCGCGCGCGCGCAGGCCAACTCGAGCGCCAGCTCCGCAAGTCCGACCAGGCGCATGCAGTGGTGGATGCGCCCCGGCCCGAGCCGGGCCTGGGCGATCGCAAAGGCTTGGCCGGCGCCGCCGATGATCGCGCTTGCCGGTAGGCGCACGTCGGTGAAGGAGACTTCGCCGTGGCCGCCCGGCGCGTCGAGGAAGCCCATCGCCTCCAGCATCCGCTCCACTTTCACACCGGGTGTGTCCATCGGCACGAGCACCATCGAGTGCTGGTGGTAGCGGTCGGCCTGCGGGTCGCCCAATCCCATGAAGATCAATGCCTGGCAGTTGGGATGGCCGACACCCGTGCTCCACCACTTGGTGCCGTTGACAACCACCTCGTCGCCGTCGAGCACGGCTGTCGCCTGCATGTTGGTCGCATCCGAGGAGGCGACCTCGGGCTCGGTCATGCAGAAGGCCGAGCGGATGCGCCCGTCGAGCAGCGGCTCCAGCCAGTGCTGCTTTTGCTCATCGGAGCCGAAGTGCCAGAGCACCTCCATGTTGCCCGTGTCCGGTGCGTTGCAGTTGCACACCTCGGCGGTAATCAGCGAGCGCCCCATGCGCTCGGCAAGCGGCGCGTACTCGACGTTCGAGAGCCCTGCGCCCAGCTGCTCGTCGGGCAGGAACAGGTTCCAAAGCCCTTCGCGCCTGGCGATCTCCTTGAGCTCCTCGATCGCCGGCAGCACAACCCACGGATCCTCGCGCGAGAGCAGCTCGCGCATATAGGGCTCCTCGCGCGGTGATACCTCGCGCTCTCCAAAAGCGATCAGGCGCTCCAGCAGCTCCTGCGTGCGAGGGGAGTGCGCGAAGTCCATCGGCGCGAGCGTACAGTAACCGGCGACCCCCAACCGAGGAGATGCAATGGATGCCGTCAACCACCAGTTTCGCCTAGCCGCGCGCCCGGACGGGATGGTCGGGCCCGAGCACTTCGACTACGTCGAGGAGCCTACCCCTGAGTTGACCGATGGACAGGTGCTGATCAAGACGGCCTATATCTCGCTCGACCCCGCGATGCGCGGCTGGATGGCCGAGGGGCGCTCCTACATCCCGCCGGTGCAGATCGGCGAAGTGATGCGCGCCGGGACGGTTGGCGAGGTCGTCGAGTCCAAGGGCCGGAAGTTTGCCGTCGGCGATCACGTCACGGGCTGGCTCGGCGTGCAGGAGTACGCAGTGTGCGACGAGAACGCGGTCTTCAAAGTGGATGCCGGCGAGATCCCGCTGACCACGTACCTGGGGGCGCTCGGTATGCCTGGTCTGACCGCCTACTTCGGCCTGCTCGACGTGGGCGCCCCCAAAGAGGGCGAGACGGTCGTCGTCTCGGGCGCCGCCGGCGCCGTGGGCAGCGTCGTCGGGCAGATCGCCAAAATCAAGGGCTGTCGCGTCGTCGGCATCGCCGGCGGGCCGGAGAAGTGCGCGTGGATCGTCGAGGAGCTCGGTTTCGACGTCGCGATCGACTACAAGGGCGAGGATGTCGGCGAGGCGCTGCGCAAGCATTGCCCGGAGGGCGTCGACGTGTACTTCGACAACGTCGGCGGAGACATACTCGACGCGACTTTGACACGTCTGGCGCGTGGCGCGCGTGTGGTGATCTGTGGGGCGATCTCCCAGTACAACAAAATGACCTCGATGAGCGGGCCGTCCAACTACATGTCGCTGCTGGTCAACCGCGCGCGCATGGAGGGCTTCGTCGTGATCGACTACATGAGCCGCGCTCCCGAGGCAGTCGGTGAGATGGCCGATTGGATCGCCGAGGGCAAGCTCATCGCGCGCGAGGACGTGGTCGAGGGCTTCGAGAGCTTCCCGCACGCTCTGCAAAAGCTCTTCCGCGGGGAGAACGTGGGGAAGCTGGTCTTGAAGGTGGGCTAGCTACGTTCAGCGGCGACACCGGGCTCCGGATTACTGAGTTTGAATTCTGGATATTTGTGGGCGCTTGCGACGCAGAGGCCCACATGTAAGAGGATCTGCTGTACCGCTCCCAGATTCAGGACGAGCTTTCCGCGGAAGCGCGGATTGTACCTGGCTCTGGAGACCGTCAATACTCTCACGTTGTCCCTTTGCAGTTGGTCAGTGAGGCCTTCCTTGTCATTCATATAGCGATTCACGGCTGCTATGAACAACTCTCGTCCCTCGATCGCGAGCTTTCCCTGGTCCTGGAGTTCAAGGAATTGAGGTGCCACCCACAGCCAGCAGTCCGGCAGTGAAGGCACATATACCTTGTCGCTCGTAGCCGGCAGGGAGTTGATCAGCTTCAACGCGACCTCGGGATTCCCGGCCCTGGGAATCAACTCCTCTCTACCGTCGAATATCAGCACTGAGTCCTCGCCGAATTCGTTGAGTTTCTTCTCAAATCCATCCCATATCTCTGGAATCGTTATCTCTCTGGCGATTTGGCCGACAGCCGTCTCCGACTGGCTCGGGAATCTATGTGAGGCATCCAGGTCTTCGAGTATTTCCTTGGCGTTCCATGGAAGCACCATAATCGTCTGTTTCCCGTCATCTACAAGCGCACGCGAGCGAGCCGCGATTTCCCTGCAGTACTTCACTGTCTGCTCGTCGTCGTGGCACAGGGCGCGGGCACGTCTTTGCACCGCGCGGGCTGGCAGCATGACCGTGGGGATCTCGTTGCGCACAACCATCAACAGCCCTGCTTCGGACTTCTCGCCGCTTCCGTTGGAGGCTCGCTGTCGCGCCAGGAGATCGTTCAGGCACGCCGCGAAGTGCTTGCTTGACAATCCGCCGTCGCCTGGGAGCTCCAGACGCTCATAGTTGCTCAATCGCCTGACCATCTTTCTGTCGCTTTCCTCCATCGCAACAGGCTCTCCTCCGTGCTTCTCTTCTACTTCCAGATCGGCACTCAGCCAGGTGTCGGCTCGTTCGACCGCGTGTTGCTCGGCCACGTCGGCCGAGAAGCGACCGATCAAATTGCCCACCTCCGGCAGCCAGAAGGCGCGCTGACGCTTCTCCTCCGTATCTCGCGCGTCGGTGCCGATGAAATGGCTCAGGCCGCCAATCTCGAGGAGGTTCATGCCGCCGGCGGGTGCCGAGTCGAGCACGCTGTCGGGCCTGACGATCGCGTCGTTGCCCCCCACGACGAAAAGCATGCGCTGCCTGAACGTCTCAACTCGGCTTTCGTAGCTGCCTCGATATTGCTGCTCGAACACCTCGTAGAACGTTCGCTGAAAGTAGTGGAACAGCTCACGGTCCAGTCCGGCGATCCTGTTGGCGTCGGCGCGGTAGCTTCCGTTGAGCATCCCCTCGTCAAGCTCGTAGCGCAGCGAGCGGAGCACCGTCTGCCATTCCTCCGGGTGCGCGAACGCGGTGGGCGACAATTCGCGCAGTGCTCCGCCCGAGAGCAGCGTCGAGCAGGAGCTGATCACATATGGCCAAGACATGAACGCAGACTGCGCGGCGAAGCCTCCGAGGCTGTATCCGACGACGTGTAGCGAGGGCTCTTCGTCGCGTCCGTGGTTGAGGAGTTCCCCGCCAAGCTCTTTCCACTTCTGCAGGCTGAGTGCGCTACGCAATGTGGTTATGGCGTCCTTGAAAACGTTGAGACCGGGTTCGGGCCCTTCCGATCGCGGAGGCTGCGATCGCCGTTTTGGCAGGTCTTTCATCACGGCGTCGGACGCTAAATGCAATTCGCTCCAAATATTGTGCATGGTTGTGCCGAGATCGCTTGCGTCGAGTCGGCTTCCCGCGGTTACGACTTTCTCTCGGAGCAGCTCGGCTCCGGATGGACTGCGATAGCTCGAGTGTCGTACCAACGCGCTGAGAAACCACTGTGTCTCGGTCATGTAGCGAAGAAATTGACAAAAGAGATTTGAGCCGTCCCACAGATATCGCTGAAGCGGTTCTTCGGCGAATCGCGAGAACGTCGCCCTCGTCAGATGTCCTGGAAAGGGTCGCAGGATGCATGCCACTCCCGTTTCATCTGCATTCTCATCGCCGGCATGGGAGGCGATGATCTGCGAGGCGAGTCGGTAGTAGAGACCCATTCGATCGAGCTCGTTTAGCCCGTTGTGAAACAGAAAGATTCGCGAGATCCTCGAGGGCCGGGGGCTCGCGGTCAGGATGCGATAAGTGTGCATCGTCTCCGATGGGGGCGGGTTGCTGTGGTAATCGTGCAGGCGTTGTACGCCTCGAATCGGCGCCGAGGGGAAGCGAAGCACCGACTCTCGTAGCGGGATGGCAACGCGTCCTTCCTCGGTAGGTGTCGCTGCGTCCGCGCTCGGAACCTCGTCCCCATCCGCGCTCGGGACCTCATCTTCATCTGGTCGGTTTACGATCGTGCGCCACATATAGCCGGTCTCGATCTCCCCGGGGCCCGCCGGCAGCATCTCGATCTCCCAGCCAGGCGGAGGGTCCGAGGGCGGCCACGCCGGTGAGGTGAGCCCCAGTGCGCTATCCCGCTCGGCCGACTTGATCTTCTTTGCCTTCTCGTACCAGACAACGGGATCTTTTACGTCTGTGGTCATTCAACGTTCCTTTGCTTGTCGGTCCCCGGCCGCGGCCATCCTTACATGCGGACTCTCGGAATGCTTCGAGCTTGCGGTGCGCACTGACAGACATGCCCGGTACGTCACTTGAATTGACAGATCTGCTAGGGTTGTAAACCAGCTGGTGTGTCGATCGTCCAGGAGGTAGTGACGAAATGAGTTCCGAGGGAATGCCGGCGCCTATGTCTGCGCCGGAACGTGCACAAGCCACGATGCCGACGCAAGCAGGGGCGGCGGAGTCGATACAGGTGCAGGCCGGAGCCAAATGGCACGACCGCAAGCGCTACGCCTGGCTGCTCGGCCTGATAGTGCCGCTGCTGCCGTTCATCTCCTGGGGCCTGGTCGAAGCGACAGGCCTCGGCGTCTTCTGGTTCTACGGTCCCGTGCTGATCTTCGGCGTGTTCCCGCTGCTCGACCTGCTCGTCGGGCTCGACGCCTCCAACCCGCCCGACAGCGTGATCAAGTGGCTCGAGCAGGACCGCTACTACCGCTGGTGCACCTATGCTTTCCTGCCACTGCAGTACGCGGGGCTCCTCTTTGCCTGCTGGATGTGGTCGCGCGGCGGCCTCTCGACGCTTGAATCGGTCGGCCTGGCTTTGACGGTGGCGATGGTCGCCGGAGTGGCGATCAACACTGCGCACGAGCTTGGCCACAAGCGCGCCAGCTCCGAGCGTTGGCTCTCCAAGGTCGCACTTGCCCAGACAGGCTACGGGCACTTCTTCGTCGAGCACAACCGCGGCCATCACGTGCGCGTCGCCACACCTGAGGATCCGGCGAGCTCGCGCATGGGCGAGAGCTTCTACGAGTTCCTGCCGCGAACCGTGGTCGGCAGCCTGCGCTCGGCGCTCGAGATCGAACGCGAGCACCTACAGCGCGACGGCCATCGTTTTTGGAGCATTCGCAACGACATCTTCAACGCCTGGCTGATGTCGGTCGCGCTGTTTGGTGGGCTGGCGATCGTCTTCGGTCCGGTCGTGCTGCCCTACCTGGCGATCCAGGCGGTGATCGGCTTCTCGCTGCTCGAGGTCGTCAACTACCTCGAGCACTACGGTCTGTTGCGCCAGACGCGCGAGGACGGCCGCTACGAGCGCACGCAGCCCGAGCACAGTTGGAACAGCAACAACGTCGCCTCCAACGTATTGCTCTACCACCTGCAGCGTCACTCCGATCATCACGCCAATCCGCTGCGCCGCTACCAGTCGCTGCGCCACTTCGACGAGGCGCCACAGCTGCCGACCGGTTATGCGGGAATGATCGTGGCCGCCGCGATCCCGCCGCTGTGGCGGCGGATCATGGACCGGCGCCTGATCGAGCACTACGAGGGCGACTTCTCGCAGATGAACATTCACCCGCGCACGCGCCGGCGGGTGTTGGCACGTTACGAGGCACCCGCGGCGAGCTCGTGAGCACGCCTTACCGTATTGCTGCGCGTGAGCTATTGCGTGACACGCTGCTCGATGGCGCGCGGGAGCTGCTCGGAGGCCGGCCGTGGGCGCAGATCTCGATGGCCGAGGTTGCCCGCGCGGCCGGGGTCAGTCGCCAGACGCTCTACAAGGAGTTCGGCTCGCGCGACGAGTTTGCGCAAGCATTCGTGATTCGCGAGGGCGCGCGCTTCCTCGATGCGGTCGAGAGCGCGATCGAGCTGCACCTGGACGATCCGCGTGCCGCGGTGGCTGCCGGTCTCGAGGTCTTCCTGAGCGCCGCCGCTGAGGACCCGCTGGTGGCGCTGCTGCTCGCAGACGACGGCACCGGCGGCATGCTGCCGCTGATCACCACGCAGAGCCGCCCGGTGCTGCTGTGGGCGTCGACGCGCTTGGGGGATGCGATGCGCGCCGGTTGGCCGCACGCGAGCGACGAGGACGTCGAGCTGCTCGCCGACTCGTTCGTGCGGCTCGCGATCAGCTACGTCACGATGCCGCGCGACTCGCCGTCGCAGACCGCCGCCGCGGCCGCGGCGCTGCTCGCTCCTTATCTCGAGCGAGCGATGGTGCGCGCCTGAGGCTTAACCCTTGATCGTGCGCGAGGTTCCGAGCAGGGCGCCTTCGGCGCTGAGCGCCTGCACTGCCACGTATGCAGGGTGGCCGGGGGTGGAGATCGATGTCTCAAAGCCACTCTTGGGCGCGCTGGCGGCGACCGTCAGTTTGCTGGGGCTGCTGCCGGCCAGTACTTGCCAGCTGGCGATCTGGGTTGCGCCGTTCCAACTGGCGTAGACGGCCGTCGTGCCACCGCTCCCAGCCGCGGCCGCGATCGACGGTGAGCCTGTCGGATAACCGGCCCACGGGAAGCGGTAGGCGCGATAGGACTCGGCGCCTTTGGGCATGTGCGCGTCGAACACGAGCGTCCCGGTCGAGGTGTATTCCGAGAAGTACGGTTCTGCTCCCCAGCCGATGAACATGTTGCCCCCTTCAAGCGCCTGCACGCTGCCCTGGCTGCCTGCCGCGAGTGGCGTGGGATGCTCGAACTCGCCGACGAGCGTGTCGGTCTTGGTGGTCGGGTTGAGCGCCAGGATCACGCCGCGCGACTGAGGATGGACCTTCGGTACGCCGCCGTTGTCGAACACGGTGATCTCGCCGTTGGGTAGTTCCTGGGCGTCGTGCTGGTAGGCGGTGGCGGCGCCGGAGCCAAGCGTCAAGGTCGGGTGCTTGCCGCCGACCTGTGCGCTGACCTGCCCAGTGCTCGTGTTCAGCTCGTACAGCGCTGAGGTGTTGCGCGAGGAGATCAATGTGGAGCCGTCGGGGCTGGGGTCGATCGAGTTGAGGTGGAAATAGTCGAAAGGCCATTCCGTCGTGGAGCCGGTCGGGCTCGCATAGGACTGTGAGAGGGCGACGTGATCAAGCGGATGCCACTCGCGCCTGACGAGGTGTGTCTTCAGGTCGATTTCTTGGAAGAGGCTGTCGGTCACGGCGGCATTGCTTGGGCCACCGACACTCGAGAGGTTGCAGCGGATCGGGTCGAAGGAGGTCAACAGCGCCGTGTCCTGCGCGGTGATGCGGAATTCGTGCAGGTCGGCCGGCAGCCCGTTACCCGCGGGGAATTTCTTGATCACCTGGTAGTTGCCGTTGGCGATCACCTCTTCGCCCTGGCCGAAGCCCTGCGGCGGAATGTAGCCCTGCCACCAGGTGAGCACCGGTTTGCCTTCGTAGGTTTGAACCTGCAGGTTGGTCGACTCGGTGCCCGGCGGAAGCGGGTCGAACCACACGAGGTTGCCGGCGCCGTCGTAGATCGCCGGTCCGTCCTGGCCTGCGCCGGAGTACGGGGCGGTGAAGATGTCGCCGGGTTGCTGCCCTGCCGCGGAGGCGGTGACGGTCATCACCGGGACCTCCAGTTCGGGGCGGGAATGGAACACGTTCAGTTCGCCGGCCTTGGCGGCTGGATTGGGGCTCGACGCCGGGTGTCCGAGCGGGTCGGGCACCGAGGTGGTGAAGTGGAACTGGAAGGGATAGCGCTTGCCGGCGCTTGCGAGCTTGCCGCGCACGGTCACGAGCTCACCGGCGTCGAAGCCCTTGGCGGGGACGAAGCTGGCGCCGTCGCCCTGGGAATAGGCCTCCAGGCGTCCGGAGTGGCTGCCGCTGCGCGAGCCGCTGACCGAAACCGCCGAGAGGTCGCCCACCGGGTATCCGAGCAGGCTGATCTGGGTGTCGTCGGAGGCGTCGAGCGAGTCCGGCAGCGGCGAGACTGCCAGTTGCGTGCCCGGCAGCAAGTCTGAGCGGTTCAGCTGCGAGGGCATGCACTGGGGCGCCGACGGACCTTTATAAGCGGCGTTCTCGGCGGCGATCCGCTTCGCCCCGAAGGCCAGGGCCGCGACCGAGCCGGTGGCGATCGCGACTCCGAGCAGCACGAGCGCCCTGCCCAGCAGGTGCGCTTTGATCGTGTTTTGGGCGAATGGGCGGCGCGGCATACGAATACGGGCATCTCCTGCGGGCGCGGGCTGATCTCTCCCCAGGACTTTTACGACCCTATCGCGGCAAACCCTGGCCGAACCTAAGAAGTTGCGAGGAAAGAGCGTAAGAACTTATGAAATCGAGCGGTCGGAGCGGGTCTGCGGACCGTGGTTCTGCGGATCGGAGTCTGCGAGTCGGCGTTGGCGCAGGGGGGGGCTTTGCGGAAAGGAGGTGTTGGCGCAGGGGGTGGGTTTTGGAAGGGGTTTGCGGAGCAAGCTCAGAAGACCGGCGACTCGGTGTAGCGGCCGAAGACCTGCTGCAGCGACTCGATGATCTCGCCCTCGCTGGCGCCGGCGCGGGCGCACTCGATCAGCGGGTCCATCAGGTTGGTTCCGCCGCCGGCTGCCGCGCGCAGTTCGGCGAGTGTGCGCTCGACCTCGGCGCCGCTGCGCCGCGCACGCGCGGACTGCAGGCGGTCGATCTGCTTGCGCTCCAGAGCAGGGTCGATGCGAAGGGTTTCAGGCTCCCCCTCGTCGCCCTCGCAGAAGCGGTTGACTCCGACCACGACGCGCTCGCCCGCGTCGATGTCCTGCTGCAGCGTGAACGCCGCGTCGGCGATCTCGCGCTGGGGGTAGTTGCGCTTGACCGCCTCGACCATCCCGCCGAGCTCGTCGATCTTCGCGAAGTACTCATAGCAGCGCGCCTCCATCTCGTCGGTCAGCGCCTCCACGAAGTAGGAACCGCCCAGCGGGTCTGCCGTGTTGGCGACGCCGGACTCGTGCGCGATCACCTGTTGGGTGCGCAGCGCGATTCGCACCGCCTCCTCGGTCGGCAGCGCCAAGGCCTCGTCATAGGAATTCGTGTGCAGCGACTGCGTCCCGCCGAGCACGCCCGCCAGTGCCTCGATCGTGGTGCGCACGATGTTGTTGAGCGGCTGCTGGGCCGTCAGGGACACGCCCGCGGTCTGCGTGTGGAAGCGCATCAGCCACGAGCGCTCGTTCTTGGCGCCGAACGTCATGCGCAGCTCGCGCGCCCAGATGCGCCGTGCCGCGCGGTACTTGGCGATCTCCTCGAAGAAGTCGATCTGGGCGTTGAAGAAGAAGGACAGGCGCGGTGCGAAATCGTCGACGTCGAGACCTCGCTCGATCGCCTGTTCCACGTAGGTGAGTCCGTCCTTGAGCGTGAAGGCGAGCTCCTGCTGAGCGGTGGAGCCGGCCTCGCGGATGTGGTAGCCGGAGATCGAGATCGGGTGCCAACGCGGCATGTGGTGCGTGCACCACTCGATCATGTCGCCGCACAGGCGCATCGCCGGGTCGATCGGAAAGCACCACTCCTTCTGGGCGATGTACTCCTTGAGGATGTCCGCCTGGATCGTGCCTGACAGGAGCTCGGGCGCTACCGACCCGCCGGCTCCGTCGCCGTCCTGCTCGGCGGCGACGACGAAGTAGGCGAGCATGATCGCGGCTGGAGCATTGATCGTCATCGACACCGAGACCTCGTTCAGGTCGATGCCGGCGAACAGCGTGCGCATGTCCTCGGTCGTGTCGATCGCCACGCCCTCGCGGCCCACCTCTCCCAGCGAGCGCACGTTGTCGGAGTCGTGGCCCATGAGAGAAGGCATGTCAAAGGCCGTCGACAGGCCCGTCTGGCCGTGGGCGAGCAGGTAGTGGAAACGCTCGTTGGTCTCCTCGCTGGTGCCGAAACCCGCGAACTGGCGCATCGTCCACAGGCGTCCTCGGTACATCGACTCGTAGATGCCGCGCGTGAACGGGTAGGAGCCGGGGCGGCCGATCGGGTCGCGCTCAGGATCGCCGATCCCCGCGGGGAGATCCTCGGGCGTGTAGAGCTCCCGAATCGGCTCGCCCGATAGCGTGCGGGCCTCGCGGCCCGCCGCGTGCTGTCCCGCAACCTGCGCTGAGGAGGATCCCTTCAAGTGATTGGACGATACCGCCTACCCATCCGGGGTTTCGACTCCGCGTTCTCGTGGATGCGGAGAGTCATCGGAATCTGGGGGGTGGCTTTTGCGCTGTCGATTTGCCTGTGCGCGTGCGGCTCTACCAGCACGAAAAGCACCGCGAGCGTCTCCGTTCACGTCGTGCCGGCGCCGCTCGAGCATCCCACACAGGTGACGCTGATCCTCGACTTCACGCCCAATGCCGTCCATGCCGGCATCTACCGGGCGCTGGCCGCCGGCTATTACAAGCGCGAGGGCATCGACCTGCGCGTGGTCGAACCGACCTCGACACAGGACACGCTGAAGCTGATCGACGCCGGCAAGGCGCAGTTCGGACTCGCCGACGGTAGCGACGTGGCCTCGCTGATCGCTGGTGGCGGCGATGCGCAGGCGGTGATGGCGCTCGTGCAGCAGCCGCTCGGCGGGCTGATCGCGCTGGCCTCCGAGCACCTGAACTCGCCCGCCGGTCTTGCCGGTAGGACGGTTGGCATCACCGGGGTGCCCTCGGATCTGGCGGTGCTCGACACCGAGCTGCGTGCCTCCGGCGTGAGCCCCAGCCGCGTGCACGTCGTCACGGTCGGCTTCAACGGGCCCCAGGCCCTGCTGGCCGGGCGGATATCTGCCTTCACCGGCTTCATCCCAGACGAAGGCGTGACGCTTGGTGCGAGCGGGCATCCGGTCACGGCATTCGGCCTGGCCCAGTACGGCGGGCCCGCCTACCCTGGTCTGGTCGCGTTCACGACGCGCCATGAGATCGCCTCCGATCCACAGCTCGTGCGTGACTTCGTGGCGGCGACGGTGCACGGCTACGAAGACACGCTTGCCGATCCCTCGCGCAGCCTTGCGGAGCTGGAGGTGGCCAACCCGACGCTGCCGCACGCGCTGACCGCGGCGTCGTTGAAGGTCTATCTGCCGCTGTTCGCGGCGGGGCACACCGTCGCCTTCGGGACTTTGCAATCGGCGAACGTGGCGGCGATGTCGAAGTGGATGCTGGGCGCCGAGCTGATCCACGCGCCGATCGCCCCGGCGCGCTACGGCACCAACGCGTTCCTGCCGTAGGCGGGAGCGGCGGTCTCCGGGCTGCTACCGTCATTTGACAGCTACGAGACGGTGCGTATCAAATGCGGGTGCTGGTGACAGGTGTCGGTGGCCTGGTCGGATCGAATGTTGCCGCCGCGGCGGCTCAGCAGAGTTGGGAGGCGATCGGCTGCCATCGCGGGCAAGCCGTCGAGCTGGAGGGGGTGCAGACGATCGCGGTCGACCTCGCAGAGCGCAACCAGTGCATTGCCGCTGCCATGGAGTTCGATCCCGACGTGATCGTGCACGCCGCAGGTGGGGTCAGGCTCAGTCGCTTCGAGCTCGAGCCGCAGCTCGCCGAGCGCGATTACCTCGCCACCGAGCACACGATCGCCGCTGCCCGGGCCGTGCGCGCTCGCCACGTGCTCGTGTCGTGCGACTTGGTCTACAGCGGCTATCGACCCGCGGGCTCGCGTTTTGCCGAGAGCGATGCTCCCGCTCCCGTCAACGCCTACGGACGCTCCAAGCTTGCCTGCGAGCAGGCTGTCATGCGCGCGAATCTGCCCTGGCTGATTCTGCGGCCCGCCGACGTGTACGGCGTGAACCTGTCGCGGCCGCTGCGTCCCGGCTCCCATGCGCTCGGCCCGTGGGAGCGCTCGGGGCCGGCGCTGAGGCTGGTCAAGCGATTGTGCGAAGGCACTGAGATGGTGGCGCCGCACGGGCTTTGGCGCTCGCCCACATACGCTTGGGACTTTGCGCAGCGCACCTGCGAGTTGATTGCGCAAGGGTGTGAAGGCGTTTACAACATGGGTGGGGCCGTGCCATTGGGACGTCTCGAGTGGCTGACGTTGCTGGCGGCTGCATTCGACTGCGAGCCCGAGCTCGTGCAGGAGGGCACGCTCGAGGCCTTTCTGCAGGCCTGCGGTGAGGATTCAGAGCTCGAGCTACCGTCCAATACGGCCCTCTCCGAGGAGAAGGCGAGTGCTGCGGTCGGCTCGCCGGCGGTGGCTCCCGAGCGCGGCTTGCAGCTGATGCGTGAGCAGCTGCACCGCATGCTCAAGCCAGTTCGTGGGCTGGCGCGCTAGTCTGCGCCACTGCCAGTCACACAATCGAAAGGGAGCACTCCATGAACAAGAGCCAGCTTGTCGAGGCGATCGCCGGCGACAGCGGTCTCTCCAAGGCGGATGCCGGGCGCGCGGTCGAGTCGTTCTTGACCACCGTCGGCAAGACGCTGAAGAAAGGCGACGAGGTCGTTATCACGGGCTTCGGCAAGTTCTCCGTGGTCAAGCGCGCAGCCCGTCAGGGCGTCAACCCGCGCACGGGCGAGAAGGTAAAGATCAAGGCGTCCAAGGCCCCGAAGTTCACCCCCGGAGCAAGCCTCAAGCAGACGGTGCACCCGAAGAAGTAAGACGATCCCGACATGGCGCTCGTCGGAGAGCTGGAGCTCTCGAGCTTCGACTACACCGACCCCGAGCTGAAGGGGGAGCGCTTTCACACGGCCATGAACGAGCTGGCAGCCGAGGGGTGGCTGGCGGCTGGGCCGTACGGGTACGTGGTGCTCGACCGCGAGGCGGGCGAGTTCTTCCTACGGACACGCTCGGCGATCTTTCCGGGTATGAAGATCGCCGAGCTGTTCGACGTCAACAGCGGCCCGCTTTGGGAGGAGATGCAGCGCAACATCCTGCACGTCAACGGTTCCGATCACACGCGCTTGCGCAGTCTTGTGAACCCGGCGTTGACGGCGCGTGCCGTGGAGCGTTGGCGTCCCGCGATGCGGAGTTTTTTGGATGAGTTGTTCGTTCCCGTAGTTGACGCCGGCCGGTGTGAGTTCGTGGGTGCGTTTGCCAAGCCCTATCCCTCGCAGACGATCGCCACCGTGATGGGGGCACCGCTTGCGGATGCTCCTCGTCTGCATCACTGGTCCAATTGGATCCAGCGTCAGTTCGACGCCGCCTCGATGATGAACGAGCGTGTTGGGATCGAGCAGGCTGTCGAGGAGTTCTACGAGTACGCGCGCGCTCTGCTCGCTGCTCGTCGTGAGGACCCAGGCGACGA
Source organism: Solirubrobacteraceae bacterium (assembly GCA_035485715.1). Lineage (GTDB taxonomy): Bacteria > Actinomycetota > Thermoleophilia > Solirubrobacterales > Solirubrobacteraceae > Palsa-744. Next base: position 88,741 of record DATHNT010000003.1, on the reverse strand, counting down.
TTTGATCTCCACCCTGCTGGCCGCCGCGGATCCGGCCCACCCACCCGAGCGGTTGAGCGAGGAGGAGTGCGTCAACCTCGTGCTGAATGTTTTGATCGGCGGGGTGGACACGACCCAGAGCCAGCTTGCTCATGCCGTTCGACTACTGGCCGAACATCCTTCGCAATGGGATGCGCTCGTCGCCGATCCCTCGCTTGCCGGGGCCGCGGTCGAGGAGGCTCTGCGCTACGAGCCGATCACTCCCTTCACGGCCCGGATAACCGTTGAGGAGTTGACCTACCGCGACGTTACCTTTCCGAAGGACACGATCGTGATGGTGTGTGCGTTCACCGGCAACCGCGACGGCGTAGGGCCGGAGCCGGATCGCTTCGACATCACCGTCGAGCGGCCCAAGGCGCGGGCGTTGACCTTTGGCGCCGGTGTGCATTACTGCCTTGGCGCCAACCTTGCTCGTTTGGAGCTGGAAGAGGGGCTTGGCTTCCTTGCGCGCAAGATGCCTCGACTTGCGCTCGACGGGGAGCCTGTGTTCGAGAGCATCCTCGGCATCTACGGCTTGGCCGAGCTGCCGATCAAGTTCGGCTCTTAGGAGGACGCGCTCGCGCTGCTATGGCTGTGTGAGCCGGGAACGGGATACGGCTTGACTCCATGGCGGCATTACGCCGTTGCGTGAAGCCCCCGCCGCTTGTCCACCTGGGCTCGCACCAGCCGTCCGGCCTGCCACATCCCCAGCGCGGCCGCGGCACCCACAGGACCAATCGGCGGGATTGCGGCGCGGGCGTCCCACGTGTGGCTCGCCGCCGGGGTTATCAGTGCAACCCAGGCCATCGCGAAAAACAGCAGGCCGATCTGTCGCGGGCGTCCCTTCGGCAGAAATGGGGCGAAGAAGGTCGACAGCATCAGCACAGCCATCAGCCAGCCGTAGACGCGCGAATGTGTCTCGTATTCGAGCAGGAAGTTCAATACGGAATGGTCGATCTTATAGCCGTTGGCGCCGTAGTAGTTCAGCCGGGTCTGGCGCGCTATCTCCTGCTGCTCCGGTTCGAAAAGAGTCAGGTGATAGAAGCCGTAATAGCCATAGCCGATCTCGCTGTGCGAGCTGAACACAACGTTCACGGGCGCGACATAGGCCAGAACGCTTTCGAAGACCGTCTCCAGATATTCGACCGGCTGATGAAGGATCACCGCCTTGCTCCAGGCGGCGATCTTGGCGTCGCTTGCCTGGCTGGCCGCGAATGGGCCGGCGCCGTTGCCGAAAGCTCTGTCAGCGGGCGAGAGTTCGGAGTCGAACGTGTACTGTTCGACACCTGCCTTTCGCTGCGACGGCGGCGTACTTTCGCAGAGCACGCTTGTGCCCGATGGCGGAGTGAACTTGCTGCAATTCGCAAACGGCGCAACCCGTGAGTACAGGTTCCAGGCGCCGGCAGGCGTAGCTAGGCCCCAGTAGCCGGTGTGCTTGTGTTGAGTGATGACATAAGGAGTGAGCACGCACGCCATGCACGCGAGGGAGACAGCGCCGGCAAGCAGTCTGCGCCGCCAGGTTCCCCCTGAGGCAAACAGCAGCCAGAGAAGCAGCACGACCATCAGGGGGAGCGCGACGACGCGCACGGTGTTGGCGAGACCTAGCGCCAGTCCGGCCAAGGCTGCCCACAGCGGCGTGCGGGCGCCGGCGGCGTGGGTGGCGAAGTAGAGCCCGAGCGCTAGCAGGAATATGAACAGCGACTCCGTGAGCGGCGTGTGCTCGAGAAACATCTCGGCTCCGTTGAGCGCCACGAGCGCGGCGGGCAGCAAGCCCAGCCATGGAGGGCCTCCTGCCCGGCGAACGGCCAGAAAGACGAGCAGCGCGCTGGCGAGTCCGAAGAGATGCTGCAGGGCGATGACCCATGCCAGGTGGGTGGGCCAGAGTGCATGGAGCTCGCGGATGAAGAGCGGATAGCCCACCTCGCGGGTCGGATCGACCCACAGGTGTTCGCGTGCCAGCCCGACATAGGTCACGGCGTCGGGGAAGCCAAAGAACGCGGGCCGCCACGCGATCATGAAAAGCAGGCGCATGACAGTGCCTGCGAGAAGAATCAGCAGCAGGCCGAACAACGCGACTCGTCCGCCACGCGTACGCGGGAACTTCGACGCCAGCACTTTCAGCGGACGCTGGATCGCGCCTGTCCTTGGGCCTGTTTCCAGCCTGGTCGCTTGATCGAATTGCACGTAAAGTTGGATTCTCGCGTTGCTGCCAGTCCACTATGCCGATGGTGCGCTGGCCGCGGCCAGGCAGAATATAGGCTTCCTCCGACGGCAGCGCGGCCGCACGCATCGCCTGTCTGTCCAGCGATTGCGTCCGTTTGGGCGCTACTTGACGAAGCATCTCGCTGTGCTCCGGCAGTGGCCTGAAGGGGCGCGGCGGCGCGCCCGTCGGGTGGCGCATCGCATAGACCCCACGAGGGCGGTTGGCCTAGAACCAGGCCGAACATCCGTCGATTTTATTCAGTCGAAGATTCCGTTCTACCGGCATGCTGGCCGCTAAGCAGACATGAGGGCAGCCAATTGACAGGGGGGCCAACAGGGGCCCGTAGGCGACACAGGTGTCGAGGGCGGCTCCGCCGCCGGTCCGATTGGAAAGGAATCGACGCAATGTTCAGCAGAGAACGCACCACGCCAGTCCCCACGGCCTGCCTTCCCCCACGGGTGCTCGTGGCCCTGCTCGGGATGTTTGTGCTTGCCACGGCCTGTGCGCTCGCGACCGCAGCGGGTGCGGTGGCGGGCCAGTTTCACGTGTACAGCTGCCGCACGCCCAGTGGCGCGGTTGCTCCCACGGTTGGGTGGAGTGGGAGCGCGACTGGCGCCTATGTCTACGCCGAAGACAAGTGCGCGAAAGGGGGTGCCCTTGTCGCGGCACTCGAAGACGACGTCGAACACGAAAAGACCGACATCGCCACATGGACATTTAGTGCTCCGGCAGAAGAGACACTAGCTGGAGCAACCCTCTGGCTAGCGGGTGATGCCGACGGAGGCCTCGCGAAAAGCGGGACCTACGAGTTCTGGCTTGCTGGACCGAACGAGAACGAAGTATTCGACGAATGTGTTTACGGAGGCTCCGAACCTTGCAAAACGGGGAAGGGGGAACCCGACGAACCGTTGGCTTCAGCCAATCGCCTTGAAGTACCCGGTAGTCATCTTGGCCCGCATCTGTATGCAAACGCGGCATGTTTCGCGACTCTTGGGACATGCAAAAAGGGCGAACACGACCCCAACGGCTACGCGGCAGTCGTCTACCTCTACGCGGCCGACCTACTCCTCGAACAAACCTCCCGGCCAGTCGTCTCGAATGTAGAAGGCGAACTCGCCACGGCATCCACGCTCAGCGGCACCGCCGACCTCTCCCTCCACGCCGAAGACGGCGGCTCGGGCGTGTATGAGGCGGTGTTCGCGGTCGACGGCGTCGAAACCGGCTCGGTGCTGCTCGATGAAAACGGCGGCCATTGCCGCAACGTCGGCCCCTCCGGCGATGGGCTGCCGGCGTTCCTCTATCCGCAGCCATGCCCGTCCTCGCTGACGGCCGACATCCCCTTCGACACGACCGCGCTCACCGACGGCACCCATCATCTGGTCGTCACGGTAACGAACGCAGCCGGCAACTCGACGGTTGCGCTGGACCGCAAGATCGACGTTGCCAACGACCCCAAGGTCTCCTCGCCGGAAAAAGAATCGCCGCCGTCGAGCGGCTCGCAATCGGGCTCCTCTGATGGCGCGCCGCCGGCGAACACCACGCAGAACGACCCCCAATCCCAAACAAATCCCGCCCCACAGCAGAGCAGCGACAACGGCAGTGGTGCATCGGCCGGTGCCGTGCTGCACGTGCGCTGGAGCACCACTGCGCATACCGCGTTGCGCGATGCCGGGGCGCGCGCAAGCACCGTGCTCGGGCAGCTGCTCGCGCCCGGCGGTGCGCCGATCGGCGGGGCGCTCGTGAGTGTGCTGTTCACGCCGAGCTACGGGGGTGCCCACACGGTCGCGTTGGCAAGCGTCCGTACCTCGCCGCTCGGCGCGTTCCGCGTGCGCGTCCGGGCCGGCACGCCGTCTGGTCGGCTCACCTTCGCCTACAGCTCAACACTCGGCGCGGCCGTCCCAAGCGTCACCGCCGTGCTCTCGCTGTCGGTGCCAGCGACGCTCGCGCTGCACGTCACGCCGCGAGTCGCCGCCGCGCGCGGAAAGATCGCCTTCGCCGGCACCCTGCATGGCAAGCCGCTACCGCCCGGTGGCAAGACGCTCGTCCTGGAGGCACGCACCCACGGCGAGCCGTGGCGTCAGTTCCAGGTGCTCTCGACCGGCGCCGGCGGCCACTACCACGCCAGCTACCGCTTCCGCCTACCCGGGCCGATCACCTACGAGTTCCGCGCCGTCTCGCCCGCGGAGGCCGATTTTCCCTACGCGGCCGGCTCGTCGAATGTGGTGGCAGTGAGGGAGCTGTAGGGGGCGTCGATACGCTGCGGCGGTGAACGACGTCAGAGCGGGCGACATGGGCGACGGGGGGTCGCGGCGGCAAATCGATCCAGGGTTTTGGCGCGAGCGTCGCGTGTTGCTCACGGGCCACACCGGCTTCAAGGGCGCATGGCTGTCGCTGTGGTTGCAGTCCATGGGAGCCCAGGTGGTGGGTTTCTCGCTCAGCGAGCCACCGAGTGAGCCTTCTTTGTATGTACTGGCTCGAGTGGGCGAGGGCATGGCCGGCAGTGTTGTCGGCGACATCCGCAATGCCGCGGCGATAGGGCGCGAGCTTGATCGTACTCGCCCGGAGATCGTCATCCACATGGCGGCCCAGCCCCTGGTGCGCCGCTCCTTTGCCGCGCCCCGCGAGACATACGAGACGAACGCGATGGGCACCGTCAACCTGCTCGAGGCCGTGCGCCTGTGCGAGGAGGTGCGCGCGGTGGTCGTCGTCACCTCCGACAAGTGCTATGAGAATCGCGAGTCCGAGGGTGGCTATCGAGAGGGCGACCCGCTCGGTGGCCATGACCCCTACTCCAGCTCCAAGGCCGCGGCCGAGCTGGTCGCGAGCGCATATAGGCGCTCGTTCTTCTGCGACCCGAGCGGCCCGCGAGTGGCGACTGCGCGCGCCGGCAACGTGATCGGTGGCGGTGACTGGGGCGAGGACCGCCTGATCCCCGACCTCGTGCGCGCCGCCCAAGCGGGACAGCGACTGCGCCTTCGCAACCCCTCCGCGGTTCGCCCGTGGCAGCACGTGTCGTGTCCGCTCTCCGGCTACCTGTTGCTGGCGCAGGCTTTGTGCGAGTCGCCCGACTACGCGTGCGCGTGGAACTTCGGCCCCAGTCCTAGTGACGCGCGCACGGTCGAGTGGGTTGTGCGCCAAGTGTCGGGGCTGTGGCCGGGCGGAGTGCCGTGGGACCTCGACGACGCCGAGTATCCGCAGGAGGCCGCCCGGCTCGAACTCGATTCCTCGCGGGCGCGCAAGCTGCTCGGTTGGGTGCCGCCGCTTGACCTGGAGGCGGGTCTACGGGCGACCGTCGAGTGGTACCTGGCGTGGCGAGAGGGCAAGGACATGCGTGAGCTAACGCTGAGGCAGTTGGCCACGCTCGCGGCTTGATCCTCGGCAAGCCAAGCGCCGTCCACCAGATCGGACGATCACGATGTACGTCTACCCGTATGACATCGCCAGTCCGATGATGCCCTGAGCTACCGCTCAAACCCTGACTGGGTATGACATAGTGGCGCCCGACCAGCTCTGCTACGGAGGACCATGTGAGCACCCCCAAGCCCGCACCACGCACCAGCTTGATCACCCGCACCACATGTCGCATCTGCGGCTGCTCCCACCTGGCCCCGGTGCTCTCGCTCGGCGACCAGCGCATCGCCGGAGCGTTCGCCGACCCAAACGGCGCCCAGCCTGTCGAGCGCGCAATCCCGCTGGAGTTGGTGCGCTGCGACATGAACAGCGAGCAGGAGGCCTGCGGTCTGATCCAGACCAAGCACACGGTTCCCGGGTCGATCCTCTACAGCTCCTACTGGTATCGCAGCGGCGTCAACCGCACGATGACCGAGAACCTGCACGGCATCGCAAAAGGCGTGGAAGCGATTCTGCCGCTGGAGTCGGGCGATCTGGTCGTGGACATCGGCTGCAACGACGGCACGCTGTTGGACGGTTATGAGGCAGAGGGCTTGCGCCACCTCGGCTTCGATCCTTCCGACGTCGCCCGCTACGCGATCGCCAAGGGCTACGATGTCGTCAACGACTTCTTCTCCGCGCAGGCATTGAAGCGCCGGCGCCCCGACCAGAAGGCCAAGGCGATCACGAGCATCGCGATGTTCTATGACCTGGAGTACCCGCGCACGTTTGTGTCAGACGTCGCCGAAGCACTGGCGGAGGGCGGCGTCTGGGTGATCGAGCTGCATTACCTACCGATGATGCTCGAGGCCAATGCCTTCGACGCGATCGTGCACGAGCACCTGGAGTACTACTCGCTGGCCGTGATCGAGCGGTTGGTCGGCGAGGAGGGCCTGGAGGTCATCTCAGCCGAGCTCAACGACATGAACGGTGGCTCGATCAGGTTGTTCATCGGGCACGCCGGCAAGCATGAGCGCACCCCTGCCCAGCAGGAGGCGCTGACCGCGCTGCGCGTCAAGGAGTTCGAGCTGGCCTTGGACTCGCCCGAGCCCTACGAGCAGTTCCGCCTCGGCTCCGAGCGAGTCCGCGACGAGCTGCTCGCGCTGTGCCAGAAGCTGCACGGCGAAGGCAAGAAGATCCACGTCTACGGCGCCTCGACGAAGGGCAACACGATCCTGCAGTACGCGGGCATCGACAGCACTTTGGTCGAGGCGGCCGCCGACCGCAACCCAGACAAGTGGGGCTCGGAGACGATCGCGACGAAAATCCCGATCATCAGCGAGGAGCAGTCGCGGGCGATGGCCCCGAACTACTACCTCGTCTTGCCATGGCACTTCCTCGACGAGTTCATCGAACGCGAGCAGGAGTTCCTGCAGGAGGGTGGCAAGTTCATCGTGCCGCTGCCCGAGGTGCGTGTGGTGGGCGCCTCTTGAGCGCCGCGCCGCGCCCGGTCCCGCCCATCGTCCAGCTCGCCGGGCAGGCGCGATGAGGATCGGGTTGGTAGCCCGCTTCTTGGGGCTGCCGATCGGCCTCGGCACCTACGCGGTCAATCTCCTGGAAGCACTTGACCGCCGCGACGACGAGCACGAATACTTCATCTACACGCCGACTTGGAACGAGGTGCCGCCACTCGGCCCGCGCTTTCGGATTCGTCGTTCGTATGTGCCGCGGGGCTCGCGAGCAGCCCACACCCTGTGGGACCAGACACTGCCGGCGCTCGCGGCGGCACGCGAGCCTATCGACCTCGTCCACTACCTGCACCCGGCGGGACCCCCTTTTTCACCGCGCTGCCCGGTAGTCGTCAACCTGCTGGATGCGATTCGCTGGGTCGTGCCCGGCTATCGCCTGCCCTACCCGTATGACTGGCTGGAACGGCGGGCAGTGCGTCGCGCCGACATGATCCTGACCCTGTCGGAGAGCGCGCGTACTGACATCGAGCGCGTGCTCGGTGTGCCGCGCGAGAAGATCCGCGTCACCTACCTGGGCTCCCCGCCGCTCGATCCCGGGCCTTCGTCGTCCAAGCAGCCCTACTTCCTGTTCGTCGGCGGTACCGAGAAGCGCAAGAACCTTGCAGCGGCCTTGGAAGCGTTCAAGTCGATCGAGGGCTACGAGCTGCGCGTGGTCGGTCAGAACAGCTCTTCCCCGGTGCACGACGAGCGGCGCGAGCAGAGCGGCGTGCGCTGGCTCGGCTACATCGGGGAGCAAGAGCTGGTGGAGTTGTACCGTCACGCGAGTGCCCTGGTCTTCCCAAGTCGCTACGAGGGCTTCGGCCTGCCGGTACTCGAGGCGATGGCGCGGCGCACACCCGTGATCGCCGCCGACGCCTCCTCGATCCCCGAGGTCGCGCGCGGAGCGGCGATCCTGGTCGACCCGGACGACGTCGAGGCTTTGCGCGAGGCAATGCGACGGGTCGTCGAGGAGCCGGGCCTGGGCGCGCGGATGATCGAACGCGGAGTCGAGGTCGTGTCCAGCTTCAGCTGGGATGAGACGGCGCGCGCGACGGTGGCGGCCTACGAGGAGCTCTGTGCCCCGGCGAGAGGCTCGGGTTAGGTATCGCGATGAGCCCTGACGGAAAGGAGAATGGCTCGCTCGCTTCGAGGCGCGGTGGGTCGGACTCTGAACGTCTCGTCGCCGGCGACATGGGGGAGGAGGAGCAGGAGGTCGTGTTCGACATGCTCGACACCCCGGAGGCCGGCGGGCTGATCATCCGGGGTGGAGCGATGCGCCTGTTTGGCTACGTCGGCACGGTCGCGATGTCGGTCCTCTCCACCGCCTTGGTCACCCGCCATCTGGGACCGGCCGGGTTCTCCCATTACACGACGATCCTCTCCCTGGTGGGCGCCGTGGCGATCGTCACCGACGCGGGAATGTCGAGCCTCGGCACCCGGGAGTATGCGGTGCTCGCTGGTACTGAGCGCGATCAGTTGATGCGCGATCTGCTCGGTCTGCGGATGGTGCTCACCACGATGGGGGTTCTGGCTTCGCTTGCCTTCGCGCTGCTCGCCGGCTATGACACCGAACTGCTGCTTGCCACGCTGGCCGCCGGCGTGGCCACGATTGGCCTGGTCTTCCAGCACACCCTGTCGATCCCGCTGATGGCGACGCTGCGACTCGGGACCGTATCGATCCTCGAATTGGTTCGGCAGGCGCTTACCGTTGGCGGCATCGTCGCGTTGGTGCTCGTGGGCGCCGGTGTGCTGCCGCTGCTGGCTGTGACGCTCGCGGTGAATCTGCTGCTGATTCCGTTGACGGCGGTGTTCGTGCGTGGCGGCATCTCGATGCGCATGGAGGTCGATCTTCGACGTTGGTTGGCTCTGCTCAGGCTCACCGTTTCCTTCTCCCTGGCTACCGCCGTCGGGGCTATCTACGTTTACGCGGCGCAGATCCTTACGAGCCTCGTCACGAGCGCCCACCAGAGCGGTCTGTTCGCTGCCCCCTTCAGGGTATTTGTAGTGACGATCACGGTTCCCGGGCTGCTCGTGGGGGGAGCGTTGCCGATGCTCGCGCGTGCCGCGCGCGACGATCGCAGTCGGCTGGCCTACGCTCTGCAACGTATCTTTGAGGTCTCTTTGATCATCGGTTTGGCGGCCGTCCTGGCGACGCTCGTGGGGGCCACGTTCATCGTCGCTGTGGTGGCCGGCCCATCGTTTGCCGCGTCGGCCCCCGTCCTGCGCATCCTCGGTGTGGCGATGCTCGGTTCGTTCCTGAATGCGGGTTGGGGCTACGCGCTGATCTCGAGCAAGCGCTATCGAGGCTTGCTGGTGGCCAACGGCAGCGCCCTGGCGGTGAGTGTCGTGCTGACGTTGGTCTTGGCCTCGCTCTACGGTGCCCGCGGTACGGCGGTGGCGACCGTGTGCGGGGAGCTCACGCTGGCGCTCGGTGTATTCGTCGCCTTGGTACGGGCTCATCCCGAGTACCGTCCCCGTCTGACGGTGGTCCCCAAGGTGGCGATCGCTTTCGCGATCTCCTTGGCGCTACCGCTTGCCCTCGATCTCTCCTCGTTTGAGGGGCTGGTGCTCGCGCTGTGCGTCTACGCGACTCTGATCGCTCTCCTGCGCGCGATTCCGGCGGAGATTCTGGAGATGATTCCCCGCGGCGGTAGGTAGCCCAATGCTGTTAGTTTTCCCGGATGCCCACCACACAACAGGCCGACGCTCGTCGTGCAGATATTCAGGATGAGCTCGGCGCGCTGATCGAGGAGTACTTCTCGCTCGCGCCCGACGGCGAGGAGGAGCTGAGTTGTCCGCTGTCGGTTCCCCTCTATGGCGCGGAGGAGGTGTCTGCCGCGCTTGAGGTCCTGCTCTCTCAGAACGTGACCGCCGGCGGCCGAGTGCGCGAGTTCGAGCGCGCTTTCGCCGACTTCATCGGCGTCGAGCATGCGGTGATGGTCAACAGTGGATCATCCGCCAACCTGTTGGCGATCGCCGCTTTGACGGCCCATTCGGTGCCCAAAGGACTGCACCCGGGCGATGAGGTGATCGTCCCGGCGGTCACCTGGCCCACGACCGTGGCCCCGATTCTCCAGAACGGGTGCGTGCCGATCTTCGTCGATATCGACCGCCACACCCTGAACCTCAGGCCCGAGGATCTCGAGCGGGCGTACTCCCCGCGGACGCGTGCCATCTTCGTGGTGCACCTGCTCGGCAACCCGGTCGACATGGACCCGGTCATGAGCTTTGCGCGGGAGCGCGACCTGTGGGTCTTGGAGGACACGTGCGAGTCGCTCGGGACCCAGATCCACGGGCGACACGTTGGGGGGATCGGAGACGTGGGGACGTTCTCGTTCTACTTCTCCCATCACATAACCACCGTCGAGGGTGGGATGCTCGTGACAAACGACCCCCAGCTCGCCGACCTGGCGCGTTCGATGCGAGCGCACGGGTGGACTCGCGACATGACCAACCGAGAGGAGATCGAGTCGGCCAGCCCCTGGATCGACCCGCGCTTCCTGTTCGTCCAGCTCGGCTACAACGTGCGCCCCATGGAGGTGCAGGCCGCTTTCGGGTTGGTGCAGCTGCGCCGTCTGGAGCAATTCAACGAGGCTCGCCGTCGCAACGCGCGCACCCTGATCTCCGCTCTGAAGGACATCGAGGAGATTGAGTTCGTCGCCGAGCAGGAGGGCGGGCGCAGCACTTGGTTTGGCTTTCCCGTGATTCTGCGAGACGCGCAAACCAAGCAGGACCTCTCCCGCCATCTCGAGCAGCACGGCATCGAGACACGCTCGATCGTCGCGGGAAACCTCACGGTCCAACCGGCGTTCCGCGACAGCCCCCATCGTACGGTCGGGAGCCTCGCCAACGCCACCGCGGTTGGGCAACGCGGGCTGTTCATCGGCAACCACCCCGACCTCGACGAGCGCCGGCTCGCGCACATCATCGAGAGCTTCCGCTCTTTCTTCGCCACCCGTTGACGTGCGATGACGGGCGGGGGCGCCATCGGCGCGAGCGGGGTCGTATGGATGGGGCCGGCCTATGACCGTGGAGGCTACGGAGCGGTCACCCGCAACTATCTGCTCGGTCTAAAGCGCATCGGCTTCCCCGTGAAGCTGCTGGCCTTCGGGCCCGAACACGCCGAGATCGATCCCGACGTCGTACGCGAACTTCGGGCGCTCGAACGGGCGTCTGTGGGGAGCCGCCCGGCGCTGGTGGTGCACGCCACGCCCGGCACATTTACGCTCGCGCCTCCATTCGGGTTCGTCAGCCGGATCGGTTGCACGATCTTTGAGACCGACCGGATCCCCGAGAGTTGGGTGGGGCTGTGCGGCGCCATGGACGAGATTTGGGTGCCTTCGCGTTTCAATGTCTCCACCTTCTCGTCTTCGGGGGTCGATCCGGACAAGCTAAAGGTGATCCCGTACGGCATCGATACCGCGGACTTCTCTCCCGCCGGGGTCGAGCGAAAGCCACCGTTTACCTTCCTGTACGTTTGCGCCTTCAACTGGCGCAAGGGCCTCGACCTGTTGCTCGAGTCCTTTATCGAAGAGTTCGACCGTGGCGAGGCCAGGCTCGTTATGCGGGTATACAGCGAGGGTTACCAAGGCGTCGCAGGGGATGAAGTGCAGAGCGTGCTCTACGACGCCGTGGAGTCTCGTTTGCAAAAGCCCCCCGAGAGCCGCCCTGAGGTGAAGATCCTTACCGAGGCCCTCTCGCCCGCGGACCTCAAGCGTCTGTATGAGACCGCCGATCTGTACATCTCGACAGATCGCGCCAACGGCTGGGGGGTCCCCTGCCAGGAAGCGATGGCGCTGGGAGTGCCGGCCGCGACCATCGATTGGAGTGGCAGCACCGAGTTCATGCGCGAGGGTAACAGCGTGTTGATCCATCCCGAGGACGAACTGGTCCCGGTCGATCGCAGACTGACCGACGCGGTCCCCGAGCTCTATGCCGGGCACCGCTGGGCCCGAGTGGAGTCGGCTGAGGTGAGACGGGCGATGCGCTGGGCTTTCGAGAATCCCGAGCAGCTCGCCGCGATCGGGCGCAAAGGTCGTGAATACGTGCACAGCGAGCTGGGCCTGGATGAGGTCGCGCGTCGCGTCGCCGATCGCCTATCCGCTTTGCAGCCGAGCGTCGGCGCACGCGTCCTCGGCGCCGCTCGCCTGTATCGACTCTGGGTGTGGGCGATTCGGGCACGGGAGCGCAGGCTGCGCGCGCGCGGGCTCCTCTAGCGTCGGATCCAAGCGGTGCACGTAGCCCTCGTCAATCATCACGTAGGCGGCAAGGCCGGCGGCGGCGGCGGCGTGCGACTGATGCTCGAGTTGGGCGCCGGCTTGGTGGAGCGGGGGCATCGCGTCACTGTCGTTTGCTACGACTTTGTCGAGGGCAGCGAGTTCTCCTATGCGGCCGACCGATTGGAGATCCGCTCAGTCAGGAAAGGTCCGTTCGAGCTGCCGGCCGACAACCGCGCCTTGGCGCGCCGCTTTTGGCTTGAGATGCCCAAGGTCGCCAAGCTGGTGCCGCCCGATGTGGATGTCGTCAACTCCCACGACTGGATCGCGCTGCGACCGGGACGTATCGCCGCCGGACGTTTGTCGGTGCCGCTGGTGTGGACGCGCAACAACGAATCGCTGTGGGAGCGCGCGATCGTGCCCGAATTGTCGATCACGGGCGAGCGCTCGTTGCCACACCGGATGGTGCAAGCCGCGTTGACTTGGCCGGACCTGCTCGACGCTCGTCGCGCCGATGCGATAGCGGTACTCAGCGCCCAGCAGATCGAGATGGTCCGGCGCAGCTATCGCAAGGACGCCCTGCTTCTCCCGGTGGGCCCACCTGCGCACTTCTTCGATCCCCCTGACAGGGCCGCCGCCCGCTTGCGGCTCGGTATACCCCAAGACGCCTTTCTCGTGGTGGGCATGGGCACGCTTGTCGAGCACCGCTACTTCGACGATTTGATTGCGGCGAGCGCATTACTGGCCGACGATGCGAAGCTCCACACGCTGATTGCGGGCTCAGACCACGAAGACCGGGCCTGCGGGGATAGCCTGGCTGCCCAGATTTCCACCGAAGGGCTGGGCGAGCGCGTGACGTTGCCGCGCAAGTCGCTGTCCGATGCAGAGCTGAAGGACACCTATGCCGCCGCGGACGTGTTCGTGATCTTGAGCCAGCGCTACGCCTGGGGTCTTGCGCCGCTCGAGGCGCTCGCATCGGGCACCCCTGTGATCCTGACACCCGGCGCCGGCGTCTACGACATTCTCGCTGGGCATCCAGGAGTGCAGGTGGTGCAGCCGCGAGATCCCGAGGCGATCGCACAGGCAATCCGCGCCTGGCGCGGCGGCGAGGGTCAGGTCGGTCTGGAGGAGACGCGCACATGGTTGCGCGAGGAATACGCCATGGATCGCTACGTGGAGCGCATGGAGCAGATCTATGCGGACGTCTTGGGCGCGTAGATCCCTCTGCGCAAGGCCAGCGACTCGCGCGTCCCGATCTCCGAGGCGAGCGCCTCGGCCGGGACTGCTCTACGCGTCAGCCCGCGTGCCGAGTGCCAGCCGGCAATGCGCCCGGTGAGGGCCGCGAGGTCGCGTGAGACGAGCGCGTCGGCGAGCGCCACCCCTGCCTCGACGGCCAGCGCACGCGGTGCATGGCGGCCGCGCAGGACGCCATAGCGACGCAACAGGTAGCCGCGCGCGAAGCCCGAGTGACGCCGCTGCCACGCGGTGCGATGTCCGTGCGTGGCCGAGCCCAGATGCATCCCCACGGCCTCGGGCACGATCGCGGCGTCCCAACCGGTGGCCCGTAGTCGCAGCGCGAGGTCGAGGTCCTCGGAGTAGGCGAAGATCATCTCGTCGAGGCCACCGACCTGCTCCCAGGCGGTGCGCCGGTAGGCGGCCGCCCCGCCCGCTGGGCCGACCGCCGCGGGATGCTCCTCGGTGGCTCGCGCTACGGGCAGGCCGGACAGGCGGGGGAAGCCCGCGAGCGTGGGGTCGGCCGACAGTCCGACGCTGTCGATTAGCCGCTCGCCCGGCTGCACCAGCAGGCACGCGACCGAGCCTGTCTTTGGCTGCGCTTCCAGCGGCGCCACGAGGCGCTCGAGCCAGTCGGGGCGGCAGTACACGTCGTTGTTGAGGAGCACGACCACGTCACCCTTGCCGGCGTGCGCGCCGCGGTTGCAGGCGGCTGCGAAGCTCAGCTGGGGCTCGGAGCGGATCAGCCGCACGTCGGGCCACTCGCGAGCCATGCGCTCCGTGGTTTCCTCGCCGCCGCCGTTATCGGACACGATCGTCGTGTGCGGCCGGGTCTGTCGCGCCAGATGCGCCAGGCATTCCGCGGCCAGGTCGTAGCGTCCCGAGGTCGGGATCACGATGTCGATTGCGAGCGCCAGGGTTGGCCATCGTAGCGGCAGCCGGGTCGCTCCCGGCTTCTCGCAGCCGACGCCGGCATGTCGTGGCCGCCCACGGTCGCCGACCGATGCCGGCGCGTGGCTCGCGGATAACCTTGCACGTCCGTGGACTCCGCCAAGCCCGCTCACGCTGGACGCAAGCCCGTTCACATCGGCCTCAATCTGATCTTCCTCGTTCCGGGTGAGACCGGCGGCATGGAGGTGGTGGCGCGCGAGCTGACGCCGGCGCTGATCGCGGCCGCGCCGGATGTGCGCTTCACGGCCTTCGTCAACCGCGAGGCCGCCGCCGCCAAAGACGGCCCGTGGGGCGAGCTGCTGCCAGCCGTGACTGTGCCCGTCAACGCACGCAACCGCATGCAGTGGGTGCGCGGCGAGCAGCTGTTGTTGCCTCGCTTTGCCGTCCGTGCGGGCGTCGATCTGGTGCACAGCCTCGCGAGCACCGCGCCTGCGCGCGGGCGCTTCCGCCGTGTGGTCACTGTCCACGACCTGATCTACGCGCGCTTCCCAGAGGCGCATGCCGGCATTCGCGATCTGGGCATGCGCGTGCTCGTGCCGCTGGCGGTGCGCCGCTCCGACCGCGTGATCGTCGACTCGCACAGTACGCAGTGCGATCTGGTCGAGCTGTTGGGGACTTCCACCGAGCGCATCGATGTCGTCCCGTTGGGGATCGGGACGGTGGCGCGTAGTAAGCCGCTGCCCGAGCGCGAGCTGCGCGAGCGCCTACGCCTGGGTGAGCGTCCGATCGCTTTGAGCCTGTCGGCCAAGCGCCCGCACAAGAACCTGCTCGCGCTGATCGGCGCGCTTGCGCTGATCCCGGCGGAGCGCAGGCCTTTGCTGGTGCTGCCGGGCTACCCGACCGAGCACGAGGCCTCGCTGCGCGAGCGTGCGCGCACGCTCGGAGTGGAGGGCGACGTGCGCTTCCTCGATTGGCTGAGCGGTGAGGAGTTCGAGGGGCTATGGCGGGTAGCACAGGCCTTTGTTTACCCGTCGCTGTACGAGGGCTTTGGCCTGCCGGTGCTGGAGGCGATGGCGCGCGGCGTGCCGGTCGCCTGCTCGAACGCGTCCTCGCTGCCGGAGGTGGCGGGTGACGCGGCGCTTATGTTCGACCCCCACGACGAGCGCGCGATCGCCGTGGCGCTGGAGCGTCTGCTCTCCCAGAGCGATCGGGATCGTGCGGAGGTCGAGCGTCTGCGTACGCTTGGCCTGGAGCGCGCACGCAAGTTCACCTGGGAGCGCACGGCGCGGCTGACGCTTCAGAGCTATGGGCTGGCGCTGGGCCGCGTCGCCGAATCGCATATATAACCTAAAAGTTATTTTATGGCCGAGCTGCCGTCGTATACCCGTCGACGACCGAGCGCAGCGAGGACTCAAGCGACAGCCGCTCGCTGTTCTCGGCAAACCACTGCGCAGTGCTCTCGCGCATCGCCATGCCCGCCTCGTGCACACGCACGATCGCCTCAGCAATCGCCTCGGGATCGGCGCTCGAGGCAATTACGCCGTTGACGCCCTGCTCGACCAGCTCGACGGCAGCGTTGTCGGGCGCGGCGACCACCACGGCCGGGGTCGCGTGCGCGGAGGCCTCGACCACGACCATGCCGTAGCCCTCGCGCTCGGAGGGCAAAAGGACGCACAGGGCGCGGCTCATGTCGGCGTCCACCTGCTCGCTCTCGCCGAAGCCGGGCGCTGAGATGAAGGCGCCGGCGTCGAGCTCGGCGATGGCGGCTGCGAGCGCGTCGCGCTCGGGGCCGTCGCCGTAGAAGACGCCGCGCAGGCCCTCGATCCGCCGCGCTGCACGTGCTACCGCCGCCACGCCGACGGTGACTCGCTTCTCGGGGATCAGGCGTCCGGCGAACAGCACAAACGGCTCTGGCGCTGAGGGGCGGGTGGGGACGCTGGTTGCGGGGGCGCCGGCGGAGAGCTGATCTGAGCGCGGCGCGGGAGGGAGCGTTGTCTCGGTGGGGTCTTGCTCAAACGGCGATGCCCCGCGCGCACGCGGGGGGCATGTCGCTTTTTTGCTACCCGCATACAGGCCCCGCAGCACCGTGATCGGGCCGTGCAGGCCCAGCTCGTGCAGGCGCTTCGCGTGCAGCTGTGAGAAACAAAAAGCGCGTTGTGGGACTCGCGTGCACATCCACTGCACGAGCTCGCCCACACGGCCGCCAACGCCGCCCAGATAACCCCGCCAATACTGGCGCGACCACACCTCGAACCAATCGACGACGAGCCCGTAGCCCCCGAGCGGGCGTGCCAGGGCAGCGCCCAGCAGCGAGAAGTAGGGGAAGGCGCAGGTGTGCACGACGTCGTAGTCGCGGCCGTGGCGCAGCAGGTGCCAGAGCACGCCGGCGCCGAACACCAGCGGCGGCAGGATACGCCGGCGTGGGCCGGCGTACAGCGCCATGCGCGGTCCCGCGACGACGACGCGGATGCGCGGGTCGACGTCCAGAGGCTCGTCACGCGGCCACTGGCGCAGCGTGAGATACGTCACTTCGTGCCCCTCGGTGACCAGGCGCTCGGCCAGGTTGCGATACCAGCGCTCGGCTCCGCCCACCGTGTAGGGGAACAGGCAGTCGTAGATCAGGCAGATGCGCATTGGGCCGCCGCCAGAATAACCGCCGGCCATCCCCCATGAGCGCGGCGGTTATGGGGCCTCCGCAGTGTCCGGTAGGATCTGGAAGCGAAAAGCGTGCCGTTTTTGAGATCTCGGTGCGCTGCTTTTCGGCTCGTCGGGGGTTATCTCCGCGACACCGAACCCGCAAAGAGTGGGCGCTGGACGAACTAGACCATGAGCACCGTACAGAAGAGCAGGTCCTCGCTTGGCGAGGCCGCCGAGGAAAACGCATCGACGCTTCTGTCGGTTGTGATCCCCTGCCTGAACGAGGAGGAGAACATCGAGGAGTGCGTGCGCACCGCGCTCGGAGTGCTCGAGGAGAAGGGGATAGACGGCGAAGTGCTGGTTGTCGACAACGCCTCAGAAGACGACTCGGCCGCGCTTGCCGTCGCCGCCGGGGCACGCGTGATCTCAGAACCCCGTCGTGGCTATGGCAGTGCCTACCTGGCCGGCTTCGCCGCTGCGCGCGGGCGCTACATCGTGATGGCCGACGCCGACTTGACCTACGACTTCAACGAGATTCCCCGCTTCGTGGCCGAGCTCGACGGTGGCGCGGAGTTGGTGATGGGCGATCGCATGGACAACATCCAGCCTGGGGCGATGCCCTGGCTGCATCGCTACATCGGCAATCCGATCCTCACCGGACTGCTCAACCTGTTCTTCCGCACGGGCGTCAAGGACGCCCACTGCGGCATGCGTGCGTTGCGCACCGATGTGCTGCCGAGGCTCGACCTGCGCACGACAGGTATGGAGTTCGCCTCGGAGATGGTGATCAGGGCCTCCAAGGAGAAACTGAAGATCGCCGAGTTTCCGATCGAATACCACCCGCGTGGCGGCGAGTCGAAGCTGTCGAGCTTCAGCGACGGCTGGCGTCATTTGCGCTTCTTGCTCGTGCACTCGCCCACGCATCTGTTCATCGTGCCTGGCACTGCGCTGGCGGGTATCGGCACGCTGATCGTGGCGCTCGTCGGCGGCGGCCTGGACTTCTTCGGGCGCTCGTGGGGCATCCATGCGCTGATCGGCGGGGCGCTGCTGATGGTGGTGGGCACGCAGGTGCTGGCACTTGGGCTTTGCGCGCATGCGTACGGGACCTATTACATGGGCGAGCGCGACCCCTGGTTCGACAAGATGCGTGCTCGCTTTCGGCTCGAGCATGGCCTGGCGCTAGGCGGCTTGGTCATGCTTTTGGGGGTCATCCTCGGTGGCATCATCGTGGGCACGTGGATCTCGCACGGGCTTGGCACACTTGCCGACGAACACATGGCGGTCGTGGCGGCAACGCTGATCATCGTCGGCATTCAAATCTTCTTCTCCTCGTTCTTGCTGAGCATTCTCGGGTTGCGTCGCGGCTCCTAGACGGGCCAAGTACTGAACGTGCGTAACGACCTGATGGCCGTCGTCGGAGCGCCCCTGGTCGTGTGGCTGGTGTGCCTGGGCTGCGGGCTGGCGCTGGAGCGCGTTTTGCGCATCCGCCTGAGCAATGCACTGCTGGCGCCGCTCGGGCTGTGCGTGGCGTTGGCGCTGATCTACCCCGGCTATGCGGCAGGGGCGGGCGATGCGCTGGCGATCGTGCTGCTCGTCGGCGTCGGCCTGGCTGGGCTCTTGCTCGCCAAGGATGGTCTGCGCGCACGGCTGAACCCCGGCTGGGCCGGTGCGGCTGGGCTTGGCATCTACCTGCTCTACATGCTGCCGGTGCTCGCCTACGGGCACTGGACTTGGTCGGGCTATGACTTCGTCAACGACTCTGCCTTCGAGATGCTGCTTGCCAGCCACATCAAGGGTTATGGGCTGACGCTCGGCAACATTCCGCTGACGAGCGAGCAGCAGTTCTTGATGTCCTACCTGAACACCGGCTATCCGCTTGGCACGCAGTCGCTGCTGGGCACGTTCAGTGGACTGACAGACACCGACGTTGCCGTGCTCTACCAGGGGTTCATTGCCAGCATGGCCGGGCTTGCGGCGGTCGCGCTGGCAAGCGCGATGCAGGGGCTGCTGAGCGCGCGTCGGGCGGCGCTGGCAGGGGCGGCGGCGCTGGCGGCCAACCTCACCTACCAGTACGCGCTACAGGGCGCCGTCAAGGAGATCGGTCTGCTCGCGACGCTGTGTGTTGGCGTGGCCGTTGGGCGCGAGGCGATCAAGCTCGGGCGTCCCTACGCCGGCGCGGTCATGCTGGCTGTCGTCGCGGCCGCGGCGATGGCGACCTACGACGCCGTGGCGGTCCCGTTCCTTGGTGCGCTGCTGCTGTTCTTGGGATTGGGATTGATGTTCGTGCGTCGTTCGCGTCCACGCCTCGACTGGAGCGGACCGCTTGTCGTGGGCCTGGGCCTGGCGGTCTTGCTGTCGATCCCTTCGCTGGTGTCGTTCAAGACGTTCTTCAACGTCGCGAGCACCGGGCAGGGGACGACCGGTGTAGGGGCGACCCAGTTCGGCCAGCTGCTGCGCGTGCTGCCGTTGAGCCAGCTCAGCGGCGTGTGGCTGGCCGGCGAATACCGTCTTGCGATCGCTTCCCACCGAGCGGGGCTGTTGACGGCGCTCGCGACGCTCGTGGTGTTCCTTGCGATCGTTCCCTGCATCGTTTGGGCGCTCAAGCGCCGCCAGGTGGCGGTGCTCGTTGCGATCGGGATGGTTGGGCTCGTGATGCTGATCGTGTTCCCTCGTGTGAGCCCCTATGCGCAAGGCAAGCTGCTGGCGGTGTGCAGTCCAATCGTTGTGCTTGCGGGCGTGGCCGGGCTGCTCGGCATGCGTGACCTGCCGGGCACAGCCGGTCGTCGTGCCGGGCTGGTCGGCCTGCTGGCAGCCTGCGCGGTTTCGCTTGCGATCCTCGCCTCGGACGTGCTTGCCTACAGCCACGACCGCGTGGCGCCGACGGCGCAAATGGAAGCGATCGGCCGGACCGGCGATCATTTTGCCGGCAGAGGACTGGTGCTTTGGAACGAGTTCCAGGAGTACGCCAAGTACTTCGCGCGTGCCGCCAAGATCAGCGTGCCGTTCGAGGCGCTGACACCCCAGCAGGTGCAGCTGCGCGCGCCGACCTACTTCTACGGGCACTACTTCGATCTCGACGAAGAGCTGCTGTCGTTCGTTGAGGGCTACCCGATCATCGTCACGCGCCGTTCGCCCTCGGCCAGCCGCCCGCCCGCCAACTACAGGCTGGTCTACGAGAACGCCTACTACCTTGGCTGGGAACGCATGTCCGCGCCGCGGGTGCTCGAACATCTGCCGCTACAGCAGCAGTTCAGTCCCTCGCTTCAGGTCCAGTGCAGCGCGCTCGGACCGATCGTGGCGAAGGCGCCTCGCGGCTCTGAGCTGGTGGTTGCCACGGCGCCCGAAGTGAGCTGGTTCGAGCCGATCTCCGACCCGAGGCGCTCGGGCGGCTGGGTGCCCGATCCCAATCTGTCCGGGGTGGTGGAAACGCGCACCGGTGGCCATGCCGAAGGCGTGCTCGACGTCAAGCACGAAGGCACGTATCGACTGTGGGTGCAAGGCGACTTTCCGCGCCCGCTGCAGGTGCAGATCGACGGGCACACGGTCGGGTCGGTCTCGGGCGCCAACACGCCCGGGCAGTGGCTGCAAGCCGCGACCTTGCACCTGCGTCCCGGCAGGTATCCCTCGCGTGTCGTGATGGTCGCCGGGCACAGGCACTTCGGGCCCGGTGAATGGTGGCCCGGTACGCTCGGAGCGGTGGAGCTGCAGAGCGAGACGCCGGAGCGCATGAGCACGCTGTCACTGTCGCACTGGCGCTCGCTGTGCGGCAGGGAAGCCGACTGGGTCGAGGTCGTACGGCCTTGAGTGCCAGGGTTGGCGATCGGAGCGCCGATGATGGTGAGGTCGTGGTAGCCGGCGTTACTGGGGCGATCCTCGTGCAGGTGGTGTGGTTTTGACGGCGGGCGTCACCGTTGCGATCCCGGTGCGCGACGGCGGAGCACTGCTCGCCGGGACGCTTGCGGCGCTTGCGCGCCAGAGCGTCGAGCACGAGCTGCTCGTGTGCGACTCCGGCTCTCGCGACGGCTCCGCGGCGCTGGCGCGCTCACATGGCGCGCGTGTGCTCGAGATCGCGCCGGCTCGCTTCAGCCATGGCGGCACTCGCAACCTGCTGATGAGCGAGGCGCACGGGGAGCACGTGGCGCTGCTCACCCAAGACGCCGAGCCGGCGGACGAGCAATGGCTCGAGCGGCTGCTCGGCGGCTTCGAGCTGGAGCGGGATGTCGGCATCGTCTACGGGCCCTACCGTCCGCGCGCGGATGCGTCGGCTGCCGTGCGGATCGAGCTGGAGCGCTGGTTTCGTTCGCTCTCGCCCGACGGCACGCCGCGGGTCGAGCGGCTGGCCGCATCTGGGACAGGCGAGTCCGCGGCGGGCGCCGGCGGGACAGAGCGGCGCGCAGGACCGGCGTCGGCTGCTGACCTGGCGTTCCTCGCCGAGCTGGCGTCCCTCGCCGAGCTGATCGGCCGGCGCGGCTTCTTCACCGACGCCAACGCCTGCATAGCCCGTCGGGCCTGGGAGCGTGTGCCGTTCCGCGATGTTGCTTATGCCGAGGACCGGGTACTGGCGATCGACATGTTGCGCGCCGGCTACGCGAAGGCCTTCGTGCCCGGCGCGGTCGTGTTGCACTCCCACAACTACAGCTCCGTGCAGCAGTTGTGTCGCTCCTTCGACGAGGGGCGCGGGCTGCGTGAGGTCTACGGCTGGCGCGAGCCGGCCTCGCCACGGCGGCTGGTTCGCGGACTGCGCGGCGAGCTTGGTGCGACGCGGCGCGAGCTGAGCGCGGCCGGTGTCGAGTCGTGGGGGCGGCCGGCTACGCTTGCCGGCGTGACCCGTCACCATGTGCTGCGCTCGACCGGCGCTCTGCTCGGTTCGCGCGCCGGGGCGCTGCCGGCTTGGGCGCGGCGAGCGCTCTCGCTGGAGGGCCGCGCGAGCTTTGCGCCGCTCGATCTCGACAATCCCCAACCGCAATCGACACAGGACGAGGACCGCCCGTGAGCAACGAGGACCATTCTCGGCCAGAGCCCGCGCCGGGGAGCGACCCACAGCAGAGCTCCCAACCTCCACGTCCGCCGATTGCGCGCGCGCGACAGATCGCCGACAACGCGCTCGACGGCGAATTCAAAGGGCCGCTGGCCGGCCTGCGCCGGCGCATATACCTGACCTACCGCTATCTCGGCTGGCGCACGCTCTTGTTTCGCGTCGTCACCTTTCCGCTGCGTTTTACGCCGCTGCGCCATCGGCTGGAGCTGCGTTCGCGCACCGGCGAGGATTCCTACCGGCGCGCGCTGGCCTGGTATCGCGAGCACGGTCGGCCGGTTTGCATCGTGATCCCCAGCTATCGCGACGCCGAGCGCGTGGCGAAGCTGGTGGCGAGCATCCACAACACCGTGCCGGCCGGCTTGGCGCGTGTGATCGTGGCTGACGACGCGAGCGGGGGTGAGCATCTGGCGGCGCTGCGCGCGATCGAGGGTATCGAGGTCGTCGCTGGAGAGGCCAACGAAGGCTTTGCCGCGAATGTGAACCGCGGTCTGCGCGCGGCCGATCAGGCGCTCGACGTGGTCGTGCTCAACTCCGACATGGAGGCGCGTTCCGGCTGGCTTGCCTGCCTGCAGTTCGCGGCTTCTCAAGAGGACGACGTGGCGATCGTGGGGGGGCGGCTGCTGTATCCGGACGGGCGCATCCAGTTCGCTGGGACGGCGCGCAATCTGGGGGCGCCGGAGTGGTTTGATCATCGCTACCGCTTCAAGCCGACCGACTGGGGGCCGGCGGCGATTTCCGGACCCGTGCTGGCGGTGACTGGCGCCTGCATGTACGTGCGGCGCGCGGCGATCGAGCGGATCGGGCTGCTGGACGAGCGCTACCCGATGGCCTACGAGGACGTGGACTGGTGCCTGCGTGCCTGGGAGGCTGGCATGCGCGTCATGTATTTCCCCGGCGCATGCCTCTACCACTACGAGTCCCAGACGCGTGGGACCGACGTGGGCGAGCGTGAGCGCGAGTCCCAACGCGTCTTCTGGGAGCGCTGGGGCGAGTTCTTCGACGCACGCGACGTGCGGGGCGCGGGCGGCAAGCTGCGGGTCGTATACGTGACCGAGGGGACAGGCGTGGGCGGCGGGCATCGCGACATCTTCGAGCACCTCAACCGCCTCGCCGAGCGCGGGCACGAGGTGGCGCTGTACACGCTCGGAGAGCAGCCGGACTGGTTCGACCTACGCGCGCCGGTGCACAGCTTCGAGTTCTACGACGAACTTGTCGAGGACCTTGCCCAGGTGGACGCGATCAAGATCGCCACCTGGTGGAACACGGCGATGCCGGTTTGGTATGCAAGCGTTCTGCGCGGCATTCCCGTGTACTTCGTGCAGGACATCGAGACGAGCTACTACCCCGACGACGAGGCTGTGAGACACGCGGTGCTCGACTCCTATAGGCCCGAGTTTCGCTATATGACGATCTCCGGCTGGAACCGCGAGCGGCTGGAAGAGCTGGGGCTGAGCGCCGAGCTGATCCCGCCTGGGATCGACCTCGACACATTCCGTCCACGCCCGGAGGTGGAGCGTCGCGAGGACATGGTGCTGGCACTGGGTCGCACCAATCCCTTGAAGAACCTGCCGCTGACGGTCGATGCCTGGCGAGCGCTGCCCGAGCCGCGTCCGGAGCTGTGCATGTTCGGGATCGAGCCGGAGCTGGCCACAGATGAGGGCATGCGCTACATCGAGTCGCCCAGCGACGAGGAGGTGGGCGAGCTGTTCAGTCAGGCGACCGTCTTCATCCAGACCTCGACGCACGAGGGCTTCTGCCTGCCGGCGCTGGAGTCGATGGCCACGGGCGGGGCGGTTGTTTGCACCGATGCGCACGGCAATCGCGACTTTTGTGAGGATGGTGAGAACTGTTTGATGCCGCAGGCTAGTCGCGAGGCCGTCAGCGCGGCGCTGGCACGGCTGTTCGGCGACAGCGAGCTGCGTGCGCGTGTTGGGCGGGCCGGGATCGAGACGGCCGCCGAGTACGCGTGGGAGCGGCGCATCGATGCGCTGGAGACTTTCCTGGAGGGGGTGGCGCAGCCCCGTGAGACGGTGGTCTCTAGCGAAGTTGTACCAGGCCAAGGCTAATGATTGTCCCGAGCAGGACAATTTCTCGCCGATCGCTGTTTTCTCGATAAGATTGTCCTGATCGGGACAATGAAGACGTTGCCAATCACTGATTCTGTGAGTTTCGGCCGGGCTTTGCGCGAGGCTCGGCGGGCCCGAGGTCTGCGCCTCCTCGACGTCGCCTTTGGTGCTGGAGTAGGCATGCGCTTCATCAGCGAGCTCGAGCGCGGCAAGCCGACTGCACGCCTCGGCGAGGCTCTGCGCGTGGCCGCGTCGCTTGGTGTCGGCGTCGTGATCGAGGATCCCTATGAGCGCCCGCAAGCTTGAGGTCTTCTGCTTCGGAGAGCTTGCCGGAACACTCGTCGACGAACCCAACGAGCTGAGTTTCTCCTACGAGCAGACCTGGATTGCCGGGGGCATGCCGCCGCTGTCGCAGTCGTTGCCGCTGGATAGCGACTTCAGCTCCGAAACGGTGCGGGCGTTCTTCGCGGGGCTGCTGCCCGAGGGCGCGCCACGCGAACTGCTTGCACGACGGTTGGGCATCAGCTTTGCCAACGACTTTGGCCTGCTGGAGGCGCTCGCCGGTGACACCGCTGGGGCGCTCACGCTGCTGGCGCCTGGGCGCACTCTGCCTGCAGGGGGAGATGTCGAGTGGTTGGACGACACCCAGGTGGCGGAGCTGATCGAGGAGCTTCCGAGTCGCCCGATGCACGCGGACGAGGACGGCGAATATCGTCTCTCGCTTGCAGGCGTGCAGGACAAGCTGCCGGTCGTGTTCGGTCTGGACGATCGCATTGGTTTGACGAAGGGCGGCACACCGTCTACTCACATTCTCAAGACGCCGATAGCGCGACTGGACGACACCGTGATCAACGAGGCGGCGTGTCTGCGGATCGGCAGACGTCTCGGAGTCGAGGTTGCGCGTGTCCGGCCGCGCCGCGCCGCCGGACACGAGTTCCTGCTGGTCGAGCGCTATGACCGCAAGCTCAGCGACACCGGCCTGCTTCGCCTGCACCAGGAGGACTTCTGTCAGGCGCTCGGCGTTCCCGCGCAACGCAAGTACGAGAGTGAGGGCGGACCCGGCCTGCTCGACGGCTTTGCGCTACTGCGACGAGCCGCGGCGGTGCCAGTACGCGAGACCCCAAGGCTGCTGGAATACGTTGCGCTCAGCTTCCTGGTCGGCAATCACGACGCGCACGCGAAGAACTACTCGTTGCTCTACCTACCCGAAGGCTCGCAGACTACTTTGGCGCCTGCTTACGACGTGCTCAGCACGGTTGCCTATCGCAAGACGCGGGACATGTCGCGCAAGATGGCGATGAAGATCGCCGGGGAGTATCGCCCAGGCTATGTGCGCGCTCGCCATCTAGACACATTGCTGGAGGAAGCCGAGCTTGGCAAGGCGCCCGCACGCCGGCGGCTGCAGGAGATGGCCGCTCAGGCGCCTGCGGCGGCGCGCGAGACGCGCTCGGAGTTCGCGGCGGAAGGGTGGGATGCACCGGTGCTGGAGCGTATTGTCGGGATCGTGGAGGAGCGATCGCGATGGTTGGAGAACATCGCGTCGTCCTCTACGGATAGGTCATAGATCCTCCGCTATGTGCGGCGCCGCGCGGTTGAAGATCCAGAAGCCAATCACGAGAGTGAGCGCCACGATGCCCAGTGGCTCGAGCAGGTAGATCCACCCCCCGAGCGCTTCACCCGCGCTGAGCGCCGCGTGGTTGATCATCGCGTGGCGGAACTGCTGAAAGACCGTCACCAGGGGGTTGAGCAGGTAGATGTGCCAGAGGACGGGGTGGTGTATGAGCTTTGCACGCACGGTTTCGACCGGGATGATCAGCGGTGAGGCATAGAAGAGGATTTGCGAGAAGACTTCCCATATCGGCTGGATGTCGCGGAATTTCACGAACATCGCCGATAGCCACATCGCGATACCTGTTGAGAACATGATCAGCATCGCGAGAATCAGTGGCAGCTCGAGCCAGCTGAGCATCGGCCTGATCCCAGAGATCAACGCAAATATGAGCACGACAACCAGGTTCATCGCAAGGTTGAAGAGCCCGAGCGTCGTGATCGACAGCGGTATGACCAGCCGTGGAAACTGGATCTTGCGCACGAGGTTCTCGCGGTCCACGACGCTGCGTACCGATCCGCCGGTGACTTCGCCAAAAAACGTGAATAGAACGATTGAGCCAAGAAGCTGCACGCCGTAGTCGACTTCTCCTGGGCTATTGCCTTTACCCACTTTGCTGATCACCACGAAGAAGACGTAGAGCACGGTGAACAGCAGCAGCGGGCGCATCACCTGCCACACGTAGCCGAGCGCCGAGCCGAAGAACTTCAGCTTGAATTCGTTGCGCGCGATGTTGTACGTCAGGTGCCAGAAGCGCGGCCAGTCGTCGGTCAGCGCGCGCGGTCCGCGGATCGGTTGACCCAGTGGCTCCGATAGCGTTGGTGGTTCGGTCAACGTCGGTGTGCTCATCGAGTTTGACCCATACTCGCGATCGGCTCGGGGGCACTCGGCACCAGCTCGCCTCGAGTGACCTCGGTCTGCACTGGGATCTCGACCATGCCGCCGCTTGCCACGACGCCCCTGACGACAAATGACATGCCGCCGGCGAAGCGGTCGATGACGTTCAGGCCGGAGCCGCGGTGTGTGATCGTAAGCACTGGGTGGTAGCGGCCGGGGGCGAGCATATTGTGGAAGGAGAAGGCGAACAGCGCGCGCTCGCCGGCTGAGAAGTCACCGGTGCGCTCGGTCTTCTCGGCGGTGGTGGCGACCACGACCGGCTGACGGTGATCGTTGAGCAGCGACATCGTCACAGCGGGGTCGCTGACGTCCGCGTTGAACGTGACGAGCACCTTCAACGTGAGCGGCTCGGATTGCGGTGCGATCGTGCGACGCTCTGCACCCTCGTCGCCGAGCCACACGTCGCTGACGCGCGCTGTGCCGTCGCCCATGCGGGCACTGCCGACATTCTCGTCTTCCTCGTGGGCGACATTGCGCCCGAAGGCGATCTCCAAATAACGGTCGGCAACGTCGCGAGGATCGCCGATCGTCACGACCTCGCCGCGCTCGAGCAGTAGCGCGCGGTGGCAGAAGCGAGTCACAGCACCCATGTCATGGGTAACGAACACAATCGTTCGACCTTCGTCGCGCATGCGATTGAAGACGTCGAAGCACTTCTGCTGGAAGGCCGCGTCGCCCACCGCCAAGACCTCGTCGATCAACAGGATGTCGGCGTCGACCTGGATCGCGACCGAGAAAGCCAGGCGCACGTGCATGCCCGAGGAGTAGTTCTTCAGCTTCAGGTCCTGGAACTCCTCCAGTTCGGCAAACTCGATCACGCGCTGGTAGCGCGCCCGCGCCTCGCTCGGGGAGAGACCGAGCATGATGCCGTTCAGCGCGACGTTGTCGTAGGCAGCCAGGTCGGGGTTGAAGCCGACGCCAAGCTCGATGAAGGTCGACATACGGCCGTTGCACCAGATCTCCCCGGCGTCGGCGCGGTAGATGCCCGCGAGGCACTTCAGCAGTGTGCTCTTGCCGCTACCGTTACGCCCGACGATGCCGAAGAACTCCCCGGGGGCCACGGCGAAGGAGATGTCCTTGAGCGCCGTGAATTCGTCGTGGCGCGAGCGTCGCAGTGGATGCAGCGCGCGCTCCTTGAGCGTGTGCGTGCGCTCCTCGGGGACGCGAAAGGTCTTGCTGACCGAACGTGCGACGAGCGGCGGCGTGGTGTCGTTGGCCTGTTGGGGCACGGGGGAAGGGTATCCGCTGGCCCAGGCGGCCAGGGCGGGCTACAGTGCTGAGGCTTGATGCCGTCCATGATCGCCTTCGAGCTTGACCCTGTGCCTGAGCGAGGCTCGGCCGCGATCTGCATACCGGTACAGGTGGCCGACGAGCGGACGCTTGCCACGGTCCGCAGCGTTCTCGAGCACATCGACTCTGCGGTTGCGCTCCTGCTTGCAGGTCAGGAAGGGCCGATCGAGGAGATCCTCGAGGGGCTTCCCGCGGAGCTGCTCGAAAAGAGGCTGCTGAGCTTGGCCGTGCCGGGCGGTGAGACTGCCGCCGTCAACCAGGCCATGCAGGTTGCTCAGCCGGCGGATTTGGCTGTGGTCGTGCCTGGTTGCCTCGTTGCGGCGGAGTGGTTGGAGCGCCTGCGGGCCGCCGCGACCGACGACTCGGTTGTCGCCAGCGCCACACCACTGTCGATCGGCGCGGGTGGTGTCGAGTTGTTCGCCGCCGGGTCAAGCGAGCCGAGTGGCCTGTCGGGGGCTTCCAGCTCCGCCCAGGTCGCGTCGGCGATGGAGTCGGGCGATGGTGGCGAGGCCGCCGCACGGGCAGCACAAGAGGTTTGCAGCCGCGCTCTGAGATTGCGCCCGCGGATCGCGACGATGGGGCCGGGATGCGTCTATATCCGCCGTGGCGCCTGGGAGTTGGCTGGGCCGCTAGATCGCGATCTCGCCTTTGGCGCCGCGTTGGAGGTGATGGCAAAACGAGCTATGGGGCTGGGCTTGATCCATGTGGTCGCAGACGACGTGCTCGTCTTTGGCCCACCAAGGGAGCGCGCTGGGGAAGCGGATTCCGAGGCCGTCGAGCGACAGGTCGAGGGGACGCTGGCCGACGACGAGTCACTGCCGCTGCGCCGCTCTCTCGGTTGTGCCCGCATGGCGCTGCGTGGACTGTCGGTCACGATCGATGGCCGATCCCTGACCGCGAGCGTTGGCGGGACCCAAACCTATGTGATCGAGTTGATCTTGGCCCTGGCGCGCGAGCCTGGGTTGACGGTGAGGGTGTTGACCGCGCCCGACATATCCGAGCGGGCGAGGGATGCTCTGGCAACCGCTTCGGGGATCGAGCTGCTCACATACGAGGAGGCGACTCGTGGCGTCTCCCTGACCGATGTGGTGCACCGTCCACAGCAGGTCTTCACCCCCGACGATCTCGCTCTGCTGCGGCTCGTCGGCAGGCGGATCGTGATCGGTCAGCAGGACCTGATCGCCTACCACAACCGTACGTATCACCCGAACGTCGACGCCTGGCGGGCGTACCGGCGTACCACGCGGCTTGCGCTGGCCGGCGCCGACCAGGTGATCTTCTTCTCCGAGCACGCCCGCCGTGACGCGCTGGCCGAGGATCTGCTCGCCGAGCGTCGCGCGCACGTGGTTGGGATCGGCGCCGACGCGCGCGAGCCGGGCGGGCCTGCCGGCGATCCCCCGAACGGTCTCAATGCCGGCGAGCCGTTTCTGCTGTGTCTGGGAGCCGACTACGCGCACAAGAACCGGCCCTTTGCGATCGAGCTGCTGGGCGCTCTGAGAGAGTTGGGCTGGGAGGGCGGGCTGGTGCTGTGTGGGGCGCAGGTTGCGCACGGATCCTCTCGCGGGCGCGAGACCGAAATCCTCGCGCGCGATCCCGCGCTTGCGCGCCAGGTCACCGATCTTGGGCCTGTGGAGGAGGCAAGCAAGCGGTGGCTTTATGCGCACGCGTGCGCACTGCTGTATCCGACGCTGTACGAGGGCTTCGGCCTGATCCCGCTCGAGGCCGCACGCGCCGGCCTGCCATGCCTGTTCGCGGCGCAGGCGTCGCTCTCGGAGGTGGCGCCGGATGCGGCGACGTTGGTCTCTTGGGACGCCGGCGCCAGCGCGCGAGCTGTGCTGGCGCTGTTGAGCGAGGGGACAGAGCGCGACGAGCACCTCGCCAAGCTGCGCAGCCACTCCGTGCCAGGCTGGGGCGAGATCGCCCGAGCTTTGCATGCGGTCTACGAACAAGCGCTGACGGAGCCTGTATCGGAGGCCGCACCGCGAGTCTGGCAGGAACTCGAGCGCGAGGCCTACATCGTCAAGCTCGATGAAGACATAGCCAAGCTCAAGCTGACGGCGCAGGAGTATCAGGACGCCTATCACGCGCTGGTTGAGCGTGTCAGCTTTGGCCTGCCGTTGATCGACAGCGACGGCCTGCTCAGCGTGGAGCAGCAGCGCGCGCTGATGCGGATCGCCTCGCGTGGTCAGCTGGGCGCGCTCGCGCTGGCTCCGCTAGGTCTCTTGGGACGTGGCGAAGGCCGGCATCGGCGGTCATCTTCCTAACTCGCCGGGGCATTCAGCGATAATGCTTAGGCCGCCGCGATGACCGCTGACGATCAGACCACACCTTTGGCGCGGGCCGCCGAGTTCGTCCAGCGTGGGCCGGCTCCGGTGCCCGGGCTCGGGCCACGCAGCCCGCGTGGACTGCTGCGCCGGGTAGTCCTACGGTTGATCCATCCTTTCACCCATCATCAGCGCGAAGTCGACGGTGAGATCGTCGGCGCGCTACGCCAGCAGGAAGCTGAGCTCGAACATCTCGCCGAACGCCACTCCGAGCAGATCGAGCGACTCGAGGATCTGGCTCGTGAGTTGATTCTCACGGCCGAGCAGCTGCGCAAGGATGCGGTTGAGGTCTCCGACGAAGCCAGTGTCGCCACGAGCCAAGCCGTCTCCTCCTCTGCTGCATCGCGCGAGACGCATGCGGCGCTCGATACGGTGCGAGATGAGTTGAACGCGTCGCCCTATATGACTGGGTCTCCATTTGAGGCTTTCCAGGCTCAGGTGGGAAGTGTGCTCGGCTTCCGCTCTCGCGGGTCTCTGGGCAAGGACGGGTCGGACTACGCATTGTTCGAGGACCTGTTTCGCGGGCCCTCAGAGCGGGTGGTGGATGCGCAGCGTCCCTATCTGGACTTGGTCAAAGATCATCAGCCCGTACTTGACCTCGGCTGCGGGCGCGGCGAGTTCTTGGCGCTCCTTGCCGAGGAGGGCGTCGTTGCGACAGGCGTCGACAGCGATCCTGGGATGGTCACTCGCTGCCTGAAGCTGGGGCTGGAGGTCACCGAAGCCGACGTCAACGAGCACTTGGCGAGCCTTCCCGACGGCACGCTCGGCACGATCTTCTCCGCGCAAGTGATAGAGCACCTTCCCTATGAGCAGCTGCGGCTCATGCTCGAGCTCGCGCTGCGCAAGCTGAGACCGGACGGTCTGCTGATCGCCGAGACGGTCAACCCGCACCGTATCGCCTCACTGAAGACCTTCTGGGTGGACCTGACTCATCAGCACCCGATTTTTCCTGAGGTCGCGCTCGCCATATGTGGCATCGCGGGATTCAACTCGGCGTACGTGTTCGCGCCCACGTTCGACAACTATGAGGAGTCCCGCCTGCACTCGCCTGCCTATGCCGTGGTAGCGACCACACCATCGGCGGGCACCATCTCAAAATAGTGCCGGGCAGGCTCGTCCAGCGGGCGGTGCCGAGCGAGCCGTGTGGAACGATGTCGGCCGTGCGCCTCGTCTGTCTCACCACTTCCTCGACCGTCCCGCAGGCCCGGGTGTTGGCCGCGTCGCTGCGTCGACATTGCCCGGAGTGGCCATTGGATGTGGTGCTGATCGCTCGCGAGGCGTTGGGCGACTCAACTTTCGAGCAGGTGCCGCTGGAGTCGGCCATCGCCGATTTCGACGTCGATGTGGAGGCTCTGATCGCATGTCACGACGAGCGCGATCTGATCTCGCTGGTGCTACCGCGCTTCCTGGAGGCATACTCCAAGCAGGCCGATGGTCCGGTGGTGCACTTGCCGCCGACGGTCTGGGTCACGGGAGATCTGGGACCGGTGGCGGACGCTCTGACTACCCACAGCGTGTTGCTCAGTCCACGCACGACCCACGATCCTCCAAATGACGGGCTTGGTCCCTCCGTGGTCGAGCTGGAAAACGTCGGGCGCATCTCGGACACGATCATCGGGGTCGATGGGAGTTCCGAGGCGAATGGGTTTCTCGACTGGTGGGGTGGTCATCTCGAACGGATGCTGGGATCGCTGGATGGCACGGAGGCACGCGGACGTCCCGAGGACCGGCCGTGGCTCGCGCGGCTCCTGGAACTCGCTCCCGCCCGCTTCGCGACAGCCGTGTTGCGGGATCCTGGGTGTAATGCGAGCGTTTGGAACCTGCACGAACATGGGCTGGAGCAGACGCCGGCCGGCACGATGATCGACGGTCTGCCGCTGCGCTTCATTGATTTCGCAGGCTTCGATCCCAACCATCCATATCGCCTGAGCGCCACAGGGACACGCGTGCGTGTCAGTCGCTCGAAGGCGCTGCACGAGCTCTGTGCCAGCTACGCAACAGAGCTACACGCTGAAGGCTGGCGGCCGGGGGGGGATCTAGGTGAAGTTGGCCGCCAGCTGGCAGATGGGATGGTCTACGACGAGGTGCTTGCGATGCTGCACGCCCGTGCGACAGCATTGGGCGAGCATTTTGGGGATGTGTTCGAGGAGCGGGGATCGGAGGCATTCACGGCGTGGCTGGCGGGACCGGCGCCAAGGGGCGCTGAGCACGGGATCACGCGCTACGTGTTCTATCGGGTATTGCGCGAGCGTCCGGACGTGATGCGGGCCTACCCAGATCTCGAAGGGTCCGACGGCGCCGAGTACGTGGCCTGGTGTCGGGCGTTTGGTAAGGAGGAGCTGGCAATCCCTGAGCGCTTCATGCCATCGTCGCCGTCCGAGACACCGTCGGCGGTAATCGATACCTCCGAAAAGTTGGACGAGCATGACACCCTCGGTCGCAGCAACGCGCAACGCAATACGAGTGGGGAGCCGACCCCAGAGTCTGATCGGCACGATGGCCACGCAAAGCCCAACTCAGATGTGCCTGGGCCCCCTACGGTAAGGGTCAGCGGCTATCTGGGCCACGCCCTTGGCCTCGGCTCGGCTGCACGAGGCTATGCCCAAGCATTGAGCGCGGCGGGCGTACCCACAAGCACGGCGACCGTAGGGCTGGAGCACATGCAGTTGCCGGACGAACTGGGAGACGGCTATGGCCGCCACGCGTTCGAGGACCTGATCCACGACGGTCGTCACGGCTTCGAGTTGGTGGCGGTCAACCCCGACGAGCTGCCCGCCTTCGTCGATCGGGTTGGCGAGCGGTATTTCCACGGCCCTCGTATTGGGATCTGGGGCTGGGAGACCAACAGCATCCCTTCGCGCTGGGCCCCGGCGTTTGCGCTGGTGGAGGAGATCTGGGTGTACTCGCACTTCATGGCCGCAAACATCGGCGCGGCGACCTCCGTTCCCGTTGTCGCCTTGCCACCACCTGTCCAGGCGCCTGCCGTGTCCGTCGAGCCGCTGCGGCTGGGCGTCCCGGACGGCTACCTGTTTCTGTTCGTGTTCGACTACCTGAGCACAATCCAGCGCAAGAACCCTGTCGGCTTGATCGAAGCGTTCAAGCAGGCGTTCGGACCGGGGGAGGGTCCGCAATTGTTGATCAAGACGATCAACGGGCCGCTGCGACCGCTTGCCGAGGAGGCGGTGTTGTGGGCGGCGCACGGGCGCGAGGACATCCACGTCATCGACTGCTCGCTGAGCGCCGGCGAGCGCGATGGTCTGATGGCGGCTTGTGACTGCTACATCTCGCTGCACCGTTCCGAGGGCTTCGGCCTGACGATGGCCGAGGCGATGGCGATCGGCAAGCCGGTGATCGCCACCGGCTATTCGGGGAACGTCGACTTCATGAGCGCGGAGAACAGTTACCTGGTCGACTATGAGATCGGGTTGGTCGGGCCGGAATGCGAGATCTACCCCGCCGACGGAGAGTGGGCAGAGCCGAGCGTGGCGCACGCGGCGGAGCTGATGCGCGAGGTGTGGGAGAACCCTGAGGAGGCGACAGTGCGTGGTGCGCGTGCACGCGAGAACATCGCACGAGAGCTTTCGCTAGAGAGCACCGGAGCAGCCATGCGCGCGCGTTTGGAGGAGATGCCCGGATCGACGCCGGGGATGGCTTCAATCGCCCCGGCTTGAGCCTCGGCCTTTGTAGCCGACCGGTTCTAGGCCCGCCGGCTCGGATGCCCGGCGGTGAACGAGCCTAATCTGCGCTTGATGGTGGATGCGGACGGGTAGCCGTCGGGGGAGTTCGTCGCACTCTTCCTTGATGGGAGCCCGGCCGAGTTCGCGTGCCATGTGCTGCAACGCGTCTCTGAACAGGCTCAGCGCCACCACTCAGTTATTCCACTCGCCGGGTCCAACGTGGATTTGAAGCCATCTGCAGCGAGGGCTGCCGTGACCTCGGGATAGGCCTGAACGGTGTAAATACGATTCCCTCGTGCCTGTTTCAGCGCTTCCAGGGCTTCAGCCAGCTGTTCGTAGGTGAGCAGATTGATCGGGTTGCTCACAGACGCAATATTTTCAACGTCAGCGTAGTAAGCAACCTGATGACCGAGCGGAACGAGGAGCAACACCGATTCTCCGTGATGGCTGGTACGACGCACGAAAGCGACAGCCGCCGATATGTCATATGGCGCGGGAAGTGGAGAGCTGGCGGCGATACGGCGCAGTTCCGTCCACGGCATCGGGAACTGCGCGATCGAAGTGGAGGCCACACCGAGCGAGATCAATACGCCACCCACAAGTGCGAGCGACGAAAGGCGCGCACCTACACGATTGGCGGCGAGCGCGCGCAAGGCAAGCAACGCGAGCAAGGCGACGCAGAGCGCCCAGATCGAGAAGAGCACCACCAGGCCGGCGGGATGCGTGCGACCCATGTAGTAGTTCCCCGCCCCAAGCCCCATGATTCCGCTGTAGAAGAGAGCCGCCGTAAAGGTGTTGTCCGGGGCCCGATCCCTGTATCTCAAGGCGGCGACTAGCACAGACGCGCCAAATGTCATGTCCACCAGCATGTACAGACCACCCAGAGGCGTCCCTATGAGCCCATAACCACCTTCACCGAAAAGGCGTGCGTAAAAGGTCAACATCCCAAGCTTCGGCAGCTGCCCCGTGCGTAGCAAAGTCAACACGCTGACCGCCGCAAACGCGATGACGAGCCCGACGAGAAGATTCTTGACGACACGCACAAAGCCGGCTGCGGTGCGGTCAGATCCCGCCAAGACAGCCACGAATGCAGCGAGCAACGCCGGCAAGCCGAACTCAACGTTGTTCAGGAGAACAAGGCCGGCGCACACAAACACAGCGAGCGACCCGCGTGGACGGAGTCCTCGCATGTGGCGCATGCACACCCATAGCAGGACGTAAGGCCCGAAATAGCGCCCCGGAAAAACGGCGTAATAGCTGGCCCAGTTGAATGGCTGAGTACCCCGAATGATGAAGAACAGGCTGGCGGCGAGGAACGGCACATACAGGGCCAGCGCGAGTATCTCGTTGCGCGTGACGAGAGCCAGCGCCCGCTCAACGGACAGAAGCGCAACGAAGGTGAGAGCGCACATCGCCACAGTGAATACACCTATCTGTGGACCACCCAGGCTGAGCACCGGCCACACGACCAAAGGCAGCAGCGACGTATACTGGTCGGTATAGTTGACCAATGGCGTACGCCCGTTGACGACGGAGACGAATTCATCAAAGGTGAACTGGAGATGAAAGGTCACATACTGGTCCGCCAAGGCGAGGTTCTCCGCCCGAAAGATGGACGGCAGCAGCCAGCATGCGGTTAGCAGCGCAGCTACCGCGACCCACGCCCAGCTCATGGGACGACGAGTAAGAAGAAGCCTGGATTCGAACCAACGAGGCCGCATCCTGGCCAGGTAGACCAACGCCGCGGCTATCGCGATCCCAACGACGAGATCACCGTTGCCAAAATGGGTCGTCGGCCCCTCACCGCCGAAGTCATGGAATTGCGCTTCCCAGCTCCAAATAGCGACACCCGTGCCTGCGATCAGCCCGCATGTGCTCAGCAAGTGCACCGATATACGGCGGCCGTGGGTTGCGCCCAACCAGCGTGGAGTCGGAACATACGCAAAGACAAGCGCCAGCCCGAGCACAAATGCGATGGCAAGCAGATACCGCATCTGTTCGGTGGGCTTGTGGTAGATGAACACGAAGACGCTGGGAAAGAATCGGAAATGTCCTTGAGGAAGGAGATGGCCAAGCGGTCCTGCCAGGACCAGCATCAAGATCGCCAGAGCCACGGCAGCCACGAACATGGAGGCGAACAGCAGGTCTTCCCGCCCAACCGCTGTCGGTCCGGTGTCTGAGTGAGTCAGTGGCACGGCTGGCGATGGCCCCGTCTTGGAGTTGGCACGCTCATCTGGCTCTATCCGTCTCATGTGCGGGCTCCCGACTTCGCTGGCTTTTGAGCGCCGCTGTCGCCGACCGATACGGCCATCATCTTGGTCTTCCCGGACCCTTCGGGGGCAAACGTTTCTCGCATCTCATCGCACCTATTTCCAAATCAGCGTTCAAGCTGGGGCGTCGGGCACCGTGTACAGTATTACTCCTCCTACCAGCCTGTGCCTCAGGCCGAGATGTGCAAGCACACCAGGCCACGGGCCTGCGAGCGTTGGATCTACGATCACGTGGCTCACAAGATGTTCGCGAATAAAGGAGCCGAGCGCGGGCGCCGGCGGGACGACATTGGTGAATAGTTGTGCGGTCGTCAGTTGGGAGTTAAATGGAGGCGGGATAGTTCCGGAGACGTAGCCCTCGGGCAGGAAGAAGCTGAATCCACCTTCCGCCTGCCAGAGCATGGATACGTCGTTCAAGGCGAAGGGTAGGACAAGTACGGTCTCATCGTGGTGAAGATACCGCTTGTATAGAGCGGTCGAAAAGAAGGGCGGATCGTTCACGGGCGCCCCATAGAAGGTTCTGTTGATATCGGGAAGTATCATCGCTATGCCGAGGAGGATGGCTAGCCAGCCCACGACGACTCGTTTCTCCCTGCCTGCCAGATATACGGCAATGCCTACCGACAAAGCCAGCGACGTGAACAAAATCATGCGTCCCGGCGCAATATTGTTGATAAGCGGTAGATGCTGAAGCCACGCAAAGGGCAGAGTGATGGTTTGATAGCCGGCTATGTGCAGATGCGGTCCCAGTGCTGCGATCAAACTGACAGCTGCCGCTGTCGCGACAATGCCGACGAAGACGCGGTCTCTATTCCTACGTCTTCCTAGAATCCACATCAAGAAGAGAGCAATCGGTATCACTCCGAGATAGCCGTTGGCCTCAGAGCCGTTGCCTTTCTCGAACGTAAGCCCGAGCAAATAGAAGTCGTGGCCCCCAAGCCAAGTGATGGTGGTCGGAAACCACAGGTTGAGCAAGTCGAGGCTGTACGCATTCGGAAAACTTGGAGAGCTTTGAGAGGTGCCCCCACTAAAGAGCGCATAGTAGAGAAATGGAGAAATCACGATTGCTGCGACCAATCCTGATCCGACTATTTCCGCCGCCAGTTGCGCGACGGATATGCGCCTCGATCGCGGCACCAAAAACCATGCGGCAACGAGGACGACGGCCCCGAAGAACACGCACTCTGCCAGGAGTTCTGTCGACAGGCCGGCTTGCAGGATGAGTAGCGCTGCCATCGCAAGCACAAATGACCTGCGTGAAATCTCCCCTGCGACACGACGCAAAGCGACTAGAACCATAACTGGTATGAGGAACACGAGCACGAGGTTCAAATGCCCCAAGAGCTGCGCGAACTGATAGCTCGAGAACCCGAAGAGAAACCCACCAACCAAGGCGGGCAGCTCGCGTCCGGCCAAGCGGCGACACAGCAAATATGCGGTAAAGGCCGCTAGGGCGGGGCCACAGACCGCCAGTACGTTGTAAGAAAAGACAGGCCCAGCCAATGCGGTGATGGGAGCCATTAGGATGGCCGCCGTCGGGATCATCGCCCCTTGAGCGACATTGACTCCGGTAGGCGCCCAGAGGTAATGCGACACGAACGGGTTGAGCCCATGCAGAAGCGCGTGCGGCCACCACGACAACGCCCACATATACGAAGCCGGATCTGTAGATGCACTACACGCGCATACTGTTCGCGGGGCCTGAATGGCGTACCGTCCGATCGTGATGAGGGCCAGCGCGAGGTAAAGGGCCAGCGCCACCACCCAGCTCGGCAATGCGCGGCAGCTGAAGATGCGCAGACGACGGCTGCCGGTTGGGCTTTCTACCGATGCGTCCATAGTGGCTTGCGCCGTGACACTCTTAGCACGTTTTGCGACCTGAGTCATCGGACCTGCCCTCCAACTCTTTCAGACGCCGGGTTGCAGCCGATGGCGCCATGCAGGGCCGCGCGGTCACATGTCGTACCCAACCAGATAGCTGTGCTGCTCGTTTACATCGTCCACTTGGCGCAAGTAGCCCGCACCGATCACGGCTTGCCCGTTGCGACCACCGGGACATCCTAACTGAGCGGCAGGATCACTGTCATCAGCAAACGCTGACGCAATCGCGCTGATCCACGATGCCTGCCGCGGCGTGCCCGGCACCCGCCCCGATTGTCTATTACGAGCTGCTCGGCGAGATTGTCACCCGGATCGCTCCCCACACGGAGGCCGACCCCGTCGCGATGCTCACTCAGCTGCTCGTGTCCTTTGGTGCCGCTGCCGGCCGCGGCACCTGGTTCTCCGTCGAGGCGACCCGTCATCACCCCAACGAGTTTATGCTGCTGGTCGGCGATAGCAGCAAGGCGAGAAAGGGTTCCTCCTGGGATCACGTCCGTCGACTGATCGCCGGCCTCGACCCGACGATCGAGCGGCGGATCCTGACCGGCCTGTCCTCCGGCGAGGGGACCCCGGCATCACCGACCAGCGACTCCTCGTGATCGAGCCCGAAGTTGCTGAGAGGGCCAACAGCGTCTCTGCGCCGAGTACCGATGCTCTCAGTGGTTGTCAAGAGGCGTTGAGGAGAGCCTGGTAGCGGTGGCCGAGCAGGGACGCCTGTGCGGCTATGAGGCGCGCGACCTCTTCTACGAGATCGGCACGCCCTCGGCGCTGCGCGAAACCGAGGCCCTCCGCGCGGCCTGGCGAGGCCGGCGTGAAGGGCTGCACTACGGTGTATTGATGTAGGGCTCCGAGCAGGCGGGCGCGCCCAACGCGCAGTCATGGATGGACAGCGTCCGCGAAATCGCGCGGGCTCTGCGCGGCCACGAGTCGGGTCTGCTCGGCCGGGGCGCGCGCTTCATCGTAGGCTTGGCGCAGGCGGCGACGGGCGCGGAGATGGGTGGCGCTGTGCACTGTCTTGAAGTTCGAGTTGACACGCGCCGTTGAGTCTTGTTGACTCTCGGCCCGATGGCTGCCAGCCGACACGCTTCCGATATGCAGGCAAACTCCTTGGGTGTGTGGTATCTGGGCTCCTTGGGTCCGCGCAAGGGTTCTGAGTGTTGTCGACCGGCGATAGTGCGGCTCGATCGGAGGGTCGTGCGGGTGGGCGCGGCTAGGTGCGCGAGATGCAGCGTCGTCGTCTGCTGGACGCGATGGCCCAACTGCTCGCCGAGCGGAGCTTTCGCGACTTGACCGCCGGGAGCGTGGCCACGCGCGCGGATGTCTCCCCGCCTGTGCTCCGTGAGTTGTTCGGCGGCTTGGACGGTTGTTTCCTGGCCTTGCTGGAGCACGTACTGGAGCACTCGACCGCGCTGATCCTCGCCGCCTTTGAGCGGGAGGCCTTGTGGGAGGATGGGGTCCTTGCCGGTCTTGAAGCGTTGCTCGTGTTTCTCGACTGCGAGCCAGCTTTCGCCGAGGTATGCTTGGTCGAGGCGCTCAGCGGCCCCCCCGCCGCGTTGGAGTTTCGCGCGCGCTTACTCGCCGTCTTGATACCACTGCTGGAGCGCGCTCGCGAGCGACTCGCCGTCGAGGATCAGCCGTCGTCGTTTACCGCACAAGCGAGTATCGCCGCTGTCGCGGGCATCTTGCGAGCCTGAGATCGGGTCACTGTGCCTCCAAATCGACGATCGCTGGCGCCGGCTCGGGGTGCGCAGGGTGGCTGCCCCCGATGAGAAAGTGGTTCGGGGCGCGCAAAGGGACAACATCTGGATCCGGCATCACGGCATCGATGTCCGTGCGCACAAAGAACGCATTGTTGCCCGTCAGCTCGGTGTGCACCAGGCGATACCCCTTCTGCTCGCCAAGCGACCGAAGCGCGCCAAGCGACGCGCCGTAGTTGTCGGTACCCTGCCACGTACGCTCGGGATCGTAGGGTTGCACCCAACGCGCCTCCAGCGGCCACTGCGCGTTGTACTCGATCACGACAATGCGTGGCGAATAGCTTCTCAGCTCCTGCCAGATCCAATAGTCGTTGCCGTCCACATCGATTGACAGCACATCCGGCTCGGCTGGCACACCTGCCTGATGGAAGAGCTGCTCTAGATTCTCCGGCCCCACATGAGCGTGCTCGGTGCGTACGTGCGAGTTTGCCGCGTACTTCCTATGCAGCTCGTTGAACGCGTCCTGGTGTGACTCCATGAACAGTCCCGACCATCCCAGTACGTCCGCCAAGAGCACGCAGTTACCCTCGACGCCGCTCTGGATGCCGAACTCCACGAACCAGCGGTTGGTTGCCCCTACGCGATGCAGCAGCTCGGCCAGCACGCCATCCTCGCCGTTTTGTGAGAAGCAGCGGTACTCGTAGCGAGTGAGTGGCTCTCGGGGCGAGGGCGCCGCGGTGCTCGTGTGTGTATGACGCCGCACGAGCTCGTCGAGGGCGAGGTAGATGTTGCGATCGCTCGTCAAGACCAGACCTCCGCCCAGCTCTTTGCCCAGTGGTGAACCATGTAAGCGTCGGGGAACGCCTCGTGGCGGCGCTCGGGCTCGTCCCATCGGTAGGGATAGAACAGGTGCGCACCGAAGATCGTCACACTCGGCTCCTGCTCGAGGATCAAGCTGAGTAGGTACGGTCCGTTGGCATCCACCGAGTGCGCGCCTGTGCCGAGCGTCCGCCGCGCCAGTTGTGCGGCACGCACGAAAGCGCGATGTCCAGGCGTCGAGCCCAGTATGGCGTTGCCCACGCGCCCCTCTCCCTCCAGCGCGGCGAATGCGTCGACGCCGCACAGCAGCGGCTCAAGCGACTGAAGACATTCGACATCTGTGTCTACATATATCCCGCCAAAGCGACGCAACACCTCGTAGCGCATCAGGTTCGACAGCTCTGAGTGAGTGCGTGCTCGCTTGCGCTCGGCCTCCTCGATCTCGAGCTCCGCGAGATCCGCCTCGCTCCACAATCGCATCTCCCAGTCGGGGTTGTGCTCGGCAAAGCTCGCGCCAAAGCGCTCGTACTCGGCCGGCATCGGCTTTCCGCCGACCCACACGCGGTGAATGGTGCGTGGGATGCTCATTTGCGTACCCGCTTCGAGCGGAGCGCTCTCAAGCAGTCGCGCCCCCGCGCTCGGCAGTCCGCCGAGTTGCCCGACGCGTATGGGTACGCGACAGGCACAGTCGAACCAGCGCACATCCTCGTGCACGACGTCGACCTCGAGCAAGTAGGTTCCCGCGAGCGGCGGCGCCTCGACGTGTAGCGGGGTCAGGACGCTCTGCCCTGGCTTTACCGGACGGGTGAAAGCCGAGCGATGCCCCTCTGGGATCAGAACATTCCCCTCAGGGTCGAGCCAGCGATAGGACAGGCGGATTGCCGGTTTGGCGTCCAGCTGCGCAGGCCAGCGCTCGCTGCCTTCGTTGTGCACATGGAAGTACATATGACGCTGCTCGGAGGGCGCGAGCGACGGCGAGGACTCGCCAAGCTCGATACGAGCGTGGTAGGTGTCCTTGCTGACCTTGCGTCCCTCCCACAGACGATCCATCTCCGCCAGCGACACGAATGGAACATGCTCGAGGAGGGTCGGCTCGGTGGGCGCAGGCGAAGGGTCGAGCGCTTGCGCGATTGCCGCTCGATCCTCCTCGGGTACCTCGTCCAGCTCGAGCGAGTCGCGCAGCTCCGGAAGGTAGAAGGCCTCGTTGAGTCGTCCTCCCCCCGCGGCCAACAGGTGAGGACGGGCAACCTCATAGCGCACGACCTTGTCAAGCCGCTCCTGTTCGCTGGAGGTCAGCAGCTCGAGATGGTAGAACGGCTCCTCGACATATTCGCGGGGAGCCACCGGCTGCGCGTGGTCGTGTGTCAATCCGCTGAAGCGAAGCGTGCCGTCGTTGCGCGTCAACCTGGGCACGAACCCGGTCGACCAGGGCAGGCAGGCGAGAAAGTGCTCGCGGTCAGACCAAAGCCATGCTGTGGGAGCCCAAAACTGCTGCACTTCGCTCGATGCGAGCATTGCCGGCAGGCGCCGGAGGAATGCCTGGCTTGCTACCTCGTCTCCGTCGAGACGCAGGATCCAGTCACCGTGGCACTGGGCATACAGCCATGCCATGTGTCGCTCGGGAAAGGAGAACTCGATCCGCGAGAGCCGGTCGGCGACAGCGCCGTAGCCGGCGAGCGTCGTGTCCTCGACACGAGCATCTGCGGCAATCACGATCTCCTCGGCATATGGGCGCAGTGGCTCGAGGATCGCCGCCACACGCGACGGCGGATCAGCGGTCATCAGGCAGACGGAGAGCGACATCCGAGCAATTATCGCCGCTCCCCATCCATCCAGCTCTAGCCCGGTTGTGCGCCGCGTAGGAATGGCTGGCCCCCACTGACTAAACTTGTCCAGCTCATGCCCAATGAGCAACTAACAGTCAACGTCGCGCAGGTCGTCCACGAGACGATCGACGGCGAGACGATCCTGATCCACCTTGGCAGTGGCGCCTACTACAGCCTGGCCGGCTGCGGCGCTGATATCTGGGAGCTTTTGGCTGCCGGCGCCGGCGTCGAGGAGGTCGTAGCCTCAACACAGACACGCTACGACGCAGATCCCGAGCAAATCGCCCAACCTGTCAGGACGCTCATCGATGAACTGCTCGCCGAGGAGCTGATCCTCAAGGGTCCGTCGACTGTCCCCCCGCGCGCTCAGCCAGGAGGGGAGACGACTGCGACCACGACCGCGTCGCCGGCCGGTGTCGACCAGTCTGAGTCTTCGACCCGTGCGTCTTTCGTGGCCCCGGTTCTGCACAAGTACACCGACATGCAGCAGTTCATGCTCGTGGATCCCCTCCACGACGTCGAGCAGGACGTTGGCTGGCCGCATCTCAAGGATGGCTGAGCCGCTCCCCGGCCTTAGGGGCTTCTTCGCGGAAGCTTCACGCGAGCACGCCGCTGCTTTGGCGGATGTAGGCGAGATACAGCGCGAACTGCGCGTCGCCGACCAACGCCTGCGCATGCGCTTCGTCGGTACGGCGTTGGCCGACGGACTGCTGGCGGCGCTCGCCCCGCGTCTCTGTCCCTTTGCCTTTGGACCGGGGCCGGTCGATGTCGGCACCCCGGATACCACCATCTCATTGTGGGAGGAGCGCCGAGTCTCTGGCCGCGCCATACCCGTCCCCTGGGGCGATGAGCATCTCGGCGCCCGTGGCCTCGTTCGCGGCTCCGATGGCGTGGTGGCCGTACACGAGGCCGGCTCCCGTGCTGTCACGCTTGTCGATCCCGACAGCGATACGCTCCTCTATCGGGTTCCCAGCAGCGCCGAGCTTCCGTGGTGGGAGCGCGCGGCGCCCTTGCGTCCCGCGTTGTTCTGGGCGCTGAGTGGGCCGGGACGTCATCTCGTGCACGGAGGCGTCGTCGGAGACGAGCAGCGTGGCGGCGTGCTGCTCGGCGGCGCCGGTGGCTCCGGCAAGACGACGGTTGCGCTGGCTGCTCTGGCCTCTGGGATGCGCTACATCTCAGACGATTACGTCCTGCTGCACAGCGACCCCGTCCCGGTCGCTTGGAATCTCTTCGGAACCGCCAAGCTCGATGCCGGCCACCTTGCACGCTTTCCGACACTCGCATCCGCGGCGCGCTTCTCCGCCGATCCCGTGGAAGACGAGAAGGCGGTGCTCGACGTCGCGACGCTGTTGCCCGATGCGCTTGTGGACTCGCTGCCGATCAAGGCGATCGTCGTTCCCCACATACGGGGTGGACGGGCAGCCCTGCACGCTGTCAGCGCGGGCGAGGCGCTGCTCGCGCTGGCGCCCAGCACAACGCTTCAGATGCCTTACGACAAAGGCTCGGTCGTACGTTCGCTTGCCGCGCTCACTCGCAGCGTTCCCGCCTTCGCGCTCGACGTCGGCGATCGCGTCGAGGAGTTGGCAGAAGCGCTCGACCGCGTCCTCGACGAGGTTGGCGGCACACGCGTGGATGGGCGACGCGAGCCCGCGCTGAGGGGCTCGGCATGAGCGTGCCTCTGGTATCGGTCATCGTCCCGGCCTACCAGGCCGAGGCGTATTTGGAGGAGGCGCTCGACAGCGCTCTGAGGCAGGACCACGACGCCGTCGAGTTGATCGTCGTTGACGACGGCTCCACCGATCGCACGGCCGAGATCGCGGCGGCTGCACCCGTCCAGCTTGTGTGCCGCAAGCAAGGTGGGCCGGCGGCGGCTCGCAACAGTGGGCTTGCGGCTGCCACCGGCGAGTTCATAACGATCCTCGACGCCG
This sequence comes from Solirubrobacteraceae bacterium, assembly GCA_035485715.1. Taxonomy (GTDB): domain Bacteria; phylum Actinomycetota; class Thermoleophilia; order Solirubrobacterales; family Solirubrobacteraceae; genus Palsa-744. Next base: position 44,383 of record DATHNT010000003.1, on the reverse strand, counting down.
ACGATCTGTGGCCTTCCGATCGCCTCTCGTTACAGCTCGCGTACCTGGCGGCGCACCCCGAGCAGGGGATCGTGCTCGGTCTCGCGGAGGTCTTCCTGAGTCCGGGCGAGTCGCGCCCGGCTCACGATCCCGGGTTCGCCGAAGGGGAGAAGGTAGTCGGGCATCCCGCGACGATGCTCGCGCGGCGGGAGGTGTTCGATGTCGTGGGCCCCTTCGACGAGACACTGCGCTTGAGCGAGGACATCGACTGGCTGGCGCGCGCCTCCGATGCCGGGATACTCGCCGGGAGGATCGAGCGGACGCTGCTCTACTACCGCATCCACGCGCACAACACCTCGCGCCATACACGGGCCAACAATGCAGCCACTCTGCGTGTGCTGCGAGAGTCTGTTCATCGCAAGCAGCGCGAAGCCAATGTCTGAGGACGCCGCCAGTCCACTTGTCTCGGTGATCGTGCCCGTGCATCGCGGCGAACGTTTCCTCGCCGAAGCGCTCGACAGCATCGAGGCACAGACTCATCGTCCGCTGGAGACGATCGTGATCGACGACGGCTCACCAGACGAGAGCGCGGCGATCGCAGAAGCTCGCCACTGGGTTCGTCTGTTGCGCCAGCGCCAGCTCGGCGTGCCGGTGGCGCGAAACGCGGGCCTCGCGGCCGCAGAAGGTGAGTTCATCGCGTTCCTCGACCAGGACGACCTCTGGCATCCGCAAAAGCTGGAGCGCCAACTCGAGCTGCTGCGCGCGCGGCCCGACGTGGACATCGTGTTCACGAAGATGGAGGTCGTGCTGATGGATGGCATCCAGCGGCCGCCCTGGTGTCGACCGGAGTGGTTGCAAGTGCCCCCGCCGGCCTTCCTTCCGAGTGCGTGGCTCGTGCGCCGCAGCGCGTTCGAGCGTATAGGCGTCTTTGATCCGGGTTTCTCTTCTGGCTGCGACACAGACTGGCTCGTGCGAGCCGGCGAGGCCGGGCTGCGCAACGAGACGCTCGACGATCCGCTCATACGCTGGCGCATTCACGGCGCCAACGGCTCCTACGATCTGGCCACCGTACGGCGCGAGATGTTCACGATTCTGCGTCGCAACGTGGCACTCCGAGCCGGGGAGCGACATGCTGGCTGACCCGAGCGTTGGAGTGGTAATACCTGCCTTCAACGCCGAGCGCTTCCTTGGGCAAGCGCTCGACAGTGTGCTCTCCCAAACACACCCTGTGGCTGACATCCTGGTGATCGATGACGGCTCCAGCGATGGCACGTCCGCCCTCGCCACAAATCACAGTCCTCGGGTAAGGGTCGAGCGCCAGGACAACGCTGGGATCGGCGCGGCTCGCAACCGCGGCTCGGAAATGGTGCATGGCGACGTCCTGGCATTTCTCGATGCAGACGATCTGCTGACGCCGTCGAGCATCGGATGCCGGGTTGAGCTGCTCAGGCAAAGACCCGAGGTCGAGCTTGTATTCGGTCAGGTCGTCCGCTTTCGTCAGCTGCTCGATGGAGTCCCAGTCGCGATCGACGAGCCGCTGCCCGCCCATCTTCCAGGCGCCATGTTCGTGCGCCGGGCAGCGCTTGCTCGCGTTGGGCCGTTCCCCACAGAGACGCATGTCGCAGAGGGATTGGACTGGCTGCTACGGGCGCGCGAGCTGCCGCTGACGGAGGTCACCCTGGAGGAGCAGGTTGTTTGGCGGCGCGTTCACGGTGAGAACAACTCGTTGCGCCATCGTGCCCAGATCGGTGAGTTCGCCCATGCTCTGAAGGCATCGCTCGACCGTCGCAGGGCCGCCGATGCGGCGTTGCGGGACGGACCATGATCGAGGCGACGAACGAGGCGCCTGGAGAGACGGCCGCTGCCGCTGTTTGGGGCGCTACTCCCGAGCAGCGCGATGTTTGGCCTGCACGGACCCAGGAGCTGCTGTTGCGGGCGGCGCTGATCGCAGACGAGCGCGCGCTCGCCGCGTGGACAGAGTTGCAACCACAGATGTCTGTTGCCGCGCTCGACGGGGCGACCCAGGCACTGCTGCCGATCCTGCGCAAGAACTTGGTGGCGCTCGGCGTGCAGGACGAGCTGCTGGATCTGTTCAAGGGCGTCCACCGCTTCAGCTGGGCTCGCAACCAGATGCTGCTCGCGGGCATGATCCCGGTCGTCGCGGAGCTCGAGCGAGCCGGCATCCCGACGTTGCTCTTGAAGGGGGCGGCATTTGTCGCAGACAAGCGGCTGGATGCCGGCATGCGCCCGATGAACGACGTCGACGTGCTGGTACCGAGCGATCGGACCCGCGAGGCGATCGAGTGCTTGCGCGATTTGGGCCTCGAACCTGTGGGCGATGTTCCCGCTTGGTACGTCGCCGACTACGCGCCTCGCTTCGTTCCGAGTCACGGCTTCCGTGACGAGCAGGACCGTCAGCTGGACCTTCACTGGAATGTGCTGCACGCCTCCCGCCAGCCTGACGCCGACGACGATTTCTGGGCGGCGGCGGTCCCGATCGAGCTGCTCGGTCTGCGCACACGGGCGCTGTGTCCGGCTGACGAGCTGCTGCTGGTGATCCTGCACGGACTGCGTTGGAACGCGATTCCCACCTATAGATGGGTGCTCGATGCCGCGCTGCTTGCCCAAGGCGTGTTCGGCCCGATCGACTACGACAGGTTGGTGGAGCAGGCGCGCAAGCGTCGAGTCACGGTGGCATTGCGAGCCGGGCTCTCTTATCTGCATGAGATCGTGGACGTTCCGTTGCCTTCTGGCGTCCTGGAGGCCTTGAAGTCAGCGCGAGCATCGCCGCTCGAGCGCCTGGAGTTGCACATCCAAACGACTCAGCCGCGACTGCGCAGCCGGGTGCAATGGGAGGTTCTCTACCACCAGCAGTATCTTCGCCATCACCTTGGTCTTGCTGAGAAGCCATCTTTGAGACGGCATCTGCGACTTGCCCGTCGACGCCTGGGCGTAGAACGTTTTCGCCAGTTCTCAGAGCTCGGCTCTGGCGGATGCCCCGGGCCGAGCAGGCCTTCCTCGGAGATGGCCGCGGCTGTCGGCAAGGGCGCCGAACATGCGTCTTCGGCTCTGCCAATTGCTTTCGGCGGCCCAATCGACATGGATCTCACTGGTCTCGGCCGCGACTACGTGGCCTACGGAATCTGGTGCCCAGAGGCTGGCGGATCCTGGATCGCCGGTCGTGAGGCAAAGCTCGTGATGCCACTGGAGCGGGACGCTCGCAGTTCGCTGTTGCTCGAGATCTCAGCCCAAGGTTTCCTCGGTGCAGCACATCCCAAGCAGCGTCTCGAGGTTCTCGTCAACGACTGTCCTGTCGGTGCGCTCGAGGTGGATGTAAACCGAACGCTTCGCCGCGAGTCGCTCGTCATCCCCTACGAGCTCGTGGCGGGACGGCAGCGTCTAGAGCTGACTCTGAGGGCGCCTGACGCGGTCTCGCCCGCGCGGCTGGGAGTCGCCGACGACGATCGACGCCTCGGCGTATTCCTGCGTCGGCTGGTGGTGCACGAGCCGCGCACCTCTCAAATCGGCAGCGCGACGATGCTCGGTGAGGGATCTGGCGACGAGTGCACGCTCGCAGGCGGCTGGAGCGATCCCGAGGCGTCCGGGCGCTGGACCTACGGCGAACTCGCGCAACTGATGCTGCGGTTGGAGCCCTCGCAAACACCGCTCGAGCTGGAATTCGATGCGGTTCCCCTACTGAGTGGGACGCGACCGACGTTGCGGGCCGATGTGACAGTCAACGGGGAAGCTGTCGGGTCCGTGGAATACGACGAGCAGAGCCCGTGTCCATCTACTACGTGTCTCGCGCTGCCAGCTGCCGTGGCACGCTCCTCCGGGGAGCTGTTGGTCGCATGGCGAGTGCACGATCCACGTTCGCCGCAAACGCTCGGCCTCTCCCGCGATACTCGGCCCTTGGGGCTTTTCTTGGAACGCATAGCGCTCGTGCCGGGACGCTCCTGGCTTGCTGGAAGCGTGCCGTCGGTCAAGGCGCTACCGCACTCCGCGCCTCCGAAATCAATTACCTGAACAGCTCTTTATTTACTGCCTTGTGCGCTCTGGTGCGGCGGTTGTTCCCATATTTGCCTAGGTTCCGTGGGTCAAGCAAACAGTGGTCTGGTTTGAATTTTCTTATGGTAAGGGTGGGCTCTGCAAATCCTCGATTGCCCACGTGAAAGTCACGACTTCGGCGTTGAGATCGAGCGCCTGCACTCCGCGCAATAAGGAGGAATTGCGCTTCGGGAAGGACCTTCATGGCTGCTCGATCCCCCAAAAAATCAACTACCTGACTTTCCCCTATGCATTCCCGCCGCGATGGGGCACCATGATTGATGTCACGAGCCGATGCCCATTCGGTCCCGTGCCCCCAAGGGGGGCTGGCCGGTCCGTCCACAAGCGCTGAGTGCTCCGCGCATGTGGGCGGGCCTGTCGTTCATCTGGGCTCCGCTGCCTCTTGAGTGTTGTTCTGCCAGAGGCATCCTCCCGCCTCCGACGTGCCCTCGTCGAAGCTCCTGTTCGCGCCGCCACCGGGGCGCTCGCGATAGTGTGCTCGCCCTGCCGGTGCCAGCAAAGCACTGACGTGCAATCAGTCGGTTGCACGTTTGTCCAAACCTAGGACCCCCCATGGAGATACTCCCAGCCCGCCTCCCAGGCCCAGTCCAGATCGTGCCCTCTGTCTTCGGTGACGAGCGCGGCTTCTTTGTCGAGGCCTACCGGCAGCAGTGGCATTCCGCTGCTGGCATTCCCGAGGATGAGCAGTTCGTCCAGGACAACCATTCCCGCTCCAGTAGAGGGGTCGTGCGCGGCATGCACTTCCACGTCGGCAGCGGCGTGGCCAAGCTCGTGCGTTGCTCACGCGGCAGGATCCTCGACGTGATCGTCGACCTGCGCCGCGGCTCACCCACCTACGGCGAGTGGGAGGGCTTCGAGCTAGATGACGAGGCGATGCGCATCCTCTACGTGCCCGTCGGCTTCGCCCACGGTTTCTGTGTGCTCAGTGACGTGGCCGACGTCATCTACAAGCAGAGCGCCTACTACGATCCCGCGATCGAGCGAGGCATCGCTTGGAACGACCCCGATGTCGCGATCGACTGGCCGCTGCCGGCAAGCGAGTTGATCGTCTCCGCGCGCGACAGCGAAGCTCCCCTGTTGCGCGAACTCGCGCCTGAGTTGCCGTTCGAGTACTCGGCCTGAGCTCTACAACTCGGTCACGAGCAGGCGATAGCCGAGGTCCAACTGCTCGAGCGCGAGTAGTTCGCGGTTGCGCTGCTGCCAGCGGCCCGTCTCGAGCTCCTCGGCGAGCTCCTCGAGACCGTCCAGCAGCCGCGCGGCGCCCGGCAGCTGAAACGTCGGTATGCCCCCCCGCACCCGCTTGTCCAGGTATGCTTGCGGGCGGCGCCAGTGGGCCGCCAGCAAGCCGCCGCCGCAATCGTGGGGGATGGCAACCGTCTCGACTTGCACCTCGTCGCCAGTGGCAACACGCTGTTGCTCGATCGGCGGGAAGCGGCGGCTGTGCAGATGGCCGAGCTTGGGCAGGTAGTCGCGCAGCAGCCAAAAACGATCGGCATGAGTTGGGTCGTAGGTGAAGATCACCACGCGCTTACGTGCGACCCTACGCAGCTCTTGCACCCCGACGCGCCAGTCTGCCCATTGGTGAAGCGTCAGACATGCCATCGCGGCGTCCACACTCGAAGATGGGATCGGCAGGCTCTCGGCGTGCCCCCTGATCGGGGTCGTCAGCCCTCGGGTGCGCCGAGTGATTCTGTGCTCTGTCGGCTCGATCGCAAGCACCCAGCGGTCGACCGGCTCATACTCCGCCGCGCCGGCCCCGACATTGGCGACCGAGCGGGCGTCGCCGAGCGCTTCATGGATCTGTTTGGCGATTCTGGGGTCCACCGGGCGCAGGACCGGATACTCATGCTCGTGGGCAACCTGCTCGTGGGCGCCACCGTCGTGTTCGTGAGTGTGGTTCATAGGAAGTAAGCGAACGTTTCCGCACCGGAATCGAATCTCCTGCAACCTCCACTATTTGGAAACGTTTGATTCGGTGTGATCGCGGCATCTGGATGGGTGCGCGTGCGATGGCCTCGGATGCAATGCTTATGCCCGATGTCCAGCCGTATCAGTCTCCTGCGCCGTCGTGTCGGCGAATTCACGCTCACGCCGGAGCAATATGCGCTCGCGGCATATGTCGCGCTCGGCGCGCTGACCGTGATCGTGATGAGCGGGGCCGCTGTGCGGCTCACCGGCTCTGGGCTCGGTTGTCCGATGTGGCCGCGCTGCTACGGCAAGATCTACCCGCCGCTGCAAACCCACGCGGTGATCGAGTTCTCGAACCGGATGATCACCGTCCCGGTCTCGATCGCGGCGATCGCTGCGTTCGTACTTGCCTTCCGCCGCCGGCCTTACCGGCGCGACCTGATGCGTCTGAGCTTGCTGCTGCCGCTCGGCGTGGTCGCCCAGGCCGTGCTCGGCGGATTGACGGTGCGCGGAGCGCTCGACTACGGCTGGGTCATGGCTCACTTCGCCCTCTCGATGCTCGTGCTCGTCGCGGCTGTTGCGCTCGCCTGGCGCGCCACCTACGAGCCCGGCGTGCGTCCGCTTTCCACCGACAGAACGCTCACCCTCTGGGCACGTGCTGCCGTGGCGCTGGGCGCCTTGACGATCTTCGCCGGCACCGCCGCTACGGCTGCGGGCCCGCACGCCGGTGGCTCGCCTGGCCAAAAGATCAATCGCCTGGACTTTGACGGCAAAGGCACGATGGATTTCGTGATCCACCGCCACGGTGAGATCGCACTCGTGTTCGGGCTCGTGGCGCTGCTCGTCTGGTGGCTCGCGCGCCGATCCCGTTCCGCCGATCCGCTCGTGCGCCGCTTTTCGACCGTCACATGTGTGTTGATCGCTTTGCAAGGGGCTGTCGGGCTCGACCAGTACGAGACGCACCTGCCGACCGAGCTCGTATGGGTGCATGTCAGTCTCGCCTCGCTCACCTGGCTTTCCGTGCTGTGGACCGCCTGTGCCGCTGGTCGCCTGCAGCCGCGCGCTGTGAGCGTGGCCGAGCCGCGGGCGGCCTCACGCGCGCGTGTGCCTGTCTAGCCCACTGAGCCTGCCTAGCTCCCTCAGCCCCCCTTGGACGCAAAGCGCCGACTGGTGGGCTGTGGCTGCGCGCCCGTGGGCTCCGCTTTGGCATATTCCCCGGAAATAGGGCCTGAAATGGGCTCGCGAGCCGGCGCTGGGTGTGCGGACGTCCTTGCCAACCGTTAGCCTGAGCCGCAGTAACGAAACTCGAGAAGGGACTGCCATGACGAAGAACGAGCTGGCTGATGGGGTCGCGCAGCGGACGGGTCTCGCGGGAACGCAGGCTCGGGAGGCGCTGGAGGCGGCGATCGACCTGATCTCCGACGAGCTGGCTGGCGGCGGCGAGGTTGCTCTCGCCGGTTTCGGCAAGTTCAGCGTCAGCAACCGCGCGGCCCGACAGGGACGCAATCCCTCGACGGGGGAGACGATCAACATTGCGGCAAGCAAGGCCGCGAAATTCTCCGCGGCGAGCGCGCTGAAGAAGCGTCTGAATTAGTACCCACTCGCCCGACCTACGGAGCAGATGGACGTCGAGCAGCGGCGAGCCCGTCGTGAGGCACGTCGGCGCGAGGTTGCGCGCAGACGTACGCGGGGGCTCGCCGCAGCGCTGATCGCCGTCCTGGCGATCGCGGCCGTCGTCGCGCTTGGCTCGGGCGGCGGCTCCTCCAAAGGAGGCTCGCACGGCGCATCGGTGAGTTCTGCCGGCGCTGGTGCCGGTGGCTCGGGGGGCGCCGCCGAGAGCCAGGCCGGCCGGCCTGGCTCCAATGCCGCGAACGGCGTCGGTGGTAAGAGCGGCGAGTCCGGCACGGTTCTCGCCTCCACCGGCCGCCCCTCCAGCGCTGGCACGGCAGGCACCGCTACCGGCCCACCTGGGCACGAGTCCGTGCCGATCTTGATGTATCACGTCATAAACCCGCCGCCGGCGGGGGCGAAATTCCCTGGGCTGTATGTGTCCCCTGAAGAATTCTCAGCTCAGATGCATGCGCTCGCGGGCGCCGGCTTTCATGCGGTGACGATGGATCAGATGCGCGCCAACTGGACGCGCGGCACGCCCCTTCCTGCCGGCAAGCCGATCGTGCTGAGCTTCGACAACGGCTACCAGTCCCAGTACACCCAGGCGCTGCCGGTGCTGCGCAATCTCGGCTGGGTGGGCGTCGAGAACATGCAGCTGACGGGGCTGCCCCCTTCGCAGGGGGGCTTGAGCGACGCGCAGATCCGAGGTCTGGTGGCTGCCGGCTGGGAGCTCGATACACAAGGGATCAGCCACGCCGACCTGATCACGCTTGGCCCGGCTGCCCTGCACGAACAGGTCGCCGTTGCTCGTGCGCAGGTGCAGCGTCGTTACCACGTGCCGGTCAACTGGTTTTGCTACCCCTCGGGGCATTACAACCCAACAGTTATAAACGCGGTTAAGGCTGCCGGATATGTGGGCTCCACCACTGTCGTACCCGGCTGGGCCTCGCCCAGCGACGATTCGTATCGCCTGCCGCGCCTGCGCGTGCTGGGCGGCACTGGCCCTGAGGAGCTGCTCGCCGAGCTGGCCGCGATCCGCTCGAATCCTGCCCCACCCGCGTCATATGGGGGCGGCGAATGACTTGCACATGGCACGTAGACCCGCACGCGGGCAGAGCCAGTGCTTGTGGTCTCCGGCGGGAGAGATGGGCGCCGCGTGAGCACGGGACACATCCGAGGGGCGGATCTATAGGATGCCGCTGATGACTTCCGTGCCCGGCTGGGGCTCATGGAGCCTCGATCCTCTTGCGATCCTTGCGTTGCTTGCCGCGGCGGTTCTGTACGCGCGCATGTACAGGCGTGCCGCCTCGCGTTCGAAAGCCGTTGGCGCCGGTCACTGGATTCCCTACGCCGGCGGTCTGATCGCGATCGCGATCGCTCTGCTCTCGCCGCTTGACGCGATTGGCGATAGCTGGCTGCTCTCCGCGCACATGGCCCAGCACGTGCTGCTGTCCGACATTGCTCCGGCGCTGCTGGTGCTCGGGTTGCGCTCGCCCGTGCTGTCGCTCGGCCTTGCCCGTCCCGCACTGCGTGCTGTCGCTCCCGGTGGGCGCTGGGGTCGCACGCTGGCGGTCGCGACTTCGCCATGGGTGGCGATCCCGCTGTGGGCGCTGGCCACTTGGGTCTGGGCGATTCCGCCGGTCTTCGACTTCGCCGCCCAGCACACTGTCGTGCACGCCTTCGAGCACGCGACCCTCTTCTACACAGGGCTCGCACTTTGGTGGCTGATCATCGATCCGATGCCGCGGGTGCGCCCGCGTCCTGACGGCCAGCGCTTGGCGCTGCTCGGCTTCTCGCGCATCGCCTCCGCAGCGGTCTGTCTGCCCCTCACCTGGATCACCACCACGCAGTACCCGCTCTACGCCTCGGCTCCCCGCGCCTTCGGCATCAGCGCGATCGCCGATCAGCAGATTGCCGGTGCCGGCATGTGCTTCGTCGAGTTCCTCGTCTTCGGCATCGCCTTCGCCGCGGTCTTCATCAGCATGCTCAGCCGCGACGACTCGCGTGTCGCTGTGGCCGAGCAAGCCGCTGCCGGCCACTGAGACTCGCCGAGCGCGAGTCTGCTGTCGGGTGCCGGTTGCCCGCTCCTCACCGGGCTCGTGCGATGAAGAGCGTCCGGTCGATCCAGTCTTCGGGATCGGGTCGAGCCTGAAGCTCGCGTTCGATCGCGCTGACGATCGTGCCGAACTCGCCGTGGTCTATACCGACCACAATGGCGCATCCTGTGTGATGTCGACCGGCCTCGGCCCAGCGGCGTGCGATGAGCGGGAAGTCCTTGACGTCAAACGTGACGAATATTCGCTCTTCCTCCGCGGCAAGCGAGAGCAACTGTTCGTCGCTCGCGCCGTCGAGATCGCGCTCTTCGTCAGCGGATCTGACATCGTGACCTCGGTCGCGAAGTTGGATGGCAACTCGCTGCCTCGAGATGTGAGCGTCGAGAAAAAGCTTCACGGAGCGTGCGCTCGGCTCAGGTGTCTATCCGGCTGACCTCGATGAAGGGGAATTCCTCTTCGAGTTGCTCGATCGGACGCCGGTTTTCAGCTATAGCAGCGTCGATCTCCTCTGGGAACCGCTTGTAGTAGTCAAGGGCCAGCCGAATGTGACGCTCGCCGGCCGAGCCACCGTCCACCATGCTCTCAATGGAGCCTATGTCACGGTAAGCGTCGACAATCTGCCAGACATCGAAGGCCGTGCCGATAACCCACGCTCGCCGTTCCCAGTCTGCGCCGCGGAAGGAGACGCCTGGGAAAAGCCTCATCCGCATCGCCTCCTCGGCGAGCCCTTCGACTATGGCCCCCTTGCTGCGGCCTGTGCGCTGTGCCTCCGATTGAACCAAGGCCTCCATCCTCTCTGAGAGGCGCATGCTGAAGGGAGCGGACTTAGTCGACATCGACCCTTAGTGTATCACACGAATTACAGCGTAATTCTCAACCACAACCCGTGTTGTTGCCGCAGCTCGAGCACGTGTAGCAAGAGCCCGTGCGCTGCATCATGCCTCCGCACTGGCTGCAGGCCGGGCCGAGGTCAAGGCCCTGCATGCGGGCTGGGACGACTGGGGGGGAGTCGGTCAGTGCCGCTGCCGCTGGGACGCTGTCGGCGCCGCCTGCGCTTGCCTCTGGGCCGGCCGTGTCGGAGGAGGCCACCGACTGGGCTGCCTCCTCGGCCATCTTGCGAGCCCGCACCGCGGGTGTGAGGATGCCGAGTTCCTCCTGGGCATCGGTGTCCAGGAAGCGCGAGGCCACCCAGCGCAGGATGTAGTCGGGCATCGACCTGGCGAAGGGGATCTCCGGGTTGCCGGTGATTCCCTCCGGCTCGAAGCGCATGTAGCTGAACTTCTCCACAAGTGTCTCGAGCGGGACCCCGTATTGGAGTGCGATCGAGATTGCCGTTGCGAACGAGTTCATCATGCCTTTGATCGTCGAGCCCTCCTTGCCGATGTCGGTCAGGAAGATCTCGCCCACCGTGCCGTCCTCGTACATGCCGGCGGTGATGTAGCCCTCGTGGCCGCCGATCGAGAACTTGTGCGTGATCGACTGGCGCTCGCGCGGCATGCGCTTGCGCCGTGGGCCCGCCTCGGCCAGCGCCTTGGCGACGGCCTGCTCGACGATCGCATCGACGTCGGCCGGTGCTGTCTTCTCCTTCTGTGCGTCGGTGCGTAGCGCCTGCGCGGTCTTCGAGCCGTCGCGGTAGATTGCCAGCGCCTTAATGCCCAGGCGCCAGGCTTGGGTGTAGGCGTCGGCGATGTCCTCGACCGTCGCCGTCTGCGGCAGGTTGACGGTCTTGGAGATCGCCCCGGAGATGAACGGCTGCACGGCGCCCATCATCTTCAGGTGGCCCATGTGCGAGATCGCTCGCTCGCCTACGGCCACGTCGAACACGGGCAGGTGCTCCGCTGCCAGGCCCGGTGCGCCGATGATCGTGCCGTGCTCGGCCAGGTGCGCCTCGATCTGCTCGACCTGCTGCTCTGAGTAGCCGAGCGTCTGCAGGGCCAGCGGCACGGTGCGGTTGACGATCGTCATCTGCCCGCCGCCGACCAGCTCCTTGAACTTGACGAGCGAGAAGTCCGGCTCCACGCCCGTCGTGTCGCAGTCCATCAGGAAGGAGATCGTGCCCGTCGGAGCCAGCACTGTCGCCTGGGCGTTGCGGTAGCCGAACTGCTCGCCCAGCTCCACCGCCTCGTCCCAGGAGCGCCGCGCGGCCTCCAGCAGCTCCGTGTCCTGGCAGATCGTGTCGGGGATCGCGTAGGAGGAGTCGCGGTGCATTTGCATCACGTTGTTGTGCGCCTCGCGGTTCTCCTCGTAGTGCTCGTAGGGGCCCATCGCCGCCGCCACGCGCGCGGACTCGCGGTAGGCGCGTCCCGTCATCAGTGCTGTAATTGCCGCCGCCGTACCCCTGCCTGCGTCGGAGTCATAGGGCATGCCGTTGCTCATCAGGTAGGCGCCGAGGTTGGCGTAGCCGAGGCCGAGCTGGCGGAAGGCGCGTGCGTTGACGCCGATCTGCTCGGTCGGATAGCTGGAGGGGCCGACGACGATCTCCTGTGCCAGCAGCATGATGTCGACCGTGTGCTCGAAGGAAGCCACGTCCAGGCTACCGTCGGGGCGGCGGAACTTCATCAGGTTCAGCGAGGCCAGGTTGCAGGCCGAGTCGTCGACGTGCATGTACTCGGAGCAGGGGTTGGACGCGTTGATGCGGCCGCTTTTCGGGCTCGTGTGCCACTGGTTGATGGTCGTGTCGTACTGCACGCCCGGGTCGGCACAGCGCCATGCCGCCTCGGCGATCTCGCGCATCAGCTCGCGTGCGCGAATCGGCTCGCCGACAGGCTTGCCCGTGGCGCGCGCTGTCAGGCGCCACTCGCCGTCGTTCTCGACCGCGCGCATGAACTCGTCCGTGACGCGCACCGAGTTGTTCGCGTTCTGGTACTGGATCGACTTGAAGCCGTCGCCGTCGATCGACATGTCGAAGCCGGCATCGCGCAGAGCTTCGGCCTTGTCCTCCTCCTTGGCCTTGCACCAGATGAACTCGCGAATGTCGGGATGGTCGATGTCCAGCACCACCATCTTGGCCGCGCGGCGCGTCTTGCCGCCGGACTTGATCGTGCCGGCCCAGGAGTCGGCGCCGCGCATGAACGAAACCGGGCCCGAGGCGGTGCCGCCCTTGGCCAAAGGCTCCATCGAGCCGCGGATGTTGGACAGGTTGATGCCCGAGCCCGAGCCGCCGCGGAAGATGTTGCCCTCCCTGGTGTTCCAGTCGAGGATCGACTCCATCGTGTCCTCGACGGAGAGGATGAAGCAGGCGCTGCACTGCGGGGACTCCTCGAAGCCGACGTTGAACCACACGGGCGAGTTGAACGCCGCCAGCTGGTGCAGGAGGATATGGGTCAGCTCGGCCTCGAAGGCCTCGGCGTCACTCTCGCTTGCGAAGTAGGCGCGCTCGCGACCCCAGCCGGCGATCGTGCCGGCCACGCGGCCGATCATCTGCTTGACCGAGCGCTCGCGCTCGGGGTGGCCGATCTGTCCGCGGAAGTACTTCTGCGCCACGATGTTCGTGGCGTTCTGGCTCCAGCTCTTGGGAAATTCGACGTTCTCCTGCTCAAAGGCGACGCGGTCGCCATGGCCGATACGCGCGTCGCGCAGCTCCCACTCGACCGTCTCGAACGGGTGCGTCTCTGCAGAGGTGAACAGGCGCTTGACCGATAGCGCCTCGCCGGCGCTCGTGTCCTCTGCAATCGTGGGGTGCGGGGTGAAATCCATCGGCCTTACCTCCTCTGCGCCGACACTCGCGACGCCCACTCGAATCTGTTCACTTGGGCCGAGAATCGTCGCGCGAGCGCCGGACAGAAAGACATCCGAGTATTAAATGCCTGCTAACCATCATTTTAGAAGACTCGAGGACGCCTGGCCGGAGCCTTCGGCGGCCCCTCAGTGACCCAGTCTGGCCCAGTCGCTGAACTCCGCCCAGGTCTCCGAGGCGCGGTAGGAGGCCTCGCGCAGCGAGTGCGTCAGCGATATCGTCCAGCGCGGTTCGAGCGCAAGCCAGCGCCCCAGCGCCCACACGATGCAGCCGAGCACGAGCAGCGCGCCGAGGATCGCCAGCGCCAGCGCGCCGGCGGACAGGCCTTTGGCGCTTGGGTTCTGCTTGTGCGCGACGATCACGGTCGTGGAGCCGGTTGCGGGGGTCGTGGTGGTTGGCAGCGCCGAGGTGGCGGTGCTGGCTGTCTGCGTCGCGGCACTGGCGGGCGTGGTTGTGGGGGGCGCCACGGTGCCAGGTCGGGCCGCGCCCGTAGGAGCGGAGGTACTCGTCGTCGCTGAGGTCGGCGTCGTGCCCGTCGGAACCGACGTGGCCGGGGTCGTCGTCGCGGTGACGGTGTGGACCTTGATCCCAGCCGGGATATTGATGCCAAGAATCTTCTTGGTCGTGGTTCCCGTGGCTTGGGCGCTCGCCGGGACGAGCGCCGTGAGCGCGCACGCTGCCGCCACGATCGACGCGGTGCATGCTTGGCGCAAGCTGCGGCTCGGTTTGGCGATCATCGCTTTCGCCATGCTAACGGCAGCTCGCTCAATCGGGGTGGGGCCGGCTTGCCGGTGCCAGCACGAACATCGGCGCGCGTAAGCGCGCCTCTCCCACCTCGACAAGGCTCTGAGAAGGCGCTCGCGTCGTTCACTTGGCGCGCATAGGTGCGCCTCTCCAGCTCGACAAGCTCGCTCATGCGCTGGACGTTGGCAGCAGATCCTCTATCTCCGAAAACGCCTGCGTGAGCACGCGCGTCGCGGCTTGCTCGCCGTCGATTGGGCGGATGCGTTGTGGCTCGGCTTGTGCGAGCTGCTCGTAGGCGGCGGCGATCGCTTGGAAGAAAGACTTGCCCTCGCGCTCCAGCCGGTCAGGCTCGGCGCCGCGCGTCTGTTGCCGGCTGCGCCCAGTTGCTGGGCTGATCTGCAGCAGCAGCGTGCGGTCGGGGGCGAGCCCGCCGGTGGCGAGCAGGTTGATGGCGCGCACCTGCTCGATGCCGAGACCGCGCCCGGCACCCTGATAGGCGAGCGAGGAGTCCACGAAGCGGTCGAGCAGCACCCAGTTGCCCTCTTCGAGCAGCGGCCCTATCCGCTCATCCACCAGCTGGGCGCGGGCGGCCGCGTACAGCAGCGCCTCGGCTCGAGCCCCGATCTCGAGCGCCGGGTCCTTCACCAGCTCCCTGATCCGCTCCGACAGAACGACCCCGCCCGGCTCGCGCAAGAGCTCGATCCGCACGCCCCGTTCTTCGATTGCCTGCGCCAGCGCCGTCGCGAGCGTCGACTTGCCCGCGCCATCCAGGCCCTCGATCGTGATCAGCCTGCCCTTGCTCACGTGTGCAAGGTACATGCGTTCACGGCATGGGCTCCTGCGCGCGCGGGGGGCATCGCCTCAGCGGAGCAACGGTGGACGCATCCATGACCGCCCGGCGGGACATGCCTCTATGGACGGTGGACACAATGCTCCAAAGCAGGCATGCCCCCCGCGCGCGCAGGGGGCATCGTCTCTGCAAAGCGACGGCGGACACGAAGTCTTCGCGGGTATGCCTCTACGGACCGACGACATTTGTGTTCCAAAATGGGCCTCCCCCCGCGCGCGCGGGGGCCATCGCGCTTCTTGAATGTGCCGCTGCTCGCTCTCGTGGCTTTCGTGTCGAGCCGGCTCTAGGATGGCCTCGGTGCCACCAATGTCCGCCGAGCCGGTTGCCGTCGGGGGGATGCTCGCCGGGATCGAGCCGCATCCGCATGCACGCGCCGTGCTGCTGCCGGCTTTGCCCCCGGCCGGCAGCCCTTCGCACGCCTACCTCTTCCACGGCCCGTCGGGCACCGGCAAGCGCACGGTCGCACGCGCGTTCGCGGCGGCCCTGCTTGCCGACGGCGCGCAGCAGCCGCAGACGGTGCTCGCGCGCGTGCAGCGCGGCGCCCACCCCGACCTCACCTGGGTGACGCCCAGCGGGGCAAGCGAAGTGCTCGTCAGCGACATCGACGAGCCGGTGGTGGCGGCCGCGGCACACACGCCGTTTGAGTCCAGCCGTCGCGTGTTCGTGATCGAGGCGGCCGGCAGCATGAACGACCAGGCCGCCAACCGCCTGCTCAAGACGCTCGAGGAGCCGCCTCCGTTCGCCCACCTGATCCTGCTGGCCGAGCACCGCGAGGATGTGCTGCCCACGATCGCCTCACGCTGCCAGCAGGTGCGCTTCGACCCGCTCTCCGCCGAGCTGCTCGCCGAGCACTTGCAGGGGGGCGGGGGTGCGACGAGCATCGAGCCCGAGCGCGCCGCCGCCTGCGCGCGCCTGGCCGCCGGCGACGGTCAGCTCGCCGAGCTGTTGGCAAGCGAGCGCGGCATCGCGTTGCGCGAGTGCGCCGAGCAGTTCGTGCGCTCGGCACTGCAGGACGACGTCGAGCAGCGCCGCTGGATGGGCCTGCTCGAGGCCGCCAAGGCGGCCGGGGCCGTGGCCGGGGCGGCGGTCGGCGAGCGCCTGCACGAGCAGGCCGGGTTCCTGCCCAGCAAGGAGCAGCGCAAGTACGAGCGCGAAGGCGCCGATGTCGTGCGCCGCGCCGAGCGCCGCGAGCGCACCGCGACGCTCGAGCTGGGGTTGCGCTTGGCCGAGCTGTGGCTGCGCGACATCTGGTGTCTGCTCGTCGGCGCCCCAGAGCTTGCCTATGCCTGCGACCGCTCGGCCGAGCTGGCCGCCGACGCGGCAGGTCGCGACGCGGCGTCGTTGCAACGCGGTGTCGAGCTGGTGCGCGACACACGCTTGCGCCTGGATCTGAACGTCTCCGAGGAGCTGGCGCTGGAAGCGCTCGCCTACCGTCTCGCCGAGTTGCCCGCTCAGCGGGCGGCCTGACCTTTCGCGCTTGTTCGTGGTCGCGCCCCGTCGTGGGCGATCGTCAGGCCTGGTTAGCTCGAGGCCGCTATCGGCCCAAGGTTGGGCGTAATGTCGTAAGTCTCAAACGCCATGAAGCGTGAGAACAGGCGGTTCTCGGGGCCGTGGAAGTCAGCCGAGCCGGTGCTCAGCAGGCCGAGCTCCTCGCAGCGCCGGGCCAGCAGCTCGGTCTGCTCTTGCGTGTGCGTCACGTAGAAGGCCTCGATCCCGTCGATGCCGAGCCCGCGGAAGCGCTCGACCATCGCCAGCGCTTCGTCTGAGTCCTCGACGTCCCAGAAGGGGTGCGCCCAGATCGCGACTCCGCCAGCCGCGTGGATCGCGTCTACCGCCTCTTGCACGGTCGGCGTGGCGCGCAAAGCGAAGGCCGGCCGGCCCTCGATCAAATAGCCTTTGATGAACGAGCCGATGTCGTCGATCTGCTCCTCGCGCAGGCGCTCGGCGTTGGCGGGATGGCCCAGCGCGGCTTCGGCAAGGTGGGGTCGCCCGATCGGCTCGCCGGCCCTCACGCGCGCGTCGATCGCCTGCTGGTCCAGCTCGATGCCCAGGCCGCGCAGGTTGTCGGCCATGCGCAGCGTGCGCTGCTCGCGGTCGGCTAGGAAGCCGGAGAGCGTTCTCGTGAGCTGGGGGTCGCGGTGGTCGATCAGATAGCCGAGGATGTGCAGTTCGCGCGCTACGCTGCTCTCGCCGCCATCGTCGATCGCGGAGATCTCGATCGCCGGCACGACGGTGACGCCGTGCTCGGCGCCGGCTTTGAGTGCCTCCTCCACACCCGCGACTGTGTCGTGGTCGCTCAGCGCCAGCAGCTGCACGCCGGCCCGCGCCGCTCTTGCCACGACCTCGGCCGGCTCGAGCACGCCGTCGGAACGCGTGGAGTGCGACTGTAGGTCGAAGCGCGGTGTTTGCGTGTGGGCTGGGTCGGGCACGGGCGCAGACTATGCGATTTGCTGGGTCCCGCGTGTCGCGTACGTGCGGGCGTGCCTACGCCGCGCGTGGAGCGCAGCCGTTGGGTCGCGCATCCTTGACGCGCAGTCCACTGTCGCTCGTAGCCGCGTGGCATTCGTCGAGCTCGAGCGATGGCTCGACGAACGGCGTGACCCGTTTCGCAACGATCCCCCGCAGCGCCCTAACAGCGGCGTGGTAGCGCCCGGCTGGGCCCGCCAGCGTTTCGCTCCGTTCCGAGCGCGCACACAGGGAGCCATGTGCCGCGTCGGTCTCCAGGGCCCGCGCCATCGCCTCGTCCCACATCGCCTCCAGGTATGCGAGCGCCGCCCCGACCTCCTCCTCCGGGAGCTGCTCGGGCGCTTCCAGATGGCGCAATACGGGGAGCACCTCGCGGTGCAGCCAGTCCTGCTCGGCGTCCGCGCGCAGCAGCAGGCGGATATCTGATGGTAGGAAAGAATCGGATGATCTGGACATGAGCGTGTGGGCCGTATCGGGAATCTGGCCTGTTCATGCCTTCGACTCGGGTCGGGCTCGGCTTTAGGCGGATGGTCGCACATTCCACGTTTTTCTCCAGAGCGTGCCTTTTGGCAGGGCCGGTGCTCAAACACTCGGCCAACTCTTGCCGATCGCGTAAGCCGGCCAGGTGGCCGCGGTCAACTTTTGTCATCCCATGACACAGCCAGGCAGACGCCTGGGCGGGTTCGTGCAAACGATGCCCTATAGGCAAGAGGAAGCGGGCCAGGCACCTTCCAGGCGGCGCGCCAAGCGGTCCCGTCTCCTAAAGATGCCCCCCGCCGCGGGCCGATGCTTGAGGTAGATGCCGACCGTTCACGGCCACATCCTGCGCCTACCCAAACGTGCCGATCCCGCGGCGCGTCTACCCGGCCAACACGCGCGCGCGACGTTTCTGCGGCTGCGCCTACGCACGCTCGTGACGCTTGGCGTGCTGGCCGTTCTCACGACCGTCTTCGGGAAGTCCTTCGGCTTGCACAGCCCGCTGTTCATCGGCTCCGAGCTTGCCCTGCTGATCACGATGTTCGTCGTCTCGCGCTACGTGCTGCCGCTGGTGGAGCGCCACGACCGCGGTGCCGCCGGCGAGGAGCACGTCGGCGGCCTGCTCGACGAGCTCTCGCAGGACGGCTGGCGCGTCATCCACGACGCCAGCTTCGACTACGGCAACGTCGATCACATCGTGATCGGGACTCAGGGCGTGTTCACGGTCGAGACCAAGAGCCGCCAAGGGGACATCCGAGTACGCACGATCCACGGTGGGATCCTGCGCCAGGCCCAGGAGCAGCGCGAGACGCTCGAGCGCATAACCGGCGAGCAGGTGGAGCCGCTGGTGGTCTTCAGCCGCGCCTGGGTCGACAAACCCTTGGCCCGTCGCCGTGGCGTGCGCGTCATCCCCGCGCGTATGCTCCTCGCCTATCTCAGGCGCCACGCGCAGACGCTCACGCCCGAGCAGGTCGAGCAGGCTCACATCAGCGTCGTGGCCGCTCTTGCGGAGAGCGAGTCCCAGCCCGATAGGCTTCTCGGGTGGCCACCGCCGTCGCGCAGCCGCTCGTAGAGCCTTCAGAGCAACCCCAGCCTCTCGCCGAACCCCCCGCCGAGGCGCTCCCGCGCGGGCCGCGCCTGTCCCCGTTCGCCTTGACGGTGATCTGGTCGCTTGCCCCCGGCTGGGTGATGGACCAGTGCGTACGTCGCCTTGGCGACAGCTTCACGCTCACGTTCTTTCCCAGCGGGCGCAAACTGGTGATGGTCAGCGACCCCGAGGCGGTCAAGGCGGTCTTCACGGCTCCGCCGGAGGTGGCGCCCTCGGCGGCGGGTGCCTCGCCGATCGCCTCGATCATGGGGCCGAGCTCTGTGATCACGCTGGTCGGCCGCGAGCACATGCGCCAGCGCAAGCTGCTGCTGCCGCCCTTTCACGGCGAGCGTATGCGCGAGTACGCCGACGTGATCGTGCAGGCCACGCGGCGTTCGATGGCAGAGTGGCCGCTCGACGAGCCGATGAAGCTGAGCGAGCGCACGCGCTCGATCACGCTCGAGGTGATTCTGCGCGCCGTCTTCGGCGTGGAGGCTTCGCGCATGGACGCGCTGCGCGACGCGATCGGGGGGCTGATCACGCCGACGCAGTTCCCCGCGCTGCTGCTGTTCGCGCTGCGCGGCCCGAGCCTCGATCGCCCCGGCGGCTCGATCGGGCGTGCGCTTGACCATCTCGACGAGGTCATCTACGCGGAGATCGCTCGACGCCGCGCACAAGTGGATCTGGAGGATCGTGCCGACATCCTCTCGCTACTGCTACTTGCCCGCGACGAGGACGGCCAGGCGATGACCGACCAGGAGTTGCGCGACGAGCTCGTCACTTTGCTGCTGGCGGGCCATGAGACCACAGCCACCTCTGTCGCCTGGGCGATCGAGCGGCTCGTGCGTCATCCCGACAAGCTCGAGCGCCTTGTCGCCGAGATCGACGCGCTATCGCCGACGTCTCCTGACGGTGGCGCCCTGAATGGCCCAAATGGGCGAGCGGGCGACCCCCCATCCCGGGGGGCAGGTGGTGACGATTACATGCAGGCGGTCATCTCAGAGACTCTGCGCGTACGGCCCGTCGTTCCGCTGGTGGTGCGCGTGCTGCAGGCGCCTTTGCGCGTCGGCGCTCGCGAGCTGCCGGCCGGCACTCGCGTGGTTCCCTCGATCTACCTCACCAACCGCAATCCGCGCGTCTATGACTCGCCTGCGGAGTTCCGTCCCGAGCGCTTTTTGGAGCGCGAGGGTGGGCGGGACATCAATCCTTACTCTTGGATCCCGTTCGGTGGCGGCATCCGCCGCTGCATCGGTGCCTCGTTTGCGACTTTGGAGATGAAGCTGATGCTTCAGACGATGCTGAGCGAGCTGGCTCCGAGCCTGCCTGAGCGTGGCGGCCGACTGTTTCGCCGGGGTGAGTGGAGCCAGCGGCGCGCGATCACGCTCGTGCCCGCCGGTGGCGCGCGCGTGGTCTGGCGTCGGCGCTAACTCTTTTTTCGCCATGCCCCCTGCGCGCGCGGGGGGGCATGGCGCATTTTGAAGGTCAAACATCCGCGTCTGTAAGCCATGTACCCCATGTTGGGTGCCTGCGCCGAGTACCGCCCGCAGCGAGGGGTAGCTTTGTGGGATGCCTCAATCGAGCCTCATAGACGCCCCCGCTTCTCCCGAGCGGCCGGTCACTCCTGAGCACCTGCTCGAACGCTTTGGCCTCGAGTCCTTCCGGCCCGGCCAGCGCGAGGCGGTACAGGCGGCGCTCGAGGGGCGCGACAGCCTTGTCGTGATGCCCACCGGTGGCGGCAAGTCGCTCTGCTATCAGCTGCCTGCGCTCGCCGGCGAGGCGCTCGTGGTAGTCGTGAGCCCGCTGATTGCGCTGATGGCAGATCAGCTTGGGCGTCTGCAACAGGCCGGTGTCAACGCGGCAATGTTGGCCTCGGGGATGGCCGAGGGGCACAATGCGCAGGCGCTGCGCTCGATCGCCTCTGGCGAGGCGCGGCTCGTGCTGGCGGCCCCCGAGCGTTTTGCCTCACGCGCTTTTCGCGACACGCTCGCCACGCGCGAGGTGGGGCTGTTCGTCGTCGACGAGGCCCACTGCGTGGCCGAGTGGGGGCACGACTTCAGGCCGGACTACCTGCGCTTGCACGACGCCATCGAGGCACTAGGTCGTCCGGCGGTGATGGCGACGACCGCGACTGCCACGCCCCGCGTGGCGGAGGAGATCGCCGCACGCCTCGGCTTGCGCGACTGGCTGGCGGTGCGCTCCGGCTTTGACCGTCCCAACCTGACGTTCGACGTGGTGGCACTCGAGGGCAAGGGGGCCGTGGCGCGCAAGCGGGCCACGCTGCTGTACGCGCTCGAGCGCGACGATGCGCGACCGGCGATCGTCTACTGCGGCACACGCAAGGACACCAACGAGGTCACCGCGCTACTGCGCGAGCACGGGCTCGACGCTGTCTCCTACCACGCCGGCATGTCTCCCGATGCGCGCCGCTCGAGCCAGGAGGCGTTCATGAGCGGGGGCGCGGAGGTTGTGGTCGCCACCAACGCGTTTGGCATGGGCGTCGACAAGGCTGACGTGCGCACCGTCGTGCACTGGGCGGTGCCCACCAGTCTCGAGGCCTACTACCAGGAGGCGGGCCGTGGTGGACGCGATGGCCGGCCGGGGCGGGCGTTGCTGCTGGCCTCACGCATGGACCTCGGGCGGCTGATCAGGTTCATCAACGAACGCGAGACAACTGTGGAGGACGTCAAGCGCTACGTCGGCAGTCTGCACATGCGTGCCGTGGACGGGATCGCCGCGATCGGGCACGGTGAGCTCGGGGGAGCGGGCGAGCGCGAACGTGTGCTGCTATCGATCGCCGAGCGCGCCGGTGCGGTGGAATTGCAGCCCGGCGGCCCCGAAGGGCTGCTGGTGCGGCTCACCGGCGAAGGCTCTCCGCGCAAGGCGTATGCGGCGATCAAGGCAGCCAAAGACCGCGGCTGGGAGGCTTACCGTTCGATCGAGCGCTTCATCTCGAGCGCCGAGACCTGTCGACGCCGCCAGATCCTCGACCATTTCGGCGACCACGATGCCTGTGCGGCCGAGGTGCGCTGCTGTGATGTTTGCGAGCCCGACGCAGCGCTGGTGGAGGCCTCGCGTCAAAAGGCGTTGGTGGCGCGCAGAACTCCTCGCGTGCGTGCAGGGGGAGCAGTGGGTACCGGGAGGGCTGTTCGCGAGTCGGGGGCAGCCCGCGAGCCAGGCGCGAGCCGTCCCTCCGCGGACGTCACGCTCGACCCTGTGCAGGAGAGCCAGTTCGAGAAGCTCAAGGCCTGGCGGCTGGGCCGCAGCGAAGGCAAGCCCGCCTTCACGGTTGCCGCCAACGCTGCGCTGGAAGGGGTGCTGTTGACCAAGCCTGCAAACCTCGAGCAGCTGATCGAGATCAAGGGGATCGGGCCGGCGTTCTGCGAACGCCACGGCGAGTCTCTGCTGCAAGTGCTCGCGGAGCTGTGAGTGCGAACACCACGGCCCTCGTCATTGCACGCGCCGCGGAGAACCGATACCTGCCGACGTCGCTAGCATCCATAGCCGCGCCGACGTAGCTCAGCTGGTAGAGCACTTCACTCGTAATGAAGGGGTCCGGGGTTCGAGTCCCCGCGTCGGCTCTTACGAAAGGCGCATAGATACTGGGGTTTAGGCGAGTTTGAGCCGGTCCAGCCGGGATTCCTGATCGGCCCCTATTGGCCGGTTGCTGCTATCGCTGGTAGCAAATTGGTAGCACGCTGGCGTGGCATAGCACCAGCGCGGTAAATGTCCACACGCTTTCGGTTTTGGCTTGCTTTGGCCAGGAGCTGTCGAAGGCCCATTGCTTTCCCCGACTCGTGGGTCTTGGGCCCTCCATGAGTGCGCGTAGAGTGGTGACGTGTCGGAGCCACGCAAGCATCACTTGGTTGCTCAGGTCTACCAACGCAACTTTGCGAAGCAGAAGAGCAGAAGCTTCCAGGTGCTGGTCCTCGATAAGACCACCGCAAAGGGGGGTCTACGCAATGTGCAGAACACGTTCGCGGAGCGCGATTGGAACACAGTTGAAGACGCGGCTGGAACCAAGGAGTTCGGTGTTGAGAAGCTGCTTGCCGATCACGTTGACGCACTGGCAGCGCCAGCTCTCCAGGCGATGCGCGATGGACGATTCCCACTGGACAGCGCCGATCGGGAAGCTATGGCCGTCTTCATGGCAGCACAGCTAAACCGTGGTCGCGCGATACGTCAGAACCTCTCTGAGTTCGTAGCTCAGGTCAACCATCTGATGCTGAGCCAGGCTGCCATTAGCTATACCGATGAGCAGTGGCTCGACGCGATCGGCAAAGTCCCGTCCCAAGAGCAGCGCGAACAGATCGCCGACAGCGAGAGGCATTTCAAGCTCCGCCCCTCGAACGCTATGTTGCTCGAAACGCTGCTCTCGTCGGTAGACGAGATCGCAGAGCTGCTCCATATGCGGACCTGGACGCTCGCACGATTCGCTTCGGGATGCCTCTTCACCGGCGAACATCCCGTTGTCGAGATCAACCCGTCCGGGGAGTCAACTGGCTCTGGCGTGATGACGGCAGAGCGGATCTACATGCCGGTCTCGGCCACGCTGGCGCTGGTGCTCTCGCATCCATGGACGAACTGGCCCGAGGCGGTCGTCAACGGGACGAAAGATCTGGCCGTGCGCCTGAATTGGGCGATGCTCTCTCACCCATCGAACACCGAGCTGCTGCTAGATCCCAATGTCCAAGGTCATCCGTTGCCGAGCCTATCGCTGTTGGCGGCTGGCGAGTGGTGGCCTTGGGGCAAGGACCTTGAATCTGAGCTGCCTGTGTTCCTCCACTACTTGTCACACCGTCCGGCACCGAGCAAAGCCGGTCCCCGCCATGACACTTATGGGCAATCCCTTCTTAGCGTGAGAGGAGCATAGAGAGCGCTAACGCAGCCAGCGACGGCGCGCAACACTGTGTAGGCGTTGCCAGGTGTGAAGATCGACTGCCTCTCGGGATGGGAGCTGTCGTTACGAAGCTTCCAGAAGCCATCCCACTGATGCATGTTCTCGTCCGCGATCACGCCATGCTGGCGTAGCCAACGGATGCGCACGCCGAACGTCGGATCGGCTCCACGCTTCGTCTTCGGGCCATCCAAGTCTCGATAGCGATGGAGTGCTGCTGCATCGGCAACGCGATAAAGCTGCTCGGACCCGAGCGTGTAGAGCGGATAGAAGAAGTGCCCATAGAGCAGCGTGTTTCGGCCAACCCGGAAGAGGTTCTGAATAGGCTCGGGTACGCGGGCTGCAAGTTCAACGCCGAGAAAGAGCTTGGCCCAGTCGTCGCCGGTCATTTGCCGCATGCCGAGCTTGCCCGGCATGCGGCAAAGTTCTCGTTGATCGGATCGCGCTCGGCCCAGTTGTCTTGGGTGACCTTCTTGAACACTGCATTGATGATGCCGCTCAGCTCCGACATGAGGCGTCCGTACCCACAGACAAAATGAGAATGTGAACGAGAACCTTGATCTTGCTGCGCGCGCAGTCCAGGAGGTTCTTCCTGCCGTCGAGGACTTCGCCGAGGCAACCGGGCTGACCGGCCCGGTGCGCGAGCTTGCCGGGTGGCTTACAGATCTCATCCGATACCGAAGGGCTCCGCACCAAGCGAAGCTGCTTATCGATGCGGCTGCAAAGATTCGAGCCTCTGGGCTTCCTTCATGTGCCGTGTCCGACAAGTTCCTGAGGGCCGTCCTTGAGAGCGGATCACTTGAGGACGACCTATCGATGCAAACCCGCTGGGCTAGTCTCCTCGCTAACGCCTGTACCGATCCAATACGGCTCAGCGAGTCGCGTTTGCCGAGGTTCTTAGGCAGCTAGAGCCGATCGAGGCACAGATGCTTGACCGACTGGTTGAAGCGTGGGCTCCCTTTGGCGACGCCGCAAGGGTCGGCGAGTCCAGTGCGTATTACACGCTGGAGCACGCATCTTCTCAGGTACAAAACGAGATAGGGATCTCCGATGACGGCCTAGACAACCTTGAGCGACTGGGTCTCATCAGGTTCGCCGCGAAGAATTCCCCAACTATCGAGGATATGGAGGAACTATCGGCGCTCTTGCGAGCGCTGGTGGTCCCGACTGCATTCGGGATCGGATTTGTCCGTGCTTGTCGAATACCTGACCAAAAGCCGAATGGGTGAGGCGACTAGAGGACCGCAGCCCACCAAACGCCGTCTTTCGACCCAGCAGACCAAGCCCCGCGTAAACGACCCACCGGGTCTTTACAGCCACTAACGCCCAGCGGACCCGATAAACCGATTGCTAGGCGCTGTCTCACTGCTCGTCAGGGTACATATGGATTCGACCGTCCGAGACCGCGATTACGCTCAGGTGCAGATGGGCGACCAACCTACCATTATGGTTGAAAGCGTCCGGCCGTTGGATGCTCCTCAGCTCGCTGGTCTGGCGGATACATTGCGCGACGTTAGATTCGAGTCGGAGCATTCGTTGCCGTACGAGCAGCGATCGCTCGGTGCGGTCTCCTTCATTGCGTTCCGTCTCGCAGACGCTGTCTCCACAATCCTGGTTGAGAAGCTTGTTGTTGCTGTGCGAGATTGGGTCTCAGAGAGCGCGTACTGCCTCGGCTACATGAGCGTGGCGTTTCGTCAGTGACGGTTCCCATCTATGGTCCTCGCGGAGAAGTGATCGCCGAGGTTCTAGTTGCGGACGAAAGCTGACGGAATGGGGGTTGTTGTCTGTCCCTGCGAGTGTGGGTTTTGCTGACTCGCTGGTTATCGGTCAACGAGAAGGCGACGCACTACGAGCGTCGTTCTGCTTGCCGTGTAGCAATCTTCGCGGGCGTGGTGTACAGCAGATCGATGATCGTCTCCGTGAGTCGTGCTACGTCCTTGGCCTCCTCAACTGAAACGTCGCCGAAGAGGTCGGGTGTGCTCCAGCATTACCGTACAGTCGGATGTGATCGACCCATTCGCCGATGGCTTCCGTCAGACCGCCATCGGCTATCATCTGCTTGACCTTTTCCTTGAGGTCTCCCTTGGTCTTGGGGGCCGAGAGCCCTTCTCGTTCACGATGCAGGTCATTGCTGTGCGAACATCGCCACCGCCCGTTGGGAGCGCCTGCGCTCAAGCAACGAGTGCCCTCCCGGTAGGCGTCGGCCACGTCCGCAGGTACAGCAACTCCAACGTCTCCGGCTCCAGGTGTAGGCCACCAATGGTGCCGACGAGCAGATCTGCGCCGCTCGATCTGGCCTTCAACGGTCGTAGGCACTGCCACGGGGCTTGACGGCCGTCACCACGATTACGCGGTCCTCTTGGTCGAGGCAGATGATGGCTCGCCAGTCACCGACGCGCAGACGCCATTCGCCCGGTCGGCCCTTGAGACTGCGCACATCTCCGGCGGGTAGTCGTTCAATCGCGGCGAGGATGCGCTCACGTTCGTTGCGTGGGAGCTTGCGCAGGGTCTTCGCGGCGGCGGGTGCAACCACCGCGTCCCACGACGGCAGTTCAGGCGTCAGCTTCGGACTCCGCGCGCAACTCGGCTACGTCGATCGCCTCGCTCCGCCGGTAGGCCGCCCAGCCCTCCTCTGAGGCTGCACGATCTTCCCCAGTGTAGGGCTCATCGTCAAACGGGGCTGCCTCAAGGGTCGCCACCACTGGGTCTTTGGCACGTATCAACAACACCCCGGCAGCGTCCACGCTCTCCTCGGGTAGCTCGTCAACAAGACGGTGTAGCTCGGCTCGTGTCATGGCCTAAACGTAGCATCGGAGCGCCCCGCTGATAAGGGGTCAGAGGCTTGTTGCAATGGCCTTGGGTTGGACTTTGAGCTTTGGCCACTGGTAGTACGTTGGTAGCACGCAGGGGGTCCGGGGTTCGAGTCCCCGCGTCGGCTTGGCGAAAGGAAGTCTGCGGTCCGGTCTTTCCCCCGCCATGGGCCGGTAGCACTATTGCTACCATTCGAGAATGGCGACCATCCCCCAGAAGGAGCTCCGGAACCACGTCGGTGAGGTATTGCGGCGTGCCGAGGCTGGGGAGCAGTTCACGATCACCGTCTCAGGACGTCCGGTGGCGGAGCTGGGACCTGTACGTGCTCGGAGATGGGTGTCCAGTGCTGGGCTAGCCGACCTGTGGGCGACACCGCCGGACCCTACGCTCGAGAAGGACCTCGAGCTGCTCGGCGGACAGCTCACGGACCCGTGGGCCTCCGACTGACTCAGTGGCGGTTCTGCTCGACACATCGGTCCTGATCGCCGCCGAAAAAGGACCAGAGGAGGAGGCCGCCATCAGCGTCGTCTCGCTCACAGAGCTCCATTTCGGTGTACTCATTGCTCGTGATGGGGAGACGCGCGCCCTGCGCATGCGCCGCCTCGGCACGATCGAGGATCACTTCGACGCGCTGCCGTTCGACGCCGTCACAGCACGCGAATGCGGACGACTACATGCTCTTGTCGCTCAACGCGGTGGAGCGCCACGAAGGCGAGCATTTGACCTGGCGATCGCTGCGACCGCCAACGTTCACGGTGTGCCCTTGCTGACCTACAACACCAAAGACTTCCTAATTATCGCCGACAAGGTTGACCTCCGCGAAGCGTGAAACCGTAAGTCTTTACCGGTGCAGGACGTTTGGTCGCATGGCGCGCGGCAAGGATCTGGCGCAGCGGCCGTTCCCTACCGCTTCGGGCAGGGAACGGTCGGGTCGACCGTGACTTTTTCGCCGCTCAGGAATGTCAATTCGACCCTGCCGGTGAAGCCGCCTTTCGGGCACGTCTTCGGCACCGTGCCGTAGGAGATCAGCTTTTTGCCTTGCTTGTAGGCCGCGCCAAGCTTGCCCTTGATCGAGAGGACCGAGGCGTAGGGTGCACCGGGCACGGTCAGCACGAGCGGTACGGGCACCGTGAACTTTGGACCGAATGGGGGGAGTGCGGTGGAGAAGCTGCCGGTCGCGAGTACTTCCAGCACGGCTGGTTCTCTACCTTCGGTATAGAACGCAATCTTGTTTTCGGGAGCGAAGAACGCCTGGATGGTGGCTTTCTCTTGGACGCGCGTTCCGCCGAAGCTGACAACTCCGAGAACTTCTCCCGCCGGGCCCGCATATGACTTCTTAGGGCACAGTTGGACTTCGTGGCTTTCGAGCACCGCCGTCGGGCAGGTCGCAAAACCGGACTGGTGGAGCTTTGTGCCCGAGGGGAGCTCCACCACGACCTGGGTGACCGGCGAGGGGAAGCCCCCGTATTCCGTGCCGCTGATCGTGAGCGTGGCTTCGAGCGCTGCGCCGGCGCCGAGGATGTTGCCCGTGCCGGGGTAGGTGGGGCTATTCGGCTTGCTCGGTTCGATCGGAATCGGCACGATCTTCGCTTTGACGGCCACCAGCGGTGCTGCGAGCGCTGTGCCCGGCAGTACCAAGGCCGCGAGGCCCAAGCAGAACGCGAACAGGGGGCGGTGGAGCCCATGAGCTTTCCTGGCCGTTCTGCGGCGCTCAGCTGGGCCGCAGCTCCCGGCCGTGCTTTGTACTGCGTTTCCGTGCTCAGCAGCCATCGTCTCCCCCGTTCCAATCTCTTGGCGATTCTCCCTACGCATAAGAAAGCATAGTTCCGGGAGTTAGGCACTGCCAAAGACGTCGGTAGACCGGTCCTTCGGCATAGAACTAGGCCTCAGAGCCTGGCAGAGCGCCGTGTTGCGGCAACTGGCGGAGCGCCATGTGGGCGAACTGGCGGAGCCGTGTGGGGCACTCGCGGAGCCGTGTGGGCGAGCAAAGGGACACGGCAAAGTGGGGTCGCAAGGTTACGCAGCAGCCCCCAACGGTCGCAGCTCCTCGCTGGCGGGGACCGTCTGGCGCTGCAGACGGCCGTTCTCGCCGAGGACATAAGCGCCCATGCTGAGCAGCGGTGGCGAGTAGACGTGCAAACTCACCGCCGGGTCGCTGCCGGCGTGGCGCACGCGATGGATGTCCGTTGCCGAGAAGTGAAAGCTCTCGCCTGCGCGCACCAGTCTGTCGCTGCCAGAGCCGTCGAGCGCAAGGCGCTCCTCGCGCACGCAGCCGCTCACCACAGACACGGCCCCGCAGGAGATGTCGTGGTCGTGAAAGCCGGTGTCGTGGTCTTCCATCCAGCAGATCAGCCAAGCCGTCACGTGCTCGTTGCTGAAGATCTCCTCGTAGTGGCGTTGGGTGCGGTCGTGCTTGACCAGGTCGATCCAAAGCTCCGGAGAGTTGGCGAGGTCGCCCACGAACGTCTCCAGCTCCGCCCCGCACAGGTTGCGTTCGCGAGGCAGGCGGACATAGGAGAGGCCGCTCATCGAACTGCCCTCCCGAGCACGGCCACGCGCCTGGGCCGAGGATCAGCAGCCGGCTCGCTGCGCTGGGCGCCGACCGACGGTCGGCGCTCCGTCCGTCGCCGCGGCGAATGCTCGATCGGGCGCTGCGAGCGCCCGATCGGCTGCTCCGGGTCTCGCGAGCGCTCCGTCCGTGGCGGCATGTTTGTAAACAGTCGGTCGGCGTTGCTCGCGAGGCGCTCCCAGTCGAGCGCTTCGCGAATGCCGTGGCAGTCGGGATCGACGACCGGGCGATCGGAGCCGTAGAGCAGTTGCTCGCCTCCCACGAGACGCTCCATCAGGGAAATGGCTTGGGGGCCATTGGAGGAGGTGTCGTAGAAGATCAGTGGATCCTCGATGCCGATCGCCGGACCGCCGCGTGCGAGCAGTCGCTCGGTGTGCAGGGGCGCCAGCCCGGCGAGCATCGCGAACACCACGCGCAACTCTGGGAACTGGCGCCGAGCAGCAGTCACGAACACGAACCAGGCCGCGTGCACCTCGGCCACGTAACGCGTCAGTGCAGGCCACCACAGTGGGTCGCCAAGCGTCGCTTCGTGCGTCGGCAGACGGGTTCCCGGCCCAGGGTGGACGAACAGCGGTATGTCGTGCTCCTGGATGCGGCCGAGCACTGGGGACAGGCACGTAAGCATGTCGATGCTGCCGAGCGCTCCGGCCGGCAGCGAGATGCCGACGCAGCCGCGCTCGAGCGCTCGGTCCACGTCGTCGGGGTCGAGGCGCTCGAGCGCGAGCGCGCCCCATACGTCGAAGGGCTCGCCCAGCGCCAGCGCACCGTCGTGGTAGGCGTCGATCAGCACCGTTGCGTCCTTGCGGGGAAGCGACTCGATGCCGAGCGGGCTCGACAGGCAAACAAGCGCACGGTCGAGCCCGTCGCGTTGCGCAAGCTCGGCTCGGTGATCGGCCTCTTCACTGTCGAGGTCGATCACATAGGGCCGCTCGCCGGCGAGGAACAGAACGGTCAGCCCGTGTTCGTCGCGTACGAACGGGTGCTCGCTGCGCCGGGCTAGCGCCTCGACTAGCGGCTCGGTCCAGAGGTGTTGATGTAGGTCGGTCTTCATGAGCAATCTCCAGATTCTCGATCAGATTTATGAAGAATAGCATATGGCGCTGATGTTGTGGGGGGTGCCGTGGGGAATTTGTGATGTGAGCGCGAATGGCCCGGAGGGGGTCCCGGATTACAGCCTGGAGGTTGTGTGTCTGGACTTGATGAGCCTGGACTACAACCTGGAGGTTGTGTTTGGACTCGAAGGGCTCCCGATTACAACCTGGAGGTTGTATGTCTGGAAGGTCCCTTGGCCTGGAAAAGACCCGATCACAACCTGGGGGTTATATGTCTGGGGGCCAGTGGATAACAACACGATGGGCGCCGCGGTGGGGTACGCCGCCTTCGCCGCGAGCTCAGCGAAGCGCGGGGTCCGTGGGCCACAGGCAATACCGTTATGACCAAGTCCGTCGGCCTCCGCTGTCGCTGGGCCGCCCCTGAGACATGGTCGCTTCCACACTTCCCACCCAGCTCGCAACCGTGCTCGGCCTGCGCACGCGCTATCTGGTGCGGGGATCTGGCCCGCCAGTGCTCGTGCTGCATGGCTGGGGAGCGTCGATCGAGGCCGTCCACCCGATCGTCACGGGACTTGCGCCCGTGGCCACCGTGTATGCGCTGGACCTGCCCGGGCACGGGCAGAGCGCATTGCCACCGGAGCCTTGGGGGGTGGCTGAGTACCAGGCGTTCGTGGCTGCCTTCATGGACGAGCTGGAGATCGAGCGTCCCGCGATCGTCGGGCATTCGAACGGCGGGCGCATCGCGATTCGCATGGCCGCGACCGAACCGGAGCGCGCCGCACGGCTCGTGCTCGTCGACTCGGCCGGCATTCGCCCAAAGCGGACATTGCGCTACTACCGTCGTGTGGGCATGGCCAAGGTCGGCAAGTACGCTGCGCGCTACCTGGGCAAGCCGGGAGAGCGTTTGCGGGCGCGGATCGTCGGGCGTGTCGCCTCGAGCGACTACGCGGCGGCCGGGGAGATGCGCCCGACGCTCGTGCGGCTCGTCAACAGCGACCTGCGCGAGTACCTGCCGCGCATCTCCGTGCCGACGCTACTCGTGTGGGGCGCTGACGACACCGACACGCCAGTCGCCGACGGTCGCCTGATGGAGCAGCTGATCCCCGATGCCGGCCTTGTCGTGCTCGAGGGCGCCGGTCACTACAGCTACATCGACCAGGCCGTCCGCTTCGCGAGGATCGTCTCGCACTTCGTCGCGCCGCCTGAGGCCAGATGAACACGTTCTTGGGCATCGCGACGGTCCTGGCGGTGCTGGCGCTCGGCGTTCGTCTGGGGGGACGCCAGCATCGCCTGCTGCACCTGCTCCAGCTCGAGCACTACGAGGCGGCGAGGCTAATGCTGTGGCTGCGCCGTCGCCACGAGCTGTTTGCCCCCCGCGAGCTTGTGCCGATCGCCGTGCTGTACGCAGCCGCGATCGTCCTGGCCGCGGTCGACGGCTCAGGCTCGGGCTGGGTGTCCGGGGGACTGCTGCTGCTCACCACGCCGATCGCGTCACTCGGGGTGAGCGACTGGCGCCGGCCTGCCGTCAAGCCGCTGGTGTTCACCGACCGCGCCCAGCGCTTGCTCGTGGCGGCGCTGCTGCCGTTGCTCTTGCTGCTGCTAGTCGCGATCTCCCTTGTCGGGGCTGGGCTGACGCTTGCCGGCTTGATTGTGCTCCTCGCCGCTGCCTTCGCGCTGCTTGCGTTTGCGCCCTGGACGCTGGTTGGGGCCAATCTCGCGCTACGCCCGGTACAGAACGCGATCAACCGCCACTACGAACGCCAAGCCCGTCATCTGCTCGCGGACTGGGAGCCGTTGACGATCGGCATCACAGGCAGCTACGGCAAGACGACGACCAAGTTCTGCGTCGGCTCGGTGCTCTCGGTAGACCGTCCAACGCTGGTAACCCCAGACAGCTACAACAGCTTCCTCGGCGTGATCCGCACGATCAACGAGCACCTCGAATGGCGCCACCGCGCGTTCGTAGTGGAGATGGGCATGTTCCGTCGCGGTGACATCGCCGAGCTGTGCGAGCTGGTGCACCCAAAGATCGGCGTGATCACCGCGATCGGGCCGATGCACCTGGAGCGACTCGGCTCGATCGAGCAGATCGCGGCAGCCAAGGGGGAGTTGCTGGACGCGCTGCCCGCCGACGGCCACTTCGTCACAAACGCCGACGACCCCCGCTGTCTGGAGCTGGCGGCGCGCGCGACGGTGCCGGTGACTTTGTTTGGGGTCCAAGATTCTGCGGACGCGGGCGATGGCGTCCTCACGCCAGCAGGCACGCCCGATAGTTCACTTGAAGCACTCGACGCAGCGGCGTCAAGCGCCCCTCGTGCACCGGATGGCACGCCCAACCCATCCCCAAAAAACACACCAGAGGCGCAGGTCATCGCACGGGACATCCGCTTGGCCGACGGTCGCACGGAGTTCAACCTGCAGCTCGACGGTCCCGACAGTCCGATCATCCCCGTGAGTGCGGGGCTGCTCGGGCGCCACAACGTCTCGAACCTGCTGGCAGCGGCCGCGGTCGGGCACGTGCTCGGCATCGAGCCGGCACGCATCGCCGAGGGTCTCGCGAAGGTGCAGGCGCCGCCGCACCGCCTGCAGCCGATCCACAACAGTCGCGCCGGCATCGTCGTGATCGACGACGCCTACAACTCCAACCCGGAGGGAGCGGCAGCGGCGCTCGAGGTCCTGCGCGAGCACCCGGCCAAGCGTCGCCTGCTCGTGACGCCGGGCATGGTCGAGCTGGGCGGGCTGGAGGCCGAGCTCAACCGCGCTTTCGGTGAGCAGGCGGGCGCGGTGTGCGACATTGCGATCCTCGTGGGCCCGCTTCGTACCGAGCCGATCCGCGAGGGCTTGGCGGCGGCGGGCATGGACTCCGAGAGCATCCACGTCGTGCGCGACATCGCCGAGGCCACGACGCTACTGGGGACCCTCACACGCGCCGGCGACGTGGTCCTGTTCGAGAACGATCTGCCGGACACCTACACGGAAGCAGAGGCCCCAGTGCTCGCGAACGCTTGAGTTTTGGATTGGATGGGCGTGCCTGTCGACGATCCTCCGCCTCGTCCATGTTCCCGGCCGTTCGCGGTACCGGGCGTGCCGGTCGGTGTATCTCAAACCCACTTCACATTCCGGGCCCTTTCAGGGTCCGGAGGGGTCCGGGGGTTTCGCCATTAGGCTACGGCTCGATATGCCACCAAGCGGACTGAGGGTGGGCGTTGCCTTTGGCGGGCGCTCCGTGGAGCACGATGTCTCGATCATCACGGGGCTGCAGGCCTTGGGCGTGCTCGAGGAGCGCCACGCGCCTGTGCCGATCTACATAGCCCGCAGCGGGCGTTGGTATACGGGCGAGGCATTGCGCGAGCTGTCGGTCTACCAGCAGGACGGCGGCGACCCCGAGGCCGAGGAGATCAACTTCGACCTGCACAGCGGGCGCTTGTTGCGCGCGCCGAGCGGGGGAGGTTCGCTGTTGGGCCGTGGGCGTCGCGCGGGTGGGCGGGCCACCCAATCAATCGAGCTGGACGTGGTGGTTCTCGCGACGCACGGCACCCAGGGCGAGGACGGCTGCCTGCAGGGCGCCCTGGAGCTGGCTCAGCTGCCATATGTCGGTCCGCCAGTTGGCGCGGCGGCTGCCGCGATGGACAAGGTCACGACCAAGGCTGTCTTGGCGCAGGCCGGCTTGCCGGCACTGGGCCATGTGGCGCTGCGGCGCGAGGAGTGGGATCTCGAAAAAGGGCGATGCCCCGCGCGCGCGCAGGGGGCATTCGACTTTCCGATGTACGTCAAGCCGGCGTCGCTGGGCTCGAGCGTGGGCGTGCGCCGCTGTACTGACGAGGCCGAGCTGATCGACGCGTTGGAGCTTTGCTTCGAGCTCGATCGCACCTGCCTGCTCGAACCTTCGGTGGAGGGCGGCATCGAGGTCAACTGCGCAGTCGTCGGACGCCCAGGCGCAGCCCCACGCGCGTCGGTCTGCGAGCAGCCTGTTGCAGCCGAGGACTTCCTCTCCTTCGAGGACAAGTACATGTCCGGGGCAAAGACTGAGGGCATGAAGGGCGCCCAG
Organism: Solirubrobacteraceae bacterium; assembly: GCA_035485715.1. GTDB lineage: Bacteria > Actinomycetota > Thermoleophilia > Solirubrobacterales > Solirubrobacteraceae > Palsa-744. Next base: position 10,029 of record DATHNT010000003.1, on the reverse strand, counting down.
CGGCTGATCCCAGCACCGCTACCGGACGAGCTGACAGTCCAGGTGCAGGACCTGGCCAAGGGCGCCTTCACCGCCTTCGGCTGCGCCGGCGTCACACGTGTGGACTTCCTGATCGACGCACAGCAGCAGGTCTACGTCAACGAGTTGAACACGATCCCGGGTTCCTTCTCCTTCTACCTGTGGGAGCCGGCGGGCTTGCCGTTCGCCGACTTGATGGATCAGCTGATCGACTTCGCCTTGGCCGAGCAGCAGGAGAAGCTGCGCACGACGACGGTGTTCGCCACAAACTTGCTGGCCGAACGCGCCTCTGGCGCGAAGGCGGGGGAGAAGGTATGAGCTGGGCGGCGGGTGTTTGCTCTCCAAAGTGGCGTGCCCTGCGCGCGCGTGGGGGAGGGGCAGCAGGCCACAGGGGTTGGGGTGGCGCTCATCCAAATTGGGATGCCCCCTGCGCGCGCGCGGAGCATCGCGGTGAGCGAGCATGAGCCAAGCCCAAGCGATCGTCGCGATGGGGGGACGTTCGCTGGAGCGCGAGATCAGCCTGCGCAGCGGCCATCGCGTCGAGCGGGCGCTGCGCACGCTCGGCTACTCGGTCCAAGCACTCGACGTCGATGGTGATTTCATCGACCGGGTACTGGCCGAGCGCCCGCGCTTCGTGTTCGTAGCGATGCACGGGCGCGGCGGCGAGGACGGCACGCTGCAGGACCTGCTGGAGACGCTGGGAGTGCCCTACACGGGCTCCGATCCGCTGGCAAGCGCTCTGTGCATGGACAAGATGCTGTTCAAGCGCTTGCTGCGCCTACACGACATCCCAACGCCGAGGTTCCACAGCTTCAACGAGACCGCCTTTCGCGAGTTGGGCGGGGCGAGCACCTTCCCGAAGCTGCTCGAGGAGCTGCGTCTGCCGGCCGTGGTCAAGCCCGTCGCACAGGGCTCTGCGATCGGGATCAAGTTCGTCACGAGCGCCGAGCAGCTTCCGAGCGCGATCCTGGGCGCGTTCGGCTACGGCGATCGCGTGCTCGTCGAGGAGCGCGTGCTCGGACGCGAGCTGGCCGTCACCGTGCTCGACTCGCCGGCCGGCGAGGACGGCCCGCGCGCACTGCCGGTCGTCGAGCTGTTCACGCCCGAGAGCTTCTACAGCTATGAAGCCCACTACACGATCGGCCAGCTGCGCATGGAGGTGCCGGCGCAGCTCTCGGATGAGGTGCGCGCGAGAGTGGAGCAGGTGGCGCTCGAGAGCTACGCCTTGATGGGCTGTCGCGACTTTGCCCGAGTCGATCTGATCCTCGACGAGCACGAGGTTCCGCAGGTGCTCGAGATCAACACGATCCCGGGTCTGACGGAGACCGGCATCACCACCGCGGCGGCCGAGGCGGCGGAAATGAGCTTCGCCGAGCTGGTCGAGGCGATCGTCGCCCGCGTAGTCGCACTCTCCTGAGCAGCCTCCTCCGAGCCAAGCCCAGGCTCCTTCGAGTAGCCGAGCCACGTCGTAGGTAGGCGCTCTCGGCACACGTTTGCGGTCCAGGCCGGCTGGGCGAAGAGTTCCAACCGCTCGATGATGTAGCGTTTATACAACAGATGACGATTGTACTCTTCCAACCTGGGCCGGCCATTGCTCAACCCTGCGTAATGCGGGTATCGCAGGCACGGGTGGCAGTACGACCCGACCTACGAGGTGATCGCTATGGATAAGGACGACGAGGACAAGCAGCAGCCCCCCAGGCCAAAGCGGCGCCCGCCAGCCCCCGACCGTGGGACGCGCAAGCGCAGTGGCGGCAGGGCCGGCGCCGATGCTTCCACATCAAAGAAGTCCAGCGGTACGGACGCCTCTGCGGGTAAGACTTGGGCGAAGGCTTCCGCCGGCAAGTCCGCCAGTGCAGCCGGCGCAAAGGCCAGGAGGAGTAAGGCGGCCAAGAAGTCAACCGCGGCCGATGCCTCGGCCGAGAAGTCCTGCGAGCCGCGGATCAGGCCGGACGCCGACTCGCGTCTGTCGCGCTCGCTGGAATACGGCGTGGCGATCCTCGAGTCGTTCTCGGCTGGGCGCCAGACGCTCGGGATCGCCGACATCGCCGACATCGTCGGCGTCAGCCGCTCCACGACTCATCGCTACGCGATGACGCTCGTCGCACTCGGCTACCTCGAGCAGAACTCCAAGCGCAAGTACCGGCTCGCACAGCACGCCGCGAACCCGGGAGGCGCGGCGGTCGGGACCATCCGGCGGGAGCTGGCGGCACGCGCGGTGCTCGAAGAGCTGCGCGAGCAGACAGGCCACACGGTCAGCATGGGGGTACTCGACGGAGCTCGCGTCGTCTATGTCCATCGCCTGCTCGCCCACGGGGCGGGGCAGTACTCCGCCGACCACGATCTCGGAGTCGGCGCCGGTATTCCCGCCTACTGCTCGGCGCTCGGCAAGGTCTTGCTCGCGAGCATCTCCGATGCCGAGCGACGTGAGCTGCTCGTGACGATCGAGCTCGAACCACACGGTCCAAACACGATCGAGGAGCGCGACGAGCTGGCCGCAGAGCTCGACCGCATCAGCACACGGGGAGTCGTGGTCAGCGACGAAGAGCTGTTCGCCGGCTCGCGCTCGATTGCGGCGCTCGTCCCGCGTCCGCGCAGCGAGCACCCAGCCGCGATCGAGGTGACCGTACCCTCCTCCGTCTACACGGTCGAGCAACTGCGCAAGCGGGTCGGTCCCCGTCTCAAGCGCGCGGTCAAGCTGATCTCGGAGGATTGAGAACGTCTTTCAAATGATGAGCGGGTTCGTTGTCCGCAGACTGGCTCACAGATTCATCAGCTTGTGTTGCATGGCGTAGCGAACGAGCTGCGCGCGTGTGTCCAGATTCAGCTTGCGATGGATGCGGGCGCGGTGCGTCTCGATCGTGCGGGGTGAGAGCCCGAGCTTGTCGGCGATCTCCACGCTCGTGTGACCGAGCGCGATCAGACGCAGCACCTCGCGCTCGCGGGGAGTCAAGCTGTCGCTGTCGTTTTGCTTGCCGCCGTTGAGTTTGGCCGCAAGCACGGGACTTACGTAGCGCTTGCCGCGCGAGGCCTCGCGCACCGCCGCCGGCAGGTCGGAGTCGGCCATCTCCTTGAGCACCAGACCCGAAGCGCCATTGTCGAGCACGCGCCGCGCGAAAGCTGGGTCGTCGTTTGTCGTGAGGACGACGATCCTCATATTGCGCAGCTCGCGGCTCAGCTTGTCGAGCGCAGCGATCCCGGAGCCACGGCTTGACATGCCCAAGTCGAGCACGAGCACATCGGGCCTGCGCGCATGCACGTGGGCGATGACCGCACTCAAGCTGTCCGTTTCGGCGATCACGTCGATGTCTGCTTCGCCGTCGAGCAGCAGGCGCAAGCTCCGGCGCATCGCCGTGTGGTCGTCGGCCAGGACAATCTTGATCGACCCTGTGAGATTGGCGCCTGGCTCTGGGTCCGGGACCGGCGCGAGCCGAGAAAACGGAAGCATGAGAAAACGCTAGAGCGTCACGAGGCCCGTGACGACCGGGCAAATCCCTCGTTGGCACCGCGGCAAAGCACTGACGGCGCCCTCGGCTAAGCTCGCGTCGTGTCGGTCGACCCCAAGCCGCTTCATACTCGGTGAAGCGCATGTCGCGTTGCGCGTAGGCATCCTCACCGGTGGCGGCGACTGCCCGGGCCTGAACGCGGTGATTCGCGGCGTCGTGCGTCGCGGGATGGGACTTGGCAAGACAAGTTTCGTCGGCTTTCGCCACGGCTGGGCGGGCGTGCTCGAGCAGGACACGATCGAGCTCACACGCGAGAGCACTGCGGGCATACTGCCGCGCGGGGGAACAGTCCTCGGCACCTCGCGCACCAACCCCTTCGACGGCCGCATGGGTGCGCTGGAGCGGATCAAGGAGACCTTCGAGCGCGAGCGTCTGGATGCGCTGATCGCGATCGGCGGGGAGGACACGCTTGGCGTGGCGCTGCGCCTGAGCGAAGAGGGGTTGCAGCTCGTGGGCGTGCCCAAGACGATCGACAACGACATCGGCGCCACCGATTTCACTTTCGGATTTCAGACTGCCGTGCAGATAGCCACCGATGCGATCGACCGGCTGCACACGACCGCGGAGTCGCACAACCGTGTGATGGTCGTCGAGGTGATGGGTCGCCACGCCGGCTGGATCGCCACTTATGCGGGTATCGCCGGCGGCGCCGATGCGATCCTCGTGCCCGAGCGTCCGTTTGACATCGAGGAGGTGTGCGCGCGCTTGCGCCGCCGTCACGCGCGCGGTGTCACGTTTTCGATCGTCGTCGTCTCCGAGGGCGCGTCTCCCCGCGAAGGGACCGCCATGACGCTCGCGGCCGAGCAGCCGACAGACGAGTTCGGGCACGCGCGCCTCGGCGGGATCGGCGTGGAGCTGGCGCATGAGATCGAGTTGGCCACGGGCTATGAGACACGCGCGACGATTCTCGGTCACGTGCAACGCGGAGGCACGCCAACCGCATATGACCGTGTGCTCGCCACGCGCTTTGGCGTCGCCTCGATGGACGCGGCAGCAGCCGGTCACTTCGGACAGATGGTGGCTTTGCAAGGCACCCAAATAGTCGAGGTGGGCATGGCGCAGGCGCTGGCCGAGCCGAAGCTGCTCGATCCGGCCTTGTTCGAGACGGCCGAGGTGTTCTTCGGCTGAGTCCTCGGCGGGTCGGCCTGCGCTCGGGGTCAGACTGGTTTGCCGCGGTTCTGAGTGGAGCGGCCGGGATTGTGGCCGGCCGGCAATCGTGCTGAGTGGACCGATCGGCGATTGTGGCCGAGTGCTCGGGAAGCTATCCCTGCGTGGCCAGCGGCTGCGACTGAGCGTCAACCATGCGTTGGCGGCGGATCGGTAGGCGTGCCTCGACCGTCGTTCCCTGACCGGGCGACGAGTCGATTTCAAACGTCCCGTCGAGCAGTTGCACGCGCTCCTGCATCCCCAGCAGGCCGAAGCCGTCTGAGTGCACCGAGGCGTCGAAGCCTTCGCCGTCGTCACGTATGCGCAGGTGAATGTCGGCGTCGTCCTCGTGAACCTCGACGATCGCTCTTTTCGCGTTGCCGTGCTTGGCGGCATTGGTGAGCGCCTCCTGCACGATCCTGTACAGGGCGGTCTCGATCTCTGGGCTGTGGCGCATCCTGTCCTCTGAAAGTTCGATGCTCATGTCCACGTCGATGCCGTGGCGCTCGGAGCGTTCGCCGAGCGCCTGGATCGCCGCCGCGGCACCGAGCTCGTCCAGCGAGGCGGGGCGCAGGTCGGTGATCAGCGCACGCAGGTTGGTGATCCCTTCCTCCAGATGGTCGATGGCGCTGCTGACGGCCTGCTCGAGCGCCTCGGGTTTGCCCGAGCGTCGGGCCGTTGAGAGACCGACGCGCAGCGCGCTCAAGCTCTGCAGGGTGTCGTCATGCAGCTCGCGCGCCCAGCGTTGGCGTTCGGCCTCGGCCGCGGCCAAGCGCTGGCGCTGGCGCTCGGAGGCGACCGACTGAGCGGTGGCCACGGCGGTGGCGGCGCTGGCGGCGAATGCCTCCAGCAGACGCTCGTCGTCGGTCGTGAACTCGGGGCCGTCGTGCAGACGGTCGATCGCGACGAGCACGCCATAGGCGTGGTTTTGGAAGACAAGTGGCACCAGCAGACCGCCGTGTGCCTCCACGCCGAGCGTGCCCAGGTCATGCTCGTCAAAGCGGGCGCGCGTCAGCGGTTCCTGCAAGCGTTGGGCATGGCGCGTGCGCAGTGCGGCGCTCGCGGCCGAATCGCCAAGCGGCACCTGCTGTCCGAGCAGTCCCTCTGGCAGCTCGCCAGCCCCGGCCGACACAAGCAGGCGACCGCGTTGCACGAGCTCGATCACGAGGATGCGCGCGTCCACGAGCGCGCGCCCGCGCTTGGCAACGAGCCCGAGGATCACCTCGAGGTCCGTCTCCGCGCCGACGGCTCGTGCAATCTGGGTGGTGGCATTGAGCGCGGCCACGGTCCGCTGCAGCTCATCGCGGTGCTCCTTGGTGCCGGTATAGCGGCGCGCGTGGTCGATCGCGAAGCCGGCGAGCTCGGAAAGCATCGCGACAGCCTCTTCGTCTGTCTCGGTGAACTGCTCGCCACGGGCCTTCTCCGTCAGGTACAGGTTGCCGAAGGGGGTGCCGTCGATCATGACCGGCACTCCGAGGAAGCTGCTCATCGGCGGATGGCCGTGGGGGAAGCCGTAGGAGCGCGGATGTTCGCTGATGTCAGTGAGCCGCAACGCCTCGGGATGGGTGATCAGCTCGCCGAGCACGCCTCGTCCGCGCGGTAGCGCCCCGATGCGCTCTCGTTCTGGTTCATCGATGCCGATCGTCAGGAAGCGCTCCAGTTCGGTACGCGAGTCGCCGAGCAAGCCCAGGGCGGCGTAGCGAGCACCGGTCAGCTCGCGGGCGGAGTCGAGCACGCGGTTGAGCACCACCTCGAGGTCGAGCTCGGCGAGCACGCTGCGGGCGATGTCGAGCACCCCTTGGGCGGTGCGATCCATTGTCAGCGGGTCCAATCGATCGGCGGTTCGCGAGTGAAGCCAACGGTTCGCGAATACCAATCAACAAGTGAATGACAAGCTCGAGCCGCGAGCGAGCGCGATCCAGAAGAATCTCCCACAGGAAGGCCTGGTGCGACAAAAGAGATCGAACCGTGCTCACCAAACGGCGCGGTGTCATACGACTTGTTCTCAAACGGCCCGATTGACGGTCTGCGCAATGTCCTACGGCTGGCCACTGCTCACATCCCTACGTATTAGTGCAACCCCTGCACCTGACTTCTGGGCCAGTGAGCTTACCGCAGAATGGGCCCTATTTTGCGTAAAACGAGTTGTGCGATTCAGACAAGAAGTACGAACGCTTGACTCCAGAATGGCCACTTTGGGCCTGAGGTTTGGGCTATCCCTTGAACGTCGAGGAGCCGCGATCGCCGAACGGCTCATCGCGTGCACGGACCGCCTCGCGGAAACCGTCTTGCATAGCCTGACGTTGGAATTCGTAGCCCTCGGCTGTGTGGCGGGCGACGCCGTCCAGCAGCGTCCCAAGCGCCTGTGTCGTGTGCAGACCCTGGGCGTAAAGTGACTGATTGACCAACAGCTTCATCATGCGAAGCTGATTGATCGGCACGCGAGCGATTCGCTCGAGCAGGATCTCGGTGCGCTCGTCGAGTTGTCCGGGCGCAGGCGCCTCGATCGCGAGTCCCCAGTCGAGCGCCTCGGTACCCGACAGCGAGTCGCCTGTGAACAGCAGCCGCTTGGCGCGCTGGGGGCCAAGCCTGTGCATCCACATCGAGGTCGTCGGCGAGCCCCAGACGCGCGCCGGCGGGTATCCGATCTTCGCGTCGGCGGCGATCAGAAGTAGATCCGAGCACAGGGCCATGTCGGTGCCGCCGGCGACACAAAAGCCGTGGACCTTGCACACCACGGGCTTGCCGCAATGAAACAGCGACATGAACGCGCGCACGTTGCGGCTCATCATCGCGTAGTCGACCATCGCGTCCCAGGTACCCGCAGGATCGTGGTTTGCCGCTATCACGTTCGGGTCCAGCGGCGAACCGGGGGGAGTTGCGAGAGGGTCCTCGCCGAGGCGGCCCTGGCCCTCCGCGCTCTCCACAAGGTCATATCCGCCGCAAAAGCCCTTGCCGTTGCCGCAAAGCAGGATTACGTGTACGTCGGGGTCAAGGTCGGCTTGCTCCACGCACTGCTCCAGCTCGCTGACGAGCAGGCGCGTGATGCCGTTGCCGCGCTCGGGTCGGTTGAGCGCGATGCGGGCGATGCGGTCGGCGACGGTGTAGGTGAGGGTCTCGGGCGCCACACCAGAAGTCTCGCATGTGCCTCGTCGGGGGTGCGGTTGAGCGCAGTGCGGGCGTGTAGCAGCGGAGGGGGGGAGATTCGAACTCCCGAGACGGGGGTCGCCCGCCTAACGGTTTTCAAGACCGCCGCATTCAACCGCTCTGCCACCCCTCCAAGGGTGTTCGCAGTACAAATGCTAGGGGACATTCGACGAACGATCGATTGTGACGCTTGTCTGTCGAGGGCGATTGGTGTCTGGCCGACTAGTGAGGTGTGAGGTTGATCCGCCTGATTGCTATTCCCAGCGCCGTCGTGGCGCTGATGCTCGCACTCGCCGGTGCTCCTGCGCAGGCCGTCGAAACCGGCGTGGTCATCAACGGCCCCGAAGGGCTCTCGATGCAGAGCGTCCACCAGGTTGCCGGTCTCGGTGTCGGCTGGGTGCGGGTGTTTGCCGCCTGGAACATCTTCGAACCGAACCGCGGCCACCTCAACGAACCGGAGATCGCCACCTTGGAAGAGGGTTTGGCGGCGCTGCCCAAGGGCACGAAGGTGATCGTCGACGTGGTCAACACGCCCCAGTGGGAGACCGGCTCGAGCAATCCTGCGATGCCGCCGAGCAATCCGGCCGACTACGCTCGTTTCGCCGGGGCGCTGGCTAAGCGTTTCGCCGGCCGCGTGGCTGCGTGGGAGATCTGGAACGAGGAGGACGCCTCGCTGTGGTGGGCAAGCGGCCCCGACCCGGCTGCCTACACGACACTGTTGAAGGCTGCCTACCCCGCGATCAAGTCAGCGGAACCCAAAGCGACGGTAGTGCTGGGTGGGCTGACCGGCAACGACTACGAATTCCTCTCGCAGCTCTATGCCGACGGGGCGAAGGGTTTCTTCGACGCGGTGTCGGTACACACCGACACGATCTGCGACGTCGAGTCGCCCTACGAAATCCTGCGCAACGGCCAGACCGACCCGCGCATCAGCCGCTGGTCGTTCCTGGGCTACAGGACAGTGCACGAAGTGATGCTCGCTCATGGCGACGGGAGCCCGATCTGGATGACCGAGCTCGGCTGGAGCACCGACACCGAAGTCTGCAACTCGGGCGCATGGGCTGGTCAGAAGCCGGCCGGCGTGAGTCCGCAACAGCAGGCCACGTTCCTGCTGCAGGCCTACCATTGCCTTGCCCAAGACCCCTACGTGCAGGTCGGCATCTGGTTCGGTCTGCAGGACACCGAACCGTTCGGCAGTCCGCGCGGCAGCTACGGGCTGCTCGACCCGAGCCTGCAACCCAAGCCGGCCTACGCGGCCTTGGCCGAATACGACCGCAACGGCGATCGCCTCAGCGAACAGTGCGGAGGCCAGCAGGGTCCTACGGTCAAGCTGACGAGCCCGAAGACGGGAGTGCGCTACAACAACACTCTGCCGATCTCGGTGACCGCGAGCGACAGCTCGAAGGTCTACCAAATCTCGCTCTACGACGAAGGCCACATCATCCGCAGCTTCTTCGTCCACGGTGGCATGACCACGCTGAGCGGCCACATGGTCTGGTACGGCGCGCGCCTGCTCCGCCCTGGCAAGCACACCCTGACCGCCAAGGCGTTCGACGAGCGCAATAACACGAGCACGACGTCGATCACGATCGTCCGCACCGCCAAGTCCAAAAAGCACAAGCGTCGTCGGCACAAACACTAGACGCCGTTGGCCGGCTAGCTCGGCGGGAGTCGCTAGTTCGGCGGATCGCCGGCAGGTGCCGACAGGCTCTAAACTGGGCTCCCGCAGTCCCGGGAGAGGTGGCCGAGTGGCTGAAGGCACTCGCCTGCTAAGCGAGTATGGGGAGAAATCTCTATCGCGGGTTCGAATCCCGCCCTCTCCGTTTTTGCTGCAGATACCGGTGGGAGGGCTTGAATGAGCGTGCTGGACAGCTTCCGCTTGGACGGCAAGGTCGCGATCGTCACGGGTGCCTCGTCGGGCCTGGGCGTCGCCTTTGCGCAGGGACTGGCCGACGCCGGCGCCGACGTCGCGGTGTGCGCGCGGCGCGTCGACCGACTCGAGCAGACGCGGACGGCCGTTACGGAACGGGGCCGGCGCTGCGTGGCCATCGCGGCCGACGTCTCACGAGTCGAGGACTGCGAGCGGGTCGTGGCGCGCACCATCGAGGAACTCGGCCGAGTCGACATCCTCGTCAACAACGCCGGCATCGGCACCGCGGTCCCCGCCACGCGCGAGGCGCCCGAGGAGTTTCGCCGGGTCATCGACGTCAAC
>DATHNT010000002.1:0-144029 GCA_035485715.1 Solirubrobacteraceae bacterium | reverse complement strand
GTGATCCGGCGGTAGCAAGTGGAAGTGCCGTCGCTCAACGGATAAAAGGTACTCCGGGGATAACAGGCTTATCGGGCCCAAGAGTCCACATCGACGGCCCGGTTTGGCACCTCGATGTCGGCTCGTCGCATCCTGGGGGTGAAGTCGCTCCCAAGGGTTGGGCTGTTCGCCCATTAAAGCGGTACGCGAGCTGGGTTCAGAACGTCGTGAGACAGTTCGGTCCCTATCTGCCGTGGGCGTTGGAGAGTTGAGAGGATTCGTCCCTAGTACGAGAGGACCGGGATGAACGCACCTCTGGTGTATCTGTTGTCCTGCCAAGGGCATCGCAGGTTAGCTACGTGCGGATCGGATAACCGCTGAAAGCATCTAAGCGGGAAGCCGGCCTCAAGATGAGTTCTCCCATCCCCTAGAGGGAGTAAGGGCCCTGGTAGACCACCAGGTTGATAGGCCGGATCTGGAAGGACGGTAACGTCTGAAGGAGACCGGTACTAATGGCCCGAGGGCTTGACGGATTTTTTGATTGCCCCTTTCGAGGGGTAGTGGTACCCGCTGTGGCGCTGTGTAGTTTTGAAGGACCCCGAGACGCGTGGTCTCTCACGTTTTTCCGGTGGCCTTAGCGAGAGGGAAACACCTCTTCCCATTCCGAACAGAGAAGTTAAGCCTCTCAGCGCCGATGGTACTTGGCTCGCAAGGGCCTGGGAGAGTAGGACGCCGCCGGTTTCTTTACGCACACGAGCCGCCCCAAAGGGCGGCTCGTGGCGTTTCTATGGCCTTCGTGACCAGGCCCATTCGGTGCTAGGGGTTCCTTGAAGACCCCACCCCGCGCGGCACAGCCGCGCAAGATCTCTCCGGTGAGAAGGAGCCGCGCGACACTCCGGCGCGAGCTCGCCCACCGACAGGACATAGACAGACCTGCTCTGCGGACGCAACGATCCCTGGACGCCGCGCACCGAGACGACTCCGTAGAGCCATCCGATGCGGATGCACAGCCCCGCGGCCATCGCATTGGTCATCGGAGCCCTCCCAGGAGCACGGGGAAGACTCGATGATCCGCTCGTCCTGGTCGACCTCCCAGTCGACGTCGTAATCGTCCTCGAGCAACAGGAAAGAGCGGACTAGCTGCAGCGTCCTCACGAGACGCAACGGCACTCCGGGTTTGCGTGATGAACAGAACATGTGTTCGTAGAGTACGAACACCTGCGGACGGAAAGGGTGCGAACAGGTGTTTGTGTGCCAGATTTGCCCAGGCTGGGCTCATGAAATGGCTCAACCAAGGGGATTGCGGCGCTTCGCGTCTGCAACGAGAATTGCGCGGAGCGGCAGCTTTCGGGCCCGGGTCGGGCCGGTTTGTGGTTCGAAAAGAGGCGATGCCCCGTGCGCGCGCGGGGGGCATCGCCTCTTTTGGGATGTTGGCCGCCGGCAGAGTCCGTAGGACGGAAAGCACCGGATCGAGGGAGGGTCTGAGGCGCCCTGCTCGAACTAGGCACCGAGATGGCTGTTACGCTTGCCAGGCGCTCAACCCAGGAACCGACCGAGGTCCCTCGCCGGCGCATTCAGCTCATGGAGAAGTTCGTCATCGAAGGCGGCGCCCCGCTCTCCGGCACGATGATCCCGGCCGGGAACAAGAACGGTGCCCTGCCCATCCTCGCCGCCTGTCTGCTGACGGAGGATGAGATCGTCGTGCACAACGTGCCGCGCATCCGCGACGTGGACGCGATGCTTGCGATCCTCAAATCCCTCGGCGTGTCGATCGAGTGGCGCGGCGCCAACGAGCTTGCCCTGTGCGCCGCCGACGTGCACGACACCGGGATCGACCCGGAACTGGCAGAGCAGATCAGAGCATCGTTCCTGCTTGCCGGCCCGCTGCTCGCGCGCTTCGGCCGAGCGCTGATGCCACCTCCAGGCGGCGATGTGATCGGCCGTCGGCGCCTCGACCCTCACCTGGACGCGTTCAGGGCGATGGGGGCGGACACGGAGTGCAATCGCGAGATCGTCCTGAGTGCCCCGCGCGGCCTGCGTCCCACCGACGTGTTCATGGACGAGCCCTCGGTGATGGCCACCGAGAACGCGCTGATGGCGGCCGCGCTGACGCCTGGTACCACCGTGATCGGCAACGCCGCCTGCGAGCCCCACGTGCAGGACCTGGCGCGCATGCTCGTGAAGATGGGCGCCGACATCCAGGGCATCGGCTCGAACCTGATCGCGGTCGGCGGCGCCAAGCGTCTACACGGCTGCGAGCACAGCGTGGCGCCCGACCACATCGAGATCGGCAGCTTCATGGCGTTGGCCGGCGTGACCGGCGGCGAACTGCGCATCAAGGACACGGTGCCGGGAGACCTGCGCATCATCCGACTGGTGTTCGAACGCCTCGGCTTGCGCTCGGTGCTCGACGGCGACGACGTGATCGTCCCGGGCGAACAGAAGCTTGTGGCGCAGTCGGACATCGGTGGCTACAAGTGCAAGGTGCAGGACGGCCCTTGGCCCGCGTTCCCGGCCGATCTGACCTCGATCGCGGTCGCCCTCGCCACGCAGGCCTCAGGCTCGATCCTGGTGCACGAGTGGATGTTCGAGAACCGCCTGATCTTCACCGACAAGCTGATCCTGATGGGCGCGGACATCGTGATGTGCGACCCGCACCGCGCGATCGTCACCGGACCGCGCCGCCTACGCGGCGAGCGCGTGGAGTCACCCGACATTCGCGCCGGCATGGCCGTGCTGCTCGCGGCGCTGTGTGCGGAAGGGCGCAGCGAGATCGGCAACATCCGTCAGATCGACCGCGGCTACGAGCGCATCGACGAGCGTTTGCGCGAGCTTGGCGCTCGCATCGAGCGAGTCGCCACAGAGCCAGTGCACGCGTAGGGCACGGTTACTCTTTTGCGCGATGCCCCCCGCGCGCGCGGGGGGCATCGCCGTTTTTGAAAGCAACGAACCACCCCGCAGTGCACCTCGTCGTCGCAGTCCGATTGAATGGCGAGACATGACCAAGCCAATTCCAAGCTGACCGCGACGAGACCGATGATCCATCCGATACCCAGCGGCACCAGGGACGTGCTCCCGGACGAGACGCGCGAGGTGCGCGCGATTACCGACGCCTTGCGTGGCGTGTTCGAGCGCCACGGCTACGGCGAGGTGTATACGCCTGCGCTCGAGTACGAGTCGGTGCTCGCGCGTGCCGACATGGCTGAGGCAAAGCCCGCCTATCGCGTCTTTGACGAGTCCGGAGCCGCGCTCGTGCTGCGCTCGGACATGACCGTGCCGATCGCGCGCGTGGTCGCCACGCGCTACCCCACCGAAGAGCCGCCGCTGCGCTTTTGCTACCTGGCTCACTGCTATCGCGGCGTGCGCCCGCAGCGCGGCCAGCCGCGCGAGCTGCTGCAGGCCGGGATCGAGCTGATCGGCGCATCTGCCCCACAGGGCACCGCCGAGGCACTGGGAGTGCTGTGCGCGGCGCTTGACACAGTGGGCCTCGAGGGCTATCGGATCGGCCTTGGCGATGCTTCGCTGTTCCCGTCGCTGATGGCCGGGGTAGGAGTGCCCGAGCAGGCACGGCCGCGGCTACTGGAAGCGCTTGCCGACCGCGATTTCGTCGGGCTGGATGAGGAGCTCTCGCAGCTGGACCTGGCCGAGGCTGATCGGGAGCTGCTGTTAAGCGTGCCCCAGCGCCGCGGCGGACCGGAGCTGCTCGAGGCCGCCGAGGGTGTGGTCGCGGACGCGGTCGCGAACATGCGCGAAGTGCACCAGCTACTCGAGCCGGACGTCGCCGAGCGAGTGATCTTCGATCTTGGTCTGGTGCGCAGCATTGGCTACTACACGGGCGCCGTATTCGAGGTATACGACCCAGCGCTCGGCACACCGATCGGCGGTGGTGGGCGCTATGACGAGCTGCTCGGCCGCTTCGGACGCCCGTTGCCGGCCGTTGGCTTCGCGCTCGGAGTCGATCGCCTGCACATCGCCCTTATGGGTGAGGAGCGCGGCACGGGGGTATCGCTGTGAGCAGTCCCACGAATGGTTCACCGAGCGGCTCCGAGGGTCTCCCGGCTGTGGCGGCCACGCCGTCGGGTACCGCCAAAGGCTCATCGGCTGCCGCCAAGAGCTCGTCTGGTGCCACTGACGGGCTCACGATCGCCGTGCCCCGCGGTGCGCTGTTTGGGGAGACGGTCGATCTGCTGAGCGGCCTCGGCCTCGACACCTCCGAGCTGCGCTCCAACGACCGCAAGCTGCTGTTCGAGGACATCGGCGTGATCACGATGCGACCGTCGGACGTGCCCACCTACGTGGAGTCCGGAGCTGCCGACATCGGCATCACCGGAAAGGATGTGCTGCTCGAGCAGGCCGCCGCGCGCGGCGAGGGTGGGCGCGAGGTGTACGAGCTGCTCGATCTGGGCTATGGTCGCTGCACGATGGTGCTGGCCAGCAAGGCTGGTCCCGACCCGGCTGCCGAGGCCCTGCGCCGGCTCGGCGTGATGCGCGTCGCCACCAAGTATCCTCGCATCGCCGAACGCCACCTGGAGGAGACCGGCAGGCAGGCCGAGATCGTCGAGGTCAAGGGCTCGGTCGAGCTGGCGCCGCTGACAGGCATGGTCGAGGCGATCGTCGACCTCACCGCCACGGGCACAACGCTGCGCGAACACGATCTGATCGTGCGCGAGGAGATCGTCGAGTGCACGGCGCGCCTGATCGCGAACCCCGTGTCACACAAGCTGCGGGCGCGGGAGATCGACAAGCTGTTGGAGCGCCTGCGTGCCGCTTGAACGGGCAGCGCGCGGACCGTTTGACGGTTTCTGCTGCGATAGGGCGCAAGAGGCTCCCGAGGAAGACAGTTGCCGCCAAATCGCCAGGGACAGGGGAGCCGGCGAATGCTGATCGAGCGGGTGACGCTCACCGACATCGGTCGGCCGGATGGGTTGAGGCTCGCGGTCGCCAACCTGCGCCGAATGATCGCCGGCGTCGATGGGATTGAGCAGACGGTGGCCGCGATCGTCGCGCGGGTGCAGGCCGAGGGCGACAGAGCGGTGCTGCAGTGCACGCGCGAGTTCGACACGAATGGGGCAGAGCCGCTGGTGTTGCGCGTGCCCGGCGAGGAGCTCGACCGGGCGCTCGAGCAGATGCCCCTCGACGTCGTCGCCGGGCTGCAGGTCGCGATCGCGAACGTCGCGCGTGTCGCGGACGCATCGATCGGCGCCGACAACATTGCCGTCGACCTGGCGCAGGGGCACACCGTCACCTTGCGCGAGCTGCCGGTGGGCGCAGCCGCCGTCTACGCACCCGGAGGCCGCGCCGCCTACCCAAGCACGGTCGTGATGGGTGTCGTGACAGCTCGCGCCGCCGGCGTGCTCGACGTGGCCGTCTGCACTCCGCCAGGCCCCGACGGCCAGGCCCATCCATCGATCCTGGCCGCCTGCCGACTTTGTGGCGTCGAGCGCGTGTACCGCATGGGCGGCGCGCAGGCGATCGCGGCGCTTGCCTTCGGCACGGAGTCCGTAGAGCAAGTGGACGTGGTCGTGGGACCGGGCAACCAGTACGTGCAGGAGGCCAAGCGACGCCTCTCGCACATCGTCGGCATCGACGGCTACGCCGGGCCGAGCGACCTGATGGCGGTGTTCGGCGCTGATGCCGATCCGCGACTGATCGCACTGGACCTGCTGGCCCAGGCCGAGCACGGCGCCGGCAGTCTCGTGGCGGGCGTGTCCAGCTCGCGCGCGGCGCTCGACGCCGTGGCCGGCGAGATCGAGCGCGAGGCCGTCTCCTGGTCGCAGTTGCAGCCGGACGCATGCGTGCTGATCGAGACCGCCACCCCGGCCGCCGGGGTCGAGCTGGCCAACGAGTTCGCCCCCGAGCACCTGCAGCTGATGGGAGCCGCCGAGCAGGCGCTCGCGCATCGAGTGCGCACGGCAGGCTGCCTCTTCCTTGGGCGCAACGGGGCCACCGCCTTCGGCGACTACACGGCGGGCTCCAACCATGTGCTCCCGACCGGTGGCGCCGCTCGCTTCGCCTCCATGCTCTCTCCGCGTCACTTCCGCCGCCGCATGTCGGTGGTCGAGATCGGCGACGAGGCCGCCGCCAAGCTGGCGCACGCGGGCGCGCCGATCGCAAACGCCGAGGGCTTCCCCCTGCACGCCAAGTCGATGTTGGCGCGAGTAGGGGAGAATGAGCCGGGATGAGCCGAGAAGCGACAATCGAGCGCAAGACCGCCGAGACCGAGGTGCGCCTGACGCTCGTGCTCGACGGCAGCGGCCAGGGCACGCGCGAGACCGGTGTGGGCTTCCTCGATCACATGCTCGACCTGCTGGCCCGCCATGGACGCTTCGACCTCGACGTGCGCGTGACAGGCGACCTGCAGACCGGCGCCCACCATACCGCCGAGGACACGGCGATCGTGTTCGGCCAGGCGCTGGATCGCGCGCTCGGCGACCGCGCGGGCATCTACAGGTATGGATTTGGGGTCGTGCCCATGGATGAGGCGCGGGCCAGTTGCACAATCGACATCTCCGGTCGCCCGTTCACGCTGTTCGAGGCGGACCTGCCGCCTGGCTCGACAGGCGGTTTCGACCACGAGCTGACAGAAGAGTTCTTCAGGGCGCTGGCCAACTCGGCCAAGCTCACGCTGCACCTGGAGGTGCAGACGGGCACGAACGCCCACCACATGATCGAGGTGGCGTTCAAGGCCTTCGCGCGCGCCCTGCGCCAAGCCGTGGCGCTCGACCCGACCGAGAGCGGCGTGCCGAGCACGAAGGGTACGCTGACCTCATGAGCCTGCTCGACGAGCCCATCGACATCGCCGTCGTCGACTACGGCATGGGCAACCGTCGCTCGGTCGAGAAGGCACTTGCGCACATCGGCGCGAATGTGGTCGTCGCAAACGACCATGAGCGGCTGCGTGCCGCTGCCGGTCTTGTGGTCCCGGGGGTGGGCGCCTTTCCGCGCGGCATGGCCAAGCTGCGCGAGCTCGGCTTGGATGAGCTCTTGCGCGAGCGTCTCGCCGTAGGCACCCCCGTGCTGGGAATCTGCCTCGGCATGCAGCTCGGCTTCGAGCGCTCGACCGAGCAGGGCGGCACACCCGGCCTGGGTGTGATCGGCGGCGAGGTGCGAGAGCTGCAGCACGGCTCGCTGAAGCTGCCGCACATCGGCTGGAACGAGGTCAGTCTCGTCGCCGGCCCGCCACTGACCGAGGGCTTGCCGGAGCGCTGCGCCTTCTACCACGTGCACTCGTTCGCGCCCGTGCCGAGCTCCGCCGAGGACATCCTTGGAACCTCCGTCTACGGCGCCCCGTTCGCAAGCGTCGTAGCTCACGAGAGCTTTTACGGCGTGCAGTTTCACCCGGAGAAGTCCTCGGCGGCCGGCTTGCGCCTGCTGGCGAACTTCGGACGCATCTGCGCGCGCGCCTCGGTGCCGGTCGGCTCGTGAGGCACGCTGAAAGCTCGATGCCCCCCGCGTGGGCGGGGGGCTGGCTCATATGGCATGTCGCAAGCTCGATCCTCTCGCACGCGCAGGGGACCAATTCATGAACCTATATCCGGCGATCGACATGCTCGGCGGCAAGGCCGTGCGCCTGGTCAAGGGCGACTTCGACGCCAAGAAGGTCTATGACGAGGACCCATTGTCGGCGGCGAGCGAGTGGGTGCAGGCGGGGGCCAAGCGCCTGCACGTCGTCGACCTCGACGGAGCGAAGGCCGGTAGCCCCGCGAACCTCGACCACGTCGGGCGGATCGTCAAAGAGCTCGGGGTGCCGGTCCAGTTCGGCGGCGGTCTGCGCTCGCTCAGCGCGATCGAGGGCGTATTCGCGATCGGCGTGGAGCGCGCGATCCTCGGGACGGCCGCTTTCACCGACGAGACGCTGTTGGGGGAAGCGCTCGAACGCTGGCCGGGGAAGGTGCTCGTATCGGTCGACGTGCGCGCAGGCCGGGTGGCAACGGCCGGATGGACCGAGACGATCGACGGCGGCCCACGCGAGATCATCGGCGGGCTGGCCGCGCGCGGCGCGCGCGAGCTTGTCTACACCAACGTCGACCGCGACGGGATGCTACAGGGCCCCGACCTGGAGGAAGTCGGGCGCGTCGCCGAGGCCGTCCCTGGCAGCTTCATCTATTCCGGCGGCATCGGCTCGCTCGCGGACCTCGAAGGTCTGGCAAGCCTGGACGCGCCCACGCTCAGCGGTGTGATCGTCGGCAAGGCGCTGTACGAGCGACGCTTCACGATTCCCCAGGCCCAAGTCGCACTGGGTGAGTAGCACAACCTCAGACCATCTACGCTAGGCGGGTGCACTACAAGCGCGTCATTCCCTGCCTGGACGTGGACCGCGGCCGCGTCGTCAAGGGCGTGGAATTCCTCGACATCCGCGACGCCGGCGACCCGGTCGAGCTTGCCGCCCACTACGACCGAGAGGGCGCGGACGAGCTCGTGTTCCTCGACATCACGGCTACCCACGAGCGCAGAGACACGATCGTCAAACTCGCGCGCAACACCGCCGACGATGTGTTCGTACCGTTCACCATCGGCGGCGGCATCCGCTCGGTGGGAGACGCCCAGGCGGTGCTCGACGCCGGCGCCGACAAGGTCTCGGTCAACTCGGCAGCGCTTGCGCGCCCAGAGTTGATCGACGAGCTCGCCGCGGTCTTCGGGGCCCAGTGCGTCGTACTCGCGATCGACGCCAAGGCAGACAGCTCGGGCGGAGACGCTGATGAGAGCGGGGCGCCGACGAGCTGGCAAGCGTATATGGCCGGCGGGCGCACCTCCACAGGCCGCGACGCGGTGCAGTGGGCACACGAGGGGGCAAGCCGCGGAGCGGGAGAGATCCTGCTCACGAGCATGGATCGCGACGGCACGAGCGACGGCTACGACCTGCCTTTGACGAGCGCCGTCAGCTCGGCGGTCGACGTGCCGGTGATCGCCTCCGGGGGAGCGGGAGAGCTGCAACACCTGGTCGAGGCGCTGCAGGCCGGGGCCGACGCCGTGCTGTGCGCCTCGATCTTCCACTACAACCGACACACCGTGGCGCAGGCCAAGGACTATCTGGCGGCGGCAGGGATCCCGGTGCGTATCGACTGATCGGCGTCGCCGGCAGAGCACCCGGGAGCAGTCAATAATCGGAGTGGAGATGACGAGCATCGGCGAGGACGTGAGCGGTAGAAGTGTCCTGGAGCGCCTGCGTGAGCTGCCGGGCGGGGATGAGCTGCTGGCCGCCGCACGTGAGTACGACGGTGAGGTCGAGCTGGTCGGCGGCGCCGTGCGAGACATCCTGCTTGGCGGTCTGCCGCGCGAGCTGGACGTGGTCGTGGAGGGCGACGTACGCGCGTTCGCGGAGGAGTTGGCAAGCCGCGTGGGTGGTGTCGCAAGTGCCGCCGCAAACACGATGCCTCGCGCGCGCGCGCGGGGCATCGGCGAAATGGAAGCTCCCGTGGACGGGGACGAGGCAAGTAAGGACGGCGACCGTCGGGACCCCGGCGGGTTGGTGGAGCTGATGCACCACGAGCGCTTTCACACCGCGGTCATGCGCTGGTCGGAGGGCGAGATCGACATCGCGATGCGTCGTAGCGAGACCTATGCGGCTCCCGGCGCTCTACCGGAGGTCGCTCCGGGCAGCGCGCTGCAGGACCTCGAACGCCGCGACTTCACCGTCAACGCGATCGCAGTGGCGCTCGCCGGCGAGCAGGCGGGACAGCTGCGCTCGGTGGAGGGCGCGCTCGAGGACCTCACCGCGCGGCGCCTGCGGGTCCTGCACGACGCGAGCTTCAGCGACGACCCGACACGGGTCCTGAGACTCGTGCGCTACGCGGCTCGTCTGGGCTTCGAGATCGAGCCGCACACCGCCGATCTACTGGCTGCGGCGCTTGCCGCCGGCGCCTTGCGGACGCTCTCCGGACAGCGCCTCGGCGCGGAGCTGCGCTTGGCCTTGGCCGAAAACGAACCGCTCGAGCCACTGGTCGAGCTGGAGCGCCTTGGTGTCCTGCGCGCATGGCAGCCGGGGGTGAGCTTCGACGAGACTTTGGCGCGCGCAGCGTTGGAGATCCTGCCCGAGGACGGCTCGCCACGCATGCTGCTCGCCGCGTCGCTCCTGTTGGGCCTGTGCCACGAGCTCGACCGCGAGGAGACCGAGCCGGCGATGCGCGGCTTCCTCTACGACCTCGAGCTCCCGGCGGGCGAGGGCGATCGCGTGTTCGGCATGGCCGTCAGCGCAGTGTTCGCAAGCGACCACGTCGACGGCGTGGAGATGCTCTCCGAAGTGCTCGAGCTGATGCTCGGCACGCCCGTGGAGTCGCTCGCGCTCGCCGCGGCGGCCTGCGAGCTGCGCGACGGTCCCGGCTCCTACGGTGTCCAGGTCATCGATGAGTGGCTCAACCGGCGGCGCCACGTTGCGCTGGAGCTCACCGGCGACGATCTGCTGGCGGCCGGCGTACCGGAGGGCCCGGAGGTGGGCGCGCGCCTGGAGGAGTCCTACCGGCTGCTGCTGGAAGAGCGGATCGAGGCAGGCCGCGAGAGCGAGCTGCGCGCCGCGCTGGAGGCGAGGATATGAGCCACCGTCACGTACACATGAGCTGGAGACTCCGCCTGTGATGACAAATATCCATCAGGACCGTTACCGATGAGCGCCGCACAATCGGGCGAGCTTGCGACTGAGCTTTTCGAATTGCCAGGAGGCGGTCTTGCCACATTCACGGGACGCGCTCAGGGCAACATGTCCAGTGTCGGTGGAGAGGGTGCGGAGCACGGGCTCGAGGCTCGTGAGCGCCTGCGCAAGACGCTTGGCGTGCGGCGGCTGGTGCGTGGCTATCAGGTACATGGGACGGTGGTGGGACGGGTGCTCGCCGATGGCGCCCGCGCGGGCCTTGACAGTGGTGAGCGGCCAGCTCACCCGCACGTCGAGGTCCAAGCGCCCGTGGCGGGCCAGCAGGTCGACGCCTTCGAGCGCGAGGACTCCGCCAGCCAGCCCGCGTTCGAGGCCGACGGCCATGCCATCGCGGCCCCAGGCTTGGCGGCGATGGTGCTCACCGCCGACTGTGTCCCGGTAGTGCTAGGCGCGCAGGGAGCCGTGGCAGCACTCCACGCCGGCTGGCGCGGGCTCGCCGGTGGCGTGCTCGAGGAGGGGGTTCGCGCCTTGCGCGAGGTTGGCGGGCGGGGCGATGTGGTGGCGGTGGTCGGCCCCTGTGCCGGCGCCTGCTGCTATGAGGTCGGCGGAGAGGTCCACTCAGCTTTCGCCGGCGCCCACCGCGATGGCGGCACGATCGACCTGCGCGCGATCGCCCACGAAAAGCTGCTCGAGGCCGGTGTGGGACAGGTGTTCGACTTCGAAGCGTGCACGATCTGCGACGAGCGCTTCTTCTCTCATCGCCGCGAAGGGCTTCGGGCCGGTCGCCAAGCTGGGCTGGCATGGATCGCCCAGTGAACTGCCGGCCTTTCCCAGCGCTCGTCTCGCTCGAGGATCGCCCGCAGACACCAGGGATCTTCCCCGACTGTCGGTGTGAAGCTCGATGGCGCCGCTGATCCACGGACTGCAGGCAGAGCGCGTGCGCGCCAATCTTGCCGCCGTGCGCGAGGAGGTCGCGGCAGCGGCGGCACGCGCCGGGCGCGACCCGCGCGAGGTCGAGGTACTTGCGGCCTGCAAGTACATGCCGATCGAGGAGCTGCCGGTGCTCGCCGAGGCGGGTATCGGGCTGGTCGGCGAGAATCGAGCCCAGGATCTACAGCAGAAGGCCGCCGCCCACGGCGGCCTGTTCGCATGGGACTTCATCGGCGCGTTGCAAAGCAAACACGTGCGCACGATCATCCCGCACGTGCGCCTGATCCATTCCCTGGCAAGCGATTCCGCTTTGCGCGAGCTCGAGCGTCACAGCGACCGGGCGCGCCCCGGACTTCGGGTATTGGTCGAGGTCAATCTCGCCGGCGACCCGGCAAAGGCGGGCATCGTTCCCAAGCAGCTCGACGCCTTCATCGCACGCTCGCCTTTCCCGGTCGCGGGCCTGATGACGATGCCGCCGCTGGCCGATGACCCCGAGCTGAGCAGGCCCTGGTTTCGAGCTATGCGCGAGTTGGCGCAGGAACGAGGCTTGGCCGAGCTGTCGATGGGCACCACCCAAGACTTCAGGGTGGCCGTCGAAGAGGGCGCCACAATCGTGCGAATCGGCACGCGGTTGTACGCTTAGGGTTCGAGGAAACGGGCTCTAGGCATTTGGCCTGCCAAGATTGGAATCATCGGCACTAGCAGGGAAAAGCCCGTTCTCCACGAAAACGCCCTCTAGCAATGGCATTTCGCGACTCATGGCACCGTGCTCTCGTGTACTTCGGCTTGGCCGAGGAGTATCACGACGACTACGAGGAGCCCCCGCACGAGGAGGAGATAGCCGACCGCTATCGCGAGCGCCCAAACGTGCGCCGTCTCTCACCGCGCCGTCGTCGGGACGAGTTCGACGAGATCTTTGCCGAGGACGAACCGCGCGGACGCCCGACGACAACCTTGCGACCGGTTGGACGCGGCAACGGCGACGTCCGTGTCCATCTGGTCATCCCAAAGTCCTTCAACGACGCCCAGCAGATCGCCGACAAGTTCAAGGACTCGATCCCGGTCATCCTAAATCTGCAGGGCGCCGACACCGACCTGTCAAAGCGCCTGATCGACTTCGCCAGCGGCCTCACGTATGCGCTTGACGGCGGCATGCAGCGGATCGCCGACAAGGTCTTCATGCTCACCCCGCGCAACGTCGAGATCTCGGCGGAGGAGCGGGCACGGTTGATCGAAAAGGGCTTTTTCAACCAAAGCTGACCGGCCGCTTGGGCCTGTAGCCTGATTGCCCATGAATATCGGTCTAATCGGTTGCGGAAACATGGCGCGCGCGATGGCGCGTGGATGGGGTCGGCCGGTGCTGTGCTTCGACCCTGTGGCCGAGCGTGCACAGGCGCTGGCGCAAGAGACGGGGGGAGAGGCGCTCGGTTCGAACGCCGAGGTGGCTGCGCGCGCCGATCTGGTCGTGCTCTGCCACAAGCCGGCACAGCTGGGCAAGATCGCCGCGGAGGTCGCGCCTGCTGCCAAGGCGGTCGCGTCGATCCTGGCAGCGACGCCGCTTGAGAAGCTGAGGAACGCCTATCCCGAGGTCCCCGTGTATCGCTTCCTGCCCTCGCTCCCGGCGGAGGTCCGCGGCGGCGCGATCGTGCAGGCTGGCGATCCCAAGCGCGACCCTGGGCTCGCCGACACGCCAATCGACACCGAAGTGCGCGAGTTGTTCGCCGAACTGGGCACGCTCGTCGTGCTGGACGACTCGCTCGTGGATGTCGCGATGGGCCTGATGTCCTGCGCCCCCGCCTACGTGGCGCTGGTGGCCGAGGCACAGGTCGACGCAGGCACGCGTCGCGGCATTCCACCAGGTCAAGCCTCGGTGCTCGTCACCGCGACACTGGCCGGCACGGCCGAGCTGTTGCGCCGGCGCGACTACGACACGCTGGCGGTACGTCGCGAGGTCACCTCGCCCGGAGGTGTCACCGCACGCGGATTGGCTGCACTGGAGCGTGGCGGTCTGCGAGCGGCATTCGACGACGCACTCGATGCGGTGCTCGGGGAGCAGCAGAAGTGATCGTGCTGCTCGCCAGCGTGCGCACCGAAATCGCCGGCTACCTCTCGACGCTGATCTACGTCTACACGCTGCTGATCATCCTCTACATCGTGACTCAGCTTTTGTTCGCTTTCGGCGTGCGCCCGCCCTATTCCCGCGCAAGCGACGCCGTGCTCAGCTTCCTGCGCGACGTGTGCGACCCTTACCTGCGCATCTTCAGGCGCATCATTCCGATGGTCGGGGCGTTCGACTTCAGTCCGATCGTGGCGATCATCGTGCTGTCGCTGGTGGGCAACCTGCTCGTCAGCCTGATCCACGGTTGACCCAAGTGGCCAAACGCCCGGCCCGTCTTTCTGTGCTCTCCCAGACGCGCCCCTCCGGGCATGCTCGTCAGGCTGCCCTGGCGTGGTTGTGGACCGTCCTGGTGATGGCGTTCGTCGTGGCACTCGACCAGCTCTCCAAGGCCGCCGTGCGCAAATCGATGGTCCCGGGCGAAACGCGGAGCGTGCTGCCCGGCATACAGCTCGTCGACACCCGCAACCAGGGTGTGGCCTTCGGCTTCCTGCCGGGTCGTCATGTCATCGTGAGCGTGCTCGTCGGCGTCGCGCTGTTGGTGCTGCTGGTCTATTTCGCCCGCCACTACGACAAGCCCCTGATCTGGCTTCCAACGGGGATGCTGCTCGGCGGGGCGCTCGGCAACATCATCGACCGGCTGCGGGGAGGCTCGGTGACCGACTTCATCAAGTTCCCATTGGGCTGGCCGCCGTTCAACCTCGCCGACGCCAGCATTACGCTCGGCGTGCTGTTGCTGCTGATCGTCGTCGAGAAGCGGGAATGACGCCGCAACTCGAGATCGCCTGGGAAGACGAGCACCTACTGGTCGTCGACAAGCCCGCCGGCCTTGTCGTGCACCCGGCCCGAGGGCACCGCGAGGGCACGCTCTCGCAACTTCTCACCGACACGGTCGGCGGTGTGGCAGGGGGCGATCCGGATCGGCCGGGAATCGTGCATCGTCTGGATCGCGACACCTCAGGGCTGCTGGTGGTGGCCCGTAGCGAGGAGGCCCACCGGCTGTTGCAGGAGGCCCTGCGTAAACGCCTGATCGAGCGCGAATACCTGGCGCTGGTCGAGGGCTTGCCGCCCGCGCGCACCGGAACGATCGAGGCGCCGATCGGCCGCCACCCGCGGATTCGCACGCGCATGGCGGTCGGCGGCACGGCAAGTCGCGAAGCACGTACCCATTTCACGCTCGAGCGCTCGCTGCCCGGTGTGTCGCTGTTGCGCTTGCGTCTGGACACGGGACGCACCCATCAGATCCGCGTTCACCTGCAGGCGATCGGGCATCCCGTATGCGGCGATCCCGAATACGGCACGGCCGGCATGCTCGGCTTGACGCGCCAGTTCCTGCACGCAACGCGCCTTGCCTTTCCCCACCCGATCACAGGAGAGCCGATCGAGGTCGACTCGCCACTGCCCGAGGATCTGCACGAAGCGCTCGTGCGGGCCGAGGCCGGTCCGAGCGGCTAGCTGTAGTTCCCAGGAGCGTTGGTCAGTTCGCGTAGGCGAGTGCCGGCCGACTGGCATCGAGCTCGCTCGCAGGGCGCTGAACCGGCTGCGGGCGGTAGACTGAGCCGTCGTACCCAATCTCAATGCCGTGCGAATGCGCAACGCGGCCCTGCCCGAACCACGCACCCAAACGTGCTCGGGTCCGCGACGCACCGCCCGGATTCAAAGCAAGATCAAAAATAAGGGAGCACCCGTGAGTCAAGTTGGAATCGCGGACCTGCTGGAGGCTGGAGTTCACTTCGGCCATCAGACACGCCGCTGGAACCCCAAGATGCGCCGCTTCATCCATGGCGAGCGCAACGGCATCTACATCATCGACCTGCTGAAGACGGCAACGCTTTTGCAGCAGGCTCAAGAAGTCGCCGCTCAGATCGCCCATCGCGGTGGCACCGTGCTGTTCGTCGGCACCAAGAAGCAGGCCCGTGACGCCATCAAGGAGGTTGCCGAGGCCGCCGACATGCCCTACGTCAACAACCGTTGGCTCGGTGGGCTGCTCACCAACTTCCAAACCATCAACCAGCGCATCCGCCGCCTGCACGACCTCGAACGCTATGAGACCGAGGGCCAACTCGCGCTGCTGCCCACCCGTGAGCGTATGGCCGCCCAGGCCGACCTCGCGAAGCTGCGCGCCAATCTCGGCGGCGTCAAGAACATGCAGCGCACACCCAACGCGCTGTTCGTGATCGACCTGAACGTCGAGGCCATCGCCGTGCGCGAAGCCCAGCGCTTGCGCATTCCGATCATCGGGCTGGTCGACACCAATTGCGATCCAGACGGCATCGACTACGTCATCCCCGGGAACGACGATGCCATACGTTCGTGCGCGCTGATCGCCAAAGCGATTGGCGATGTCGTCGCCCAGGGCCACGCGGTGTTCCGTGCCGAGGAGGAGAAGGCTCGCGCCGAACGTGCCGAGCAGGCCAAGCGCGAGGCCGAGGAGCGCGCCCGTCGCGAGGCAGAGGAACAGGCAAAGCGCGAGGCCGAGCTGGCCAAGCGAGAGGCTGAGGAGCAGGCAGCCAAGGAGGCGGCCGAGAAGCAGGCTGCCGCCGCGGCCGCACAAGCCGCTGCGGCCAAGCCCGCTGCGGAGCCAGCCGCGACGCCAGCTGCCCCAGCGGCTGCAACCCCAGCCCCGGCGCAAGCCGCACCTGCGCAAGCGGCCGCGGCCAAGCCGGCTGCGAAGCCGGCCGCCGTACAGGCTGCCGCGACTCCTGCTCCGGCCCAGGCTGCTGAGCCTGCTGCCGCGACTCCTGCTCCGGCCCAAGCCGCTGAGCCTGCTGCCGCGGCAGCTCCTGCGGTTCAGGCACAAGCCGCCGAGCCGGCAGCAGCGAAGGCCGCTTCTGCCCAGTCGGTGCCGGCACCTGCTCAGCCCAACAGCGAGAATGGCGCGGCGACCGATGACGCGGCGGCAGCTCCCACACCGGCGGAGAGCGCACCCGCAGAGACAGTTGCACCCGCAGAGACTGCAGCACCCGCGGACGCACCGGCAGAGAACCCCGCAGAGGAGACCAGCGCATCGTGAGCACGACCGAGATATCTGCCAAGGACGTGAAGGCCCTGCGCGAGCGCACCGGCGCGGGCATGATGGACTGCAAGAAGGCGCTCACCGAGGCTGAGAACGACATCGACAAGGCGATCGAGATCTTGCGCCTCAAGCAGGGCAAGAAGATCCAGGACCTGGGCGAGCGCACCGCCACCGAGGGCACCGTCCAGGCCTACATCCATGCCGGCGCCAAGGTCGGCGTGATGATCGAGGTCGATTGCAACACCGACTTCGTCGCCAACAACGACGATTTCGTTGCTTTCGCTCGCGACATCGCCATGCAGGTCGCCGCGACGCCGACCGTCAAGTACGTCTCCCGCGAGGACGTACCGGCCGAGGCGCGCGACGCCGAGGCTCGCATCTATGAGCAGGAGGCCGCCGAGAAGCCGGAGAACATCCGCGAGAAGATCGTCGCCGGCAAGCTCGATTCCTGGTACGGCACGATCGTGCTGCTCGAGCAGGAGATGCACAATCCCAAGTTCGACGGCAAGACGGTGCAGCAGTTGCGCGACGAGTTGACGGTCAAGACTGGCGAGAACGTGGTCATCCGCCGCTTTGTGCGCTTTGCGATAGGCCAGTAGCCGGGACGCCGCGCATTACGCCGTCCTCGTTCGCTCGCGTACTTAGAGCGCATTCAGATGGGACTGTGTGGCTGGATCTTCATGGTTTGTGAACGCGGATGTGTGTGGCTCACCTTTGAATGGTCTTCCCAACACCCCCTTTTGCGAACGCGTATCTAAAGGTTAGGTACCTAAATAAAGCGCTCGTGTTCAAACAAGGGGGTATCGAGCGTGCAGGTCATTTTGAAAGACCTTTCTTCGGACGCTACGCAGGCTGCGACCTTGGACTGCTCGGTCCACGACCTACTGGCTACGAGTAGTGGATAGGCTCTGGCGTCGATGAGCGCCCCAGCTTTCAAACGTATCCTGCTCAAGCTCTCCGGCGAGGCGCTGATGGGTACGCTCGACTACGGCACCGATCCCGAGCGGGTGGCTGCGGTCGCGCGTCAGGTCTCCTCCGTGCGCGACCAAGGCGTCGAGGTCGCGATCGTCGTCGGGGCTGGCAACATCTACCGCGGCATGAAGGGGGCGGCCGACGGCATGGACCGCTCCACCGCCGACTACATGGGGATGCTCGCCACCGTGCTGAACGCGCTGCCACTGCAGGACGCGCTCGAGAAGACGGGCACCGACACGCGTGTGCAATCGGCGCTCGGCATCTCGGAGGTCGCCGAGCCCTATATTCGTCGGCGCGCGATGCGCCACCTCGAGAAGGGGCGTGTCGTGATCTTCGCGGCCGGCACCGGCAACCCGTTCTTCACTACCGACACCGCCGCCGCTTTGCGCGCAGCCGAGATCCACGCCGAGATCATCTTGATGGCCAAGAACGGCGTCGAAGGCGTCTACAGCGCCGATCCGGCGCTCGACGCGAGCGCCCAGTTCATCCCGCGGATCACACACATGGAAGCGATCGAGCGGCGCTTGCGTGTGATGGATTCGACGGCGCTGGCATTGTGCATGGAGAACGGGATGCCACTCAACGTGTTCAACATGGACGACGAGACCAACATCGCGCGGATAATCTCGGGTGCGCGCGTGGGGACGCTGGTGAGCGCATGACCTTCTACGAGAGGAGCCACGATGGCCGCTGAGAGGATCGACGCGCTGCTCGACGATGCGCGCGAGCGGATGACGAAGTCGCTGGAGTCGACCCAGCACGAGTTCTCCTCGGTGAGAACTGGCCGTGCGAGCCCGGCGCTGCTCGAGCGGGTCGTGGTCGACTATTACGGGGCGCAGACTCCGCTGAATCAGCTGTCCACAGTCTCGGCTCCCGAGGCACGCCTGATCACCGTCCAGCCGTATGACAAGTCCTCGATCAAGAACATCGAGAAGGCCATCAACGAGTCCGACGTGGGGCTGAACCCGTCCAACGACGGCAATCTGATCCGCCTCGTCGTGCCGGAGCTGACCGAAGAGCGCCGTAAGGAGCTCGTGAAGGTGGTGCGCAATCTCGCCGAGGATGGGCGCATCGCGATCCGCAACGTGCGCCGCGACACGATGCAGCACCTGCGCGACCTGAAGTCCGAGGGCGAGATCGGCTCGGACGACGAGCACCGCGCCGAGGGCGAGTTGCAAAAGCTCACCGACGGGCGCATCGCCGATCTCGACGGTGTGCTGAAGGCCAAGGAGGAAGAGATCCTCGAGGTGTGATGGTGGCGAATCGCCCCATCAAGCACCTGCAGGGCAGAGGGTCAGAATCGTGATGGATGAGAGTCAGGCGAGTGCATCGGGCGAGAGCTCGGCTGCCCGCTACATCGCGATCATCACCGATGGCAACGGCCGCTGGGCGCGCGCCCACGGGCTACCTGTCAACGAGGGTCACAACGCCGGCGCCGACAACGTCAAGGCACGCTTGCGCGATGCCGCGGAGTTCGGCGTCAAGGAGCTGACCGTGTACTCGTTCTCGACCGAGAACTGGTCGCGCCCACCGGAGGAGGTCCAGGGCTTGATGGAGATGTTCGCCAGGCGTATCTCCAGCGAAACCCCAGAGCTGGACAAGGAAGGCGTACGGATGCGCTTCATCGGCCGGCGCGAGGGGATCGGCCTCGAGTTGCAACGGCACATGAGCGCAGCAGAAGCGCTCACCGAGGCCAATACACGGATCACGCTGTTCGTCGCGTTCAACTACGGCGGCCGCGCCGAGATCCTCGACGCCGCGCGCGCGTTCCAAGGAGGCGGCGAGGAGGAGTTTCGCAAGCATCTCTACGCACCCGAGATGCACGACCCGGACATCATCATCCGCACCAGCGGAGAGCGGCGCCTGTCCAACTACCTGCTGTGGCAGTCGGCCTACTCCGAGCTCATCTTCCGCGACGAGCTGTGGCCCGACTTCTCGCGCGAGGCACTGGAGCAGTCGCTGGCCGAGTTCTCAGAGCGCCGCCGCCGCTTTGGCGGGCGCTAGCGCCATGTCGCCTCCTCGCACGGCCGCGCGAGCCGCCTCCGGCGCCGAGACGGGCTCTACCGGGCCCGCGCGGCGGGCGGGTGGCTCGGATATCGGCTCGCGCATCCTCTTCGCGCTACCTCTGATCGCGCTCGCGCTGTTTCTCGTGATCGAGGGTGGTGCGATCTTCGCAGCCGGCATGTTCGTGATCGGCTGCGTCTGCATGCACGAGCTGTACGGCATGTACGAGCGCACCAACCCGGTACGCCTGGCCGGCTTTCTCGCACTCGCGGGACTGGTCGCGGCCGCAGCGTACGGAAGTCCGACCCATCCGACCCAGGTGCTGCTTGCCGCGTCTGTCGTGCTGCCGGTCCTGTTTGCGATGACGCTCGCTCAGCGCCGTCCGAGCGTAGGAGGAATGGCGATCACGCTGCTGGGCATCTACTGGATCGGCTTTGGGCTCGCCCACGCCGTGCTGCTGCGTGGGCTTCCCCATGGCAACGGCATCGTGATCGACGTGCTGGTCGGTACGTTCCTGGGGGATACGGGCGCCTATCTCGGCGGGCGCCTCTTCGGACGGCGTCCGCTCGCGCCCGGCATCTCGCCGAACAAGACCGTCGAGGGGCTCGTCATCGGGATGGCCTGTGCAGTGCTCGCGGTGTGGTTCGCCGGGCGCTACCAGGAATGGCTGCCAGGCGCGCACGCGCTGGTGCTGGGGCTGGGTGTGGCAGTGTTCGCGCCGATCGGAGACCTGTTCGAGTCGTTCGTCAAGCGCCAGGCCGGCGCCAAGGACACCGGCAGCTTGTTGGGCGCACACGGTGGCGTGCTTGACAGGCTGGACGCGGTGTTGTTCACGGCAGTCGTTGGCTATTACATCTGGTTGGCGTATGTCTAAGCGACTGCTCATCCTCGGCTCAACCGGCTCGATCGGCACCCAGGCACTCGACGTGCTCGAGCGCAGCGACGAGTTCGAGCTGATCGGTCTCTCGGCCGAGCGCTCTTGGGAGACGCTCGTGGAGCAGGCGCGCACGTGCGGCGTGCGGCGCATCGCGCTCGTCGATGAGCATGCGGCGCGACTTGCGGCAGATGCCTGGCCGGAGGGGGAGGTTCTGAGCGGCGCGGAGGGGCTGGTGCGCCTCATCGTGGAGTCGGATGCCGACCTGGTGCTCAACGCGCTCGTTGGCTCCGCCGGCCTGGGCCCGACCGTGGCCACTCTTGGCGAGGGCATCGATCTCGCGCTTGCCAACAAGGAGTCGCTCGTGGTTGGAGGCGAGCTGGTGGTGGCGCTTGCCGAAGCGACCGGCGCGCAGATCGTGCCCGTGGACTCCGAGCACACCGCGCTTCACCAGTTGCTTTCCGGGCTGCCGGTGGGGAGTGTGGAGCGCCTGACGATCACCGCAAGTGGTGGGCCTTTTCGTGGCTGCTCGCACGAGCAGCTGACCGAGGTGAGCGTCGAGCAGGCGCTCGCTCATCCCACATGGGCGATGGGCGGCAAGATCACGATCGACTCCGCCACGCTGATGAACAAGGGGCTGGAGCTGATGGAGGCCCACCACCTGTTCGGCACCCCCTACGAGCGCATCGACGTCGTCGTGCATCCCCAATCGCTGATCCACGGTCTCGTGCAGCTCGCGGACGGGGCGATGCTTGCCCATGTCGGGCCGAAGGACATGCGCATCGCGATCTCCTACGCCCTGCACGGCGCGGTCAGCGTCGAGCTGCCGATTGCCGCACTTGACCTCGTGCGGGTCGGCTCGCTGACGTTCGAGCCGGTGGATCTGGATGCGTTCCCGTGCCTGCGCATCGCCCGCGAAGCGGCGCAGGCCGGCGGTACCGCGCCTTGCGTTTTGAACGCGGCCAACGAGACCGCGGTACACGCCTTCCTTGCCGGACGCTTGCCGTTCCTCGGCATCGCCGAGGTGATCGAACGCACGCTCGACGTGCTGCCCGGAGCGCCGATCAGGGCCTTCGAGTCGCTGTACGAGGCCGACCGCGAGGCAAGGCGCGTCGCTGAGGGGGCTGTGCTGGCTGTGTGAAGGGCTGTGCTGGCTGTGATGTTCAAAAAGGCCGATGTCCCCCGCGCGCGCGGGGGACATCGCCGTTTGTACGCTCCCAGATCATGGAGGTGTCCCGTCTGGGCTGGTTTGTCGGATGAGAAGGTATGCACCCGCTGTCTCAATCAGCCGTTCGCACGCCCCTGGTGGAGATCGTGCCGCGATCATTCCGCCGAAAGGCACGGTATGATCACGGTATGACCAAAGTCTCGAAGATGACAATTTCCCTACCCAACGAGCAAGCTGAGCAAGTACGCGAAGCCGTCGCACGTGGCGATGCCGCGAGTGTTTCGGGCTACATTTCGGCTGCGCTGGCAGCTGTGACGGCGGCGCCGGCCGATGGGGATAACGACACCCTTGCGAATCTCGTAGCGGACATGGTCGCCGAGGACGGCCCGCCTAGCGCGGAGGCGTATGAGTGGGCAGACAAGGTTCTCGGCTTGACCGAAATTGCGGACTGAGGTGCGGGGGTTCACGCTCGATACAGGTGCTTTGATTGCTCTGGAGCGCAAAGACGAGCGGATGAAAGCTCTGCTTGCGCGAATCCTCGCTCATCCCGAGGCGATAGTTCACATTCCCGCGGGTGTCGTTGCGCAGGCATTCCGGGACGGCTCCAAGCAGGTGCGGTTGGTCAGGTTGCTGAGGGAGACACAGGCGCGGGTGGTGGCTCTAGACGAGGATACGGCGCGAGCGGTGGGCATTCTCCTTGGGTTGCGAGGCACGAACGATGTGGTTGACGCGAGCGTCGTTATGTGTGCCCGTCGCTTCGACCAGCCTGTCGTGACCGGCGATCCGGAGGATCTGCGTCGCCTCGACGTAAGCGTCGAACTGCACGCCATCTGAGCTTCACGCCGGCGTTGCGGCGAGAGATGCTGAGGCGCCTGCCAAACTGACGGCATGAGCTGGGTATGGACAATCCTCGGGATCATGGCCCTGATCGTGCTGCACGAGCTCGGCCACTTCGCCGTGGCCAAGGCTGTTGGGATGCGCGTGGAGCGCTTCTCGCTGTTCTTCCCTCCGAAGATCGCCGGGATCAAGCGTGGCGAGACCGAATACATGATCGGTGCAATTCCCGCTGGGGGCTACGTGAAGATCACCGGGATGAATCCCGACGAGATCAAGACGTTGCCGCCGGAGGTGGCGGCTCGCGCCTACTACACGCAACCGCCCTGGAAGCGGATCGTCGTGATCCTGGCCGGGCCCGGCGTCAACCTGCTGATCGCGTTTCTGCTGTTCTGGGCTGTGCTGTTCACCGGCAGCCTCAGCGGTGCTGTCACGCTGTCGAACCTGAACCCGAAGACGGAAACGGTCGTTCCGACCACATCGGTGCAGGCGATCGAGAAGGGCGAGCCGGCTTACGGCGTGCTGAAGCCTGGCGACGAGATCCTTGCCGTGGATGGCCATCCCGTGACGGTGCTCGCGGCCACGAAGGCGATCGCCGCCCACCGCTGCGCCGGCACCCCGACTGACGGTTGTCATGCGCAGACGCCTGTAAAGATCACGATTCGGCGCGCCGACCATGTGCTAACCGTGTCCACTTACCCGCGCTACAGCAAGTCCGTGGGGCGTATGCTCGTCGGCTTCGACTTCGGCTACACCGCCAAGTCGTTCGGCGTCTTTTCCGCGGCTGGCACGGCGCTGTCGGAGATGTGGGGGACGACCACGACGATGGTGTCGAACATCGGCAAGGCGTTCACCAGTTCGAAGGTGCGCAAAGAATTCCACAGCATCGTCGGGATCACGGTGATCGCCCAGGAAGCCGTCGTCGCCGGGCCTGGCTATGCGCTTGTGTTCCTTGGCTTCGTTTCGCTGGCGCTGGCGATCATCAACCTTTTCCCGTTCCTGCCGCTCGACGGCGGACACGTACTTTGGGCGGTGGCTGAGAAGCTGCGCGGACGGCGCGTGTCGCTGACGGCCATGTGGCGCTTCAGTTCGGTGGGGATCGTGCTGCTGCTTTTCCTGGTCGTAAACGGTGTCAGCAACGACATCGTCCACCTGGGCGGTTAAGGCTCGTCCCCCAGTCAGGGACCCTGAGCCGGCACAGAGGGTGGACCCTCACGTGGAGCGCGCGCCTCCTTACGCGTCGGACTGCTCGCTCGGGGCCCGCACACATACCCAGCTCTTGACCAGAGGTCCGACACGCTCGGGCAGCGCGGGTCCGAACAGCGCTTCCATCTCGCGGCGCGCGAGTAGCGAGATCTCCTCCCACGCTCCGGCGGCGCCCAGGCGCCAGTAAGGGCGGCGCAACGCTGTCGGCAGCCAGTGGGCGAACGGCAGCAGCGAATGTGGCTCGACCGGGAAGGAGAGTGCTGGCGTCTGCGCGAACCAGCCGCGGCCGACGCGGCGTACTTCGGCTGCGAACGCCTCGCGTCGCTGCGGCGGGACGTGCTCGATCACGCTGGAGCTGTACACGAGGTCGAACTCGTCCTCGGCGAAGGGCAGGCCTGCCGCCGCGTCGGCCTGCACGAACGGGCCCGGATAATCGAGGCGCTCGGCCATGTCCACGCCGGTGATGTCGAGCTCGGGCTCGAGCGCGCGCAGACCGAGTGCTCCGCAGCCGACATCGAGCACACGTGCGCCCTCGGTGAGCTTGCACATCGCGAAAAAGTGCTCGTGTCGGTGACGCCGCGCGTTGGCAGCTAGGGGGGAGGCGAGCTTGGCCAGCGGGCCGCGGGCGGTCCCGTAGACGTCGTGTGACGAGTGCTTACCGGCTGCCATTGGCTCGCAGCTTACGCGCGTGCAGTCGCTAAACGCGAGCTTCACAGATCGCCGACGCTCTCGCACCTACAATATGACGATGGCTTCCAAGCGTCAGATCCATGTCGGGCCAGTGCCCATTGGCGGCGGGGCGCCTGTCGCCGTGCAGACGATGACCAAGACCGAGACCGCGAACCTGTCGGCCACGATGGAGCAGATCCGCAAAGTGGCCGATGCCGGGGCCGACATCGTGCGGGTTGCCGTGCCGCGCGAGCAGGACGTCGAGGCGCTGAAGCAGATCGTGATCGACTCGCCGATTCCCATAATCGCCGACATCCATTTCAACCACACGCTTGCGTTGAAGGCGATCGAAGCCGGGGCGCATTGTGTGCGGCTCAATCCCGGCAACATCGGCGGGCCTGAGAAGGTGGCTGAGGTGATCGCCCTCGCCAAGCAAACCGGGACTCCACTGCGCGTCGGGGTCAACAGCGGTTCGCTGCCCAAGCACCTGCGAGATCTGGAGTACGAGAATCCTGTCGAGGCGCTGGTGACGGCGGCTGTCGAGACTGTCGAGCTGATGGAGCGGCTTGACTTCGACAACTTCAAGGTGTCGATGAAGTCGACTTCGGTGCCGAACACGATCGCCTCCAACCGGCTGCTGGCCGAGCGCATTCCCTATCCGCTGCACCTCGGGGTGACCGAGGCCGGTACCAAGTGGTCGGGCTCGCTGAAGTCGG
Organism: Solirubrobacteraceae bacterium; assembly: GCA_035485715.1. Lineage (GTDB taxonomy): Bacteria > Actinomycetota > Thermoleophilia > Solirubrobacterales > Solirubrobacteraceae > Palsa-744. The sequence goes on along the minus strand of DATHNT010000002.1, from coordinate 118,957 downwards.
CTGTCGGCCTTGGCACGCTGCTTGCCGACGGCATCGGCGACACGATTCGCATCTCGCTTTCGACCTTTCATGCCGAGGAGGAGGTCAAGGTCGCCTGGGAGATCCTCAAGGCCTTGAAGCTACGCGAGAAGGGCCCCGTGCTGATCGCCTGTCCAACCTGCGGTCGCCTGCAGTTCGACATGGACACGGTTGTCGTGGAAGTGGAGCGCCGCCTCGAGGCGTACGAGGACCCGATCGAGGTTTCGGTGCTTGGCTGCGCGGTCAACGGTATCGGCGAGGCAAGGCACGCCGACTTCGGCATCACCGGGGCCAAGGACATGGGGATGATCTACTCCAAGGGCGAGCCTCTGAAGAAGGTACCGACGCACGAACTGGTCGACGAGCTCTTCAAGGAGATCGACCGCTACTACGCCGCCGGCAAGACCGTTCAACGCGACGAGCGCGAAGCAGCCGAGGCACGCGAGTGGCTCGCGGCAAACGAGGATGCCACTGCCATGACGCCGGAGAAACTTGCTGCGCTCGAGGCGGCGGCCGCTGAGCAGGAAACCGAGGCGGACGCCGTGCTCGAGTCGATGCTGCAGCCCGCCGGTGCTGGCAACGGTAATGGTGTGACGCTCGACGAGGCCTCCTCGCCGGTTGCCGGCCGGCGCTTCAGTCGCGGCTAGAGCCCGTGTCGCCGCGAGGCTCGGAGTCGTTGGTTGGATACGAGCCTCAAGTATTGTGAGATTATGTAAATAGTCCGTCTCTTAGGAGCTGTTCGATCCGCTGCACCCTTTCGCGATCGACGAGCTGGAGGTGAGCAAGCCTGTGGCGTGTGTGACGAAGCTGTCGAGCTAGCTCATGGTGGCTGGGGGACCGTCGCAGTTCGGGGGACTCAGCGAAGACCTTCTCGAGCGCACCGACCTCTAGAGCCGAGAGGTTCTTGTATCTCCAATTCGCATGGAGAAGATGTACTCGCTCGGCTATCCAGTGCGCGAGGCGCTCGCGTGCGAGCTCCGCAAAGGGAAGCACGGCCGCAACCTGTCCGCGCCAGATACGGCGGTTGACCACGTCGATGTCACCGGAGTCGAGATAATGGCTGATGTGGACGAGGGCCCGGTCGCCCCACCAGTTGACAGAACCATTCGCCCAAGCCACGTAGAGCTCCTCCGGTGGATCGAATGTCATCCCGCTCGCACTCGCCAGGCGAGCATGTTCGACGATGGCCTCGCCGTCTCTACGGCTCGGCAGGGCGGCCAGCAAGGTTTCGCTGTTGAGCGGGTATCCCTGCCAAGCCAGGGCAAGGCGTTCGGCCAGCTCCAGATCCCACCCAGCCAGCTCGGCGATCACCTCGCGGTCTCCAACTACGCGCGGAAGGTTCAGCATCTCGTCAACTGTGACGAGCGTGTCGAGCGGTCCGATCTGGCCCCACCAGTGCAACCGCAGTAGCGTGGCGTCGCTTGTGGGCATCGGCACGAGTGCTCGCGGTGTGCACACGCATACCAGCAGGGGGCGCTCGTGCGGCTCGCGCTGCGCTGCCAATGGGGCGAACCTGGTGAAGAAGCGCGCCAGCTCGTGGGCTTCCTCGCCGGTCTCGCTGGGCACAAGCCACAGGACGGTGTTGCCGAGGTGGTCGATCAACGATCGCATGTCCGCGTCCTCGGCCACGTGACCGTGCCCGAGATGGTCGAGGAGTCGTTGCGCGAGAGTGCCTGGTCGAGATACGAGCTCGCTCAGGCCGATGTGGTGCCACGCGCGATGCCCTGCGGTGAGGCGTTCAAGGCTTTGCGCCACGCCGTTGAGCGTGATCGTAACGGGGTGAACGAGCAGCAGCGACCTGCCGGCATCCATTCCGGCGTGGAGCGCCTCGAGTAGACGGCGTGGGCCCGGTAGCGTCCAGAGGCTCGCTGTCACGTCGCGGCTGTCCAGGCGCCCGCCAGCACAGGCTCACAGCCGATCCTGCCTCTCGCGTCGATCTCGACAAGCTGCAGGCTGTTGAGCACCTCGAACACCGACTCGGCGACGACCGGCGGACGTTCGCAGAGAGTCGTCAGGACATTGACCACGCCGTCGGCAGGCGTCAGGGGCTCGCCGTATTCGAGCAGAGCTTTGAAGGCGTGTTCGATCTCCGGATCTTGGGTGACGCCTGTGGAGGCCACGAAGCGTCTCGCGGCCTCGGCGTCTTCGAGACGTTCGTGTGCATCGGCGAGTGCCGCGCCGACCCGCTTGTGCCTGCTCAGAGAAGCTACGAAATCGTTGACCAGTGCGGGCCATCCGCCCGTCGCTTCCAGGAGGCGCTGAATGTCGTCGTCGAGCACGGCCGGAAGGTCCGCGGCCAATAGCCACGCTCGCAAGCCGCCGGCGTCCCAGCGACGGAGTGCCATTGTCTTTGCGGGTGGTCGTAGCCCCTGCTCTATCCATCTTTGGGTGAGGGCACGCCAAGCGGCGATCCCGTGCTCGTCGACGAGGATCACTCCGCATGCAGACCCGTCCTGTAGCGCGCGGCGTTTTTGAAGCGTGGCCCTCGCCTGGTCGATGTTCTCTTGTAGGCGGTCGACGCCGACGCTGTCGACGCTTATGCCCGTGATGGAGTGAGCGTTGGGGCGCTTGCGCTTCAACGCACGCACGAAGCGCTTGCGGGCGGCGTCGTTGGACATGGCCCCGACATCTTGGTGCTCGCAGGCGTCGGCGCGATCGGCGAGCGAGGCCAGAGCCTCCTCTGTGGCTTGAATGTCGAGCGCGGAGCTGCCGACGATCACGTGGATGCCGTCCACGTGGCGCAACAGCTCCTCGCTTTGGCGCAGCGTGAGTGGGCTGCGTCGCTTACCTGCCGGCTCGCCGTCGCGCGCCGGCAGCTCATAGCGATAGGAGCTGCCGTCGAAGTTGGCCGCCACCTGCTCCTCGGACGCGGCCTCGAGAAGGCGGTCTTCGATTTGCTTCTGTGTCCCGAGCATGCGGCCGATGTGAGGGCTTCGCAAACTGTAGAAACCGTCTCGCTGATACAGGACGCCGAGCGCCTCCATCTCCTCGAGCAGCGAGGAGTACTCGGTGAAATCGGTGTCGAGGAAGCCCGCCGACCAGAAATCTTCGCAGTGCGCCTTCAAGTCGCGCGCGTCGAATCCCTCGGTGATGCCACGGTCGGCGCCGAGGTAGGCCACCATCAGGGCGATGAAGCGATAGCGGGCGTCCAGTGAGATCGTCAGTTCGAAGCGCGCCGCGATCTCGCGCGCGAGTGCGGGAAGCGCGAGTACCTGCTCGACGTCGTGATGGCTGATGACATAGGGCGGCGTGTCGAGCGACCGGCTGCGCAAGAGCATGTGCTTGAGGAGCTCGTCGCACACGAGCTGGATCAGGCTCGGCTGGTGCTGGGTGAGCGTCAGCAGGCGGCCGATGCTCTCGTCTTCGAGGCGATAGCCGAGCGCCTCCAGCGGGCGCTCGATGAGGCTGCGGGCGTCGGTCGGCGACAGTGGCCCGACACTCTTCGAGCGGCCAAAGTGCACGAAGCGCTGGTTTGGAACCTCGTGGAAGCGGCGTACGTTGTGAAGGCCGGCGAAGATCGGGCGGAAGCGCTTGCCGGTCTCTTCTTGGAGTTGGCGCAAGGCCGTCATCGTCTGGAAGTTGTCCTTGGCGTCGGCTGCGATGAGCGAGTCGCACTCGTCCAGGAGCAGAAGGATCCGCAGATCCTCGTCGCGGGCAAGGAACAGCTTGATGCGATTGGTCAAGCTCCGGGAGGCCTTGCTTCGCGCGCCGGCCCCGTTCGGGCGTGGGAGCTTGCCGTCCAGCTCCGACTCGATCACCTCGAGCAGCTTCTCTGGTCTTCTCCAGTCGCCGACACCATGGTTGCCAAGATCGATGTAGCGAGCCAACAGGCTCTGGTCGCGCTGGGTAGCCTCGCGCTCGGCCGCGCGCAACAGCGCCGACTTTCCGAGTCGACGGCCACCGTAGATGAATGCAAGCGTGCCGTCGGGCGAGAGTAGATCGTCGACCTGTTCACGCCGCCCGTAGAAGATCTCAGGTTGCACCAAGCCGGATGCGTAAGGCTCATACGGGTTGAGCCCGGTGAAGGGGAGCGTTGCGCGCTCGCACGCGGCGAAGCGTCCGGGATCGAGTGCCGCCACTGCTACCAGGGTTGCGAGATCGATCAGCATGGCCTGTGTTTCTGCTCGCTTGGTGCGCGCGGAGTCGGCGAAGAGCTGACGCTGGCGCGGGGTGAGGACGCCCAGGTAGAGCAGCAGCGTGGCGCCAGAGGTGCCACGGGCTTCGATATGGGCCATCAGCCGGTCGGCGGCTACGTCGGCTCCGGCAAGCAGCATCACTCGGTAGTTGCCCTTCGCCTTGGAGGCGAAATGAGGAATGAGTGCGTCGCCGAGGACGCGTGCTTCGATGTCGTACTGGCTCAGACCGCGAGCTCGACGCTCGCTGGAGGCTGTGCACTTGGTTACGTCCAAGCCCAGCAGGCGTAGCACCCGCGTGAGCGCCGCGGCGACATTGGGGTCCTTCGTCGATCTCAGCTCCGGCCATGCTTTGAACGCAGCCGAGATCACCCCTGCCTGGTCGGCGTTGAGAGGAACCGGAGTGACCCCGTGCACCGGCTTTCCTTGAGCTAGCTCCTCGGCAATTTTCTTCAGGTTGGTCCCGTCGCCCAGAGTGTTGGACACCTGTGGGTACCACTGCTCCAGCATTGGAGCGCTGTGTGACTCGGGAGGCAGTGTGAGGCCGCGCGAGAGGGCCAAGTGGATCTCCTCGGCCGTTGCGATGTCGCTCGCTGACAGTGCCAGCTCGATGCGATTGGAGGCCTCTGCGTCATCGAACTCGGCGGCTCTGGCTCGTAGCTCGCTTGCGCGCGCGCGAACTATCTCCTGCGCTTGTCCGATGCTGTCGGTGTCGAGCGCCTCCAGCGCGTCGAGCTTGCGGCCGATGTCGAGGTCATCCGGCTGCAGTGTGAGACGCTCGCGTTCGATGTTCCAGGCTTGCCACTGATCCGGCTCCAGCGCGCCGCGCTGATAGGCGCTCGACAAGCGTGCCCCGACCGCAAGGTGGCGGCGCTCGTAGTACTGGCGAGCTTCCACGAGCAGTTGGTCGTTGCGCTCCTTGCAAGATTGCCAGGCCTTGAGATCCACGTCGTAGAGCAGGTCCAGCACCATCGGCAGCAGGTCGTGGTCGCGTCGAGCGGCGCGGGCCTGGAACGCTTGCTCCCAGTCGGGCTCGGTTTCGAGCGCGGTCAAGGTGTTGAGCGCGACTTGCTCGCCGGTCGGCTCGAGCGAGCTGTCGAGACGTATGGTCGCGTCGCGGAGGAGCTCGCCGCCGAGCAGCATCTCGGCCGTGCGCTCCGGCATCGCCTCGTATCTTGCATCCAGGGCGAGCGCGACAACTTCGTCGACAATCGAGCGGAACGTCGTGCCTGCTGCTTGGAGCATCTTGTCTTCGCCGGGCCACTCCCGTGGCACCGCAGCCGCGCGTGCGGCCTCCGCGGCGGCGCGTATCTCCTCGCTTGCCTGATTGAGCCACGCGGACTCCTGGCTCGAGCCGAGCCTCTCGAGCTGGTGGACCGTGCTGACCCATTGCTCGGTCAGGTCGACGACTTCGAGGATGCGCAGCCGTAGAGACTCTCTGGCCGCCCCGTCGATGCGTCGCTTCATGCTCGGCCGACGCTTGAGCTGGTCGTACTCCTCGATCATGGCGTCCAAAGCCTTGCGGTTGCGCAGCTTGGTGACTATCTCGGTCACACGCTGTCGAGCCTCGGTGTCGTTGTCTCGCACTGCCCGCAACGCGTCGGCGAGCTCGTGATTTCTGGCTTGAACCATTGAGCGCCAGAGGATGGTGGCGCGGGCGAAGTTGATCGTTCCAGGGTTCTCGATATGGGCCTTGGCCCTTGCTCGCAGCTCTTCGCGGGTCGCCTCGAGGATCGCGGCGTCGCTACGCTGCTCTACCAGGTCTTGAGTGATCGAGATGCCCTTTTCGGCGAGATGGCGTACCGCTGTGCACAATTGTTGGAGCTCGGTCTCTCCTCCGATGGCCAGCTCGAACTTCTCCAGTACCTGTGCGCCTCCGAGATGGGGAGCTATAGCTGCCGCACGTAGAGCCGCTCCGAGCGCGATGAGCTGTGCCCAGCGGTCGGGCTCGAGCTCCGGAGATGTGACGAGCTCCTCGGCACGATCGCGAAGTGCGGCAGCGGGCGCTCCCATGCCTGACGCGATGCCGCAAGCGTATGCGGCGAACTCGAGCACACGGACGGAAGCTTCGGGGAGGCTTGCGACTCTGGCGATTTGGTACGCGAGTCCGAAGCGTCGCTGCCGGATCAACTCAGCAAGCGATGTCTGTACTCCGTCGGCGTCCGGTGAGCCTTCGTCTGGTTGGTCGCCGATATCTTGTTCGGACGTTTCAGGCGAAGCGAGCTCGGAGCTCTCGTCGTTTGTCGAGGGCGCTTCGATCCGTAGTTCGCTCTCTGGTTCTGTCTGCTCGCGCGTCTCGCCGTCAACCGTTGTGGTGGTCGGTTGTGAGAGTGAAGCTTGTGCCTCTTCTGGCGGGGGTGCCACTTTGCTCGTGGTTTCGCTTGCGTCCGCGGCGATGGAAGGGGACTTGCTCCCTGTTTCGCTTTCATCGTCAGCCGCAGGGTCTGCCTCTGCTTCTGTCTCGGCTTCTGTCTCTGCTTCTGCTTCTGCTTCTGTCTCGGCTTCTACTTCTGCTTCTACTTCTGCTTCTACTTCTGCTTCTACTTCTGCTTCTACTTCTGCTTCTGCTTCTGCTTCTGTCTCGGCTTCTACTTCTGCTTCTACTTCTGCTTCTACTTCTGCTTCTGTCTCCGCTTCCGCCTCCGCTCCTGCCTCGGGTGCCTCTCCGCCGGGCTCTCCTTGCGTAGGCTCCTCGAGGGCGAGCTTGCCCGTTGCCGCCATCGCGATCGCACCGGCGAACTGAGGGCAGACGTCGTTGAGGTGTTTCGCCAGCTCTGTCGTTGCCGCTCTTGACGACGTGGCGTTGTCGTTGAGTTCTCTCAACGCGACAAACACATCCGCACATCCGGGATCGGTCGGCTTTCCGGCCTCTTGGCGGGCGAGCAGTTGGTGGGCCTCGGATCGCACTGGGTCGAGCCACCAGGCAGCTGACGCCCTCTCTTTGGAGACAGATGCGAACTGTTGGAGGCTGTGCGTTCGCATCGCCTCGATGCTCGTGACGGCCTCGCCCAGCTTTGCGTCCTGTGGCAACTCGGCTCGCGCGAGTAGCGCGCGACGCGCTTGCTCATATGCCGCGAGGGCACTGCCCGAACGGTCGATTGCCGGCTCGCCGTCGCGGGTCGCTTGCAGCGCGTCTTGCAGAGCACTGGACGCGTCCGCCTGTGTCTGGTAGGCGGCTCTGATCAGAGTGTCGTTGTCGAGCGCTGTCTGCTGTTGGGCCATATCCGTATGCCTCGTGCCGCGATCCGCCGCAAAGGCCATCCTTGGTTTCACATAGCTCTGGATCGAGGTTGTGCAGATTACTCAAGATCAGAGTTATCAGCGGCATGATGCCAAATTATCTCAACAGTCGGGCAACGTGTTGCATGCGTAGGCGCTGCGCTTGCGCGCGAACGGGGCCGACGAGATCGTTCATCTACCGGGTGTCCCGTGCTCCTCAATGTGTCATGTGTCCTTGCTGTGGGCCGGCTGTCTGGCCGGCCCACATGTGAAAGAAGCTAGGAAGCGGCGCTGAAGCGCTCGGCGACCTTCGACCAATCGACCGTGTTCCACCAAGCGTCGAGGTAGTCGGGGCGCTTGTTCTGGTACTTCAAATAGTACGCGTGCTCCCACACATCCACGCCTAGCAACGGCGTCTTGCCGTCTGAGATCGGGTTGTCCTGATTCGGCGTGCCCACGATCGCCAAGCCCGAGCCGTCGTGCACCAGCCAGGACCAGCCGGAGCCGAACTGGTTGACGCCCGCTTCCTTCAGCTTCGCCTGGAAGTCCGAGAATGAGCCGAACGTCGAGGCGATTGCCCCGGCCAGCGCGCCGTCGGGCTCGCCGCCGCCGTCTGCGGACATGCTCTCCCAGAACAAGCTGTGGTTGTAGTGCCCGCCGCCGTTGTTGCGCACGGCCGTGCGCTTGGCCTCCGGTACCTGCGAGAGGTCCTTGAGCACGTCCTCGATCGGGGCGTCGGCCAGCGGCGTGTCCTCGAGCGCGGCGTTGACCTTGTCCACGTAGGCCTGGTGGTGCTTGTCGTGATGGATTTCCATCGTCAGCTTGTCGATGTGCGGCTCCAGCGCGTCGTATGCGTAGGGAAGCGGCGGTACGGAGTAGGCCATCGGTGCTCCTTGGGTTGGGGACGAGTGCTGGATGTAATTCATAGCGCGCGCGGCCGCCCAAGGCGTGACCGACCGGCCGGCGCGCACGACTTCTATTTTTTGGGCTACCCCGCTTTGGCCTCGCGCAATACCCCGTAGGAGCTGAAGGACGCGTAGGATGCCGACCAAGCTATGACCAGGCTGACCGAGTATCTACTGCCGACCGAGAAGCAGGCGCCCGCCGACGCCGAGGCGGTCTCGCACAAGCTGATGGTGCGTGCCGGGCTGGTCAGGCAGATGGGGTCGGGCATTTGGACCTGGCTGCCGGCCGGTTGGAAGGTCCACCAGCGCGTGGTGGCGATCGTGCGCGAGGAGATCGACGCGATCGGCGGACGCGAGATGCTGATGCCTGTTCTGCAACCCGCCGAGCTTTGGCGCAAGACCGGCAGGCTTGGGATCGAGGAGCTGTTCAAGCTGCAAGATCGCAAGGGCTCGGAGCTCGTGCTGGCGTTGACACACGAGGAGGCGGTCACATTCCACGTCGCTCAGACGATCAACTCCTATCGCGACCTCCCCTTGATCCTGTACCACTTCCAGGTCAAGGAGCGCGATGAGGCGCGGCCGCGTGCCGGCGTTTTGCGCACGCGCGAGTTCGTGATGAAGGACTCTTACAGCTTCGATCGCGACCAGGCTGGGTTGGAGGAGAACTATGCGTTGCACGTCGGCGCTTACGACGAGATCATGCAGCGCACCGGGTTGCGCTTCTATCGCGTCGAGTCGGACGTCGGGGTGATGGGCGGGCTTGGCGCGCACGAGTACATGGCGCCCTGCCCGGCCGGCGAGGACGAGGTCGCGCTCGGCGACGGGTATGCCGCCAACATGGAGGTGGTCAAGCAGAACCCGGACTATCGCAAGGACGGGGAGACCCACATGCTTGGCGAGAAGCGGCTGACGGTCGAGCCGGCGATCGAGATCGGGAATATCTTCAAGTTGGGTACGCGCTACTCCGAGCCGCTAGGTGCCACATACCTCGACGAGCACGGCTCAGAGCTGCCGATCTGGATGGGCTCCTACGGGATCGGACCGGCACGAGTGGTCGCGGCAGCTGTCGAGCAGTTCGCCGACGAGTACGGCATCTCCTGGCCCAAAGCGCTTGCTCCGTTTGCGGTGCACCTGGTGGCAGTGGGCCGTCCGGGAACGCCGGAGCGCGACGCGGCCGACGCGCTCTATGGGACGTTGCTCGCGGGCGGCGTCGAGGCCCTCTACGACGATCGCGAAGCCGGGCCGGGGGAGAAGTTCGCCGACGCTGAGCTGCTCGGCTGTCCCGTGCGCTTGACGGTCGGGCGGCGCAGCCTGGAGTCGGGCGAGATCGAGGTGCAGCTGCGGCGCGGACGCGAGACCGGCCCGTCATTGCCGCTCGGCGGCGAGCCGACAGAGCTAGTGCGGGTGTTGGACGAGCTGTGCCAGAGCACCCCCTAGAGCCTGGCGGAGACATCTCTGGGCTGGAGTCCCACACCCGCGCGCGCGGGGGATCGCCCTCACACGAGCGTCTGACTTTCCGCCGCCTGGTCGGTCTGGACCGCTCGGGGCCGCCGCCACCGCAGACGCTCACCGGCCAGCCGCTGCGGCCTTGGACGATCCCCAACGCGATCGGCTTCATGCGGCTGGCGCTGATTCCCGTGTTCGTGGTGGTGGCGTTGTCGAGCAGCGATGGTGTGGACGCACTCAACGCCGTTCTGTTCGCCGTGATCGGCTGGGGCGACTATGCCGACGGGATCGCCGCTCGCGTGACTCGCCAGTACAGCCGCCTTGGCGCGCTGATGGATCCCGTCACCGACCGTCTGCTCGTTGTCAGCGGCGTGGTCGTGTGTTGGCGCTTCGATCTGCTCCCGCGCTGGGCGCTTGCCGTGCTTGTGGCGCGCGAGCTGTCGATGGTGGCGCTCGGGCGCTACGGGCTCAAGCACGGCATAGAGCTGCGCATCAATTGGCCTGGACGCGTCGGTGTGGCGCCTTTGATGGGCGCCTTGTTCTTTGCGATGTGCGGCCTTGGCACATTCGCCGAAGTGCTGCTCTACATCGGGCTCGTTCTTGCTCTCATCGCTAGTGCGCTGTATGTGCGCTCGGGGCGCGAGCAGCTGCGCGCTCGCGCCACATAGCGAGCAGCCGTTCGCCCGCGAGCCACGCCCCGATCGTGCCGCTGCACAGCAACAGTGCCATCAGGCTGACGTTGTAGCGCGGCTGGTCGTTGAACGGCGTCGCAAAAGCCGCGATCGCAAGCAGCACGGCTGCGCTCATCGTCAGTATCAGGCGCCGGGTCAGGGCGATACCGGACAGCAGGCCGATCACCGCGAAGATCAGATAGATCTTGTGCTGGGCTGGGCTCGTGTCTGGGTGGTACGTGCCGTTGCCGCCGGTCCACGCGACGGTCCACATCTTCCAGAACTTGCTCCACAGCATCGACGCGAACGCCGCCGGTTTGCCCAGCGCGTATTTACGAACGTTGTTGAGGTTTTCTTCGTTGACGGCGGCGTTCTCGGACATGCCGGGGTGATGTGCTTCGATCAAGCGGAAGACCGGGGCGGAGGACTGCTGCCAGTAGCGGCCGCAGTCCTGGGGGAAGTGGCGGCAGACTTCGGGCGCGAGCTTCTCCTCGGTCGGCACCAGCTCGCCCTTGCCCGGCAGATAGCTGCCGATGAAGAACGCGTCGGGGCCGGCGGTGGTGATCGGTACGAAACGGCCCTCCTTGTTGGATGCATAAAGCAACCAGGGGGAGAGCACGAGCATCAGGGCCACCAGGTAAACGCCGCCGCGCAACAGGCCCGTGCGCCAGCCTGGTCGCCCGCTGAATGCGAGCGCGAGCGCGATCACAGCCATGCCGATCGCCATATCGCTCCGCGTGAGGCACGCGATCCCGCCCATGACGCCAGCCCCGAACAGCCACAGCAGCTCGTTGCGGCTGCCATAGCGCGAGCGGGCCAGCATCGCGGCGGAAACCGACGCGAGCAGCACAAATGCGCCGCTCGGCTCTGAGAGGAAGGTGCGCGTGGCCTCGATCAGCGGCTCATAGCTGGCCACCAGCGCGGTGGCGATCACCGCCGCCCACGGTCCCGCGAAGACCCAGGCAAGCATCGCCACCAGTGTGAGCGTGAGCACGCCAGCCACCAACTGCGTGTATTGCGCCGGGCCGGAGGCGTGCGTGGCCAGCTTCAGCGAGTGGTGACCGGACAATCGCGTCGCGATCGCGAACGCGATCGAGGTTCCCGGGGGCCACTTGAAGGTGGCGTAGCGTTCGTCGGCGAGGATCCTGTTGGCGTTGCCGACGTAGCCGTTCTCGTCGGCCGAGAGGTGCGTGTTCGTGCCGATCGCGGTATTGCGGGCTACGCCGCCGGCGATGACGATTATGACGATCAGCGCCGCCGCGACCGCCTCAGAGCGTGTCCATTGTGGGCGCCTCAGCGGGCTGGGTCGCGACTGCGGACTGCTCGCAGGTGGAGACGTCGAAGGCATCGCGGCGCTCGCGACGGCGGGCGTAGATTTCTGTCCGAATACTCTCAAGCTCAACTTTACCTTTTGGTCTATACTGGACGAGCAGCATGGCAGCATGACCGGCAGCTCAGACCTGCATCCTTGCGCAAGAGGAGATGGCTCGCGATGGATACGTTCCCCGATCTTGGTTCGATGAGCGACAGTGAGCTCAAGGATGTGATCCGGCAGCTCACCGAGGAGGAGATGGAGATCTCCTACAAACGACGCATTCTGCACGGCAAGATCGACATCCTTCGGGCTGAGCTGGTGAGCCGTCTGCGCGAGCAGCACAAGGATGGCGATGTGGCAATCACCGGTGACGACGTCAAGCGCCTGTCGGACATCCTTGCCAACCGCGCGGGCGGAGTCTCGACCGACGAGTTGTAGCCGTGTCGCGCGCGGCTACAAACGTGTCTCGAAACCTGCGGTGCCTGCGCGTGCCCTCATGGGCCGAGCTGGGCGCCGGAGGAGTTGAGTAGCTCATGGCTTTGCATTGCACCGAGTGCGGCTTTCTCAGCGACGAGGGCGCCAACTACTGTCCGCGCTGCGGCGCGCTGCTGCCGCGTGGCGAGGGACCCGCGGGCGAGCCGGTAACTGCCACCTACCGGATCGACGACGCCGGCGAGCTGGTGCCGGTGGAGATCGGCGAGGTGACCGCGCACGGGCCGGCGCTCGTGATTCGTGCCGGCGGAGGGCGTGCGGGCGAGAGCTTTCCCGTGGACCGCGAGCGGATGAGCATCGGTAGACGCCCGGACTCCGATGTGTTCCTCGACGACGTGACCGTCTCGCGCGACCACGCTCTGTTGGTCAGTCGCGGCGACACGTGGTACCTCGACGACTGCGGTTCGCTGAACGGGACGTACGTGAACCGCTCGCGGATCGACTCGCATCGCCTGGAGGAGGGCGACGAGTTGCAGATCGGCAAGTACAAGCTGACCTATCACGCACGCTGATGGCCGGCACCTCGCAAATCGAGACTCCGACGGACGAGACGGCCAACGGAGCGAGTGCCGCCGACACACCCAAGAAGGCGCTGACGATCGGCGCGGTGTGCAAGGCGCTCGTACAGGAGTTTCCCGACATCTCGATCTCCAAGATCCGCTATCTGGAGGACCAGAAGCTGTTGACGCCGCGCCGCACGCCCGGCGGCTACCGGCTCTACACACAGAGTGACGTCGCGCGCTTGCGCACGATCCTGAGGATGCAGCGCGACGAGTTTCTGCCGTTGAGGGTCATCCGCCAGGAGCTTGCCGCTGGGCGCGCCGGCGATATGCAGGTGCCCCGTCCGGCAGGGCGCGAAGGTGGCAAGCGTGCTTGGCACACGAGCATGAGCGTGCGTGAGCAGGAGGGGGCGCTCTACTCGTTGGAAGACGTGCTGGAGGAGACCGGCGCGGAGGCGACGCTGGTGCGGGAGCTTGAAGAGTACGGCGTGGTCAAGGGCGAGATGCGCGGCGGGGTGCGCTACTTCGACGAGACGGAGCGCGAGATCGTTGGCGCCGTCTCAGAGCTTGCGCGCTACGGCGTGGGTGGGCGCAACCTGCGCGTGTTCCGCTCTTCGGCTGATCGTGAGGCCAGTCTGTTGCAGCAGATCCTCGCGCCGGCACTGCGCTCGCGCAACCCCGAGCGCCGCAAGGATGCCGTCGACGCGCTCGAGAACCTGGCGGCGGTCACCACGCACCTGAAGCACTTGCTGCTGGTGCGCGATCTACGCAAGATCGTCAGGTGATGTGGCCGGTCCGTTGCGTGCTGCGTCGTTTGCGGTGCGCTGCGTCGTAGCTGACGTGCGATTTACGCAGCGCATTCGGCGTGGTTCAGCTCTCGCGCGCTGCGTCCATCCCATGGGCCGAGCATCTCATGCCCATGACTGAGGACCTGCGTACGCTGATCAGGGATATTCCCGACTTTCCCAAGCCGGGGATTCTGTTCAGGGACATCACGCCGCTGATGGCCGATTCCGCGGCGCTTGCCGAGGCCGTACAGGGGCTCGCCGAGTATGCGCGTCCGCTCGATGCCGAGTGTGTGCTGGCCGCCGAGGCGCGCGGGTTCCTGCTGGGACCGGCACTGGCGCTTGCGCTCGGGACCGGCTTCGCTTTGGCGCGCAAGCCCGGCAAGCTGCCGTATGAGACGGTCAGCGCCGAGTATCAGCTGGAGTACGGCCTGGATCGGTTGGAGCTCCACAGTGACGCGATCCAGCCCGGGGCGCGCGTGCTCGTCCACGACGACCTGCTCGCCACCGGCGGCACCGCACGGGCGCTGTGCGATTTGGTCGAGAGCCTTGGCGGGGTGGTCGTGGGGTGCGGGTTTCTGGTGGAGCTGGCGTTCCTGGGCGGACGTGCACGGCTGGCCCCGCACGAGGCTCATGCGCTGCTCAGATATGAGGCCTAGCCCATGCTGACTGTCCAACGATCGCGCACAATCGCAGCCTCGCCCGAAGATCTTTGGGAGGTTCTCGGCGATCCCCACCATCTGCCGCGCTGGTGGCCGCGCGTGAGCAGGGTGGAGGCTGTCACCCTCACGGGCACAGGCGAGCAGGATGCCTTCACCGAGGTTCTGGCAGGGCCCAGTGGAAAAATCGTGCGAGCCGATTTCAAGCTGCTCGAGCAGGTGGACAGGCAGCGAATCGTTTGGTCTCAGCAGGTCGATGACACACCGTTTGCGCGTGTGCTGCGCAGCGCCGAGACGGAGATCACTCTTGCCGATGCCTCCGAAGGGAGCACCGCGGGCAGCGTGGTCTCCCAAAGGCATGTCGCGGGCAGTCGGATCTCCCGGGGGCATGTCGCGGACAGCCTGGACGGGGGGCATGACGAGCCTCTCCCGGCCACCGAGGTGACGATCGAGCTGCGCCAGGAGTTGCAGGGCTTCTCGCCCAGGCCCGGCAGCGGATCGTGGATCGGGGGTCTATCCCGTTTTGGCAGTCCGCTGGTGCGGCGTGCGGCGCGCTCCACGATCGACGAAGCGCTCGACGGGCTGGAGCGGATTATGGGCGGAACCGCGGCGTGAGCACGGCTCCAAAGCCGGCGCGAGACCCTGGCTCAAAGCACATCCTTGCGCGCGGTTTTCCCGCGAGCTTGGGGTCGCCTGAGCGCATGCGCTGGTGGGGGTGGGGCGATCGGCTGCATTCACCGAGCCTGCCGGCGCATGCCCTGGGCTTCCTACGCGAGACGGTTGGCCTCGCCGCTCGCCCCTCTCCGCCCGTGGCGCTCGAACACGTCGAGCTCGAGCCTTCATCCATCTCCTCGAGCGTGCTTGCGAGCCTGCGCGAGATTCTCGGCGAGGGGCATGTGCGCGACGATCACAGCGACCGCGTCTTGCACGCTGCAGGCAAGGGCTATCCCGACCTCGTGCGGCTGCGCGCCGGACGACCGCTCGGTGCGCCCGATGCGATCCTCTATCCCTCCACGCGTGAGCAACTGCGCGCGCTGCTTGGCCTTTGTGCACGCGAGTCGCTGGCGGTCGTCCCGTTCGGAGGCGGCACGAGCGTGGTCGGCGGAGTGGAGCCGTTGCAGGGCTCCCATCGTGGGGTCGTAGCGCTCGACACGGGGTGCCTGAGGAGCGTTTTGGAGCTAGACGAATGCTCACGGATGGTGAGAGTCCAGGCAGGCTCCAGGGCACGTGAGCTGGAGGACTGGCTGAGCGCACGCGGGCTGACGCTCGGACATTTCCCGCAGTCCTTTGAGTACGTCTCGCTCGGTGGCTGTGCGGCTACGCGCTCGGCCGGACAGGCCTCCAGCGGCTACGGACGCTTCGAGCGCATGGTGTACGGCCTGCGCATGGTCGCCCCCGCCGGCGACGTCGAGCTGAGTGCCTTTCCGGCCAGCGCGGCCGGCCCTGGCGTGCGTGAGCTCGCCGTCGGCTCGGAGGGGACCCTTGGGGTGATCGACGAGCTGACGCTGCGCGTGCGCAGGGCTCCAGCAACGCGCATCTATGAAGGTGTGTTCTTCGAGAGCTTCGAGGCGGGCGTGCACGCCTTTCGCGAGCTTGCCCAAAACCACTGCACGCCTGAGGTGGCGCGCCTCTCAGACGAGCAGGAGACGCGCATGTCGCTTGCGCTGGCAGGCTCGGGTGGGGCGAAGGGAAGGCTCGGGCGGGCCTATCTCGATATGCGTGGCTACAGCGGCGGCTGTCTGGCGATTCTCGGCTTTGAGGGCGACGCCGAGGAGCTTGGCGCGCGGCGCGCGGCGGCGACCGAGATCGTGCGAGCCGCAGGTGGGCTGCGCGTGGGACGCTCGCCCGGCAGCGCATGGCTCGAGTCGCGCTACTCGGCGCCCTACCTGCGCGACGAGCTGCTCACCCAAGGAGTGCTGGTCGAGACGCTCGAGACAGCGACGCGCTGGTCGAACGTTGAGCAATTGCACAGGCGCGTTGCCGGGGCGATCGAGAGCGCGCTGCGCGCACAGGGAACGCCGGCGCTGGTCATGTGCCATGTCTCGCACCTCTATGAGACTGGGGCTTCGCTGTACTTCACGTTCATCGCCCGCCAGCGCGAGGGCGATGAGATCGAGCAGTGGCAGGCGGCCAAGGCGGCGGCGAACGCGGCGATCGTGGAAGGAGGCGGGACGATCACCCACCATCACGCCGTGGGACGCGACCACGCGCCTTGGATGGAGCAAGAGATCGGAAGCGCGGGCGTGAGCGCATTGCGTGCGCTGAAGTCCGAGCTAGACCCGGCCGGCATCATGAACCCGGGAAAGCTGTTGCCCTGATCGCCATGTCTCGCCCCCTGTGCCTCGCGCCTCGAGCCGCGTGTATCGCGCCGTCTGTCGTGTGCCCTTGCGCCTCGTGCCGTGTGCCTCGTGCCGCGTATCTCGCGCCTCTGCACCGGTGACTATGGCCGGAAGGGTGCAGTGCTCGCGCGAACTCCGTCGATTGAGCAGGCGAGCGATCAGTGCAGGGTGAAGGCGCCACTTAGCACGGTCGGCCCCGGTTCCTTCGGGTGCGTGCTCGTCTCGCGCGTAATGATGAACTTGGCGTAATCGCCGGCGTTGCTCGGCAGCGGGTTGCCGCCCTCCATCCGCCCGTTCGAGCCTACGCTCGATGCGCGGCCGAGCGGCTCGGCGTTCGACGGCGAGTCGTACAGCCATACCGCGTAGAAGAAGCCTGAGGACGGCGGCAGGCCTTGCGCGGTCACATAGAACGCGCGTCTGCTGCCATCCGAGAGCACGTACGCGACGCCGGCAGCGTTCGTGGATGGTTCGGGCGAGCTGAGTCGGATTGTGCTGTCGAGCTTCGGCTTGGTGGCACTCGTCTTCGAGGTCGAGGAAGTCCCGCTCCCGGTCGTGGTCGTGGGTGTGCTGGCGGCTGTGGTCGTCGGTGGCGAGCCTTTCCCGCCACCGCTCGAGACGAGCACCACCACGACGACGATCACCACGACGATCGCGCCGAGCAATAGTGCCCCGGCCCGCCGTGAGCCCGCCGAAGTCTGCGGGCTGCGTGGCTCCCGTGGACGCGGTGGGGGCGTACTGGAGGCGCCGGTCGCAGTCCTCGCCGGACCAGGTCCGACGTTTGCGGTCTTGAATGCAGCGGTTGTACTTGGCGGCGCCCCCGGCCTCGCGTCAGGGGCGCTCGACACGCGTGAGCCGCCCGAGGCGGCCGCATCGTCTGCGAGCGCGTCGAGTGCCGCGTGCGCCCTGTCGCGCACTGTGTTCTCCGGAATGCCGAGCAGATCGGCTACCTCGGCATAGCTCTTGCCGCGATCGAGAACGAGCGAGAGCACAGCACGCTGGTCGGGTGGCAGTCGATCGAGCTCTGTCATGTGAAGAAGCGGTCCGGTCCCCTGTCGGACACCAAGCGCCGCCCGTAGGCTATCGTGGCCGCCCGATGGCCATCCCACCAGCCGCCCAGATCAACGAGCACCTGCTGGGTTTCGATCGTCTCTATGGGCTCGAGTTGCTGGAGTGCTCGGAGACCGAGATGCGCGCCCAGGTGATCGTTCGCGACAATCACAAGCAGCCCGCGGGACTCGTCCATGGCGGTGTATACGCGTCCGTAGCAGAGGCGATCGCCTCGATCGCGACCGGCATGACCGTGCTCGACGAAGGCTGTATGGCGATGGGGATGTCCAACAACACAAGCTTTTTGCGTCCCATGACTTCTGGCACTGTGCACGCTCGCGCCACACGCATCCACCGCGGGCGTACGACCTGGCTGTGGGACGTCAGCTTTAGCGATGACGAGGGCCGCATCTGTGCGGTTACGCGCATGACGATCGCCGTTCGGCCGCTTCCCGGTTCGGCCGCTCCCAACTAGGTACGTGATGCTTTAGGCCGGATTATGACCTCTAAGTTATTACGATCCGCGCAACAACTTAGAGGTTATATGTCTGGATAGCCCATTGGGGCACTACACGACTAGATGATCGAGAGGCGCGGCGAGCTATGCGCCTGGTCCGCGTGGCACGCTCACGCCGGCCGGCACCTGGATCGACAGCGGTGCACGGCCAAAGCCATTGTTGGGTAGTGCCGCGGGCAGCGGTGCCAAAGGTAGCCCGGTCGTGTTCAGCGGCGCCATCGTCTCGGCTGCTTCCATGGCAAGCGTTGGGTGCAGGCCGAACACGCTCACGACCACGTTGCCCGTAGGAATCGCGAGCGTCGAGCCGCCCTGTGCGGAGCTCGCGCTCACACCGCGCAACGACACCGTCGGCCTCACGGCGGCGCCCCCGGGGATGAAGCTGTTGTCGGGCGAGGTCACGATCGATACGGGTGTCACGCATGTGTACTGGCCACCGAGCACGCAATCGCCGTAGCGGATCGTGACGGCTTCGCTTGGGTCGATCGCGACGCTTGTGATCTGCATGCCGTGGAAGCTGAGGCCGAGCCAGTAAACGGGGAAGCGGCTCTTGATGAGCACCGACTCCAGCGGCTGTGGTCCGATCGGCTCGTCTTGGAGCGTGTTGCCACAGGAGGCAAGTGCAAACGTACACGCGGCAAGTACGCACGCAGCCAGCGCACGTATGGCCCGGGTGCGGTGCGAGCGCAGGCACCCGGTTGGCGCCACGCAGCAGCTCTGGCCACGATCAGACAACGGGCAGCGTGTGATCACGGGAGGCAGAGTAACGGCGCGGCGGTCGCGGCGCGACGGCCGCTCAGCCGCGGTAGGCGTTGGTGATTGGCATGCGCCGGTCGCGCCCGAAAGCGCGCTCGGTGATCTTGATTCCAGGGGGAGCCTGGCGGCGCTTGTACTCGGCAAGGTCGACGAGTCTCGTAGCTCGCTCCACATCTGTGCGTGGCAGTCCTTCGGCAATCAGCTGCTCGCGGCTGCGGTCGAGCTCGATGTAGCCGTGCAAAATGCGGTCGAGCAGCTCGTAGGGGGGCAACGAATCTTGGTCTGTCTGGTTGTCGCGCAGCTCGGCCGAGGGTGCGCGCTCGATGATCGACGCCGGTATCGGTGCAGACGCGGGTGTGCCGCCGGTGTTGCCGAGTGCTTGTGCGGCAGAGGGATCGTTGCGCCACCGCGCCAGCCGGTAGACGAGCGTCTTCGGAACGTCCTTGATGACCGCGAAGCCGCCCGCGAGGTCGCCATACAGCGTCGTGTAACCGACGGACATCTCCGACTTGTTGCCGGTCGCCAGCACAAGCCAGCCAAACTTGTTGGAGAGCGCCATCAGCAGGTTGCCGCGGATGCGAGCTTGCAGGTTCTCCTCGGTCAGGTCCGCTTCAAGGCCCTCGAAGTCTGCCCGCAGCGTCTGCGTGTAGGCGTCCATCACCGGCTCGATGATGAGCTCGTGTGCGCTTAGTCCGAGCGCTCGCGCGAGCATGCGCGCGTCCTCCTGGGTCGCCGGAGATGAGTAAGGCGAGGGCATGATCGCCACGTTCACGCGCTCCGCGCCCAGCGCATCGGCCGCCAGACAGGCCACGAGCGCCGAGTCGATCCCGCCGGAGAGCCCGAGCACGACCGAGCCGAAGCCATTCTTCTCGACATAGTCATGCAAGCCGAGGGCCAGCGCCTCATACACCTCCTGCTCGCGCGAGGCGATCGGTGCGCACAATGGGTGCGCCCGCTCGTTGTCGCCAAACAGGTCACAAACAAGCAGATCCTCAGCGAATTGTGCCGCGCGCGCGAGCGTGTTGCCCTGCTGGTCGAGCACAAATGATTGGCCGTCGAAGACAAGCTCGTCTTGGCCGCCGACCATGGCACAGAATGCGATGTGGGCTCCGGTTTCGCTGGCTCGCTGAGCGAATAGTCGCTCGCGCTCGAGGCCCTTGCCCGCGTGATAGGGCGACGCCGATATGTTCACAATCAGGCTCGCGCCGACAGTGGCCTCCGAGGTCGCGGGCGCTCCGGCGACCCACAGGTCCTCGCAGACGGTTATCCCGAGTTTGTGCTCGCCAATGTCGATCACTGCACCGCTTTCCTCACCCGCCTTGAAATAGCGCTGCTCGTCGAACACGCCGTAGTTGGGCAGGTGCACCTTGCGGTAGATCGCGTGCACGGAACGATGAGCGAGTACCGCCGCCGAGTTGTACACAGCGCCGTCGCCGCGCTCGGGAAAGCCGACGATTGCCACGATCCCCTCGGTGGCGCCCGCCAGTTCACCTAGCTTCGCTTCGATGTCCTCGAGGAAGTGCGCGCGCAACAGCAGGTCCTCGGGCGGATAGCCGCTGAGCGCGAGCTCTGGGAACAAGACGACCTGTGCGCCGGCTTCGCGCCCCGCATCGATGCCGGCGCGGATGCGCCTAGTGTTGCCGGCCAAGTCGCCGACAGTCGCGTTCATCTGGCACAAAGCCAGGCGCAGCCTGCTCATAGTCGTGGCGCGCGCGCCACTAGCGGGCTGTCGCTGCGCCGGGCCGCTTGACGCGCGCGCGCTTCGCCTGTGCACCTGCGGCCTTCGCCTTGCCGCCGGGGCTCTTTGCGTGGGCACCTACGGTTTCGGCCTTGCCGCTGGGACTTTTCGCACTCGCTTTGGCGGCCTTCGCCAGCGCCGCGATCGCCCGCTCGAGCTCGTGCGCGATCGTCTCGAGCTCTGGCAGCGCGTCGTAGTCGGCGAGCAGGCCGAAGCCGAGATGCCCGTCATAGCTCATCACCGCGATGCCGAGCGCCTGGCGGTGCGCGAGCGGCACGACGGGATATAGCGCCTTCAAGCGCCGCCCGAGCAGGTACAGAGGAAACTGCGGTCCGGGCACGTTGGTCACGACCAGGTTGAAGAAGCGTTGGCGCGCTTGCAGACGTGCGGCCTGACTCAAGATCGTGGGCGGAGCGAAGCCGGCGAGGTTGGTGAGCACCTCTGCTCCGACCGCTTGGCCGGAGTGCTTGAGGTCGTCCATCTCAAGGCGCACTTGCGCAAGGCATTCGACCGGGTCCGCGATGCCGACGGGCATTGGCGCCCACATCGCCGCGACCTTGTTGCCAAGGGCACCGCGCTCGACGTCGGCGCGTACCGAGACGGGCACCATCGCCTTGAGCACCAGGCCCTCGGTGTCATAACCCTGGGCGCGCATGTGTCGCCCCAGCGCGAGACTGACGGCGGCCAGCACCACGTCGTTGAGCGTGCCTCCGAGGGAGTTCTTGATCGCCTTGAACTGGGCCAGATCGGCATCGATCCAGGTGTAGCGGCGGTGCGAGGTGATGTCCACATTGAGTGGGCTTGGCGGCGCCGGCGCGTTGATGCCGGCCAATGTGGTGGCGCCGACACCGAGGACGGCGTCCTTCAGGTGTCCGAACGCTCTACGCGGAGTGCGTACCACGGCGCGTGCGCCGCGCACCATCTCCGCCGGGACGGTCGAGCGCTCGACGAGCGCGTCGGCCAGCAGCTTCGCGGATCCCGGCAAAGGCCGCGCGACCCACGGCGCCGGCGGTCGGGCGGGGCCGGTCGGCTCCGGCGAGACGTCGAACAGCACGGTCGTGATGTCAACGCCTGAGATTCCATCCACGAGCGCGTGGTGGGTCTTGGCGATCACGGCGAAACGTCCGCCCGCCATGTGCGCGACCAGCCAAAGCTCCCACAGAGGCTTGGAGCGATCCAGGCGCTGCGAGAAGATGCGCCCGGCGAGCTGCTTGAGCTCGGTCTCGTCCTCGGGGCTGGGAAGCCCGGTATGACGGATGTGGTAGCGGGGATTGAAGTGCGGATCGTCGGCCCACACAGGTCGACCTTGGCCGAGTGGCACGAACGCCAGTCGCTGACGGTAGCGTGGCACCAGGTGCAGCCGCGAGAGGATGTGATCGACGAACTCCTCGTACGCGGGTGCTTGGCCTTCGAAGACCATTACCGAGGCGACGTGCATGTGCGCCGAGCCACCGTCCTCCAAATGCAAGAAGGCCGAGTCCAGCCCTGTCAGGCGGTCAGGGTTTGCCATAGAACAGGATTGTCGCGGGTCCAGGGTCCGCCGTCAACGCCGACCGCTCGGCATTCGCGGGGATCGGCCTTGGGGGCGTGGCGCCACGCCACCGTTCATGGCAAGTGCCGTTGTGTTGCCCACTAGCGGGAGCTCACGGGGTTGTGTGCGACCAGTGAGTGCATGCCGAGCTCGTCCACGCTCGCGTGACCCGACAGCGCCATGTTGAGATCGAGATCGGCCAGGAACGCGCGCAGGACGTCGATCACGCCCTGTTCGCCGCCGAGCGCCAGTCCCCACGTGTAGGGCCTGCCCAGGCACACGGCGCGCGCGCCGAGCGCAAGCGCCTTCAGCGCGTCGGCGCCCGAGCGGATGCCGCTGTCGAACAGCACCTCGCAGCGCTCGCCGACCGCTTCGACCACGCCAGGCAGCGCCTGCAAAGAGCCGATCGCACCGTCCACCTGGCGCCCGCCGTGGTTGGAGACGATGATCCCCTCGATCCCGTGCTCGACCGCCAACTGCGCGTCCTGCACGCTCTGGATGCCCTTGAGCACGATCGGCAGTTTCGTGCACTCGCGCAGGAACTCCAGGTCCGCCCAGGTCACAGCCGGATTCGAGAACTGCCATGCCCAGTAGGCGACCGCGCTCGGCATGTCCTCCTCGGGCGGCTTGGGCAAGGCTGCTCGGAAAACAGGATCTTGCAAATAGTTGATGTTGCCCTCGCCGCGCAGGAAGGGCAGGAAACCGTCGGTCAGATCGGCCGGACGCCAGCCCAACAGCCACGTATCGAGCGTCACCACGACCGCCTCGTACCCAGCGGTCTCCGCACGCGTGATGAAGCTGCGCGCAAGCTCGCGGTCGCGTGGCCAATACAGCTGATACCAGAAGCCATGCTCGCGCTCGCCTTCCGTGTCTCCTTGGGGCGCGTCGCTCGCAACGCGGCCTGCATCGGCTATCTGCTCGATCGTGTGCGAAGCAGCGGTGCTGGCGATCAGCGGCAGTCCGACGTGTGCGGCCGCGCGCGCCGAGGCGAGCTCGCCCTCGGGGTGGGCTACGGTCTGCACTCCGATTGGCGCCAGCAGCACAGGTGCCGGTAGTTTGGTTCCCAGCACCGTCCGCTCCAACGAGCGCTCCGAGACGTCTTTCAGCATGCGCGGCACGATGCGCCACTCGTCGAACGCCTCGCGGTTGGCTCGGATGGTGTGTCCGCGCCCCGCGCCGCCCTGGATGTAGCCGCGCGGTCCGCGCGAGAGCATCGCGTAGGCGTCGCGCTCCAATTCGCGCCAGTCAACCGGCCGCGCCGGCTTGCGCCCGCCGAGCATTCCGGCGACATAGATCTCGTGCTCGTAATTGGAGTAGGGCGGTTGTAGGGCCATGGGTGGGCGAATCCTATTCGGACGCGCCGAATAGGGTCGGGGATGAGTCTGTCTCAAACATTCGGCGCCGCCTGTTTGAGACAAGCTCTAAAGTTTGGACCATGACATTCGACCAATCCAAGATCGGGCAGGTGGTGGCGGCACAGATGGAGGCGCTCGAAGGCCGCTACGGCGAGGAATGCGAGATCGGCAACGTCTGCACGATCGTGGAGGTGCTCGGGCCGCACGGCTCGGACGTCTCTGTGCGCTCCAGCGAAGCGCGTCCGCACACGACGATCGGGCTGTTGCGGATGGCCGAGGCGATGCTGCTCAACAGGATGGGCGCGGCTCCCCGAGGAGATGACGAGTGAGACGCCAAGGTGCTTTCTGGGATCTCGGGAGGCGGCTTGGAAGGCATCGTCCTTCGGCCAATCCTCTGCCGTCCAGTACGTACTGACAGCACAGAACACCTAGGCTATCGCGTTTTATCCATTTTGTACAAGTGTGCGCTTTCTCACACTTTGTACCTCTCGCTGTCCTCTAGCGTCTCCAAGATTGCCTAACCCTGCCGAGTCGTCTCCGTGGATGGAGACGAGCGGGGGACCCACTGCCGAGCCTGACGTAGGGGCTCGGATGGGGCGAATCGGCCGCTGATGCGGCTGTAACGCCCGGCCGGTGCATGTTTGGACGACATGCGCCCGGTCGCCGTGAGCCCGACAGCTAACCCCGTAGGCGGATACCCAAGGAGACCTCTTGTCGAGGCCATACATAGTCGGGCGCGTTCGTCGCGCCCAACCGGTGCTGCTTGGCGCGAGCCTGACCTGTGCCGCCGCATTGACCGTCGTACCCGCCGCCGGCGCCGAAGGCGCAAGCGTGGCGCCGTTACCGACAGCTCCCGCAAATTCCGCCGGCGCCGAGGTCCCGCCGCTGTTCGGGCCGGTTGTGCTTCCAGCCGCCCCGGTGCGTGTGAAATTGCGCATACGCAGAGCACAGTTGAACGTGCTCGACGGCAGTGCGGCAAGTGTTACGGGCGGTTTGCGCCCCGGACTGGCCGAGCGGGTTGTGGAGCTGCAGCGGCTCGGCCGTCGAGGTTGGGAGACGATCTCGCACACGCTCACCGGGCGTGGCGGACGCTTCGTGTTGCGCTACCTCCCGCATCGCCTGCTCAGCGAGCCGGTGCGAGTCAGGTTCGCCGGTGACGTCGGCGACCTCAGCGCGCACCGTGGCATCGGACGCCTGACCTCCTACCGGCTGGCCGACGCCTCCTGGTATGGCGGCGGAGGCAGCCTCGCCTGCGGCGGCGAGCTCACCAGCTCGACGCTGGGTGTCGCGAACAAGACGCTGCCCTGCGGCACGCTCGTGACGCTTCGCTACGGCGGGCGCACTGTGCGCGTGCCGGTCGTCGACCGCGGGCCCTACGTCGAGGGTCGCGAATTCGACCTCACCGAAGCGACCAAGCGTGAGCTTGGCTTCGAAGGGGTCGGCGAGGTGTGGAGTAACCGCTAGCCTTGTAGGGAGCAATGAGCAAGCCAGCAAGAAGACAGCAGAGTCAAAAGCGCCGCCGTCCTAGCAAGGGCGCGCGGCGCAAAGCGGCTGCCGCGGCCGTCGTCGCGGTGCGCTTCGTGCGCATGGCTCGCAAGGTCAAACATGCCCGGCGCAGGAGCCGCAAGGTGCGCCGTCGTGCTGCGCTTGCCTCCGGCGCCGTGTCGCTCGGTTCGCTGGCGGTCGGGGCTCTGGCGCTTGGGGCGGTGGCGATCGGCGTGCTTGCGATCCGCCGTCTGGTGGTCAAGCGGGCTGCGATTGGCCGGCTCGATGTGGGCGAGTTGAAAGTCGGCCGGCTCGAGGTCGACGAGCTGGTTGTTCGCACGCGTAGTTGAAGATGTGCTCGTGAGCGATCTGCGTCCCGGCGCCCGAGATCAGTCGTGGATCTGACCTTCAGCGAGCGCGAGCGCGCCTTTCGCGACGAGCTACGCGGTTGGCTTGCCGAGAATCCACCTGCTCCGCAGCCGAACGAGGGCGGCGAAGACGCGCACTACGCTTGGCGGCGCGACTGGCAGCGCCGGCTGTACGACGCCGGTTGGGCGGCGCCTGCTTGGCCGGCCGAGTACGGCGGACGTGGCGCATCGCTGACCGAGTCGGCGATCTACTTCGAGGAGCTTGGACTTGCTCGCGTGCCTTTGCCGGCCAACGTGCTTGGCCTGTTGCTTGGCGGCCCGACGCTGATGGTTTGGGGCACCGACGAGCAGAAGGAGCGCTATCTCGCGCCGATCCTCTCGGCCGAGGAGATCTGGTGCCAAGGGTTCTCCGAGCCGGACGCCGGCTCCGATCTGGCTGCGCTGAAGACACGCGCCGTGAAGGACGGCGAGGAGTGGGTTGTCACCGGGCAGAAGGTTTGGACCAGTGGCGCCCAGTACTCCAAGTGGTGCATGCTCGTCGCACGCACCGATCCCGACTCGCCCAAGCACAAGGGACTCACCTACTTCCTGATGGACATGGAGCAGGACGCCGTACAGGTGCGGCCCCTACGCCAGATCACCGGCGAGGCCGAGTTCAACGAGCTGTTCATCGAAGAGGCGCGCATTCCCGACGCCAATGTCGTCGGTGGCGTTGGAAACGGTTGGAAGGTGGCGCTGACAACCTTGATGAACGAGCGCGCAGGGCTTGGCTTTCTTCTACAGGTGCGTTTGCGTCAGCTGCTAGACGACACGCGGGCGCTCGCGCGTGAGCGCGGACTGCTCGAGGATCCGCTCTACGCCGACGCGCTGGCCGAGATGCACATCCGCTGCGAGTCGATCCGGCTGCTTGCCTGGAAGGGCTTGTCGGACATCGAGCGCTACGGCCAGCCCGGTCCGGAGGGGTCGCTGGTGAAGTGGCTGTGGTCGGACACCAACCAGCGCCTCACTTCGCTTGCCGCCGAGATCGCGGGACCCGAGGCGCTCATCGACGGCACGAGCTGGAGCTACGAGCTGTTGCGCGCGCGCGGCAACACGATCGAGGGCGGCACGACCGAGGTGTTGAAGAACATCGTCGCCGAGCGCGTGCTGGGGTTGCCGCGCCTGAAGGCGGTCATCTAGGTGGTTGTGATGGGGATGGGCTCCGCTCCTGGCGGAGCTCCGCTGTTTGGCGTGCCCGTGGTCTCAGGTGGCCTGACCACATTCGCGAGGGCCGGGAGGCACGGCTGATGGACTTCGGCCTGAGCACAGACCAGCGCGAGATCCAGCGCACGGCCCGTGAGCTGTTGGCAGAGCGGGCCCGTCCGGAGCGCGTACGCGAGCATGCTGAGGCCGGTCGTCTCGACGAAGTGCTCTGGCGTGAGCTTTGCGAGCTTGGTTGGCCGGGGATCGCGATCGCCGAGGAGTACGGCGGGCAGGGCCTCGGGCTTGTCGAGTTGTCGATCCTTTGCGAGGAGCTGGGGCGCACACTTGCGCCCGTGCCCTTGCTGCCCTGCGTGTTGGTTGGAGTCCTGATCGAGCAGGCCGGCTCGCCTGAGCAGCGCGAGCGCTGGCTTCCGGGGCTTGCCGGCGGCGGGACGATCGGTGCGCTTGGGACATTGCGCGAGGGCGTTGCCGAACTGGTCGTCGGGGCTCCAGACGCGCGGGTGTTGGTGCTGCTCGACGCGGCAGGTTCCGGCGTGCGTGTGTACACGCGCGAGGAGGTCACAGTCGAGCCGGTCGATTCGATCGATCCCACGCGCCCGGCGGCGCTTGTGCGCACGAGTGCTGATGCGGGGGAGGCACTCGGCGGCGCCGCGGCCGGCGGCATCGACCGCGCGCTCGTGGCGATCGCCTCCGAGCTTGTCGGGATCAGCGAGCGTGCGCTGGACATGACCGTCGCCTACGTCAAGGAGCGCAAGCAGTTCGGCGTGCCCGTCGGGGCCTACCAGGCCGTGTCGCACCGCTGCGCCCAGATGCTGCTCGACACCGAGAAGGCGCGTGCCACGACCGCGTTTGCTGCTTGGGCAGCCGACGCCGATCCGGGGCGGCTCGGAGAGGCCGCCGCGATGGCCAAGGCCGCCGCCTCGGAGGCAGGCGTCGAAGTCACCGCCTCGGCGATACAGGCCCACGGCGGGATCGGCTTCACCTGGGAGGCCGACGTACACTGGCTCTACAAGCGCGCGCTGGTGGATGCAGCATTGCTGGGTGGGGCCAAGCAGCAGCGAGCGCGGCTGGCCCGGATTCTCGCGAAAGGTTGATCGGGACCGCTCCCGCTAAGCGAGGGCCGATCGGGACCGCCGCGTTGCACAAACGCTGGTCGGGAGGGCTCGCGAGGCAAGGCAATCGGCTGCATTGCGCCTGGCATAGGCACTCCGCGCATACGTGATAACGTACGGGCGTATGTCGGGTGTACGCGAATGGGACGGTGCCAGCTACGACCGCATCTCCGGGACAATGGAGGCGCTCGGCCTCGAGGTCCTGTCTCGACTGGAGCTGGAGGGCGACGAGTTGGTACTCGACGCCGGCTGCGGCTCTGGACGCATCACCCAGGCACTGATCGAGCAGCTGCCGCGCGGCCACGTCATTGCGGTCGACCAGTCGGCCTCGATGGTGGACGCTGCCAAACAGCGACTGGGCGGGACAGCGGACGTTCGCGTCGTCGATCTACTCGAGCTGGAGCTGGAGCAGCCCCTCGATGCGGTCATCTCCACCGCCACCTTCCACTGGATCGCCGACCACGATCTTCTCTTCGATCGCTTGCACACTGCACTGCGCCCAGGCGGTCGACTAGTTGCTCAGTGCGGGGGAGAGGGCAACATCACGATCCTACGCGGAAAGGTAGCTCCGCTACTCGAGTTCGAGCCGTACGCCGAGCACTTCCGCGGCTGGCGACCGCCTTGGAACTACGCGGGAGCGGAGCAGACCCACGAACGGCTGCTGTCCGCCGGCTTCGCCTCAGCCAAGTGTTGGCTGCAGCCGGCGCCGCGCGAACCCGAGTACCCGCGCGAGTTCCTCTCCACGATCGTGCTCGGCCCGCATGTGCAGCGTTTGCCCGAGCAGTTGCGCGAGCGGTTCATGGACGATGCCCTCCAAGCGATCGGAGAGCCGGTCGTCGTCGACTACGTGCGCCTGAACATCGACGCCTTGGCGTAGCTCCCCCGCCATGGTCGCGGATCGAGTGGACTGCCGCCTCGCTCGACTCGGAGAAGGTTCAACCGCTCCCGTGGCCACTCGCAGAAAGCTTGCCCAGCGCGGACGTGGACGAGGTGCGTTCGCCGCGCGCGGCGCTAGATTCGCTGGGAGGTGTCCGTTACCACGACCGAGGTTTCGACCGCGACACTGCCCCAGGCGTCCGTCGAGGGCGTCGAGCCGTGCGTAGCCCACCTCGACGCCGACGCGTTCTATGTCTCGGTCGAGTTGAACCGTCGTCCGGAGCTGCGCGGGCTGCCGGTTGTCGTGTCGGGGACCGGGCCGCGGGCTGTGGTGACCACCGCCAGCTATGAGGCGCGCCGCTTCGGCGTGGGCTCGGCGATGCCAGCGGCTCGTGCGCGCCGGCTCTGCCCGCAGGCCGTGTTCATACCGCCCGACGGGGCGCACTACCGCGAGATCTCCAAACGCATGATGGGCATCTTGCGCTCGCATGTGGAGCGCGTCGAGGTGGTGGGGCTCGATGAGGCCTACGTTGACCTGAGCGGTCTGTATTCGCCGCGTGCGGCCATGCGCCGTGTGCTGGCCGACATCAGGGCCGCTACGCAGCTCGTCTGCTCGGTGGGGATCGGGCCGAACAAGCTGGTCGCGAAGGTGGCCTCCGATGCGGAGAAGCCGGCGGGATTTGTCGTGCTGACGCGCGAGCAGGCGTGTGAGCGCTTCGCCGGCGCGCCCCCCGGGCTGATCCCGGGGATCGGGCCGAAGACGGCCGCGAAGCTCGAGGCGATGGGTCTGTACACGCTGGGCGAGCTCGCCCGAGCACCCGAGCAGACGCTGATCGAGCGCTTCGGACCCAACCACGGGCGTGAATTGCGCCGACGTGCCCACTTCGAACACGACGGGCAGGTGAGCGAGGAGCGCAAGGTCGTCTCCGAGTCGCGCGAGCGCACCTTCGACAGCGACATCCGCGATCCCGAACTGCTGCGCGAAGCGCTCGCACGCATGGCAAGCGAACTCTGCGCGAGCCTCTCCGCCCACGAAAATCACGGACGCACGATCGGCATAAAGGTGCGCCTCGACGACTTCTCCACGGTCACCCGCGCCCGCACGCTGTCTGCCCCGACCTGTGACGCCGAGCAGGTCACGCGTGTAGCGCTTGCCCTGTTGGAGGAGTACGCGCCGTCGCGGCCGGTGCGCCTGCTGGGTGTGCGCGTCGCCGGTCTGGCTCAGCGGGGAACACCGCCGCGCACACAGGCGCTGAGTGCCACCGGCGGTCAGCTCGAGCTGCCGGTGTAGGCTTCGTCGCACGATGGCACTCGCCAAGGCAGGGGAGATCGAGCTCAGCTACGACCGCGCCGGCGACGGCCCGCCCCTGCTCTTGATCATGGGGATGAGCGGCACCAAGCACCATTGGGGCGAGTCGCTGCTCGAGTCGCTGCGGCACGATTTCGACACGATCGTCTACGACCACCGCGACGCGGGCGACTCCACACGCACCGGTCGGCCGTTCACGATCGTCGACCTCGCCGAGGACGCAGCGGGGCTGCTCGCGGCGCTCGATATCGACTCAGCGCACGTGATGGGCATCTCGATGGGCGGCATGATCGCCCAAGAGCTTGCGCTCGCGCACGCCGACAGCCTGCGTTCGCTGACGCTTGGCTGCACCTACTGTGGCGGCGAGGGCAGCGTGCTCGCAAGCGAAGGTGTCATGCGCAAGCTCGCCGAAGCTATGTCCTCGGGCGATCGCGATCGAGCGATCCGCGCCTCGTGGGAGGTGAACGTCTCGCCCAGCTTCGCCGCCGATGAGGACGCGTGGGCGAGGTTCCGGGCGACAGGTATGCGCTACGGCCTGCCGGTGGAGGTGATCATGCGCCAGATGCAAGCCATCGCGGGACACGACACGAGCGCGCGGCTGCCAAGCATCGACGTCCCGACGCAGGTGGTGCATGGCACCCTCGACCAACTGCTCCCGGTCCACAACGGCCACATGATCGCCGAGCTGATCCCCGACTCGCGCCTGGAGATCTACGAGGACGTCGGTCACATGTTCTTCTTGGAGCGGCCAGAGCGCACGGCACAGCTCTTGTGCGAGCACGCCGCGCTGCATGTCTAGATTGGCGCTTGCCGGGCCCGCCGGCTCAGCGCCCGGATTCGCCAAGCCGCCACTGAGGCGGCGGCTTGGCGCTCACGATTGGTCGGCAGACGAGGCGTGTGTCAAGAAGCCCGTGCGGTGGCGGATTCAGAGCAGCTGACCGTCGCAGGCGCCGGTGGCGTCCGACTCTCGGTGGAGCAGGCGGGGAGCGGCACGCCGATCGTGCTGCTGCACGGCCTCACCGCCACCCGACGCTACGTCGTGATGGGCTCCAAGGCGCTGGAGCGCTCCGGTTATCGCACGATCTCCTACGACGCGCGCGGGCACGGCCATTCGACCCCGGCGCTTGCCGCTGACGCGTACACCTACGAGCTGCTCGCCGAGGATCTGCTCGCGGTGCTCGATCGGCTGGAGGTCGAGCAGGCGGTGCTTGCCGGCGCTTCGATGGGCGCCCAGACGGCGCTTTGCTTCGCGCTACGCCTCCCCGAGCGGGTGCTCGCGCTCGGGCTCGTCACCCCGGCGTTCGACCCCGAAACGCACGGCGAGCCCAGTTCCTACGAGTCGTGGGACAGGCTTGCGCAAGGACTCAGAGAAGGGGGAGTGGAGGGCTTCGTCGCCGCCTACGATCTCGACACCATCCCGGAGCGCTTCAGGGAGACCGTCGCGGCCGTGCTGCGCCAGCGTCTCTCCTCGCACGATCACCCGCTCGCCGTGGCAGACGCCCTGCAAGCCATCCCACGCTCACGACCGTTTGCGAGCTGGGAGGAATTGCGGTCGATCGAGATCCCAACGGTCGTGGTCGCCAGTCGCGACGAGGCCGACCCGACACATCCGTTCGCCGTCGGCGAACGCTACGCGGAGACGATTCCAGGTGCCAGGCTCGTGGTGGAGGATGCAGGCCCGCCGGTGCGCTCGCCGATCGCCTGGCAGGGCGGACAGCTCTCCCGGGTACTCGCCGAGCTGGCTTCGTCCGTGCCAGGCGGCTAGTTTTCGTCCGAGCAAGGCGAGGTTGGCTTCGTCCGTGCCAGGGGGCGGTGTCCTTGGCACTCGGCGTTGCTCAGACGCCAGCTTTCGCGGGCAGTCGCCTTTGCCCAGCCCGCCGGCCTTCGTCGGCCCCGCCTCGCAGCTAGCTCTCGCCGGCAGTGGCTTCCGCCACGATCCCGCTTTCGGGCTCTGACATTCCCGCGAGCGGGGCGGCGCTCCGTGTTCGTGCCGGAACCCGCAACAGCCATGCTGCCGGAGCAGGAAACCACCAGTTCCACTTGCCCATCAATGAGACCAGCGAGGGAAGCAACAGCGCCCGCACGACGGTGGCGTCAAGCAGGATGCCGGCGCCAAGCCCCGTGGCCAGGACCTTTATGTCCGTGTTCGGAGCTGAAGCCAGCGATGCAAATGCCAGGAACAGGATCAGCGCCGCGCTGGTGACGAGACGCCCGGTGCGCCCAAGGCCTGTGACGACCGCCTGATCGGTCGAGCCGGTGCGGTCGTATTCCTCTCGGACCCGCGCCAGGATGAACACCTCGTAGTCCATCGACAGACCGAACAGGAATGCGAACACAAGGATCGGCACCCAGAAGGTGATCGCTCCCGTGGCGGGAATCCCGAAGACCGCCTGCGAGCCGTGACCCTCCTGCCAGAACCACGTCATGAAGCCGAATGCCGCCGCCATCGAGATGAGATTGAGCACCACCGCCTTGACCGCCAGTACGATCGAGCGGAACGCTCTGGCCAACAACACGATTGTGAGCAGCGCGATGATCGCGAACATGAGCGGGAAGTTGCCGAACACCGCGTGCTGGTAGTCGAGCTCGCTCGGTCCCTCGCCCGCGATCCCGATCACTCCGGGACGGCCTTCGATGGCGGCACGGGCGGTGCGTACGGCGGCAAGTGTCGTCGAGTTCACAGTCTCCTGGCGCGGGACTCCCACGACGACGCTCGTGCCATCGCGGTTGCTGTCGGGCGCCGTCGAGCGCAGTGCATCGGCGATCCCCGGAACCCTCGCCAGGCGGGCACGAACAGCGTCGGCTCGGGAAGCGTGCACCAATACCTCGAGTGGCGTAATCACCCCGCTTGCAGCGCCGCCGGCTCTGATCCGTTCGTAGGCCACGTGCGCCGTCCCGCTGCGGGCCTGCGCGCTCGCGCTGGTTTCGCCGGTGGTCAGGCTGAAGAAGGGCACGATCAACGCCGCGAGGATGCCGATCGCCAGTGCCGTTCCCAGCCACTTGTGGCGCACGAGCGTACGTGACCAAGCCGTCCACCCACGGGAGGCCTGGTCCTCGTGGCGGATTCGCGGCCAGTCGACCCGTGGCCCGATGCCGCCAAGCAGCGCGGGCAGCAGGGTCAGCGCCACACAGGTCGAGACCAGCGGGATCAGCATGCCCGCGTAGCCCACCGAGCGCAGCCCGGGCACGGGCAACACGACCAGCGCGATCAGCCCGATCGCGACCGTCAGGCCCGACAGCACCACGGCGCGACCGGCCGTCGCCATCGCCACCATCACCGCGTCGTGGTTCTCGCGTCCGTGCGCCCGCTCCTCGCGCCAGCGGGTGACGATCAGCAGCGAGTAGTCGATCGCCACCCCCAGCCCGACGAGCGACACCAGGAACTGCACGAGGAACGAGACGTTGGCTATGTAGGTGAGCGCCAGGATCACAAGCAGTGTCGAGAGGATCGCCACAGCCGCGATCAGCAGCGGCAGGAAGGCCAGCAGCGAGGCGAACACGAAAGCCAGTACCGCGAGGGCGCCCAGGCCTCCGATGATCGTCTCCAGCAACACCCCTGGCCCACCATGGCTTTCTTCGCTGTCGGAGAGCTGCAGAAGGCCGGTCATGTTGGTTCGGGTACCTCGCGGGAGGGTGGCGTTCAGCACCTGCTCGGCGCGCTGGGGGATCACGGGCAGTCCCAAGGTCCGCTCCAGCGGTGAGAAGAGGAAGGCATAGGTGGTGCGCCCGTCACGGCTGATCAAGCGCGGGTCGCCGGTGCTCGCGAAGTCGACCACGCGAATCGCGGGGACGCTCGTCCGCACACGCTGGAAGCTCGCCGCGATCTGCCTCTGCTCGCCGCGGACCGTCTGTCCGGGAGGGACGGTGACCACCGCGATAGCCGGCGGGATGATGCCGCCGTTGCCGTAGGTCTCGATGATCCTCTGCGCCGTCTCATAGCCCGGCTGCCCTGGAAGCGAGAAGTCGAGCTGCAAGCGTTTGGAGACGTGCGAGGCGCCCACTGCGCCGGCGAGAAGCACCACAAGCCATCCGGCTATCACCACGCGGCGGTGAGCCAGCACGAAGCGGGTCAAGCGCGCGATCGTCGTTCGCTCGTCGTTGCTCGTGCCGTTGCCAGACGATCCCGAGATATCCGATCCCGTGCGCGGAGAGTGCACGCCGTGGAGGTCGTGAGCGGCCGGTTTGGACATCTGGACTCGGCTCAGGCTAGCGCCGCGGAGGGATCTTGGCCGGGCTCGTCCACGATGGCACCCCTAAGGAGCGCCGCGTAGCGTCCGTCCAGATCCCTGAGCTCCTCGTGAGTGCCGCGCTCCACGATCTTGCCGTTGTCGAGCACCAGGATCTGATCGGCGTCGCGGATCGTGGAGAGGCGGTGGGCGATCGCGATCGTGGTGCGCCCTCGCGACAGGTCGTCGAGCGCAAGCTGCACTGCCCGCTCGGTCTCGGTGTCGAGCGCCGAGGTGGCCTCGTCGAGGATCAGCACCGGCGGATTGCGAAGGACCGTGCGCGCGATCGCGATGCGCTGCTTCTCGCCGCCGGAGAAGCGATAGCCGCGCTCGCCGACAGGGGTGTCATAGCCCTCGGGCAGCGAGGAGATCAGCTCGTGGATCTGTGCGGCCTTGGCGGCATCTTCGATCTGCTCGTCGCTTGCGTCGGGACAGGCAAAGCGCAGGTTCTCGCGGATCGAGGAGTGAAACAGGTAGGTCTCCTGGGAGACAAGCCCCACGGTCGCGGCAAGCGATTGCAGCGTGACGTCGCGAATGTTGTGCCCGTCGATGCACACCTCGCCCTGCTGGGGCTCATACAGGCGCGCGACGAGATAGGCAAGCGTGGTCTTGCCAGAGCCGGTCTCCCCGACTAGCGCCGTGCGTGTGCCGGCAGGGATCTCCGCAGAGATGTCCTGCAAGGTCCAGGGAGCCTCGGGTGCGTAGCGGAAGCACACGTGCTCGAGGGTTACGTCTCCGCGCACGCCCTCGAGCGCCTGCGCAGTGGAACGCTCCTCGATGTCGACGGGCAGGTCGAGATACTCGAAGATGCGCCCGAACAAAGCGAGTGAGGTCTGCACTTCGAGGCCCACCGACAAAAGCTGCTGCATCGGGAACAAAAGACGCGTCTGCAGCGTGGTGAACGCGACCACCGTTCCGATCGAGATCACTTCGCTGCCGTGCACGCTGCTGTAGCCGGCAAACCAGTAGACGGCGGCCGGCATGATGGCGAAGCTCATCTGCACCGAGGCCATGCGCCAGCGCCCGGCCATGCGCGCGCGCACCTCTAGGTCGGCCAGCTCGCTGGACTCGCTCGAGAAGCGGCTGGTGAGCTCGCCCGAGCGGCCCATCGTCTTGCCGAGCAGGATGCCCGATACCGACAGCGACTCCTCGACGAGCGTCGACATGTCGGCCAGGCGCCCCTGGCGCACCGACTGGATGCGTCTGCGCTCGTTGCCGACACGGCGGGTCAGCCACACGAAGAACGGCAACAGGACCAGTGAGAACAAAGTCAGCTGCCAGCTGAGTGCGAACATCGCAGTGACCGTCGCGGTCACGGTGGCGACGGTCGAGACGGTCGAGGTGGCGGTGCTCGTCACGACGTCATCGATACCGCCGATGTCATAGGCGATGCGCGCCTGCACCTCGCCGGAGCGCGTGCGCGTGAAGAAAGCAAGCGACATGCGCTGCAGATGCGCGTAGACGGCGGCGCGCAGATCGTGCATCACACGTTGGCCGACCTGATTGGAGATCCAGGTCTGCGCGACGCTGATCACGCCGTTGATGACCGCCAGCGCGATCATGCCGGCGACCAGCCACGTGAGCAGTTCCAGGTCGTGTCCGATGATGCCCTTGTCGACCGCTTCGCGCAGCAGAAATGGCGAGGCGACGCTGAGGACCGAGCCGACCACGATCAGGCTCAACAGCGCCCCGAGCCGCAGGCGGTAAGGGATGAACAGCCGTCCGATCCGTCTCAGCGAGACCGGCCGGTCGGGAGTGTCCTCCGGGCGCGGCTTGGACCCAGAGCCGCGTCGGCCTTCGCCCGCGTGCCCGGAGGCGAATGGCTGGTGACTCACTGCAGGCGTGTCGCTGGAGAGCTCAAGGTCCCGATTCTAGTGTCGCGACTCTCGGTCTCACGGGAATGCCACCCCGGCCATGGAGGCTCGCTGCTTCACTGGGTATCGGGAGACCTCGTCGTGCTCGACGCACTCGCCAGCGGCTACCGTCCGTTTTGAAGCATGCGGTCCGGCCGACGCGTTACCTGTCGGTAAGCGTCGTGTTAGGTGGCGTCCGGCGTCCGCGGCTCGTAGGATGGGAGTCGATGGACCTGTCCGCCTCTGAGATTCGCGTGCTCGGTTGTCTGCTCGAGAAGCAGCGCACCACGCCCGACCATTACCCGCTTTCGTTGAACTCGCTGCGTCTGGCATGCAATCAGGCGACCAACCGGGAGCCGGTGGTCGACTACGACGACGCCGTCGTGCGCGACGCGCTGCATCGCCTCGAGCGCCGCGGCTACACGCGTCTGGCGGGAGCGAGTAGGGCCGCCAAGTACCGCCACCTGCTCTCTGAAGCGCTACCGATGTCAAGCGCCGAGCAGGCTGTCATGTGCGTGCTGATGCTGCGCGGTCCGCAGACCCCAGGCGAGCTCAAGCAGCGCGGCGAGCGCATTCATGCCTTTACGGGACTGGATGAGGTGCACGCGACGCTGGCCGCGCTGATCGGCCGCGATCTCGCCGCGCAACTAGGGCGTCGCCCGGGCCAGAAGGAGGACCGCTACACACAGCTGCTGGGCGACAGCGACAGCCCCAACGGGTCCGCAGTCGCCATGGGAACCCCGGCGACACCGGCCGTCGAGCCGGCCACGCATGAGCCGGACGATCTGCGCGATCGGGTGGCGCGCCTAGAGCGGGAAGTGGCTGAGTTGCGCGCAGCGCTCGGGCAGGTCGAGGGCGAACAGGGAGAGCTGGTGGCAACTGGCGACGGAGAAGAGGAGGGAGCAGAAGGGCGAGCGGGAGAGCGAGAGCCAGAGGGGGTAGCAGAGAGCAGAGGGGGGCTCAGGCCCGTCGGATACAGTCCGCAGCAGGAGCCCTCATACGGGGATGTCCATCGTGTTGATCCCACCGAGGACGCCCAAAGCACTAGGCCCGCCGAGGATCGCGCCGACGCCCAGCGCGCTTGGCACGAGACCGCACCGTCGACTCCATGACTGCCGCACACCTGATCCTCGCCTCCTCGGCGTCGGACACCGCCAGCGGCGTGGGCATCCCCGTGGCGATCGCCGCTGGGCTGGTGTCGTTCCTCTCGCCGTGCGTGCTGCCGCTGGTGCCCGGCTACCTCTCGACAGTGATCGGCGTCGCGCCGGCAGACATCCAGCACGCCGGCGCCAGACGTGTGCTCGTGCCGAGTCTGCTGTTCATCTCGAGCTTCTCGTTGATCTTCATCCTGCTCGGGCTCACGGCCACCCAGGTTGGCTCGTTGCTCAGCACCAACATCGAAACGCTGCGCACCGCCGGCGGGTTCCTGATCATCCTGATGGGCATCGCCTTCCTGGCGACGCCGTTCGTGGATGCGCTCAACTTCCAATGGCACTCGGAGTCACTGATGCGCTTCGCGGGTCGGGGAGGCCCGCTGATCGCCGGAGCCGCCTTTGCGATCGCCTGGACGCCGTGCACGAGCATCACGCTCGCGGCGATCCTCACGCAGGCCGCGGTGTCCGAATCGGCCGCGCACGGAGCGCTGTTGCTCGCTTTCTACTCCGTTGGGCTCGCGATCCCATTCCTCTTGATCGCGCTGGCGTTCGAGCGCATGAGCGGTGCGCTTGCGATCGTCAAACGCCACTTCCCGGTGATCGTCGGCATCGGCGGGGCGGTCATGATCGTGCTGGGCCTGTTGATCGTCACAGGTGAGTTCACGATCCTGAATGCACAAGCCAATTCTTGGCTGCACGACACCGGCCTAAACGTCTCGAACGTCTGAGCGCCCGCCTCCAAGTGTGCCGGCGACTACCCTCGCCTGTTGATGGCAACCAAAGCTCACACACCATCCCCTCAACGCACCGCGCTGATCTCGGTCATCGCCGCTGCCACGCTGGTCGTCATCAAGCTCGTCGTCGGGCTGCTCTCACACAGTCTCGGTGTGCTCGCCGAGGCGATCCACTCCGCCACGGACCTGGCCGCGGCAGTGCTCACGCTGTTCGCCGTCAGAGTCGCCAGACGTCCAGCAGACCGCGATCACCCTTACGGCCACGGCAAGGCCGAACACCTCTCCGCGCTCGGAGAGGGTGCGATCCTGATCGGCGCATCGATCGCGATCGCGATCGAGTCGGTCTACCGACTCACCGGTCACGGCCCGCAGGTGGAAACGCAGTGGTACACGTTTGCGGTGCTGCTGGTGGTGATTGCGATCGACGCGACGCGCTCCTACGCCTCCCATCAGGGCGCCCACCGACACGCAAGCGCCGCCCTGAGCGCCAATGCGCTGCACTTCACGCTCGATCTGGTCGGATCGGTGGCCGTGGTGGTCGGCCTGTTGCTCGTTCGAGCCGGCTATCCGAACGCGGACTCGATCGCGGCCCTGTTCGTCGCT
Organism: Solirubrobacteraceae bacterium; assembly: GCA_035485715.1. Classification (GTDB taxonomy): domain Bacteria; phylum Actinomycetota; class Thermoleophilia; order Solirubrobacterales; family Solirubrobacteraceae; genus Palsa-744. The sequence goes on along the minus strand of DATHNT010000002.1, from coordinate 80,611 downwards.
GGTCTGGCCCTGTTCTCGGCTGTCCGGCTGATGCGCCGCAGCGTCTACGTGCTGATGGACACCGCCTCCGACGATGTGGCCGAGCGCAAGGCGCGGGGCGCGATCGAAGCGATCCCCGACATCGTCAGCCTCAGGCGGCTGCGCATGCGCGAGGTCGCCGGCCGGCACTTCGCCGACATCGTCGTCGGCGTGCCAAGCGACGCCGACCTCAGCTATGGCCACGCCGTCGCCAGTGCCGTGGAGATGGCGATCGAGCGTGAGCTGCCAGGCAGCGACGTGGTCGTGCACATCGAGCCCGACGGCTCAGGGCATGCGCCCTCCGCACAGGCTTCGCACCCAACCGGAGCGCAACTGCTGGTCCGTCTCGGACCGGCTGCCACGCGAGCCGACGCCGAAGCGCTGGCGCAACACCTGCGCGCAGAGCATCCCGAGGTGCTCGACGTGACGATTCGCGCGCCGAGGAGCGCGCTCGGCGAAGACCCGCGCGTCAGTTGATCGCCGCTGGGCTCTGAGAAGAGCAAGCCGAGCTTCGAGACGTACCACGCACCAGAGCAGAGTCGCGGGCGCTCAGTGCTCGGCTGGGAGCGGCTGCTCAGCCGCACGAACTCCGACAGGCTGCGGGCTCGCCCCCCTCCTATCCAGAAAACGTTTTTCCCACGCCTGCTGATTGCGCTTGGCGTCGAGCACGAACGGCGAATAGCCGATGGCCTTGACGATCAAGCGGTTGATTTGATCCCAAGGAGAGGGGAGAGGGCGCAAAACGTCCACGAACAGCACCACGCGCGTCTCTTCGGTGTCGTTCCAGACCTCGTGGTTGAAGGTGTCGTCGAAGATCAGGCTCTTGCCGACTTCCCAGTGGCGGATGTCATCGCCCACCCTGATCCTGCACCGCGGGGCATCGGCCGGCACGATCAGCCCGAGGTGGTAGCGCAACACCCCCTTGTAGGGTCCGCGGTGGTCGAGGATGTGCTTGTGCGGCGAGAGGATCGAGAACATGGCCGTTGTCATCCCGGGGATCTGGCGCATCAGCGCAGCCGTCTTGGGGCAGGTGCGTACACCGAGCTCCGCCTCGAAGCCGTAGCCATAGAGGAAGTAGGTCTTCCAATCGTCATCGTCGGTTATCTCGATCTGATCCTTGGATATGTCCTGGAAATTGGGCAGCGCCTCGCGGTCTGCCAGCACCCTTTCGAGCTCCTCGCGGATCGTCTCCCAGTTCGCCTCGATATGGCCAATCCAAGGAAAGCGCTGCTCCGCGAAGAAGGTCGCGTCGCCGACCAGCGAGCGCTTGCCGATGAAGCGCTCCACCGGGGCCAAAATCCGTTCGCCGAGGGCGATCGTAAGCTCGACGGTCCGCTCCCACATCGACTGCTTCACCTGTGCCTCCTCGCTTCGGCCTCTACTCGAAGGATGTTGACACACGCTTGGGAAGGATTCGGACCGGGGAGTGTCATAACGTGAGGCAACCCAACCGACGGAGGAACAGGCCGTGAGACTCTCCACAGCAAGACAAGCATCAGCCCGACGCACCCCGATGTTCTCGTTGCTTGCGCTCGTGGCCGTAACAGCGGTGCTGGCAGGCTGCGGCAGCTCGAAAGAAACGAGCTCCTCCGCATCCACCCCTGCCGCATCCACTCCAGCCACGACGAGTGCGAGCACCCCGACAAGCACCACGACCAGCTCGGCCCCGGCATCAGGCTCGCTCAGTCTCGCCGCAAACCCCGAAGGTCAGCTGAAATACAACACGAGCACGCTGACAGCCAACGCAGGCAAGGTCTCGATCGACTTCACGAACATGTCGCCGCTCGAACACAACGTGACCATCGAATCGGCATCGCACGCAGTCGTTGGCGCCACGCCGACGTTCAAGGGCGAAAGCAAAACGCTTAGCGTGACACTGAAACCGGGCACCTACAAGTTCTACTGCTCGGTCCCTGGCCACCGAATGGCCGGTATGGAAGGCACGCTCGTTGTGAAGTGATCGACGAGCCGGCGCCCCCGCGCACGTCGCGCAGGGGGCGTCCCGGTCCAGGGTTGGGCGGTACGGCTCTTCAATGAAGCGATGGCCCCGCGTACGAATGAAACGATGGCTTCGCGCACGCGCGGGAACGCTCCGGCCGGATGGGATCTGGCTCTTCAAAATGAAGCGATGCCCCCCGCGTGCGCGGGGGGGCATGCCTCGAATCTTCTCTACGCGGCCTCGCGCAGTGCTGCGAGCTCCGGCGACTCGGCCAGCTTCTTCAGCGCCCGCTGCTCGAGCTGGGATGCCCGCTCGGCGGAGAAGCCAAGGCGCTTACCGATCGCGGTCAGCGTCTGCGGCTCCTCGCGGCCCGTCCCGAAGCGAAGCGTGAGCACGGTCCGCTCGGTGTCGGGCAGCTTGGCGATCGCGTTGTGCACGATCCGCTCGCGCTCGTTGTCCCAGGCGCTGTCCTCCGGTGCCTCGGCATCGGAAGGCAACAGATCGCCCAGGGCGGTGTCGCCGTCGTCTCCGACCTGCTGGTCGAGGCTGACAAGTGCGGCGCGCTGGTGGCGCACCTCCTCGACCTGCTCGATCGGCAGTCCGGTCTCCTCGGCGAGCTCCTCAAGGGTGGGCTCGCGGCCGAGCCTCACCGACAGCTCGCGCTCGACGCGCCCAACCTTGCGTGAGCGTTGGGCAACATGCACGGGCAGGCGGATGGTGCGCCCGGAGTTCTCGAGGCCTCGTTGGATGGCTTGTCTGATCCACAGGGTGGCATAGGTGGAGAACCTAAAGCCCTTGCGCCAGTCGAACTTCTCCGAGGCCCTGATCAGGCCGAGCATGCCCTCTTGGACAAGGTCGGCGAGCGGCAGCCCCTGGTTCTGGTAGCGCCGAGCGTTTGAGGCGACGAGCCTCAGGTTCGAGTTGATCATCGTTTCCTTGGCGCGCAAATCGCCACGCTCGATCTTCTGTGCGAGCTCGATCTCCTGTTCTGGAGTGAGCAGGGGGTAGCGACGCGAGTGCGCGAGCAACTGGTCGACAGACTCCGGGATGAAGACCTCGGGAGTCATGTCTATGGTGGGTGTGGGCTTTGTAATGGGGTCTGGCATAAGCGTCTCTCTAATAATCCGATGCTTGGAGTCGGAATTATACGTCGCGATAGTTGCGTTGTCAACCATTATTCGTGGATTTGGGTCCTCGGTCTGGTTCGACGCCTGAGGCCTCACAACCTTCCCACGCAGGACATAACCCGCGAAAGCAGCAAAAGCTCCGCAATTTGGGCGATAAAGCATGAAACGACTACACCAATGGCTCTACCCGCTTGCAGTCGTCGCGTATCAAGCATCGGTAGATCTGCCGGCTTTGATTAAGGATTGGAGGTCGTGCCTGGCCGCCGAACTCTCCTTTGCGAAGGTCCGGTCGCAATATCGTCCTTCGAAATAGCCCGTGCCGATCTTTTGAAAGACGTTCTAAGCTCCCTCGCCGTGAGCGACGATCGACAAGACGACATGGGCGCTGCAGACGAGTCCGAGCGCCAACAGCCCAGTCACCCGAGCGGCCCTGTCCAGGAGCGCTCGCGTCTGTTCTCGCCCTCGCTGTTGGAGGGTCAGATAGCGATCGTCAGCGGCGGCGGTAGCGGCCTTGGACGCGAGATGGCGTTGGAGCTCGCGCGCTGCGGTGCACGGGTAGTCGTGTGCGGCCGTCGCGAGGAGCCGTTGCTCGAAACCGCAGCCCTTTGCCCGCGGGGACTGATCGAAGCCCGTGCGTGCGACATTCGGGAGGAGCAGCAGGTCGATGCGCTGGTCGATCGGACGCTTGAGAGCCACGGCCAGATCGACCTGCTCGTCAACAACGCCGGCGGCCAGTTCCTGGCGCCTGCGGAGTCGATCACGCCGAAGGGCTTCAGAACGGTCATCCGGCTCAACGTGGAGGGCACATGGCTGATGACGCACGCGGTCGCGACCAAGGCAATGATTCCCTCAGGCAGGGGCGGCAAGGTCTTCAGCGTGACGCTCTCCCCGCACAACGGAATGCCAGGTATGGCTCATTCGGGCGCCGCACGCGCGGCGGTCGAGAACCTGATGCGCACGCTCTCGGTCGAGTGGGCGCGCTTCGATATTCGCCTGCTCGCGCTGGCAGCCGGCCAGTTCGAGACACAGACGCTGCTGACCAAGTACCCGGCCGCGATCGTGGAGCGCATCGCGCACACGATCCCGCTGGGAAGAATGGGCAGCGAGCAGGAGTTCGCATGGCTCGTGGCCTATCTAGCCTCGCCCGCCGGCGACTTCTTCTCAGGAGCCGTGATCACGATGGACGGCGCCCGCGACGACTGGCTCGGGCCCTGGCCGCCGCCACAGGCGGCCGACGAGCAGGGCACACCGCTCAGCGAGGAGCGTCGCGGATAAAGCTCGAGCGGCGGCTGCCCGACGGAGGAGCCCGCGCAGCGTCTGACGGGCGGACGAGCTTTACCATCCGCTCGAGAGCTTATGTTCGCGAGCACGGCACGAGCCCGTCTCTAAACAGGCCCCAACAAACGCTCATCCCCGCTCAACACGTGGATGAGTAATTTGTAGGCGTGCTCGCCTGAAGGCGAGTAGTGCTAGTGCTACACAGACACCGATGTCAGAGCAAGACCGAAAAGAGCCAGATCCGGCGCGCAATTCCGAGCGGCCTCATGGGCTCGATCCCAAGCGGCTGGTCGACAGACGCACACTGCTGAAGAGTGGGCTGCTCGCGGGCGGCGCGCTCGCGGGCGGCGGTGTGGCGCTCGCCGACTTCATCGCAAAGCAGGAAGCCGGCTCGAGTGCGACGCACGCAAGCGGACATGCCGCGAAGGCACGTCATGGCGGCAGGGGAGCCGACGGGCAGGAAGAGGGCACGGCAAAGCAGCCGCCAGGCTCGGGCGAGCGCTTTCGCCAGCCCAACATCCTCGTGATCATGGTCGACCAGTTGCGCACCCCACAATGGTTCTCGGCGGCTGACAGTGCCGCTGCGCTGATGCCCAATCTCGCGCGGTTGCGCAACGGGGGCGTGTCGTTTGCCAGTCACTACACGGCTTCCAACGACTGCACGCCCGCGCGCGCAGCGCTCGTGACGGGCCTTCACACCCACCAGACGGGTTGCATGATAACCGGCGGCAGCACACTGGACCCCGGCTTTCCGACGTGGGGCACGATGCTGCGCGAGCAGGGCTATCGCACATATTGGTATGGGAAGTGGCACCTCACCCACGGCGATAACTTCTGGGATTCCTCCGAAGATTCCGGAGCGCTCGAGCCCTACGGCTTCACCGGTGGCACCTACCCGTCGCCCGACGGCGCGCCCGGGCAGGGCTGGCGGATGGACCCGCACATCGTCACGCAGTTCGAAAAATGGTTCCCTGACGCGCCCAAGCACGAGCCGTGGTGCACGACCGTGTCGTTCGTCAACCCACACGACATCGCCTGGTGGTACCGCTGGAGCCAGCGCTTTGCCTCCGAGGCCCAGCCGCCGAGCGTCGTGGGCGAACTGCCGCCGAACTTCGAGACGCCCGAAGAAATGGCCGCCAAGCACAAGCCGCTCCTGCAACGCTCGCTGCAGGACACCGCCCAGGTCTCCTTCGGCAAGGTGCCCTACAGCGGCCCCGAACTCGAACAGGCATGGATGCCGTTCCTTGACCTGTACCTACAGCTGCTCGGCGAGGTGGACGGGCACATCGGCGCTGTGCTCAACACGCTCGCGAGTCGCCCGGAAGTGGCGGCCAATACGGTCATCTTGTTCACCTCCGATCACGGTGAGTACGGGGCGTCGCACGGTATGCGTGGCAAGGGCGCAAGCGCCTATGAGGAGGCGATCCGTGTGCCGCTGATCGTCAGGGACCTGCGTGAGAAGCCGATCACGAAGGCCCCGGCACAAACGCGCACCGGGCTCACCTCGAGCGTCGACGTAGCGCCCCTGCTGCTCGACATCGCGACAGGCTCCTCGGCGTGGCGCAAGGATGAGGACTACTCGCAGATCGCCTCCCGCCACGAAGTCGGCACGATGTTGAGCGACCCCCTGGCTCCCGGACGCGACTACGTGCTGCACGCCACCGATGAGACCGTGACCGAGTTCGCCATCGAACCGTACGCCGCCGAAGCGCCTCTGCACGTCGTGGCGCTGCGCACGGCCAATGCCAAGTACGCGACCTACTCGAACTTCGCCCCGGACAGCATCAAGCTGCTGGACGCCGGGCGCGAAACCGAGCTGTACGACTACAGCACGCCCGAAGGGCAAATGGAGCTGGACAACCTCGCCGGCAACAGTGACCTGGAGCCCAAGCTGAACGCACAGATGCAGCGGGCGATTCGCGACGAGCTGCGCGAGCCGCTGCCCACACGCCTCTACCGGGCGCACAAGCGCGGGCTGCTCGACTACTTCAACACGGCAGGTAAGGCCGCGCTCAAGGCGACCGAACGGCGGCGTGAACGTGCGGAACGGGAAACCGAAGACGAAGTGCCCTTCGGCGAGGAACCGGGACTGACGACCGGTGCGAGACCAAACGGGCGCCATCGCCTGCACGCAGGTCGGCGAGGACCCAGACGTCGCGGCGCCAGACGGCTAAGTTGAGCGTTCCGCGGCGCGCAGTCCCGAGAGGGTCCAGAGGCCAAAGACCACGATCAGGGCCAGCGCACAAGCGAACGCCAGCGCCGTGTGTTCGTGCACGCCGGAGATGAGCCCGCGGCCGGCACCGAGGAAGGCAGTCGCCGGGTTGACGCTCGCCACCGCGTGAATCCAGCCTTTGAGCAGCGACAGTGGCACGTAGACGGGCGCCAGGAACAGAATCAAGAAGACCGGCGTTTGCATCAGCGGCCCAGCTTGGATTGAGCGGAAGCGGAACGCGACTCCGGCGGACCACCCATAGCCCACGAGCACGAGCAACAGCGCAAGGCCGTAGAGGCCGAACATGTCGACGCCGTCTCCGGTGATTCGCATACCCGCCAGCAGAGCGACCGATGTCACGACGGTGAGCGTGATCACCGCGCGACTGAGTGCCACCAGCGCATAGCCCAGCACGATCCCACGGCGGTTGCCCGCCGCGAGCATCAAGCGCCGCGCGAATCCGCTTTCGAAGTCGACGGCAACCGTGAAGCCGGTGAACAGTCCACTGAACAGCGCCGATTGGGTCAGCACGAAGACGAACTGGAAGGCCGTGTAGCCGGCGGGAAAGTCGAACCCGGGCACCGAGCCGAGCGCGGAGAGCCCGCCGGCAAAGCTCGCAAGGAAGACGAGCGGGAAGACAAGCGAAGGCACGATCAGATCGGGGCGGCGCAGGTATGTGTGCATGCTGCGCCAAGCGACCGCACGAGCCACGCCCCAGGTACCGGTGCCGACGGGATGTCCCTGAGCGCTCACGTTCTCTGTAGCCTTCCGCGCAATGTCAGCACCACAAGCCCCAGGCCGACCATCAGAAGACCGATGGCAACGGCAAAGCCGCGCTCCAGCGCGGCCGCGTCCCAGCCCACGATGAACAGGCTGCGAAACGCCTCGATCAGGTAGGAGATCGGGTTCCAGTTCGCGATCGCGTGAAACCAACCGGTCTTCAACAGGTTGCGCGGCAGGTTGCTGGAGGAGAGGAAGATGAACACGAAGAACAGCGGGAACATGCCCTGCACGGCCTCACCGGAGCCTGTGCGAAGCGCAGCCGCACAGCCGATGGCCCCGAACGCGGTGGCAGCAAGCGAGCCGAGCACGATCACCACGAGCGCGCCCGCCACGCCCGCGTCGAGGTGCGCTCCGAAGATCAGGCCGACCAGAATGTAGATAGCCGACTGAAGCGCGCCGAGCGCGGCGACGCCCACGAGCAGCCCGACGATCAGCGCAAGCCGGCGCATGGGCGTGAGCGCGAGCCGGTTGAAGAAACCGCTCTCGATGTCCTCGGCGAGGTTGGTGCCGGTGTTGATCAACGAGAACATGGCGCCCTGGATGAAGGCCACGGCGATCGCGAAGGAGATATAGGAGTGCGTGGGAAAGCCGGGCAGGCGCGTCGCGGACTGCAACCCGCTCGCGTTGACGGCCAGCAGCAACACGGGGAAGAACACGATCGGGAACATCTGGAAGGGCTGGCGCAGCGTCTTGAGCGTCGAGCGCTTGGCCAAGGCTCCGATCTGGGCTGTGATCGGTGCGCTCACGCGACGGCCGGCTCGGCGGACGTCGCGTCTTTGTCCTGCTCCTCGCCACTGTCGGCGGCGCCCTCGAGCGAGCGTCCCGTCTTGGCCAGGAACACGTCGTCGAGGGTGGGGGAGTGCAGGCGCAGGTCCGCGACCTTCAAGCCCTCGGAGTCGAGCACACGCACGATCTCGGCCAGGTCGCCGGCCCCTTCGGGGAGTTGGGCGGCCACGCCACCGGCCGAGGCTGCGGTCTCGGGTCCGAAGCGGTGCAAAACGGTGGCCAAACGCTCGCGGTCGCCGGGATCCCGAGGGACCGCCTCGACCGTCTGGCTTGCGATCTGGGCCTTCAGTTCGGCCGGTGTACCCTCGGCGACGATCTTGCCGTGGTCGATGATGCCGACTCGGTTGGCCAGTACGTCCGCCTCCTCCAGGTATTGCGTCGTCAGGAAGACGGTCACGCCCTCCTGAGCGAGTCGCCGCACCTCGTCCCACAGCGCGGCGCGGCTCTGCGGGTCGAGCCCGGTCGTGGGCTCGTCGAGGAACAGCAGTCGCGGACGGTGAAGCAAGGCGAGCGCCAGGTCCAGGCGACGCTTCATGCCGCCCGAGTAGGTGCCGATCTTGCGCTCTGCCGCTTCGGTCAAGCCGACACGCGCCAAGAGTTCTTTGCCGCGCGCTTCTCGTTCGCCCTTCGGTAGGCCATGCAGAGCGCTCTGCAGACGCATGTGCTCACTGCCGGTGAGGAACGGGTCGAGCGCCGACTCCTGTAGCGAGACGCCGATCGCGCGCCTGACCTGCGAGCCCTGGTGGACGACGTCGAGGCCCGCCACGCGGGCGCTACCCGAGGTCGGCGGCAGCAGTGTTGTCAGCACCAGCACAGTCGTCGACTTGCCTGCTCCGTTGGGCCCCAGGAAGCCATAGATCTCGCCTGGGGCAACGCGCAAGTCGATGCCGTCGACAGCTCGCACGCCGCCCTTGAAGACGCGTAGCAGTCCCTCAACTTCGATTCCGTTGTCGAGATCGCTCATCGACTGGACGTTATATCCAGTCCGCGACGGATATGAAGGGTTAGACGAAAACTTCGTCGGGTGAGCCGATGATGCGTAGATGATCGTTGACGCCGGCAATCGTGAACAGGCGTTGAACCTGCTCGGTGCCGGGTGTCAGGGCCAGCTCTTCGCCGTTCTGACGTGAGCGCTCGTGCGCGGCGAGGATCACGCGCAGACCGGCCGAGTCCACGAACTGGAGGTCTTGCAGGTCGAGCACCATGATCGTGCTCGCCTCGCCGCCAGCGCGGTCGATCGCCTCTTGCAGAAGTGGCGCGCCGAGCAGGTCCAGTTCGCCATGAAGTCCCAGCACGACTCTGTCGGACTCGTTGCGGACATCGATACGTAGATGCTCCCCTGGAGATGCCACGCCGAAATTTTAGCGCTGCGAGGGCGCTGATTGTGAAGCGCGCAAGCCGAGCAGCGCGAGATCGTCGCGCAGCCCGAGTTTGGCGTGCATGAGCGCCACGTCCTCGACGTACTCCAGCAGGCCGTCCAGCTCCAGGCGCGGAGCTTGGCGACACAGTTCGATCAGGCCCGCCTCGCCCAGCTCGACATTTGGGCGGCCCGCATCGGTGACGCCGTCGGTGTAGAGCAGCAGCGTCTCACCATCGCGCAGCTCGGCTTTGGTCTCGAGGATCTCGATCGGGTCGAGCACGCCCAGCAGCGTGCCAGGGTGGCCGATCATCTCGGCCTGGCCGTCGCGATGGATCAGCAGCGGTGGGGGATGCCCGGCGAGCACGACCGCCAGCTGTGTCGCTGCGCCCGTGTTGTGTGCGGCGACCAGGCACACGGTGCAAAGGTCGGCCCCGGGGGGCTGGCGGCGCAGCGCTCGATGCAGTGTCTCGAGCATCTCGGTAGGCGATTGGCCGCTCATAGCGGCGGCTCGCAACGTATGGCGCGCAAGCGCTGTCACCCCCGCGGCACGTGGACCCTTGCCACAGACGTCGCCGATCACGAGCATCCAGCGATCCGGCCCGTAGTCGAAGACGTCATAGAAGTCGCCGCCGACTTCGTTGAGCTCGCCCGCGGCGCAGTAGCGCGCGTGGACATCGAGACCAGGGATGTCAGGCAACGACTCCGGCAGCAGTGCCTGCTGGAGGGTCTGTGCGATGCGTGAGCGCTCGGTGTACAAACGAGCGTTTTCCACCGCGGTCCCGGCACGGCGGCCGAGACGTTCGGCGAGCGCGAGATCTCCCGGAGAGAGGCGGCGCATCGACTCGGCCGAGACGAGCGTGATCGCGCCGATCGGGCCGGTCGCGCCGATCATCGGCACGATGATCACCGCGGTGGCTCCAATCGCGCTGAGCAGTTCGAGGTGCTGGTTGTCGCGCGCGTATTGCGCAAGCGCGTCGGCCGGAATGTCGGTGTAGATGCGCGCTTCGCCCGTGCGGATCACCTCCGGCGCGCCTGCCTGTTCATCCAGCGAGGGCCGGTAGTCGCGGTTGAGCTGCTCGGCCAACTCGAGCTTGGCTGGATCTGGATGGTGGACCGCGACGCGTTCGATCTCGTCTTTTTCGTTGACGAGCTCCACCGCGCACCAGTCCGCGATCTGTGGCACGGCCAGGCGCGCTATGCGCTGCAACGTCTCGGCGTAGTCGAGTGAGGAAGCCAAGACTCTGCTTGCCTGGGCCATGAAGCTTTCGGCCAGCTGCACGCGCTTGACCTCGGTGATGTTCTCGAACACGTTCACCACATAGACGACGCGTCCGCTCTCGGGATCTGCGATCGGCGAGGATCTGACGATCAGCCAGCGCTCCTCGCCGGTGGCGCGCACGATGTTGCGCACCAACAGCGGCCCAGGCGTCTCACCGGCGAACAGCTGTCTGCCCGGCATGTGCTCGAGGTCGAGCTCGCGACCCTGCTCGTCGAGCACCAGGAACCGTGGCATGATCGCCCCGGGTCGCGAGCTCGTCAGCTCCTCGGGCTCTGAGACGCACAGCAGGTCGGCGGCGGCCTGGTTTGCAAAGACGGTCTGCCCGTGCTCGTCGACCACGGTGATCGCCTCGGCGAGGTTCACGAGGATCGCCTCTAGGCGGCGCTCGACGCTGCGCACCTCCGAATACAGACGCGCATTGTCGATCGCCAGGGCCGCACGCCGGGCGAGCTCGCAGACGAGCTGCAGGTCCTCCTGGCCGTAGGGCGTGCCCCCGCCCAAGCGCAAGACCGAAAGCGCCCCGAGCGTGCGCTCGCGCGCGAGCAGCGGTGCGACCACCGCCGAGTGGTAACCGTGGTCGATCATGAACTCGGCGTGCTTCGAACCTTGCGCGAAGGAGTTCAGCAGCGTGCTCGTCATTTCGGGCAGCAGCACCGGCTGTCCACTACGCAGAACCTGAGCGACGGGGTGCCCTCCGTCAGGGTCGAGCGGGTGCTCGACGCGAAGCGCTTCGAGTTCTCGGGCAAGCTCGGACTGTACGCACGCGACCGCTACCTCTCTGATCGAGCCATCCTCGTCGCGCAGGTCGATCACGCACAGATCGGCCAGCCGCGGCAGCGTCAGGCTCGCGACTTGGCCCATCGTGGTGCTTGGGTCCAGCGAGCTGGCCAGCACCGCCCCAGCTTCGATGAGTACGCTCGCGGCAACCTCCCCCACCGGGTGGGCGTCAGGGTTGGTCTGCTCCCCCTCGGGTGGCTGCAGCATTGGCCGTAGCCCGGCATCGTTGAGATTTGCCTGCGGGACTTGGCCCAGATGCCAGGCGTAAGGTCAGTATCGCAGGCCCTCGCAAGCTCGTTGGCAACCCCACGATGTCCCCTCTATCAGCGTCCGTACCAGCGACGTCCTCCTCCTCCACCCGCGGGCGCGCCGCCGATGAAGAAGCCGATCAGCCATAGCAGGAGCGCGATGATCAGCACATACCAGAGAACGTGCACGGCAAAGCCCAACCCGCCAAGCAAAGCCAGGATGAGCACCAATGCCACTAGAGCAACCATGTCAACCCTCCATTTGTGAAAACCGACGCGTTGCGCGCCTGTAGCTACCAATTACCCCAGCGTCCTCGCTCTAACCGTCGCCGTGAATGGTCGGCCGGGCTCTCATCGTGAGGCTATCCGATATGACTGGGCGCGCGGCTATCGCGGGTCGCTGAGCCTGAGCGTCAGCGTCTCGTGGGCGCCCGTGCTCAGCACTTCGTGGCGATCGGCCAGTTGCTCGATCACGCCACCCAACTCGCCGAGCTCGGATTGCTCGATCAGTTGTTGAGCGCGGCCCACGCTCAGGGGCGAGATGTGCAACTCCAGGTCGCGGGGCTCGACAGTCACGTCGATACTCAACTCCTCGCCGCTGATGGCGGCTTGGGCGTGCTCGACAAGCGCGTCGGCGAGCAGTTGTGCGTCGGAGATGCGATCGGTGGAGAAGTGAGCATGTGCGGCAAGGGTGATCATCAGGCGCGGCAGGATCGTGCGAGCAAGGCTGACCGGCGCTATGCAGATCGTCGTCGTGGGGATGCCGGGAAGCGCAAGCGTGTGGGCCTGACCGCCGTCGGCGCGCAGCGGTGCAAGCACACCGGCCTGCGGGGCGTTGAACCACATCTTCACATCGGTCCCGCACTCCTTGCCATCTGCGAACTCGACCGTCTGCGCGAGCGTTTGGATTACGTGCAGCCCGATCCCGCCGGTGTCTGTCTCCAGCGCCCTTGGCTCGGCTGGGAGTCCGACGCCATGATCGCGGACGAGCACGCCAAGCGACCGGTCGGCGAGGTAGAGCGCGACCTCCAGCGGTCCGGGATCGCCTTCGTAGGCGTGTAGGACGACGTTGTTGCACGCCTCGGTGACGGCCGTGCGCACATCGTTCAGATCGCTGTGGTCCAGTTCGATGGCTTCGCCGACCCCGGAGAGCATCTCCCTGACCACCACCACGTTCTCGGCGGTGTTGGCTAGGTTGAGACGAACATTTGGGGGTGAGTCGGCCATCGGTGTAGGGCAGGTTGCCGCAGCAAACCGCCGAGGTCGTGTTGCTCGCCTCTCGACTGTTGTAAAGAAGATACCGCCTGCCGGTGGCGCCTATACCTCGCTTGCGTCGCGCGTGAGAGCTCGCAATTGGTCAAGCGAGCGGCGCAGCAGGCGTGAGACCTGCATTTGCGAGATTTTCAGGCGGGCGGCAATCTCCGTTTGAGTGAGATCCTCGACGAAGCGCATGTGCAACATGGCTCGCTCCCGAGCCGGGATGTGTCGGATCGCGGCGACGATCGTGACGTCGAGCTCCACCAGTTCGTAGCGCTCGTCCTCGCTGCCCATGCCGTCGCCGAAGGTGATCGTGTCGTCTTCACCGCCGGGCCGTGGGGCGTCGAGGGAAAGCGATTCGTACGCCTGGGTTGCCTGCAGCGCGTCGATCACCTGCTCGGTTTCGAGTTCCAGGTACTGCGAAAGCTGGCTGACGGTCGGGGCATGACCGTGTTCGTTTGTGAGGGTCTCCTGTGCGTCGCGCACCTTCAGCGCTCGCTCCTGGTCGCCGCGGGGCACGTGTACCGACCAGCCGCAGTCGCGGAAGTAGCGGCGCATCTCGCCGAGGATCGTCGGCACGGCAAAAGAGGGGAAGGAGTGCCCGCGCTGCAGATCGAAGCGGTCGAGCGCCTTGAGCAGCCCGACCGAGGCGACCTGCAGGAGGTCGTCGAAGGGCTCGGAGGAGCGGTCGTAGCGGCGCGCCAAGCTACGCGTCAGCGGCATGAAACGCTTGACCAGCGCTTCGCGTGCGCCGGGGTCGCGCTGCTCCTGCCAGAGAGCGAACAGATGGTCCAGATCCTGGGTGGTGCCGTGGTCGATGTGCAGATCATGCGTGGCTGTCGCTGCTGACACGATCTCAACCTCCTCCTGGCTCGTGGACATTTGGCTCTTGCGGGCATATCTTTGAACATGCCCGAACATGCTTCTTTGGTGTGCCTACCCCCATACCCAGAGATCTATGCGCCCAATTTTGGAGTCCCGCACGTGATCCATTTCGGCGTCAAGCACGCCAACCGAGCTGTCACTCGGGCCTGTATACGGGGACGGCAAGTTCGATTGCGTCCCCCACAAGGGGTGAATGTAGGCGTATCCTGCGGGCGTATGCACCTTAGATCTTGGGTAGCGCTCTAGCCATGCCCCGCTCGCTGTGGAACGGCACGATCGCCTTCGGGCTGGTGCGGGTACCAGTCAAGCTGCATACGGCCACAGAGTCCAAGAGCATCTCCTTTCGCGAGCGCCACGTCAGCGATGGTGCGGCAATCGAGCACCGGCGCATGTGCGTGGCAGAGGATCGCGAGGTTCCATACAGCGAGATCGCCAAGGGCTTTGAAGTGAGCTCGGGCTCCTACGTAATGCTCTCCAAGGAGGAGATCGCTGCGGCGGAGGGTCCGGAGGCGCACGTGATCGACGTAGAGCACTTCGTCGACGGTCAGGAGATCGATCCCGCCTACTACGAGCGCGCCTACTATCTAAGCCCCGGGAAGCTTGGCGACGAGGCATACCGCACCCTGCACAGCGCGCTGAAGACCTCTGGAAAGGTCGGGATCGGGCGCTTCCTCTTCCACGGCAAGGCCCATCTCGCTGCGGTTCGGGCGCTCAAGGACGTGATCGTCCTGCACACGATGCGCTTTGCCGACGAATTCGTGGACCCGCGAGAGTTGGAGATCGCAAAGGCGGACAAGCAGCCGAGCAAGCTCGAGATCGACACCGCGCGGCTGCTGGTCGACCAGCTCGTCGCGAGCTTCGAGCCCGATGCCTATGAGAACAGCTATCGCGCGGCCGTGCTCGGCGTGATCGAGCAGAAGGCGCGTGGGGAGAAGGTCCAGGCGCCACAAAGCCAGGAACAGACAGGGGAGGGGGAGCTGTTGAGCGCCTTGCGGGCAAGCCTCGAGGACGGCCACGCGCGCAAGCGCCGCCGCCCAGCGAGCGGCAAGCCGCGACCGGCCGGCAAGGCCCCGCGCCCCTCCGGCGGCGCCCCCCGCTCGCCCAAGGGCGCGGTTCGTGGGCGCGGGCGGACGCGAGGGGAGGGCTGATGGCGCGTCCACTGTGGTCGGGCTCGCTCAGCTTCGGCTTGGTGAACGTGCCGGTGATGCTCTACAGCGCCGTGCGCGATCGCGGCGTGCACTTCAGCCAGCTGCACGAGCCCGACGGCTCGCCGATCCAGACACGGCGTATGTGCGCACTGGAGGAACGCGAGGTGCCCTGGAACGAGATCGCCAAGGGCTATGAGATGGAGGATGGCAGTTGGGTGCTGCTCAGCGATGAGGACCTCGCGGCCGCTGCACCTCGCAAGAGCCACACGATCGACATCGAGGCCTTCGTCGAGGAGCGCGAGATAGATCCGATCTACCTCGATCGTCCTTATCTGCTGGTCCCCGAGAACGAGAGCGCGGCGCGGGCCTATGCCTTGCTTGGTGAGGCGATGGGCGACTCCGGCAAGGTGGCGCTCGGGCGCTTTGTGATGCGCGCCAAGGAGCATTTGGTCAGCATCCGTCCACAAGGCGAGCTGCTAACGCTGACGACGATGCGCTTTCACGACGAAGTCCGCTCCGACGCCGACGTCGCGGCGGAGATCGATGCCGAGGCGGTGCCCGGCAGCGAGCAGATCGAGAACGCGATCGCGATCATCGCGGAGCTCGAGGTGCCATTCGAGCCGGCCGCCTATCGCGACGAGCACCGCGCCCATCTGCAGCGTTTGATCAAGCGCAAGCAGAAAGGTCAGAGGATCTCGGTGGCGCCCGCAGTGGACAAGCCAAAGCCGAAGACGGCTCCGACTGCTCCGGACCTGATGGGCGCGCTCGAGCAGAGCCTTGCGCGCGTACGGGGGGAGAGCCCCGGTGCAGGTAAGAAGAAGGCAAAGAAGACGCCGGCGAATCCACCGGCCCCGCGCCCGAGCAGATCGGCCGCCAAGCGCTCCAGTTGAGGATCGATCGCATGGGCCACTCCGGGATGCGGCGTAAGCGGCGCTGCGCTGCGCTGCACTCACGCCCGTTTGGGCAGCACACCTTCGTAGATCTGCTTCTGGGTGGCACCCGGACCAGGCCTGACATTCAGCTCGCCGCTCGCGATGGCCTCGCCGCAGTGGCTGCAGTGCATTTGGGGATGTGCGTCATGGCCGCAGACGGTGTGGACGGGAATTCGTGGTGGGCCGGCCCGCGGTGAGCTGTACTGGTCGCCCCACTGCATCAGGGCGATGATCACGGGGTTGAGGTCCAGACCCTTGCGTGTGGGGATGTATTCGTAGGACTCGGGATGCTCGCTGTAGAGCTTGCGCCGCAGCAGGCCATGCTCGACAAGCATCTCCAGGCGATCGGCGAGGATGTTCGAGGCGACGCCTGTGCTGCGCTTGATGTCGGCGAAACGACGGCGACCGAGCAACACGTCGCGCATGATCAGGAGCGTCCAACGCTCGCCGACAAGCGAGAGCGCAGCGGCAATCGAACAGTTCTGGTCGGTGAAGGGACGGTAGGGCATACGCCGATCGTAGCGGAGCTGGTTGCATTTTGAAAGTCGCGTGTGCTAGCGTGGCGACACCTACTTGCAAAATGCAACTACGTACGGAGGTGTCACGTGCAGCGGCAATGGAAGGTCTTGACGTTGGTCTCGGTGGGCGTGTTCATGGTCAGCCTCGACCTATTCATCGTGAACGTGGCGTTTCCGAAGATCGAGGCCAACTTCCACGGTTCGAGCATCTCCTCGGTGTCATGGGTGCTCAACGCATACGCGATCGTGCTCGCCGCCTTGATGGTCTCGGCCGGCCGCTTGGCCGACCGTCACGGGCGCCGGCGGGCGTTCCTGTGGGGCCTCGCGGTGTTCGTCTTGGGCTCGGCGTTGTGCGGCGCGGCTCCGTCGGTTGGCGCGCTGGTTGCGGCCCGCGTTCTGCAGGCAGGTGGCGCGGCACTGTTGTTGCCGACGTCGCTGGCATTGCTGCTGCCCGAGTTCGAGCCGGCCAAGCGCCCGGCGGCGATCGGCATATGGGCTGCGATCGGCGGGCTCGCGGCCGCCGCCGGCCCGCCGATCGGCGGCG
Source organism: Solirubrobacteraceae bacterium (assembly GCA_035485715.1). Classification (GTDB taxonomy): domain Bacteria; phylum Actinomycetota; class Thermoleophilia; order Solirubrobacterales; family Solirubrobacteraceae; genus Palsa-744. The sequence continues at coordinate 63,520 of DATHNT010000002.1, read as the reverse complement.
TGCTCGTGCAGTCGAGCTGGCGGCTCGTGTTCCTCGTCAACGTCCCGGTGGGCCTGGCTGCGCTCGCCTACGGCCTGCGCGTACTGCGCGAGAGCCGCGACGAGCACCAAGAGCGCCCCGACATGCTCGGCTCGGCGCTGATCGTTCTCGGGATCGGCGTGCTCGCGCTGGGCCTGGTCAAGGCGCCTGCTTGGGGTTGGGACAGTGCGCGCACAATCGCCGCGTTCGCCGTCGCGCTCGTGGGTCTGGCCGCCTTCTGGAGGCGCTGCTCGACGCATCGCTCGCCGGTGATCGATCCCGCCATGTTGCGGGTGCGCTCGTTCGCGATGGCCAACCTCGCCTCCGTGCTGTTCTCAGCCGGCTTCGCCGCCTTCCTGCTCGCCGACGTGCTGTTCATGACCGAGGTCTGGCAGCGCTCCGTGCTGATTGCCGGGCTGTGCCTCGCGCCGGGACCGGCGACCGCAGCGATCTTTGCCGCAAGCTCTGGGCGCTACATCAACCGTTTCGGCCAGCGCGCATTGAGTGCCGCAGGAATCTCCATATTCGGTTTGGGCTGCTTGTGGTGGCGCTTGCGCGTGGGCGTGGAGCCCGACTACGCGGGTGAGATGTTGCCGGGCCTGTTGATCACGGGCGTCGGCGTCGGCCTGGTCCTGCCGAGCCTGGCAAGCGCCGCCTCCTCCTCGCTGCCGCCGGCTCGCTTTGCGACGGGCTCGGCCGTCTTCACGATGACGCGACAGGTGGGATTCGTGCTCGGCGTGTCGATCCTTGTGGCGGTGCTTGCGACGCCCAGCCCAGCCGATGCTCTGAGCGCCTTTGACCGTGGGTGGGTGTTCATGGTCATCACAAGCGTGCTGGGAGCCCTGGCGGCGCTGTCGATCGGCCCGATCCGCGCGGCGGTGGCCCCCGCGCGCACAGACCGTGTCGAATCGCGGGTGGCAATCGAGGCAGGTTGAGCTGCTGTCAAATCGCGCTTGCGGAGCCGATCGGTTTGAGCGGCGTGCGATGATGAGCAGGTGAATCGGCTGGCAAGCCTGCTCGTCACGTGCGCCGTTGGTGTGCTCGCGCCCGTGCCGGCGCTGGCCTCGACGTCGGGTGCCGAGTTGTGGAGCGCATTGGGCGGACAGGTGACGTGTGGCATCGCGATCCACCCGCCCAACACGCCCCCGATGCAACTGCTGTGTGCCGCCAGAGCCGTGCCGGCTCCGAAGGGCAAAGGCATCGGCGACCCGGGATTCGTCTTCCTCGGTACCGTCGGACGTCCTGAACGTGCTCGCCTGAGCCAGGACTCCTTTGTTGGCACGCACTCGGTGAAGCTGGGTCGTGGGAGCAACTGGGGCGTCGGACCGATCGCCGTGAAATGCACGGTCAGTGCGACCGCCGTGCGCTGCACGAATCGCTCACGTCACGGCTTCACGATCACAAAGAGCTCATATCGCGCATTTTGAGATCGGCTGACCTGGCCGCAATGCCCACTTACGCTGACTTCTTGCGCTTGTATATGTGTCGGTGATGGGAACGCGGAGACGGATCGAGGTCTGCTGATGGTGGTGCCCGCGACGCGCTATGCGCGCAGCGGCGATGCGACCATCGCCTACCAGTTGGCGGGGGAGGGTCCACTCGATCTGCTGTTCCTGCCGGGATGGATCTCCCAGATAGAGCAGTTGTGGGAGGCCTCGGCCGTGCGTCGCTTTCTCGAGCGCCTGGCCGTGTTCAACCGACTGATCCTGTTCGACCGCCGCGGAAGCGGGCTTTCAGACAGCGCGGGAGGCTCGCACTCGCTCGATCAGGAGATGCAGGACGCGCTCGCGGTGCTCGACGCCGCCGGCAGCGAGCGGGCCGCGCTGCTCACCTATGGCTTGGGCGGACCGGTCGGAGCGCTGCTGGCAGCAAGCCATCCAGAGCGTGTCGGCGCGCTGATCATGTACGCGTCGATCGCCCGCACCTCGTGGGCTGTCGACTACGACTGGGCGATGACAAAGGAGGATCGCGCTCAGTGGACTGAGCAGACGATCGCCTCATGGGGCGAGCCCGACGGTCCCGGGCTCGCTGTAATGGCGCCCTCGATGGCCGAAGATCCAGCGCTGGCAACATGGTTCGCGCGCTTGCAGCGCCTTTCGGCAAGCCCAAATCAGGCGCGTATCCTGCTGAATACGGCGGCTGAATTGGATGTGCGCGACGTGCTCGGCGGCGTGCGTGTGCCGACGCTTGTCATGCACAGGTCGGGGGATACGGCCTGGGACCCGCGTCACTCGCGCTATCTGGCCGAGCACATAGCCGGCGCGCGCCATGTCGAGTTGGAAGGAGTGGATTCGCTGCCGTTCGTGGGCGACAGCGACGCGATCGTCGAGGAGATCGAGGAGTTTCTGACGGGCGCCCGCAGTCGCGGGGAGCTCGCGCGCGGACTGCTGACGGTGATGTTCACCGACATCGTCGACGCGACGGCGCGGGCGGCCACTTTGGGTGACGGTCGCTGGCGCGACCTGCTGGCAGAGCACGACACACGAGTGCGAGCGCAGCTTTCCCGCTTCGGTGGTCGCGAGGTCAAGACGGTTGGGGATGGCTTTCTCGTGACGTTCGACGGGCCACCGTCACGGGCTTTGCGCTGTGCTCTGGCGGTGACCGCGGCAGTGCGAGAGCTCGGGCTCGAGGTCCGCATCGGCGTGCACACTGGCGAGTGCGAGCTGATCGGCGAGGACGTCGGCGGCATGGCGGTACACATCGCTTCGCGCGTGGGCGCGCTTGCCGCGCCGGACGAAGTGCTCGTCTCGGGCACCGTGTTCGGAACGGTGGTCGGTGGCCCGTTCGCGTTCGAGGATCGCGGCTTTCACGAACTGAAGGGCGTGCCTGGCCGCTGGCCGCTGTTCGCGCTGGGGGTTTAGAGAGGGCGCAATTGCCGAGGCGGCGGTCTTTTGCCTCCTCGCATACGCTTGCGAGGATGAGCATTCACCTGTGCGTTCTGCTCTGGTCGAGGCCTGGTACCGAGAAGGCGCTTTGCGCCTACGAGGACACGGTGCTGGGTTTGATGGGCAGCCACGGAGCGCGGGTGCTGCAACGAATGCGCACCGATGGCGCGAATGGTGCGCCGCTCGAGATCCAGGTGCTGGAGTTCCCCTCGCAGGAGGCGCTGGACGGCTACATGCAAGACAAGCGCCGCACATCTCTCGCGGGTGAGCGAGCAGCGGCGATCGCGCGGACGGACGTGCTGGCGGCTGAGCCCGTTTAGCCCTCGCCGCGCCGCAGTGTGCAGTTGGCGCCTGTGCAACTGCGCTCAAGTCGGCCTGCTGAGATCGTCTGAGCCAGGCCAACGCACCAGCAGGTCGGGCAGCCGCGGAGCGCGACCAAGCCAAACGGCGCCAGCAGGAGCGCGGCGGGGCCGGCGCTCGTGGTCAGCGCGATCGCCACGCCGATCAGGCCGAAGCCAAGCGCTCCGCGCGCGAAATGGCGGGCGACAGACTTACTGGCAAGAACGCTTTGCGTGGGCTCAGCCATTATCTGTGTTCGCAGAGACGATTGGATCGGATGACATTTTGAGCTGCGCGCGCAGCGTTTCGCGGCCGCGATGCAGACGTGACTTCATCGCGGCACGGCTGAGGCCAAGCGTCTGAGCTGTGGCCTTTCCAGACAGGCCCTGAACATCGCGCAGGACGAGCACGGCACGCTGATCGGCTGGCAGCGCCGCGATCGAATCGACGATTCGCTCGACTTCCAGCCGGGCCAGAGCGACCTCTTCGACGGAGTGTTCGCTGGTCGAGGTGGGAATGGGTCCGCGCAGTGCGAGTCGCGATCTGCGGATGCACTCGTGGCGCACGATCTGAAACATCCACGAAGCGAGCGCCGCGGCGGCGCGCAGCGTGCCGATCTTCTGGTAGAGAACGATCAGCGCCTCTTGCGCCGCGTCCTCCGCATCCTCGGGCGTCGAGCAGAGGGTCCGCGCGAAACGATGCACATGTGCATGCGAGCCGTCCAGCAGAATCGCGATCGCACGCGGTTCGCCCTGTTGGGCGGCGTTGATTACCTGTTCGGTGGGCCAGGCCCAGCGCGTGTCAGTCATGGGAACGAACCTTTTTCATAAAAAAGAAGAGGCAGCCGCAGAACACGACGATGGCTGCGATGAGATAGATGACGGTCATGGGATTATTTCGTCGGGCACGGCATCTTGGTGTCGACCGTAACCGGTTCGCCGATAAGGAACGTCAGTTGGGCGCGGACCGGGAAGCCGCCCCTAGGGCACTTCTTCGGCAGGGTGATGTAGGAGATCAGTTTGCCTGTTTGCACGAAGGCTGCTCCCACCGTGATTTTGGCCGCTTCCACGACCCCATAGGGAGCTCCGGGCACCGTTTCCACCAGCGGTACGTTCGCGCTGAACTTCGGACCGAATCCGTCCCCGCCAGATGTGATGCTGGCCTTGCCCATGACTTCGATCACGGCTGGGGATCTACCTTCGGCATAGAAGGCGAGCTCCCCACCGGGCGCGAAGAATGCCTGCAGAGTCAGTGCCTCGTGGACGCGCGTCGCGCCGAAGCTGACGACGCCGGCGACCGAGCCGATCGAGCTCGCAAAAGACTTCTTGGGACAGTGTGTGATTTCGTGGCTTTCGAGGATTGCCTCTGAGCAAGTGTTGAACCCCTGAGGGTGCAGCTTTACGCCCGCGGGCGCGAGGAATGTGACGCCGGTGACAGGTGGTGGAAAACCGCCGTATTCGCTGCCACTGATCTTGATTTCGCCTTCGACGGCGGTACCTGCGCCAAGGGTGTCGCCCGTGCCGGGATATGTTGGGCCGTTCACCGCCTCAGGGTCGACAGCGATCGGCACGCCCCGAAGCTTGAGCGTGACTGCTGTAGGCGTGGCTTCCGCCGCGACGGGCAGGCCAAGGGCGACAAAACCAAAGACGACCAGGATTGTGAATATTCGGGGCCTCAGAGTTCCCAGAAGCAAAGATCGGTTAACGTGAGCGTGGCGGAAAATGATCATTACGTCCTCCCGTTCCTGTCGATTGGACCTCGCACAGATATGAGAGGTCCGATCTCGGGAAAAGGATTCGCCTAGCTCAATGCGAGGTGCTTGCGGGCCACACCAGCACGGGACCACGCACGTCGAGCTTGACTGCCAAGCCGGTGGATAGCCGTGTCTCTCCAAGTGTGCGCACGAGCAGGTGCTCTGCTGTCTGCGGCTGATCGACCTGCACGTGCAGGACGGCATCGTGTCCGTGGTAGCCCGTTCGCACGATCCGCCCGGCAAAGCCCGCCTCGCTATCGGCGGGATGCAGGTCGATCTGCTCGGGGCGGATCAGTACGCTCACCGGGCAGGGTGTTGGCAACATCTCGCCGTGCCATAGCGCCGGGAGCTTGCCGAGCGGCGTCTGGACGGATGCCCCATCGAGTACGCCCGCGATCAAGTTGGCCTCCCCGACGAACCGCGCGAGCCGATCGTCGAGCGGGCGCGCGTAGAGCTCTTGTGGCGTGGCGTGCTGGGCGATCCTGCCGTCGCGGAGAACGGCAACGCGATCGGCGAGCGAGAGCGCCTCGTCCTGGTCGTGGGTCACGAGCAGCGTCGTCGTCGCCGACGCTTGCAGGATCCGCTGGACCTCCTCGCGGACACTGGCACGCATGTGAGCATCGAGGGAGGCGAACGGCTCGTCCAAGAGCACCACGTCTGGCTCGATTGCCAGTGCTCGCGCCAAAGCCACGCGCTGCTGCTGGCCACCTGAGAGCTGGTGGGGATAGCGGCGCCCCAGGTCGGCCAGGCCCACGAGCGCGAGCAGCTCGTTCACCCGTCCCCGCCGGGTCGCCCTCGAGAGTCCGAACCCGACATTCGCCGCGACGGTGAGGTGGGGAAATAGGCCTCCCTCCTGAGGCACATATCCGATCCGTCGTCGCTCGGGTTGGATGTGAATGGCAGCTCCGTCCATGACGCGCCCGCCGATCTTCACGACGCCTCGGTCGGGTCGGTCAAAGCCTGCCAGCAGCCGCAGGAGCGTCGTCTTGCCACTGCCCGAGGACCCGAGAATGGCCGTGAACGATCCCGTGGGTACGATGAGATCCAGGCCAGAGAGCACCGGGTGCGTGCCGAAGCTCTTGTGCAAGTCCACGACATCGAGGCCGCTGGGAAGCTCGGCGTCTCTGGTGGGTTTGCTGCTTTGGTTCTCACCGCCGCCTGGTCCGCTCAGCGTCTCGTCGGGGTTGGGACTGCCGCTCATCTTGCCGGTCTCCCGCGCGAGGGTAGGCGGTCGAAGAAGCGGCCGAGCACGACACTGGGCAGTGCCGCGATGGCGATGATCGCAAGCGCAAACGGCGCAGCCTGTCCGTAGGAGAGGTTCTGCTGATAGGCCCAGAACTGGGTGGAGAGCGTCTGCACGCCTGTGGGGATCAGGATCAACGTGGCGGTCAACTCGGTCACCGCGGAGAGGAATACCAGGCAGAAGGCCGCAGCGAGGCCGGGGGAGACCAGCGGGAGCGTGATTCGCAACAGCACCGAGACGCGCCCGCGGCCAAGCGAGCGCCCCACCTCCTCAAGGCCGACTGGAGCCTGGACGATCGAAGCTCGCACACCGACGAGCGCCAGTGGGAAGAACAGGATGGCGTAGGCGATCACGAGCAATGGGGCGCTTTGATATAGGAATCCGTTGGCATAGCGCTCGGTGAAGTATGAGAGTGCCAGTGCGATCACCAAGCCCGGCATCGCCAGCACAAGGTAGGTGCTGCGCTCGAGCAAGAGGTAGCCTCGCCCGCTGTGGCGAATCGCGAGCAGCGCAACAGGGAGCGCCATCGTCGTCGACAAGGCCGCCGCGATCGCGCTGTAGAGGGCTGTGTGCCAGGTTGCGTCAAGTAGGGACACGCCGGTGAGGAAGGCATGGCCGCCCCTGAGGATCCAGTAGACGCTGGAGCCGATTGGCACGCCCAAAGCCAAGCCGACGAGGACGGCGAAGCCGAGGAGCGCGGGCAGCCTGGCTCGTCCAAGTCGATGGGGCCGAATGGCCCGTTGGGCGAGGGGTCCCGAGCGGCTGAGCCGGCCTCGGCCGCGGGCCAAGCCCTCGCCCGAGAGCACTACAAGGCTCAGGAGCACCAGCACCAGTGACAGCGCCGACGCCGTCGGCACGTTGAACGACACGTTGAACTCGGTGAATATCTCGGTGGTGAAGGTCTGGTAGCCGAGGATCTCAAAGGCGCCGTACTCGGCCAGCAACACGAGCGCCACCAGCAGACAACCGCCGAGGATCGCCACCCGGGCTTGTCCGAGCGTCACCCGCCAGAAGGTTTGCAGTCGTCCGGCTCCGAGGCTGCGCGCCAACTCCTCCTGACCAGGATCGGAGTTGCGAAAGCTTGCGGCGACCGGCAGGTAGACGAGCGGGTATACCGCAAGCGTCATCACCAGCACAGCACCTTGAAAGCCCGCGACACGAGTGCTGAGCGAGGCCCATCCGAAGCTCACCACGAAGTCGGGGATGGCCAGCGGCACGACCACCAACACGGCCCATACCCGACGGCCGGGAAGGTCGGTGCGCTCGACAAACCAGGCCGCCGCGGTGCCGATCACGGCACACAGAGCCGTCACCACGACGGTGAGCCTGACCGTGTTCCAAAGCAGGCTAGCCGTGAGCTCCCGGAAGATCAGGTGCACGATCGTCGAGGTCCCCGCGCCGTGTGCCTCGAACAGCAGGAACGCCAGAGGCGCGACCAGCACAAGCGCCACAGCCGTGCTCAGCCCAAGTAGCAGCCAGGGTCGCGGGGCACGCCGGGGGGAGACAGACGCCCACCTGGATGGCGGGACGGGCCCGCGGATCGCGGGCGCCTGAGTCCCCATCTCAACGACTCGATCGAGCGCGGCGTCTCACAACAACCCTGCTTCGCGAAGTAGCCCGATCGCCGTCGACCCGTCGCCAAGCTGGGGAATCGTGATCGAATTCGGCTGCAGCTCGTTGAAGGGCGTCTCCGGCGCGGCGGTGGTGACGCCTGGGACGATCGGATACTCGAAGCTGAGCGAGTGGGCGATTATCTCCTGACCTTCTCGGCTCACGAGGAAGACGAGGAACTTTTGATCGGCGCTTTGGTTCTTGGATGACTTGAGGATCGCCGCTCCGGAGACGTCGATCACATAGCCGGGATCGTGTGGCGCGAAGTAGGCGATCTTCGAATGGATGCTCCCCGCGCCGAGCTCGGCGCGCATGCGGTACCAGTAGTACTGGTTGATCACGCCAAAGGCGACAGCTCCTCGGTTGACCTGGCTTGAGATCGTCTCGTTGTCGGGATAGATGTGACTGGTGGCGTTGTCCTTGATCCCTTCAAGCCACTTCTGTGTGGCGGCGCGACCATTCGTACGGGCGACGGATGTGACGATCGGTTGGAAGTCTGTCTCTCCGGCAGCAATCGCCAGCTTGCCGTGGTACTTGGGCTCGGCCAGTTGGAGGACCGAAGTCGGAAGTTCGCTTGCTTTGATCAGGCTTGGGTTGTAGATGAGCACGCTGACCCGTGCGGAGACCCCAAGCCAGCCCCCCTGCGGGGAGTTGAACCTGCTCGGAGTCCTAGCGAGTGTCGTGGAATCTACCGGAGCGAGCAGACTCTTGCCCTGGAGATACTCGAGCGCCGGCGAGTTCTCGGTGTAGATCACGTCCGCCGGTGAGTTGGATCCCTCGGTGACGATCTCATCGGCAAAGGTGTCCTCATCGTCGCTGCGCACGTTCACCTTGATGCCGCTCTCTCGTTCGAAGGCCGCGACAAGCGTGTCCGTCGTCTGCACGTGCTGGCCGTTGTAGAGCGTTATGGACTTGCTTGGCCCTGACGAGGAGCTCCCGCAGGCGGCGAGCAGGGCGACCACTGGGACGAGCAGCACGGTGAGAAGGAGCGGACGGTGAATTCTTTTCATTGCGAACAGGACCTCAGGCATTGTTTGGGCTCTTGCCGGCGGTTGCCGTCGGAGCGTGGGGAAGGAAGCACGCACAGATCGGACAGGCGGCGCACACGCAAATTCCGACTTACAAGCTCGGGTATCATGGCGGGCACCCTACCACAAGATTAGGGTGCCCTAACTAGACCGGTGCACTTCGCTCCGTGGCGAACATCGCCAGGGCATGCCCGCCGGCTGGATGTGCACGCAATTCGCGCACGACCTCAGCCGCATATGGAGGCAACTCATCCGGCTGTGGCAGCTGCACTCCATAGCCCGTAGGCATGAGCATGGGAGCTGCGAGTGCGGAGAAAGCCAAGTCGGCGGCCGTGAACTCGTCGCCGCAGAGATAGCGTCGGCCGTCACTCAAGTACCCACCGACGGCATCGAACACGGCTCGCACTTCGTGCTCGGATCGGAGTCCTGTCGCGGGCGTGACGTCGAGGACGTGCGCCACGAGCGCGATCAGAGTTGGGTAGCCGAATCGCAGAGTCACGAGCTCCCATGCAGGGACCCCGGTGCAGCCGTAGTTGAGTGCAAGGTCGCGGCGTGCGCGCAACTGCTGGTACATCCAGCATCTCGACTGCGGCCCCAGGCAAGTGTCGAAGTAGCCCTCGAGCCGCCTCACTACGGCCGCCCGATCGGGATTTTTCGGGTACAGCGCCCGGATCGGCTGGGACTTCGCATCCACCCAGGCGAGGATGTCCGTTGAATCGGTGAGCGCGCCGCCGGCACACAGGAGCACAGGCACCGTGAGTCCACCTCCGGCTCGTCGTGTGGCGAGACGGTGGATTGCTTGCACATGAGGTTGCTCCACATACGCGATACCAGCACGGTCGAGTGCCCATCGTGCCTTCTCGCAGTAATGGCTGATCGGGATCGTCACGAGGACGTTGTTTGTGACGGTCTCAGGCATTTCTGTACGGTCAGCCTACCTTGGCTGCGGAGCTGATTGCCCAAGCCGGGGGCGCTCTCGGCTTACACCTGTCTAGCGCTCTTGATCTGTCGGGCGAACCAGGATCTCGTTGATCGCGACGTGACGCGGGCGGGTCACCATGTAGAGGATCGCGTCGGCGATGTCGCGGGCCTGCATCGGCGATCCAAGGCCAGGACGTGAAGCGAGGGCCTCTAGGACTTCGGGCCGATTGTGGCCCACCAACTCCGTCGCAACGGCGCCGGGCTCGATCAGGCCGACGCGTACGTATCGGCGCGTGATCTCCTGACGCAGCGACTCGCTGAACGCGCCGACACCGTGCTTGGTCAGGTTGTAGACCCCGGAACCGCTGTTGATTTTGCGCCCCGCAACCGAGGAGACGTTGACCAGATCCGCCACGTTGCGGGGCCCTTGCTCGGCGGCCTCGAGCAGGTGCGGCAATGCAGCGTGCGCGCAGTGCAGGAGGGCGCGAACGTTGATGTCGATCATCCGCTCCCATTCCTCGAGCGGCGCGCCCACGATCGGGCCGAGCAGCATTACCCCGGCGTTGTTGACGAGCACGTCGATCCTGCCGGCCTTGGCGACCACCTCGTCCATCACCCGCGGAGGTTGGGCCGCATCGGTCAAGTCGGCGGCGATCACAAGCGGAGTGGGGCCTACTGAGGCGATCCGCTCAGCGAGGCCCTCCAACCGCTGCGCGCGGCGAGCGACGAGAGCGACGGTTGCGCCCTGCGCGGCAAGCGCGAGCGCGGTCGCCTCACCGATGCCACTGGAGGCACCCGTGACGACAGCGACGGTGGAGTCAAGAGCAAGCGATTCAGGCATCGGCTCTCAGTATCCCACTGGAGACAGCGAGCCACCCAAAGGGCGGGTGCATCGCTTCGGGAGCGTCGGTGTCTCCGCTCCGGTGTGTGGAAGCTTGGCGGACCGCGGCGATTTCTCGCCGCTTGACTTCTCTCAGCGCTACACCGGGACGTTCAGCGACGACGGCCGAACGATCCGCGGAAGCGGGGAGTCCTCGAGCGACGGCGCGCGCTGGAAACACGACTTCGAGCTGATCTACACGAAGGATTGATCTTGGAAGTTGACGGGCTATGTCGCAGTACGGGGTCCGAACCAGGTGGTCAGCGCGTCGCGCAATCCGGTGTCTGTGCCGTCCCCGACCCAGGCGACGTATCCGTCGGGCCGGATCAACACGGCAGTGGGGGCGGTGACCGCGCCAAGTACCGGAAGCGCCCACCGGCCGTCGCATGTCGCGTCGATTAGCTGGACGCGGGCAGCCCATGGTGTGATGTCGAAGCCGCCGGGGTCACCGAGGTTGAGCAGCACCGGCTTGGCGTCGTGCAGCAACTCGAAGACTCGGAGCGGGCCGTCGGCGGTCACGAGGTCGAGATCGGGCATGCGGCGGCCGAGCAGCGGATGTCCCTCGCCGAGGTCGTAATGAATGTCCAGCCCGGAGACGATCCCGGCGAGCCGCTTGCGAGGCTCGTCCATGCTCGCCAGCTCCGACACCACATCGACCAAGGCCTTCATGCGCTCGTCTTGGCGCTGGAGTGTGGTCTGAGCCATCGTGTGCTGAAGCGCTCGGGCAGCGACCGGGTGACGCTCGTCCTGATAGGTATCCAGGAGGGTCTCCGGAGAGGTCCCGTTGACCACCTGAGCCAGCTTCCATCCCAGATTCACCGCATCCTGCACACCGAGGCTGAGGCCCTGTCCACCCGCCGGGTAATGCACGTGCGCCGAGTCGCCGGCGAGCAGGACCCCTCCCGCGCGGTAGGCCGCTGCCTGACGTGTCATGTCGGTGAACCTGGAGATCCACGTGGGACTGTGGACCCCGAAGTCGGTGCCATACACGGCGATGAGCGCCTCGCTCAGATCGCCCAGGGTGGGCTCGCTATCAGGCCCGATCTGTCGCTCGGTCACGACGACCCGTACCGGCCCCCCATCCGCGTAGACCACCTCGCCGTCGCGGATCTCGTACTCCAACCTGCCGATGCCATGGGTGCCCGTCTCATCGCGGCGGACGCCCAGCTCCGGCTCCTCGGCCATCTCGACCTCGGCGATCAGGCTGCTCCTCGTCGGATCCCACCCCGGGAACTCGATGCCGGCTGCTTTACGGATCAGGCTGCGTCCTCCGTCGCACCCGACGAGATACCGCGCTCGCAGCGACTGACCGTCGGACAGCTCGACCTCGACGCCGGCGTCGTCCTGCGCGAAGCCCGTCACCTCACACCCGTAATGGATCCGCACCGGCAACTCCGCGATCCAGGCGGCCATGATCCGCTCGATCTGGTTCTGCCAGATCCCGAGCGAATACGGATGACGCGTCGGGAAGTCGCTCATGTCCAACACGGTCGTGGCGAACATCGCGGCCTGAGCCACCTGACCCTCCGCGAGGAACCGATCAGCGACCCCACGCTGATCCAGCACCTCGATCGTGCGCGAGTGAAAACCGCCGGCCCGCGAGCCGACGAGCACGTGATCCGGACGCCGCTCGAGGACCGCGACGTCGACCTTCGCCAACGCCAACTCAGCCGCCAGCATCATCCCCGTTGGACCGCCTCCGACGATCACCACCGCATGCTCTCCCGTACACATTTCGTTCCTCCCATTTCCGTAGGTTCTGATCTGCGGCGGGCAATTATGCGGCACGACACGAGGCTTCATGAAGGCCTCGTGTGCGGTATAAATTGGAAGTGGAGAGGAGCGGGTAACGTCCATTCCATTGTCGTCAGTTGCGGACGGACGACCTCCTTGCGAAACGGCTGGTCCGGATTTGCGGTCTCGAGCGCCAGGAGCTCGCTTGGCCGCTACCGTGCGTGGCTTGGAGGCCCGAGCATGACATCCTGCGCGCCTGGTGACGGCGCAGGGTCGAGAGCGAGAGGATGGCGCAAATGAAGGCAGCGGTTATCTACGAGAATGGTGGGCCGGAGGTGCTTCGCTACGAGGAGGTGCCCGATCCTGAATGTCCGGATGGCTGCGTGGTCGTTGACGCCGAGGCGATCAGCATCGAGGGGGGCGATCTACTCGCCCGCGCGGCAGGGGATCTGTCCACGACCCCACATATCGTCGGTTATCTGAGTGCCGGCACCATCAGCGAGGTCGCTGCCGGGGTCGAGGGGCGCGCGGTTGGCGACGGAGTGGTTGCCTTGAATGCAGCTGGGTCGCATGCTGCCAGGCGAGCTGTTCCCGCAGCGATGACTTGGCCGATTCCTGCCGGGCTGGATGCGGCCCGTGCGGCGTGTGTGCCGGTCGCATTCGGGACTGCGTACGAGTGTCTGTTCACCGCCGGCAACCTCGTCGAGGGCCAGACCATTCTGATCCATGCTGGAGCCGGTGGCGTCGGCATGGCAGCGATCCAGCTTGCCAAGCGAGCCGGCGCGACCGTAATAGCGACTGCCTCAAGCGACGGGAAGCTCGATCGGCTGAAGGCGCTCGGACTCGACTATGGGATCAACTATGCGACCGAGAGCTTCGTCGAGCGCGCCAACCAGTTGACCGATTCGCGCGGCGTCGATGTCGCCATCGACTCGATCGGCGGCCAGAACCTCATCGACAGCGTCGGCGTGCTCGCGTACCGGGGAACGCTGGTTAGCGTAGGGGTGGCCGCTCGTGCGGGTTCTCAGGTCGAGGCGCGGTCGCTCTGGACGCGCAACAACTCGTTGCATGGCGTCTTTCTCGGAGGCGCGATCCTGTCGGAGTACGCCCGTGTCCATCCCATGATCGGCGACATGTTGGAGCGGGTAGCAAGCGGCGAGTTCCAGGTAGAGATCGATCGCTCGTTTTCGCTCGCGGATGCTGCCGCGGCACACGAATACGCCGAGAGCCGCAAGGCGTTCGGCCGCGTCGTCATCACGCCCTAGCTCGGTCAGGCGCGGGGCTGGCGTCGTGCCATTACCAGGCAGGCGGCTGTGCTGGAGCGGATCGGCCGGCCGATCCGCTGGTGGAAGGTTTGGTTTTCGGCGGTGAGAGCGTCGCGCTGTAGGGGTGACAGTCCTGCCCAGAACGACATGGTGCCCAGCAGAGCGTTGAGCTCGTCAGCGGTGTGCTCCAGCAGCGTCGGCACCGCGGTGGCCTGCACGTCATCAAACAGGTCCGCCGCATACCCGCGTGCGATCTCATAGGCCCCCAGCCACGCCCACACCTCCGAGACGTTGTCGCGTCGGGCCGCAACGCCGGCGAGGGTGTCAGCGAGGTCCGGGTAGGTAGGCCAATCGGCGGCAAGTTCGGGCGCGATCGTCGTCATGGCGGCACGCAGCGCCTGCTGATCGTCGGCGCTGCGGGGATCGTCGAGCCCGAAGTACGAGACCAGAGCAAGGCTCCCGCCGTCCACCAGCGCGTCGGCCGCCTTGCGCCAGCTCACATCCGGATCGATCCAATGGATTGCCGACGCAGAGAACACAGCCGAATACTGGGCATGCGGCAGCGAGGCGTCCTCCAGGCGCGCGTTGACGAACTGCACATCGCCGACGCCGCTGCACTGATCGCGAGCCCGCGCGATCAGCTGCTGGCCCGGCTCCACGGCTGTCACCCGCAGCCCGCGGGCGAGCAGGCTGCGCGTGAGCTGCCCGGTGCCGCAGCCGATCTCGATCACCGCGGCGCCGGGGCCAATGCCGGCGCTTTTGCATGCCCGGTCGACGAGTACGTCCGGATAGGTCGGACGATGACGGTCATAGTCCTCGGCGATCTCATCGAAGACGCTTTCGTAGCTGCAGGCGTCGGATTGGTGCGGCATGTCTCCCACGGTAGAGGACGGTGGGGATGGCCGGACGGGCGACCAGAGGGACCGGTGCCGTGTGGCTGTGACGTCGCGCCGCGCGCGTTTGTGGTGTGGGTGTCCACGCACGGTGCGCCTGCGGCAATCGCGACAGCGCTGGCGATCACGGCGAGTGAGACATATGCGTCGACTCGGGCGTAGTCGCCGTCTGGGATCAGCGCAGGGCTGTTCGTGCAGCCGAAGGCGTCCACGCACTCCCGTCCATTGGGACCTGCCAGACACCAAGGCCGAGCATCGGCAGCTTGTGGTCATCCGCGAGCGCGCCCATCTGCGTCACTGTGTCGGACGTCATGCGGCCCCCTTCAGAAGCCCGTCGATGGCTGCGTCGAACGATGTCGGGTCACTCGATGAATACCGGCTCATCGCGTCCCCGCTCGCGCCGATCAGAAACGATGGGGTCCCCGTGAGTCCGGCGTTCTCCGCCGCCCGCGCGTCGCCGGCGATCTCGTTGGCAAGCTCCGGGTCGCGTCGGTCGCTGGTCCAGCGCGCGAGGTCTAGGCCCGTGAACTGGCTCGCGATGCCCTGTAGGTATGCGTCGGGGAGCCGCCGGTTGGCCCAGCGCGTTTGCGCTCTGCGGGATGTCCGCGAGCAGGGCGCTGATCTCATTATTGTCGTTTATTGAGCTCATTTGGTGGAAAGTACTATTGCGGCGCTTTCGCACGTCGCGTGGTCGTATGAGATGTAAGCATGGTCATGTGAGACGTAAAAGTCAGGACACCCGTGCCCGGGCGGGCTGTGGGGGTGGCGCATGACGGCGGGCGTCCTTCCGGACGACCTGCAGGTTCCCGAGGAGCTGAGTCGTCGAAAGGTGCGCAAGCAGTTGCTGCTCTTGACCGGGGTCGTCCTCGCCGTCGTTGCGGTCGTGACGCTGTTGCCGGGGCTCGACGGGTTGCGCGCTCGGCTCTCGCACGCCAACCCCGCGTGGCTCCTGCTTGGCGCGGGGCTGAAGGTGCTTTCGGGCTTGGGGTATGTGGCGATCTTTCGGATGGTGTTCTGCAGGCGCATGAGCTGGCGCGTCAGCTACCAGATCGGGATGTCTGAGCTGGGCGCGAACGCGCTCCTGCCGACCGGCGGCGCCGGTGGCCTGGCGCTTGGAGCCTGGGCACTCAAACGGGGCGGGATGCCGACGGCCGAGATCGCACGGCGCACCGCAGCCTTCTTCATGCTGACCAGCGTCGCGAACGTGGCCGGCGTGGTTCTCATCGGAGTCGGCCTCGCCGTGCGGGTACTGCCGGGGGAGACGAACCTGGCGCTGACGCTCCTGCCCGCCGCGATAGCCGCAGCCGCGATCGTTGGATCGCTGCTCGCGGGACGCTCCTCCGCGGGCTTGCACAGGCGACTGGTTCGTAACGAAGCAAGCGGGTCCTCCTCGCACCGCTCCACGCTGATGCTGAAGACCCTGGTGGCTGTCGCTGACGGCGTCAACGAGGCCGTCGCGCTGCTGCGCGAACGCAACGCTTGGCTGATCGGCGGGATCCTCGCCTACCTCGTCTTCGACGTAATGATCCTGTGGGCGACGTTTCACGCCTTCGGCGCCGCGCCGTCGCCGGCGATCCTGGCGATGGCCTACCTGATCGGCGAGCTCGGCGGACTGATCCCCGTCCCCGGGGGGATCGGCGGCATTGACGCGGGCCTGGTGGGAACGTTCGTGCTGTACAACGTGCCGATCACCGCCGCAGCCTCGGCGGTGCTCGCGTATCGAGCGATCGCGCTGTGGGTCCCCGCGATCCTCGGCTCCGCCGCTTTCGTCTCGCTGCGACGAACGTTGCGCCGCGAGTCCGCCGAGATCGCCGTCTGCGCCCCCCAGACAGAGATGGAGGTCATCGGGCTCGGACGCGTCGTGATCGGACCGGCGCCGACAGCCCCACAGCTTTAGGCCTCACGCAAACGGTCCGCTCCATTACTTGTTCCGTTGGAACTCGGAGGCGGGGGCCCGAGCAATCCTCTTCGGGGCTCGTGATCGGCCACTTCACCGACCCCGAGGGCAACCTGATCGGCGTTGCCGGGCCCGCGTAGTCATCGCTTATTGGGCGAGTGGCTCGCGCCGCCGAACAACGAGAAAGGCGATCATGGACGGATCCGGGTGCTCAAGCCCGACGCCGAGGACGGAGGGCCGCCTGGTAGTACGCTGCACCATTCGGGCCAGGCGTCCTGCAACACTGAGCTGATGACGCGTATCCGCAACATGCTCGGCGGATTGACGTATGGGGCTGGGGTCGCTGCGGTGCTGATCGCGACCATAGGCGCTGTCAGCGCGCACGGCACTCGGACGGTGAGAGGAGTCGCGGCATCGGAAAGCGCGGCGGCTAATCAGGCCGCTGCGCACGCGAACGCTGTGGCCCTGCTCGATGAGGTGTCGTTGCCCGCGGGCGCGACGGAGTCCTCGAGCGAACCCGCGGGCGATGGAGGCTTGCTTGCGCATGCGGGTGCTGGTGGCCCCGATACCCCAAACGTCGTCGAGGCTCACGCGTGGTGGACAGTGCCCGGCTCGCGCCCAGAAGTGATGGCCTACGTTCGTGGCCATCCTCCGAATGGGTCAGCGCTGATTTCTTTGGGTAGCGGCGGCAGTCGTGGATCCACGACTTTTGAATCGGTGACGTTTGCGTGGCCGGCGGTTGCAGGCGTTCTGAGCACGCGGTGGCTAGTCCTCACCGCGACACAGCTGCCGCACGGATCGACGGGGCTTCGCGTGGATTCACAGGTGGTGTGGGTGACGCCGCGCCCGGCGTCGGAGCGGATTCCCGCGGGCGCGCGCCACCTCAGGGTCAGCGTAACCAGTTCGCTGAAGGGCAATCTCGCTCCTCAGCGGCCGTTCAGCGTCGCTTCCGCGCAGCGGATCGAACGGGTCGTCGCTCTGCTCAATTCGCTGCCAGCGGCTCAGCCGGGCGTCATGAGCTGCCCGGATGACCCAGGTATCCGTGTCCGACTCGCGTTCAACCAGCCAGACACGGCGAGCCCTTCGGCGGTCGCGACGATTGATCCCTACGGTTGCGGGGGCGTACAGCTCACGATCGGTGGACGACCGCAGGCGCCGCTTGGAAGCGAAGCTCTCCCCGGAACGAGCACGACGCGCGAACCCTCGCTGATCCTTCGAATCGACCGTGTGCTGGGCGTCAAGCTGAAGATCAGCCCTCGCCACCCGCAGGAGCAGGCATCGGTGAGGTTGCGTGCGCAGCCCGTGTCGAGCTATAGGTTCGAGGACCTTACGATCACACGACAGGTGGCGGCGGATGGCAAGCCGAATCCCGGATTCGTCTCTTATTTCCGGCTCAATCGAGCATTGCCCTTTGCTCCGCGGGGAAAGTTCGAAGGGGAAGAAGAAGGCGGCCCGCGTCTGTTCGCGGCGTATCTCTCGGTTGATCACGTCCATGAAGAAGGCGCCACCGAAAGAATGGGCGACGATGCGAGCAGACACTGCTACACAGAAACGATCGAAGTCCACGCGCACGAACATCAGCCTCGCATTGGAGAACTTGTGAATGTGTCCCTCGTGATCCACGGGCGAGTGGTGATCAACACTCGCACACGGGTACGAACCCGCAAAATGGGAAGGAGCGTACGAAAGCCCAACGGGGTACTTCTCCTTCAAACGGACCTGCCTTACGAAAAGGCCTTCGGCTGCTTAAAGACGTCGTCCTAGCGACGCAGAGTTACGAGTAGCCGCACGGATGTTCAAGGAACCGCATCGGACAGTGGAGTCGGCAGTTACTACCGTCGTGGGTGGGATCGAGGCAGGTGGTGATGGGCGCTACCGGCATGGGTTGGCGGCGCTTGCCGTGGGCTTGATCATGCTCAGCGCCGGTGCGTCCCCGGCGGTCGCGTCGTCATTGCACCGGCTTGCTTCGGGCACGGTCGCGTTTTCTAGTGACGGGACGCGTTTCGTGGCTTGGCAGAACCGGGGAGACGAGCAGATCGTGGTCTTCGACAGCCTCACGGGACGACGGGGGTCGATCACCCCGCCAGTCGGATGCCGACTTCACAATGAGGTGGAGAGCGGCGAACCCGTCATCAGCGCCGCGGCAGGACGCTTCCTGCTCGAGTGCGAGGAAGGAGATGCACAGGCGCTGCTCGACATGCGGACGGGCAAGACCGTCCTGCTGCCGAAAAAGACCAACGGGACTTCTGACTGGTACCGGGTGGGCGCTCGTTACGTGATGGGCGTCAACGTTCTCTACGACATCGCCACCGGCGCCAGCACGCGTCTGGACAGGACCGCCGACCTCGATGCGCCCGGGGCGTCGACCAACGGCATCTGCCCGGCGGTGCGCCGCTTGGTCGTCCACAATCCCTGGGACGGGCTTCACAGAGGCTTCGCGTTCCAAGGCGAGCTGTTTGCCCAAAGCTCGGGGAAGCGTGGCGACGTTCAGCTCGATCGTTGCCACGGCCGCCCGACGATCCTGAGAGCGCGCGGCACTGGTGATGGGTTCGGTAATGGCGAGCCGGAGGACTTCGATCTGCGTAGCGGACTGCTGTCTTGGGACACCGGCAGCGAAGCCGCCGGCTACATTCCCCCCGAACCGAAGTTTCGTGGCGGCCTCTACACGTATGAGCTCACCACGCACAGACGCCAGAAGTGGCTGCTTCCCCGTCTGACGGACACGGGAGGTGGGGAAGCAAACAGGGGAACCTACGGATACTCGACGCACACCGCAAGCATGGTCTTCTGGATCGCTACACAAACCATCGGAGGCGACAAGATCCTCGACGTCGAAACCTCAGCGGTATATGCCGCTTCACTGAAGTAGAGGCCCTGAGGGCCAGCGTAACCCACTCAAGGCCCGTTCAGCGGCTCAAATCGAAACTGATGCACTACCCCATAATGCGGCGTCTCACCGATCTGAGACAGCCCAATCTCACTCATATGAGATCGCTGGCGTCTCATTCATGTGAGAGGGGGAAGCAATTCGGTTGCGACGCGGGCACGGACAGGGGTCTTTCGAAGCGAGCGGGCGTCGCCGGTCGGACCGGCTCTGACGGCGAATAGGCCATCTGGCCGATGTAGTCCACCGTACGGCACGGCAGGCTTGGGATGATGGACGAGGCGATCATGATTCCGGTGGGCGGAGTTGACCAGGACGCGGTGGCGATCGTCCCGACTGGGACGGTGACGTTCGTGCTGACCGATGTCGAGCGCTCGACCTTGCTGTGGGAAGAGCGGGGCGAGGTGATGGCGGGGGTGATGGCGCGCTGTCACGACCTGCTCGCCGAGACGATGCGGGCGCGTGGCGGGGTGCTTCCGGAGGAGCAGGGCGAGGGTGACAGTGCGGTCGGCGTGTTCGTGCGAGCGTCGGATGCGGTTGCGTGCGCAGTCGATCTGCAGCAGGCATTGAGAAGCGAGCCGTGGCCTGAGGGCGTGGATCTACGCGTGCGTGTCGCGCTGCACACCGGTGAGGCCGTGCTGCGCGATGCGCGCAACTACACCGGCCCCTCGATCCATCGCTGTGCCCGGCTGCGGGCGATCGGACATGGCGGGCAGACGCTGCTGTCGCGCTCGACGTATGAGCTGGTGGCAGGCGGCCTGCCCGACGGGGTCAGCGTGCGTGACCTCGGTGCGCATCGGCTGCGCGACCTGGCGCGGCCGGAGCAGGTGTACCAGTTGTGCCATGCGGATCTACAGGACGACTTCCCGGCGCTGCGCTCGCTGTCAGCTCTCCCAAACAACCTGCCCGTCCAGCTCACCAGCTTCGTTGGCCGCGAGGCCGAGATCGCAGAGGTTCGTGAGCTGCTCGGCCGATCGCGCCTGCTCACTCTGACCGGAGCGGGTGGGAGCGGGAAGACGCGGCTGGCCCTGCAGGTAGCCGCCGAGACGCTTGACGATCACCCTGATGGTGTGTGGTGGGTGGATCTGGCGCCAATCAGCGATTCGGCGCTGGTGGCCAGCGAGGTTGCGAGGGCGCTTTCGATTCGCGAGTTCCCGTCGCAGCCGGTGATCGACACGCTGACCGGGCAGCTCGTCGAGCGCCGGCTGTTGATCGCACTCGACAACTGCGAGCACCTGCTGGGCGCGTGCGCCGAGTTGGCGGCTACGCTGCTCGCGGCGTGTCCCGGTGTTGTCATTCTGGCGACGAGCCGCGAGTCGATCGGGGTCGAGGGAGAGCAGAGCTGGCGGATTCCCTCGCTGCAGGTTCCGCAAGACAAGCTGGCAGGAGCCGAGCTCGCGGAAGTCGAAGCGATCCAACTGTTCTGCGACCGCGCGCGACAGGCGCGACCGAATTTCGCTCTGGTGGACGCGAACGCACAGGCAGTGGCGACGATCTGTCGGCGCCTGGACGGAATCCCCCTGGCGATCGAGCTGGCGGCGGCACGCGTGCGACTGCTGACGCCGCAGGAGATCGCCGAGGCGATGCGCGAGCGGTTCGTGCTGCTGACAGGGGGCTCACGCACGGCGATGCCCCGGCAGCGCACCCTTGAGGCGTCGGTCGACTGGAGCCACGACCTGCTCAGCGCGTCCGAGCAAACGCTCTTCCGGCGCATTTCTGTCTTCGCCGGCGGCTGGACGCTCGATGGGGTCGAGGCGGTTTGCGCCGGCGGTGGCCTGGAGGTCGTTGAGATCCTCGACCTGCTGGCGAGCCTCGTTGACAAGTCGCTGGTGCAGGTCGAGGAACAGGGCAGCAAGACTCGCTACGCGCTGCTGGAGACCGTCCGTGCCTACGCGCGGCAGAAGCTCAGCGACGCCGCCGAGGCTGCGCTCGTGCGCAACCAGCACCTCGATTACCACCTGCGGCTAGCCGAGTCCGCAGAGCCGGACCTGTACGGGGCGCGCCTTGAGCAATGGCTGCAGCCGCTCACGACAGAGCTCGACAACTTCCGCGGCGCACTCGGATGGGCGGTCGATGCTGGGCGCATCGATGAGGCTCTGCGCCTCGCCGCTGCGCTGTGGTTGTTCTTCGAGGCGCGTGGCCATTGGCGTGAGGGGCGCGGGCACCTCGAGTCGGCGCTCGCCGGGGAGGGTGCGAGCGGGCTCTCTCGGGCAAAGGCGCTGGTTGCTGTAGGCCACATCGGGACGATCGCTACCGACTGGGAGGCGACGCAGCGCTTTGCCGAGGAGGCGCTCGCGATTGGCCGTGAAGTGGGCGACGAGCGCACGGTGGGTCGAGCGCTCGACCTGCTGGGGTGGGCGCTGATCTCGCTGGAGCCGGAGGCGGCGATGCCCGTACTCGAGGAGAGCATCGCCATCACCCGCCCGCTCGGGGACGCCTGGTTTCTGGCCGACGGGCTCTATGGAGCCGGCTTTCTTTCAACGGTCGCTGGGCGGCTGAAGGCCGCGCCTGCGCTGCTCGAAGACGCCCTGGCGGTATCGCGTGCGGCGGGCAACCTGCTCGGTATCCGCGAGTCGCTCACCTGGCTCGGACTGAACGCGGCGCTGCGGTGTAGCTTCGCCGAGGCGGAGGCGACGTTGGAGGAGGCGCTCGCCCAGTCGCGTTCGCTCGGCGACCCGCTGTTCGCGATGGTCGATCTCGCGGCCCTCGGTTTCGTCAAGACCCGCACCGGGGAGTGGGCGGCCGCGCGAACGCGGATCGAGGAGTCGATCGGCTTGGGCGTGAGCATGGCCCACGACGCCACGCCATTGATGCAGTGGCAGCTGGGACTGCTGGAGTACGCCACCGGCGAGCTGGAGCGCGCGGAGGCGCTGATGAGTGAGGCGCTGCCGGCCACCCGGGCCAGCAATTACGCCTCTTACACCGTCCCCGCGCTGCTCATCACAGCCGCCGCCCAGCTGGCGCGCGGAGAGACGGCGCCGGCCGTGACCGTGATCGAAGAAGCGGTGCTCGTCGCGCGCGAGAGCGGGAACCCGCTGGCGATCGGGGCCGCGCTCGAGGCGCAGGCCCAGCTCGCACGCGAGACCGGCGAGGTCTCCGCAGCCGAGGATCTGCTGCACGAGGCGCTGCGCGCCTTCCATGACGCCGGCGACCCGAGCGGCGTCGTGGACGTGCTGGAGTCGCTCGCGGCGCTCGTCTCAGAGCTTCAGAACGCAGAGCAGGCGGTTCGGTTGCTTGGTGCGGCAGACGGCGTCCGCGCCGCCATGGGCTGCGTGCGCTTCCCGGTGCGTCAGCCAAGCTACGAGGCCGAGCTCAGCGCACTGCGCGAGGCGCTCGGCCAGGATGCCTTCGCAGCGGCGTGGTCCGCCGGCGCCTCGGCTTCCCTCGACGATGCGGTCGCCTACGCCGAGCGCGGCCGCGGAGAACGCAAGCGGCCCTTGCGCGGTTGGGAGAGCCTCAGCCCGGCCGAGCTGCGCGTTGTGCAGCTCGTCGCCGAGGGCCTGACCAACCCTCAGGTCGGCGAGCGCCTGTTCATCTCGCCCCGTACCGTTCAGGCGCACCTGTCCCATGTGTTCGCCAAGCTCGCCGTCTCATCGCGCGCCGAGCTCGCAGGGCAAGCGGCGCGAAGAGAGCTCTAGCTCCACCCAGCCGGCAGTACTGGCGCGGATTACGCCACTGCTGCCGGCTCGAATATGCCATCTGGCCGATGTACTAGGGACCTCCGCCGGTCAGTCTCGGTAACAGCGAGGCCAGACCTCGCAGCGAACAGAGAGATCGGAGGACGTATGAGCCAAGAATTCGATGTGATCGTCGTGGGTGCGCGCTGCTCGGGGTCGCCGCTGGCGGCGCTGCTCGCACGCCGGGGCGTCAAGGTCGCGCTCGTGGAGCAGGCCAGCTTTCCGAGCGACACCCTCTCGACGCACATCTTCGAGGCCCAAGCGCTTACGTTCCTAGACCGCCTCGGGGTCATCGACAAGATACGCGCGACCGGCGCGCCATTCGTCGACCGCGTCGACTTGCGCGCGGAGGACCTCGAGTTCGTGACCCCGATTCAGTTGCATTCAGGGGACGTCGGCGGTACAGCATCGGTGCGTCGGCTGCTGCTCGATCCGATCCTGGCTCAGACCGCCGTGGAGGCGGGCGCCGATCTGCGGATGGACAGCAAGGTGACAGGACTGGTCGAGGATCGCGGTCGAGTGGCTGGCGTGCGGGTCGCACAGAACGGCTCGGAGACGACGCTCCGGGCACGGCTGGTCGTCGGCGCTGACGGTCGCAACTCGACGATCGCGAGCCTCGTCGGGGCTCGCAAGTACAACCTCACGCCGAACGAGCGCTTCCTCTATTGGTCCTTCTTCGAGGGAGTCGAGCCCGACTCCGATCCGGCGTTCGTGTTCCACCGGTGGGGCAATCGGATGGTGATCGCTACGCCCGCCGATAGCGGCCTCTATCAGGTCATCCTGATCCCGGATCTGGTCGATCTCCCTCGCTTCCGAGAGGATCTGGAGGGCAGCTTCATGGAGTACGCATGCAGCTGCCGGCCCGTGGCGCAGGCGCTCTCGAGCGCGCGGCGGACCGGGAAGTTGTTTGGGATGCTGCGCTGGGAGGGGTTCTTCCGAGAGGCCTCCGGCCCCGGCTGGGTGCTAGTCGGCGACGCCGGCAACTTCAAGGACCCAACACCCGGCCAGGGCATACAGGACGCGTTCCGGCAGGTCGACGCGCTCGTGCCAGCGATCGCAGCCATGCTGGATGGCTCTGGAGAAGACATTGATAGTGAGATGGCGGCCTGGGGCAGCTGGCGAGACAAGGATGCGGCCGAGCACTACTGGCTCGCGACCGATATGGGGAAGGCTGGGTCGACGCCCGCGGTGGTAACTGAGATTGAGAGGCGACTGCTGGAGCAGGGCAAGATAGGTACGTTCCTGGATCTGTTCTACAGCCACCGGTCACGGCCCTCGCAAGTCTTCACCCCGCCGCGCCTGTTGGGCGCCACCGTCAGGCTGTTGGCGCGTCGAGGATGCGACCGGCGGGTGCTGCTTGGGGAGGTGGGCACGCTCCTGGCTGAGGACTTCCAGCGAAAACGTCTCAACCGCAAGCCGGTGTACGCCGCCGCGGGCACTGCGCTCGACGCTGGCCCTCCGACGTAGAGGACAGCGTACTGCAGACCGCGGCGTGAAGGGCTCGATGGTCCGACATAACTGTCAAGGCACGCGCTCGCCGACGCGCAATGCTGCCTGCCCCTGTCTCATCTGGATAAGACGTGGTTGTCTCACGTGATTGAGATTCCCGTTCTCATATGAATGAGACGCCGCAATTCTCGATCCAAACTGACCCACTACCCCATAACGCTCGATAATGTATGTTATGTAAACCTACGACGGGCGACGTAGCTCAATCCGGCTACCAAACCAGCCAGGTCCCCTGAACTAGGCGCGGGATCTGTCGCCGCCGCCGCGCCTCTGGCAGTCGTCGCCGGTGAGCTTTTTCTTGTCCGCCGAGCGAGAGTTTGATATGGGCTTGCTTGTTGTTGGTGCCCGTCGTCGAGCGTTCGCGTCGGCGGCGCTCTCGCTCTTCGATTTTGCGCCGATCCCGCTCCCACGGAAAATCCCTATGAGTCGGCACATACGATTATTCGGCCACGACAGGCTTGAGCTTTAGTTGGGGTTGGACGCGGATCGGCGTTTGGGTTCGGCATCCCAAATGAATGTTTGGGGCCGGCAAGTAGGCCTTGGTGGATTAGGATGCTTCAGCGGCCGCTTTCCGATCGGGGTGGCGGGCTTGCAATGCTCCCTACGGCATGAAAGAGGCTATCCCATGGTTCGATTGATTCGAACGCGGGCCGTGCTTGTCTCGGCGGTTTCGCTGTTGACGCTTTGCGCGGCGAGCACTGTGAGTGTGCCAAGCGCTTTGGCGGCGTCCGCGCACCTGAGCAAGAAGGCCAAGAAACACAAGAAGGGCGGGAAGAAAAAAGCGGCCAAGAAAGTAGCGAGCGTCAGAGTCATGGCCGGCACCGAGACGCTTTTGTTCAGCACGCAGGCAGTGCAAGCTCTTGAAAAGGCGGACGTGAGTGTCGCCGCCGTGAGTCCCGCTACCGGTGTGCTTGCCTCGGGCTTTGTCTTTTCGCTGGCGGGTGGAACCTTGAATCCGGCCACCGGGTTCGGCTCGCTCACGACGACCGGAGGGCTCACATTCTCCAGGAGCGTTGGTCCTCCCGGGTTCAGCTTGGGTAGCGAAGCCACGATCTCCGAAGCCTTGCTTGGCCTCGGCTCGGCCTCGATGCTGAGTTTTACCTCTCAGCAGGCCACGCCCCCGAAGTTCTCGTTTGCCTCCGTTGCTCTCAAAGCAGTGCATCCATTTGTCGACGGTTCAGCGATCACGCTCACGAACCTGCGGGCGTCGCTCACCGCGACTGGGGCACAGTTCCTCAACGAATTTGCCGGCGCTGTCTTCACCAGCGGCGAGGCGGTTGGGAGCGTCACTGTGCAGGTCTCCTCGAGCAGCTGAGCGGGCCACGCGGCGCCTACTGGTGCGTGCCCAGTAAGGGTTTGATCCGATTTGCTTTGACGAGTCTTGGTAGTAGCATCGACGCTATGTCTTTGTGGCTGCTGCTTGCACTTGTGGCGCTCGTGAAGGTCGTAATAGCGGCGCTGATGGTGTGGATTCCGATGCGCTCGGACTCCGCGATGGACGTGTTCGAAGACCAAAGCGGCTCCGAGTCCGACGCCGACGAAGACGAAGGAGGAAGCAAGACTCTGCCTGGGTCCCCAGCCGAGCCGCATCCGAGGCTCCCCCGTCCCCACCGGCCACGCCGCGGTCCGCACGGTTCCCCAAGTGCCCCCTCCCCTTCACGCGTGCGCAAGCCTCCACGCCGCGTCGTGGCGCGCTCGCTCGCGCGGCATTGAACGCCGTTCGCGGCGCCCAACAAAGGCCCGACTACAGTCGGTCGCTTCGTCGTGAGTTCAGCGGTTGCGCTTGCGCTGCCGGCGTGCTGCCTTGGTCTTCGCGCGGCGCTTGCGTCTGCGGGCTGCGTGTTCTTGAGCGGTGCTGCGGCTGCCTAGACCGTCGCCAACAGGAGCGACGCTGCGCGCGTCGCGCAGGATCAGAAACGCGATCGCCCCCAACAGCACGATGCAGACGATGCCGACGGGAATGACCACCCCGGTCGAGACCGTGCTCAGCGAAGTGCCCGAAGCTGTGGTGGCGGTCGTTGCGGTGCTTTCTTCTTCTTCGCCCGCCGCGCTACTTGTCAAGTTCGAGGACGATTCGGAGGGGGCGCTGAAGGCTTCGCTCGAGGATGGCGTTTCCGCTCCTGCCGCTGCTGGGTTCTGAGCACCGGCGCTCGTGCCCGTCTCGGCTTTCGCCAGCGCTTCTTGCACCGACTTGTCCAGTTCGGCCTTGTTGATCGAAGTGCTCGAGCCTGTGGCTGCGACCGCGCAGGTGGCGGTCAGCCCGAAGAGGCTCACGGCCGCGAGCACCGCAATCAGCGATATGTGCGAGGTGATTCGACGCATTGTTCTCAAGTTGCCCGGATCAGCGAGAATAGCGCCTGGGGCTTGGTCACCATAGAATGAGCCGTCATGGCTCCCAAGCAACGACAGGTCCGCGTCGAGCAGCGCGGCTCCCAGGCGGCGATCGAAGCGCTCGAGCAGCGCTCTGACGAGGAGCTCGAGGCCGAGACGAAGTACAAGTCAGCTGCACTTGCGATCCTTGGAGCGCGTGCTTCCGAGCGCTTCGACGCTGAGCAGGCGCGCGCCTACTTCCAGCGGGCCATCGCAGCTGCCAGGCCTCAGGAACGGATGCAGTTGAGGCGCATGGCCGATGCATCGCTGGCGCTTGCAGAGCGTCGTGCCGGCGACCTGAAGAGCGCGGTCGAGCGTCTCGGCCAGACACCCCCCACCGGGCGCCAGATGTTTGCCTTGCGCGCGATGGGGTTGCTTATCCCGCCCGCCAGCGCGGGGATCCTCGCGCGCACGCGCGGGATCTTGTTGATCGTTGCGTTGATCATCGTGCTGCTGGCGCTTGGCCTTGGGATCGTGGAGCTTGTAGCGCTGCCGTTCGGTGGGCTCGGCTTGGCGCCGGGGGTCCTGCTTGGCCTGTTCGTTGCAATCGCAGGCGTGGCAACCGCTGCGATGGTCGGACGCAGGCGTCGAGATCGCGCTCAGGCCGCAGCCGCGGGCGCCGCTCGTTCCTCCAAGTAGAGCTCGGCAAGCACTGCGTCGGACAACATTGAGCACGATCGTGCTCGCTCGAGGTCCTGGTTTGCGCTGCGGCTCAGCCAGAGGACAGCGTTGCGCGACGGATGACCACCGGAGTGGTCGGAGCGCCGTCTTGTGGCGGGTTGGTTGGCAGTTTGGCGATCGTATCCACGCCGGCGAAGCTGCCCACTACGTTTCCGACTAGCGCGTATTGCGGCGGCAGGGCCGCGTTGGAGGCGGTGACGATGAAGAACTGGCTGCCCGATGCCCCCGATGGGTCGGTTGCCGTCTTGGCCATCGCCACGGTGCCAAGCGTGTAGCGCATGTTGCTCGGCGGCGGTTCGACGACCGTGTAGCCGGGCCCCCCCGAGCCGTCGCCGTTGGGGTCGCCGCCCTGGATGACGAAGCCGGCCGCGACCCGATGGAAGGTCAGGTCGTTGTAGAAGCCGCGCTTGACCAGGTAGGCGAAGGATGCGGTCGTGCGCGGAGCTTGGCGCACGTCCAGCTCGATTTCGATCGCGCCGCAATTGGTGGCGAGGCTCACCACGTATCGCTTGGCTGGATTGAGCTCGAGCGTCGGCTTGGGGATGCGCTGCGCACCCCTTGGCACTGGCGCCCGTGCTCTCGAGCATTTGCCGCTGCTGGATGTCGATACAGACTTGACGTTCAGCGACGACCCTCCGTTTTGGGGATGGATGGGCGTGCCTGTAGATGTCCCGGCAGCAGTCGTGGAGCTGCCGCACGCCGTCAAAACTAGCCCGAAGGCTGTCGCAGCCGAGCCGCACAACAGCCGGCGCGCGACACTCGAGCGGTCAAACATCGAGGCAGCATAGTCGCGCGTCCCTTAGATCCGCGCCATATTCGCGCATTCTTAAAGCATCCTTCCGCGATTCTCAACAGTTGCGGTCGTCGATGCTCGCCCGTCTCGCGGTCACGGCGCAATACGCTTGCGCGATGAGCACGCCCATTCGCCTGATCGTGAACCCCTCCGCCGGCGGCGGCAAAGCCGGTCGCGTGCTGGCCGACGTGCTTGTCGCGCTGGACGGTCACGGCCTGCAGGTTCGCAGCGAGCTGACCCGCGATCTGGCTCATGCGCGTGAGCTTGCACGTGAAGCCTGTCTTGCCGGGGAGACGGTCGTGTGCCTGAGCGGCGATGGGATGATCGGTGCTGTCGCCGACGTGTTGCGTGAGTTCCCCGGGGCGCTGCTTGGGGTGCTGCCCGGCGGACGTGGCAACGACCTGGCCCGCGTGCTCGGCATTCCGGCCGATCCAGTCGAGGCCTGTGCGATCGTGGCCACCGGCTTCTCGCGCAAGCTCGATCTCGGCGAGATCGACGGGAAAGCGTTTGTGGGTATAGCCAGCGTCGGCTTCGACAGCGAGGCCAACCGCATCGCCAACGAGGCTCCCGCTTGGCTTGGCGGGCTCGTGTATGCCTATGGAGCGCTGCGTGCTCTGCTGTTCTGGAGACCGGCGCGTTTTCAGATCGAGCTCGATCCTCCGGGCGAGTTGCACAGCTTCACCGGCTACTCGGTGGGAGCCGCCAACTCGAAGACCTACGGCGGTGGCATGCGCGCCGCGCCGGACGCGCTGCTCGACGATGGTCTGCTCGACGTGCCGGTGCTCGAAAGCGTCAGCAAGCTCGGCTTCCTGACAAAGATTCTGCCGAAGGTGTTCCGCGGTACGCATGTGCGTGAGCCCAGTGTGAAAGTGTTTCGCGCGCGGGAAATAGCCATCAGTGCGGATCGTCCGTTCACGATGTACGCCGACGGTGACCCGATCGGCGAGCTGCCGCTGCGCGTACGCGCGATCGGCGGTGCAGTGCGCGTGCTTGTGCCGACCGACGGCTCCGGCGCGGATGCGTTCCTTGCTACCGGGCTTGCCTCAGACGCCGCTGCAGCAGAGCGATGAGCGCCACGCTCGGGCCAAAGCTCGCTCTTGCCCGCGCCGTCGGGGCTGTCTCCCGTGTACGCGGCGGAGGCGGAACGAGCTTGCCTGGGAAGCTGCTTGTGCGGATGGATTCATCTGCGATCGCTGAGCTTGCGGCGCGTCTCCCTCGTGGCAGCGTGTTGGTTTCCGCTACCAACGGGAAGACCACCACGGCGGCGATGGCCGCGAGCATCTTGGAGGCTGCCGGCATCTCACTGGTGCACAACCAGGCCGGTGCGAACATGGCTGGCGGGATCGCTTCGACGCTGCTCGGGGCCGCCGGGCGCAGCGGCACGATCGCCGGCGAGCTCGGGCTGTTCGAGGTCGACGAGCTGTGGCTCGATCGGCTTGCGGGGCAGCTGCATCCGCGCGTGGTCGTGCTTGCCAACCTGTTTCGCGACCAGCTCGACCGCTACGGCGAGCTGGAGACGATTGCCGAGCGCTGGGCGGGCACCGTGCGAGCCGGTGGGCCGGCCGAGCGGGCGCGGCTCGTGTGTAACGCCGACGATCCGCTTGTCGCCGACCTGGGACGCGAGCGCGCACAAAGCGACTACGAGCCGGCCGATCTCAAGCGCGAACGCGCCGAAGTCGGAGGCGTGCCTGTGCAGGGCGACCACGAGCCGGCCGCTTTCGAGCTCGAACAGGCGGAAGTCGGAGGCGAGCTTGCGCAAGACGCCCACGGACCGGCCGACGCCCACGAGCCGGCCGGCGTCTTGTATTTCGGCGTCGATGACGACTCGCTGGCACTTGCGAGCATGGCTCATGCCGCCGATGCCAAGCACTGCCGTCGCTGCGGGGCGCCGTACGTGTTCGATGCTGTGTACCTCGGTCATCTCGGCCATTACCACTGTGAGTCGTGCGGACAGAGGCGGCCCTCCCCCACCGTGCTCGCCCGCTCGGTCGTGCTCGAAGGCGTGCGCTCGGCACGTTTCCAGCTGAGCACGCCTGACGGCGAGGCCGAGGTGAAGCTTGCGCTACCTGGTCTTTACAACGTCTACAACGCGCTTGCCGCGGCTGCTCTGGGCGTCGCTTTGGGGATATCGCTGGCTGACATCGTGGCTGGGCTGGAGAGCACCACAGCCGCCTTCGGTCGGGCTGAGACGGTCACGGTCGCTGGGCGCGAGACGCGCATTCTGCTTGTCAAGAATCCCGCCGGCGCAAACGAGGTACTGCGCACGCTTGCGCTGGAGCCTGGCTGCCACGACCTGCTCGGAGTGCTCAACGACAACACCGCCGACGGCCACGACGTGTCTTGGATCTGGGATGCTGATTTCGAGTTGCTCGTCGGGCGGGTGCGCTTGGCTACGTGCTCGGGCACCAGGGCGCCTGAGCTTGCCTTGCGCTTGAAGTACGCAGGCATAGAGCCCGAGCGCATTCGTGTTATCGACGATCTTCCCCATGCACTGGCCGCTGCCACGGCCGAGTATCCGGCGAGCGGCGGCGGGCGCTTGGCGGACAACGCAGCGAAGCAATCGCCGACTGGTGAGGGTCGCTTGATGGTCGCCGAAGAGTCTGCTGCTGCCGGCGAGCAGCCACGCGCAGAAGAATCTTCCTCCCGACTGAACCGCGCCGCACCTCTATATGTGCTTCCGACCTATACGGCGATGCTCGCTTTGCGCGAGCTGCTCGTGCGACGCGGTGAGGCCGACAGCTCATGGCAGTGAGCGACCTGAAGGGGCGCACCCTGCGTGTTTGCGCTTTGTATCCCGATCTGATGAACATCTACGCCGACCGCGGCAATCTGTTTGTGCTGCAGCGCCGCTGCGAATGGCGCGAGATTGCCTTTCACCTGAGCGGCAGCGGGCTTGACGAAATGCTTGACGGCGAAGCCCACGACATTTACTACATCGGCGGCGGTCAAGATCGCGACCAGTTGCTTTGCGCCGAGGATCTTGTGGGCGGCAAGCGTAAGGCTCTGCACGAGGCGGCCTCGCGCGGCGCGATCGTGCTGGGCGTGTGCGGTGGCTACCAGTTGCTTGGTGAGTCCTACACACTCGGGGACAACCAACTCCAGGGCGTGGGCTTGCTCGACATGCGCACCGTGCGCGAGCCAGGCGAGCGGCTGATCGGCAATGTCGCGATCGAGGTCGACCTTAACGGTGAAAAGCGTGTGCTCGCGGGCTTCGAGAACCATGGCGGTCGTACCTACCTGGCCTCTGGGGCAACCCCACTGGGCCGAGTGCTCAAAGGTCACGGTAACGACGGTCACAGCGGTTTCGAGGGGGCTCGCTTTGGCAACACGATCGGCACATACCTCCACGGCCCGCTCCTGCCGAAGAATGCGTGGTTTGCCGATTGGCTGATCGCAACGGCGCTGGGTATCGACGTCGAGGCGCTGACATCGCTTGACGACTCCTTTGAGAATGCAGCTCACGCCAGCGCTCGCCGCGCTGCCGGGGTCTGATGACAAAGTACCGTCGCGCGCATCTAGTACAATTGTCTGCGACGGCGGGGTGTTGCGTCGCGGTCGACGCGAACGATTGTCAATCGGGAATTCGGGTAGCGCCCGGATGGAGTTCGACTCTCCCGCCCGCGGCCAACAAAGCTGCTGGATCCGGTCTTGACAGAGTTGCAATTGTCATGCGTTCGCGGGATAGCTATCCGCCTTGTGTCAGGCCGGGTCCGCAGACTCGCTTGCTATGCTGAGCGTCGTTGGCAATCGTTCGGAGGTAGCTCCTCCACACCCACACCCGACCCGCTCCGGCGGGTCGAGTTGTTTCAGAAGCCATGGACCTATCTGAGTATCAGCGCGAATCGCGTCGTACAGCCGAGTACCCCCGCGAGGCGTGGCTCGCTTATCCCGCGCTCGGCCTCGCCGGTGAGGCCGGTGAGGTCGCGGAGCACGCCAAGAAGGCGATTCGCGACGACGGCGGCAAGGTCAGTGACGAGCGTCGCGCGGCGATGTCGAAGGAGCTCGGCGACGTGCTTTGGTACGTCGCGCAGCTCGCGAGCGAGCTCGAGCTCAGCTTGGACGACATCGCCAAGCAAAACCTAGAGAAGCTGTTCTCACGCCAGGCGCGCGGGGTCCTCTCAGGAAGTGGCGACGACCGCTAGACGTCCTCTTGGCTGCGCGATACTGCGTCTTCGCTCCCCTTGTGTGCTCAGCACACCGCGTTCGCTGCGTCCTTACCGATTGGAGATCGATACTCCATTCGGGGCACGCGGAGGGATCTCCAATCGGCCAGCTTGTTGAGAGGACGTCTAGAAGTTACGCGACAGCAAAGCGCGCATAGCGCTCGGCCAGGCGTGCTGGTACCAGTGCGCGCACGAGCACGCCCTCTGGGGTGTCCTGACGGCGCAGGTCGCCGGCTACATCGTGCAGTTCGGCCAGGCTGGCTCCCTGCGAATAAGGCACGAGCAGCTCCATCGGGCGCAACGTGTGGCGCAGCTCCTGCTCGATCCGCTGCTCCAGTTCGGTCAGGCCCTCACCGCTTGCGCCGCTGACGAGCACCGCGTCCGGGTGCGCCAGGCGCAGTTCCTCGCGTGCCTCCTCGTCGAGCAGGTCGATCTTGTTGAGCACGAGCACACGTGGGCGCTCGCCGGCGCCGATCTCCTCCAATACCTCCTCGACGGCTTTGCGCATCGCGAGTTGGTCGTGCTCTGGCGCGGAGGCGTCCAGCACGTGCAGCAGCAGATCGGCAAGGCGTGTCTCCTGCAGCGTGGCGCCGAACGCGTCCACGACCTGATGGGGAAGCTTGCGGATGAAACCGACGGTGTCGGTCAGTAGGTGAGCGCGTCCATCGATTCTCATCATGCGTGTGCTTGGGTCGAGCGTGTGAAACAACCGGTCGCGCACCCCCACATCGGCGCCTGTCAGGGCGTTCAGCAATGTGCTCTTGCCCGCGTTGGTGTAGCCGACCAGTGCGATATTCGGCAGCGCCGCCCGCTCACGCTCGGCGCGCATCACCGAGCGTGTGCCCTTCACGTGCTCCAGGCGCCGACGCAGTGCGGCTATGCGATTGCGCGCGAGGCGCCGGTCGGTCTCGATCTGGGTCTCCCCCGGTCCGCGTGTGCCGATCCCGCCGCCGAGGCGCTCCAGATGGGTCCACAAGCCGCGCATGCGCGCGAGGTTGTACTCCAGTTGGGCCAGCTCGACTTGCAGCTTGCCCTCGGCGCTCGAGGCGTGCGTGGCGAAGATGTCGAGGATGACCGTCGTGCGATCGACGACGGGCATGCCGAGTGCCTGCTCCAGGTTGCGCTCCTGGCGTGCGCTCAACTCGTCGTCGCAAACGATCACGTTGGCGTCGCACTCGTGTGCGGCCTGCTTGGCTTCGCCCACCTTGCCAGGGCCGAGGTAGGTGTTCGGGTGAGGCTGCTCGCGGCGCTGGATCATCTCCCCCACGACTTCCACGCCGGCCGTGCGCAGCAACTCGTGCAGCTCCTCGAGATTCTCATCGTCGGGGAGTGCGGCTATGCAGAATGCTCGTTGAGTGGCGCGCCTTGTGGGTTGGTTCATCCTTCTCGAGTGTAGATCAGCCTCTTCCGCCAACCAAACCAGTCTCGCTGGGCGGCAGTGTGTTGCGCAAACGCGTGTCGCTCCCGAGGATGCGCTGCGCCAAGTGCGATCAGCCGCCGAGCGAGGCCAAACGCTCGACGGCCTCGGCAAGACGCTCGTCAGGCGTGGTGAGCGCGATCCGAAACCAACCCTCGCCGCTCGGCCCGTAGGCGCTACCGGGCGAGATCACAACCGCCGCCTGCTCGAGCACGTGCTCGCAGTAGGCCACAGAGTTCTCAAAGCCCTCCGGGATCGGCGCCCACACGTAGATCGTGCCCTTGGGCGGGTTGACGTGCACACCGGCCTGCGCCAATGCCTCACACACCAGGTCGCGGCGAATGCGATACAGCTCGTTCATCGAGGCGACCTCGGCGTCGGTGTCGGGCGAGAGCGCCGCGATGCCCGCGAGCTGAACCGCCTCGAACAGGCCGGAGTCGATGTTCGTCTTCAAACGCCAGTAGTGCTCGATCGCCTCAGCGTTGCCGAGTATCGCCGCACAGCGCCAGCCGGTCATGTTGTAGCCCTTGGAGAGCGAGAACACCTCGATTCCGACCTCCTTGGCACCGGGG
This sequence comes from Solirubrobacteraceae bacterium, assembly GCA_035485715.1. Taxonomy (GTDB): domain Bacteria; phylum Actinomycetota; class Thermoleophilia; order Solirubrobacterales; family Solirubrobacteraceae; genus Palsa-744. The sequence goes on along the minus strand of DATHNT010000002.1, from coordinate 28,987 downwards.
GTCTGCAGGAACGACGGCGCGCGATAGCCGTCGTAGGTGGTCTCGCTGTAGGCGTTGTCGTGCACGACGAGGATGTCGTATGTCTTGGCGAAGTCCACGACCAGCTCGAAGAAGCCAGGAGGCACGATCGCGCCTGTGGGGTTGTTGGGGTAGTTGAGGAACATCAGCTTGGCGCGACTGGCCGTCTGTTCGTCGATCGCATCGAGATCTGGGACAAAGCCGAGCGCCGGCACCAGTGGCATCACGACGGGATCGCCGCCCGCCATCAGCGGGCCACCGGTATAGACGGGGTAACCCGGATCGGAGGCGAGTGCGACATCGCCCTGGTCGAGAAAGGCGAGGTTGAGGTTGAAGATCGCCTCCTTGGCGCCGATCGCCGGGATGATCTCGCTAGCGGGATCGAGCGTCACATCGAAGCGGCGTGCATAGAAGTCGCCGAGTGCTTGGCGGAAGTCGCCGCGCCCGCGGTTTGAGGGGTAGCGGTGTGTCTCTGGCTCGGTGACGGCCTCCTGCATGGCCTCGACGATCAGCGCCGGTGTCGGTCGGTCGGGATCGCCGATTCCCAGGCTGATGACGTCCACGCCGGCGGCCTGCTTGGCGGCGATCTTGCGCTCCAGTTCGGCAAACAGGTACGGCGGAATGCGGCTCAGGCGCTCACTCGGTCTCATACAGCTCCTCGATGAAGTCCTCGCTGAGCTCTCCCGCGAACACGGGTCGTGCCCAGCCTGTCAGGTTGACGTGCAGATCCTCTCCCACCTCGACGCTCAACTCTCCCCCGTCCAGCAACACCGTGACTTGCTCTGGCCCACCTCGCAGCCGGTTGGCCACAGCGGCGCCGGTGGCGCCGGTACCGGAGGAAAGCGTCTCTCCAACCCCACGCTCGAAAATGCGTGCGCGGATCGCGTGCTCGCCCGTCCCCTCTGCGCTGGGTTGGACTTCCGTATACCACGATACGTTCGTGCGGTTGGGGAACAGCTCGTGCGCTTCGATTGCGGGGCCGATGCTCGGCAGGTCCAGTGCGTTCAACGTCGCCAGGTCCTCGACGTGGATGGCGCACTGCGGATTGCCGATCGACACATGCTGAAAGCTCCAGGCGCGAGCGTCGGCGAGAAGCTCGCTCGCTCCGTCCGCTGGTCCGCTGGGGAAGTCCTTGGATGTAAGGCTCGCACGACCCATGTCCACGCGACAGGTGTCCGGGCCGGTGATCCTGGGGCGTATCTCTCCAGCGGCGGTCTGGATCGAGAAGACGTCTCGATCTGTCCATCCGCGCCGTCGCAGGTAGAGGATCGCCTCGCGCGCACCGTTTCCTGAGAGCTCAGCCTCAGAGCCATCGGGGTTGTAGATACGCAGATTCGCCACGAAGCGTGGATCCTGCGCTGACGCCAGCAACAGGATGCCGTCGGCGAACACGCCGAAGTGGCCTGCACACAGCTTGCGGATGCGCTCGGAGGTCAACTCGAACGGGAGCTCTGTCTGCTCGACGATCAGGTAGTCGTTGCCAAGCGCCTGCCACTTCTCGAACTTCATCGGGTGCTCCTCGCTGTCGCGGCAAGGTTCCCGACAATGCGGATCGATGGGATGGAGGGTGTCTGTCCAGCGTGTTCGAGCATGCGGCGCGAGAGTCTAGTGTCGAACCTCATATCACGATCATCCATCCGGGAGATCCTCACCGAATTTGCGGACACGAGACATCAGGCGCTCATCGCGAAGATCGCCTCAGCGGCCTGCTCCGCTGAAAGGTCTGTCAGGTCGAGTGGCTGCACGCCGGCCAGCTTGCGCATCCAGGTCAGCTGACGACGCGCGTAGTTGCGCGTATGACGCTTCATGGCATCCACATCCCCCGCCAACAGCTCGTCGAAACCAAGCGCCTTGCGTGCCGTGACACTGGCGCCGGCAGCATGCGCGCTCGAGACCTCCTCGCGCACGCCCTGCGCAAGCATCGCGTCCACACGTGTGTCGATGCGTGCGTACAACGCTTCTCGCTCCATCGTCAATCCCACCAGTAGTGTCGGCTGACGCATCTCATGAGTCCATAGCTGTGAGGGCCCGCTCGGCGGCTCCAGCTCACCCACGTCGAGCAACTCCAGGGAGCGCACGATCCGTTGCCGGTCATTTGGGTCGATTTCCTCGGCCGCCCACGGCGCGCGCTGGGCGAGCCTGGCGTGCAGGGCCGGCGCTCCATCGCGTTCCAGCTCTATGGTCCAACGCTCGCGTACTCCCTCTGGCGGTGGAGGGCGGAGGTCGAGCTCGCAGAGGGCCGCGCGCAGATACAGCCCTGTGCCACCAACCACGATCGGTCTGCGGCTTTCGGCCAGAGCGTCATCGATCTCCGCGTGTGCCAGTTCGGCATACTGCCCGGCGCTGAAGCTCGCGTCGATCGCCAGGAACGACACGAGGCGGTGCTCCAGCTCCTTTTGCTCGGTTTCTGTGGCGACGCCCGTAAGCGTCTCGATACCCCGGTAGACCTGCAGCGCATCCGCGGAGATCGCCACCGGGCGCTCTCCGTCGTCGCGCAGGCGGCGAGCGAGCGCCACCGCGACAGCGGTCTTGCCGATGCCTGTAGGCCCGAACAGGGCGATCACGTGTGACGAGCGCGGGCACACGTGGCTAGGACCGTGCGATCGCAGACGGGACGATCGGGCGTGGCGATAAGTCACGTGTGTACGAGCACGCTCGATGCGGACACGAGGACATTCCCGTAGGCTTGCAGCTATGGATATCTCGGGCTCCAAGGTGCTGCTCACCGGCGCGACTGGCGGTCTTGGTCATGCGATAGCGCGTGTGCTTTCGGCGAGAGGTGCGCAGTTGATCCTCACCGGTCGACGGCTGGATGTGCTGGAACCGTTGGCATCGGAGTTGCACGCCCGCGCTTTGGCGGTGGACCTGAGCGAGGCGGTCGAGGTCGACCGTCTGCTGTCGGAGGCAGGCGAGCTGGACATTCTTGTGGCAAACGCTGCCCTGCCAGGCAGCGGAAAGCTCGACTCTCTGACGATGGAGGAGATCGATCGGGCGCTCGAGGTGAATCTGCGCGCGCCGATCGCAATGGCACACACGCTCATGCCGGAGATGGCCAAGCGCGGCAGCGGGCACCTGTTGTTCATGTCCTCGCTGTCGGGCAAGGCCGCTACGGCGGGAAGCTCGATCTATAACGCCACGAAGTTCGGCTTGCGCGGCTTCTCAGGAGCCATGCGCGCCGAGTTGCACGGAACGGGAGTCGGCGTCTCGACGGTATTCCCGGGCTTCATCCGCGACGCCGGCATGTTTGCCGATGCGGGCGTGAAGTTGCCGAAGGGCGTGGGCACACGCAGCCCGGAGGATGTGGCCAAGGCCGTGGTGGGAGCGATCGAGCACAACCGTGGCGAGGTGGACGTCGCCCCGATCGCGCTGCGCGTCGGATCTGCGTTCGCGGGCATCGCACCGGAGATGTCGGCAACGTTCACGCGCAAGTCCGGCAGCGACAAGATCGCGTACGACCTAGCCGACGGCCACCGCGCCAAGCGCTAGGACGTCCGCTGAGCGGCGCCATACTGCTTCCTCAGTCGCTCGCGTGCTCAAGCACGCTTCGCGGGTGGGGTGGGTCCTCGATCTTGTCTGGCTTGCCCAGCGAACGTCCTAGTCGCCGGGCTGGGAGCCAGGGCTTCGGGTTTCAAGGTGTTGCCTCACGGGGAGCATAAGAAGGCTCCTACAAAGTCCTTCGTCCTTGCTTAGGCGTACGTTCCGATCGCCTTAGGGAGCGGTCTCAGGATGGTTGGCGTAACCGCTACCACCCATCGGAGGTTCGCGTATGAAAAGCAGAGGCATCATCCGAGTAGGTCTCGTAGTTGGCGCTCTAGCCACGGGCGGAGCCGTTGCCGGCATCGCCGGCGCCGCCGCGGCACCGAGCTCCACGACGAGCACGTCCACCAGCAACGCGGCGACCACGCCGTCCACGACGACGACGCCATCGACCAACACCACGCCGTCGACGACGCCACCGTCAGGCTCTTCGAGCCACCCGTGTCCGAATATGGGCGGCAAGTCCGGCTCGGGGTCCAGCTCGGGCTCTGGCTCGAACTCGGGCTCGGTCTATGAAGGCGGTGCTCCGGCGGGCGCGACCACCCAGTAGTCACGGCCGGCCCCGTGGGCCAAGCGAATAGAGCCTCCCGGGCGGCGAGACAATCCGCCCGGGAGGCTTTCGTTATGTAGTCTTGCCTTGGCTGCGGTCAGGCTGCTCGCGTGTCTGCCTCTGTCTCCACCGGCTCAGGCGCTACGGCAAGCGGGGTCTCGGTGCCTTGGATCGGCCTGACCTTGTCGGCGCCGATCCCGAGCGCGGCGTACACCTTGCGCTCGATCTCGCCCGCGATCGCCGGGTTCTGATCGAGATAGGCCTTGGCGTTGCCGCGGCCCTGGCCGAGGCGGTCGTTGCCATATGAGAAGAACGAGCCCGACTTCGTGACGATGCCGTGCTCGATCCCGAGGTCCACAAGGCAGCCGGAAGTCGAGATGCCCTTGCCGAACTCGATGTCGAACTCGGCCTGGCGGAAGGGAGCCGCGAGCTTGTTCTTGACGACCTTCACGCGCACGCGATTGCCGACCGCCTCCGTGCCGTCCTTGAGCGTCTCGATGCGACGGATGTCAAGGCGCTGGGAGGCATAGAACTTCAGCGCGCGCCCGCCCGGCTGGGTCTCCGGCGAACCGAACATGACCCCCACCTTTTCGCGGATCTGGTTGGTCAGGATGCAAAGCGTCTGCGTGCGGTTCAGGTTGCCTGCGATCTTGCGCATCGCCTGGCTCATCATGCGCGCTTGCGCGCCGACGGTCTGGTCGCCCATCTGCCCCTCGAGCTCTACGCGCGGCGTGAGCGCGGCCACCGAGTCGATCGCCACGACATCCACGGCGCCTGAGCGCACCAGCATGTCGGCGATCTCCAGGGCCTGCTCGCCGTAGTCGGGCTGGGAGACGAGCAGCTCGTCGATGTCCACGCCGATCTCCTTGGCGTACAGAGGGTCCATCGCGTGCTCTGCATCGATGAACGCGCACACGCCGCCGAGCCGCTGGGCTTCGGCGAGCACGTGGTAGATCAGTGTCGTCTTGCCGGAGGACTCCGGGCCGAACACCTCGACGATGCGCCCCTTGGGCACGCCGCCGATTCCGAGCGCCAAGTCGAGCGACAGCGCGCCGGTGGGGATCGCGTCGACGCGCACCTGTGCTCCCTCGTCGCCCATGCGCATGACAGAGCCCTTGCCGAACTCGCGCTCGATCTGGCCCAGCGCGCCTTGCAGGGCCGCGTCGCGCGCCTTTGCGGCCTTCTCCTCATCGCTCACGGGCATCGTCTTGCTCCTCCTGTCGAAGATTGGAAATCAAATGTATGTGGTGCTTCGGACGGAACTATGGGAACGTATGTTCGTCCCGTCGAGCACGAGTCCTTTCAAATCCCCTCGACGCCTGATCGGCGGCAGGAGTCAGCGAGCCGGGCGGGCTGGCTGATTCGGGGATGCGAGCGAAGCGAGTGTCGCCCGGTCCAGCAGACTCTCCTCGCCGGAGAGCGTCTGGCTCGTGGCCTTGACGATCTCGACTTGCGTCAGCTCGCCTGGCGCGGCGAGGCCGGCGAAGTTGACGACCTTGTTGTGGCGCGTGCGTCCGCGCTGGCGCTCGGGATCTGTGCGCGAAGGACCTTCGACGAGCACCTCGACGGTGCGGCCGACGAAGCGCTGTGCGCGCTCGAAGGCCCGACGCTGCACGATCTCCAGAAGGCGTTCCATGCGCTCCACCTTGACCGGATGAGGCACGATCCCCTCCGTCATCCCGGCTGCCTCCGTGCCCCTGCGAGGTGAGAATATGAACGTAAACGCGCTGTCATAGCCCACCAGCTCGGCGACCTGCAGCGTTTGCTCGAAGTCCTCCTCGCTCTCACCTGGAAAGCCGACGATGATGTCTGTTGTAATCGCCGCGTCGGGTACGTGCTCGCGGATCAAGGCCACGCGGTCGAGATAGCGCTCACGGTCGTATGTGCGGCGCATCGCCTTGAGGATGCGGCTCGAGCCCGATTGCAACGGCAGATGGATGTGCTCGCACACGCTCTCGAGCTCAGCGTGTGCGCGGATCACGTCCTCGCGCATGTCCTTGGGGTGGGGACTTGTGTAGCGGATGCGCTCGATTCCGTCGATAGCGTCGATCTGCCTCAGCAGGTCGGCAAATGTTTGGGATTCCCGCCCATCCCTACCCTCCACGCGCAGATCACGTCCGTAGGAGTTGACGTTTTGGCCGAGCAAGGTCACCTCGCGCACACCATCGGCGGCCATCGCCTGGACCTCTGCCACCAGCTCCCGGGGTGGTCGCGACACCTCCCGCCCACGCGTGCTCGGCACGATGCAGTACGAGCAGCGGCAGTTGCAGCCCACGCTGATCTGCAGCCAGCCCTGAAATGCTCGTGCGCGCTTGGCCGGGAGATGGCCGGTGAAGCCCTCGAACTCGAAATACCCCTGCGCTGTCAGCGAGTCGCTCGTCAGGAACTCGGCAAGCTTGTGCGTCTGGCCGGGGCCGAATGCGACGTCGACGAAGGGGAAGCGCTCGAACACCTCCTCCTTGACCGACTGCGCCCAGCAGCCGCCGACGCCGACGACGCGCTCGGGCTGTTCGCGCTTGAGGCGCTTCGCCTCTCCCAGATGCGCCACGAAGCGGCTGTCCGCGGTCTCGCGGATCGAGCAGGTGTTGAACAGGATCAGGTCGGCCTCGGCGCGCTCGGGCGCCTCGCTGTAGCCGAGCGACTCGAGCATCCCCTTCATGCGCTCGGAGTCGTGCTCGTTCATCTGGCAGCCGAAAGTCGTGAGGTGGTAGCGCTTCATGGCTCCACGAAGAGTAGCCCGCCCAGCTTGCTTGCGCACGGTCCTGGGGGTAGGAGCCGACAGCGGTCTGGGCCCATGAAAAAGCGCGATGCCCCCCGCGCGCGCGCGGAGCATCGCCGCTATTCGAGGGAAACGACCTCAGCGGATCGGATGAGCGGCCACCGCTTCGTAGCTTGCGCCCTCAGGCGATAGCCACGAGCGGTAGAGCATCAGTTCACGCGGGCTGAACGAGGCCGAAGGCGTCGGTGGTAGAACTCGCTGCCGAGGTGCTGTGCCGCGGCGCAAGCGAGCGACCGTCACGTGTGGGTGAAAGCTTCGCTTGCCCGCCGTTGCCTTCGCACCTGTGTGGGCGCTGCCGTCCGGCTGCCAGCCGCTCACCCGCTCTAGCGCGGCCACCACTTCTGTCTGCAGAGCGGCAAGCCGGTCGCGCTCATCGTGCAGCTCCACAGCCAGCGCACTCGGGTTGCGCTCAGGCAGCCACAGCGGCGCGCCGAGCGACAGCTCTACGCCTCGCCCGTTGCACGTGGAAAGCTCCGCGGCGAGCACGTCCATCTCTCCAGTCGGGCGGTTCCCCAGAAAGCAAAGCGTCACGTGCAAGAGTTTCGCATCGAGCACCCGCGGCGACGCCTTTGCATGCCCGTGCGCCTGCGCTTCGCGTGTGGCCTCCCGCGCCCACACCGTCAGCCGCTCGCAAACCTCCCCAGGTGGATCCACGGCCACGAACAGTCGCGCTGTTGGACTCCCGATCACATTCTCAGCCTAGTGCGGAGAAATATGTACTCAAGCGGGCGCGGGCTTGACACAGTCGCGCTCGCCGTCGAGCAGACGGCGAATCATGTGCATCGCGACGAGCGCCGCCCGCTCGCGTACGTCAGCGCGTCCTCCGGGCAGACGCACGGAGCGAGTCAGGCTTGCTCCATCCGCGGCAGACACACAGAGCCAGACCAGTCCCACGGGCTTCTGCTCGCTGCCACCGACGGGGCCCGCTATGCCGGTGAGCCCCACCCCCAACTCGGTGCCGAGCCGAGCTCGCGCGCCCTCGGCAAGCGCTTGTGCCACCTGCTCAGATACGGCTCCGTGCACCTCGATCGTCTCACGCGGGACGCCCACCTGGGCGACCTTTGCCTCGTTCGAGTAGGCCACGACTCCGCCCAGCACATACTCGGAGGCGCCGGGTGGGTCGGTCAGTCGTGCCAGCAGCAGCCCGCCCGTACACGACTCGGCGACGGCAATTGTGCGTGTCACGCCTACTGATCTGTCCTGCTCGCCACCGACGGACCGATCGAGGCCCGCCGGCGTGCTCCCCGATCGCCCGCCGCGCAGCAGCGCCGCTACCTGAGCGTCGATCGTCGTGCCGTCGGTCGAATAGAGCGTGTCGGCATGGCGGGTGGCGACGATCTGCGCGAACTCGTCGTACGTCGATTGGGCGTCGGGTTCGTAGCGGGTGACGATCTCGATCTCGCCACTGCGTAGGCAGGTTGTGATCTCGAGTGTGCTCAGGTCCACCCCTTCGCGCTCGGCCTGGCGCAGGGTCTCGGCGATCTCCGACTCCGGTATCCCAAAGAGGCGCAGCATGTCGACGCGGTAGACGCGCGCGCCGGCGATCGCCGAGCGCCACGCCTCGGTCGCCAGCGCCTGCTTCCACATAGGCCGTAGCTCACGCGGCGGGCCCGGTAGTACCACGACGGTGGGTCCCTCGCGTCCCTCGGCTGGGGCTACGAGGAGGCCCGGTGCTGTGCCAACCGGCTCGAGCACGGTTGCGCCGCGCGGAATCGTGGCCTGCTTGCGGTTGCCGTGGGCGATCGCGTTGCGGTCGAGGTCCGGGTATCGTGCGGCGAGCGGGCGCAGGATCTCGGCGATGCGTCCCTCCAGCGCCTCGTCCAGCACCATCTCGCGGCCTTGAAAGGAGCCGACGACCTCGGCAGTCAGGTCGTCGGCCGTCGGTCCCAGACCGCCGCTTGAGAGCACCACGTCCAGCCCCTCGCTTGCCATCGACTCGAGCGTCGCCAGCAGATCCTGCGGGCGATCGCCGACAATCGCGATCCGAGCCAGGTCGACCCCGGCCTCGAGCAGCCGGTCGGCGAGCCAAGGGCCGTTGCGGTCGCGCACGCGTCCGCTGAGCACCTCGGTGCCCGTCACCAGGATCCCGGCGCGGGGCGCCTCGCTCATCCGCACGTCGGCTGCTGGGAGGCAGCAAGCACGTGGCGTCCGCTGCTCGTGATCGAGTAGCCGATCGGCTTGCTCGACGCAGGCACGCTCAGCGCTTTCCCGTCTACATAGATCTTCACCGCGTTGTTGCCCAGCAACAGTTCGAAGCGCGTCGAGTGATAGTCGCGCGGCGTGTAGGAGCCAGGTTCGAGCGTGAGGCCCGGGATCCGCTTGCTGCCGGCTGCATCGACCAGGCAAACGTACACCGGTGCTGTGGGATGCAGCGAGAGGGTGATGCGCCCACTGGCACTGCTCGGCGCAGACGAGTTGGAAGAAGTGGAGCTGTGGTTGCGATGGCTCGAGCTGTGGCTTTGCTGGGCGTTTGTCGAGCTGACCGGAGTTGGCGGCGGGCCGTTCCCTTTTTTGCCGGCGATCAGCGCCACGACCAGCACGACGATCAGCAGCCCGAACGCGCTCACCGCGATCACATATCCACGCGAAGGACCCGGCCTGTTCGAGCTCGAGCGCGTTGGGGCACGGCGCGGCGGCGACATCACCGGCTGATGGTCCAGCTCGCTCGGCTGCTCGTAGTTCATTCGGTATTCGTCGACGAGTGCCTTCGCGTCGAGGCCCAGCGCTTGGGCGTAAGTGCGCAGGAAGCTGCGCACGAATGTCGGGCCTGGCAGCAGGTCCCACTCTTCGTTCTCCAGCGCGCGCAGATACTTGGCGCGAATCTTTGTCTGTGCCTCGATCTCGGACACGTCGATACGAGCACGCATCCGCGCCTCTCGTAGGGTCGCTCCGATCTCAGCCATATCAGCGCAACAGGCTAGTGGCTCCAGCCCAAACAAGCGCTTTCCGAGCGGCACATGTGCCGCTCGGCCGGTCCGCACATGTGCGGACCGGTTCCGACCCTTGCATGCAAGGGTCGGCCGGACGGTGCATGCACCGTCCGGGCACAAGTCTCAAGGAATCGCACACAAGGGCTCAAGTGGAGACCGACGCCTCGCTCGGCGTCTTCGTGGCGCCGGAACCATCCACCATGGCAAGCACCCTGGGCACGTCCGCCTCGCCGATCAGCACCTGACGCGGCTTTGATCCCTCATAGCCGGAGATCACACCGCGACGCTCGAGCATGTCGATCAGCCTGCCCGCGCGGGTGTAGCCGAGGCGCAGACGCCGCTGCAGCATCGAGGTCGAGGCTGTCTGCATTTCCGCGACCAACCTGATCGCGTCGCTCAACAGCGGATCCTCATCGGGATCGAACTCGTCGTCCGAGCTCTTCTCGGGCTCCGCGGGCTCGACCTGCTCGAGCAGCTCCTCGCGCAGGTCGGGCTCGCCCTGCTTGCGCCACATGTCCGTCAGCTTCGCGATCTGCGACTCGTCGATGTACGCCCCCTGGATGCGCTGCAAGCGTGAGGAGCCGACCGGGCTGAAGAGCATGTCGCCCTGGCCGAGCAGCGACTCCGCTCCGTTCTGGTCGAGAATCACGCGCGAGTCGGTTTGGCTCGAGACCGAGAAGGCGATGCGCGAGGGAACGTTGGCCTTGATCATGCCCGTGATCACGTCCACCCTCGGGCTCTGCGTGGCGAGCACGAGATGAATACCAACCGCGCGCGCCTTCTGGGCGAGGCGGATGATCGAGTCCTCCACGTCGGCCGGCGCGACCATCATCAGGTCCGCGAGCTCGTCGATCACGCACAGGATGTATGGCAAGGGAGCTTCGTTGCGTGCCTCGCGCGCCTTGTTGAGCTCGATCAGGCTGCGCGTGCGCGACAGCGACATGATCCCGTAGCGCTGCTCCATCTCGCGCACCAGGTTCTGCAGTGCGTTGGCGGCCATGCGCGGGCTCGTGATGACGGGTGTGAGCAGATGCGGGATCGACTCGTAGTGGTTGAGCTCCACCTGCTTGGGATCCACCAGCACCAGGCGCAGCTCATGCGGGGTGGCACGCAGCAGCACGCTGCACAACATCGCGTTGATCGCCCCCGACTTGCCGGCGCCGGTCGTGCCCGCCACAAGCAGGTGTGGCATCTTTGCAAGGTCCGCGCCGATCGCCTTGCCGGCGACGTCCTTGCCCAGCCACACCGTCAAGGGCGACCAGTCCTTCGGGGGCTCCTGGAAGACGTCGCCGAGGCGCACCATGCGCCGCTTGGCGTTGGGCACCTCCACGCCTACGGCCTGCTTGCCCGGGATCGGGGCGAGAATCCTGATGTCGGTTGCCGCCAGCGCGTAGGCTAGGTCGTCCTTGAGCTGGGCCACCTTGCCGACCTTCGTGCCCGGCGCCAGGCGAAGCTCATAGCGTGTGATGTGCGGTCCCGCGACGGTTCCGATCACCTTTGCCTGCACGCCGAAGTGGCCCAAGGCCTCGACCAGGCTGGTCGCGGTGCGCTCCTGTCCGGCGGTATCGGGCTTGGCCTGCTCGGCGGTCGAGCGCGTGAGGATGCGCTCGGCCCCCGGAAGCTCCCAGACGAACTCGGGATCGTCGGTGACGGCATCGCGCAGACGGCCCTGTGGCGTGAGCAGCGACTCGTCGATCGGCTCGGCTGGAACCTCGTCCTCCTCGTCTGACTCGGACTCCTGCGTTGAGCGAAGATCGACAGCCGAAAACGATCCATCCTCGTCCTCCCCTTTTGCTTGAGGGTCGTGCCCGCCGTCCGGTTCGCCCGGCTCCATCACATCCTCGACATCGACGTCCCAGGGCTCCAATACCGGCGCCGCGCCGTCGACCGAAGGGGCCTCGACGTGAGTGGCACGCACGATCAGCTCCTCCGGTGCGGGCTCCGGGGGCTGAAGCGGGTGCTCCGCGGACTCGCGCGAATCGGTTTGCGCGCGCTTGGCGTGCTCGTCTCCAGCCGACTTGCCCGAGCGTTCGAGGGCGCTTGCTCGAGCACGCAACACGCGACTGGTGTCGACCAGACCATTGCCCGTTGCACGTACGACCACAGCCAGCGAGAGCCCTGTCAGCAGGACAACGCCCACCACCAGCAGGAACACGACAAGGATGTCCACGCCCACGGTCTGTACCAGTCGGTCGGCAACCCAAAAGATGCCTTGGCCGAGGATGCCCCCGTGGGACTGTAGAAATACTGAGCGCCACTGCTCGGAGCCCGCATCGGCAGGGGTGCCACTGCTGACGCCCAGCGTGCCTGCGGCGAGCGCCAATGTCGCGGCCGCGAAAAGGCAGAGGCCTCCGGTGCGCAACGGTCGACGCGTCGGCATGAACTGCGCAAACAGCAGCGCGCTGCCGCCGATGAGGAGTGCCGCGGGCGCGAGCGCTCGCGCTTCGCCGAAGCACCAGCCCAGAACGCTCGCAAGTCCCTGGCCCAGCTTTCCCCCATCCCAGTGGCCATAGAGGACAAAGCCCATGAACACACCCACGGCCACCAGTCCGAGGCCGAGCACGTCACGCTGGTTCTGGCTCAACACCGGCCAGCGCAGGGAGAATCCGTCGAGCAGGCCGGCCGAGCCGCGGCCCCGTCCACGCCCGCTGCGCGAGCGCGTTCGGGTGTTCGCTCGCGCTCCTCGTCGTGCCGCCTGCTTGCGGGCGGGCTGACGCTTGGGGCTCTTGCGGGTGGCTGGCATCAGGGCCAGCTTCGACGCGCACCGTCCAGAACCTGCTTATGACTCGGCCAACGGTCAGGTCTTTCACGTAGCTCTGCCCGACCGCTCATCGGCCATCGCGACTCATGCAGAGTCCCCTACGTGGGAGCGACCCTTACTATGGCTTTAGTGCACACCGCTACACAGAGTGGTTGAGATGAGCGAATTCACCCGTGCCCCCCGCGTGCTCGTCGTCGAGGATGACGAGGACATCGCCCAGGCACTCCAGCGCTCGTTGCGCATGGAGGGCTACGAGGTGCGTGCCGCCGCCGACGGTAACGCCGCGCTCGAGCACGGGCGCACGTTCGCGCCGGACCTTGTGATCCTCGACCTCGGCCTGCCCGAGCTCGACGGAATCGAGGTGGCCAAGCGGCTGCGCGACGGCGACGACGTGCCGATTTTGATACTCACCGCCAGAGACGCCCTGGAGTCCCGTGTCGAGGGCCTCGACGCCGGCGCCGACGACTATCTCGTCAAGCCGTTCGAGCGCCAGGAGTTGCTTGCGCGTATGCGTGCGCTGTTGCGCCGCCGCCCGCCGCGCGGCTCGGCTCCGTTGCGCGTAGGCGATCTCTCGCTCAACGTCGACACGCACGAGATATCCCGCGGCGAGCGCCAAATCGAGCTGACCCAGCGCGAGTTCGAGCTGCTCGAGTACCTGATGCGAAACGAGCGCATCGTGATCTCACGTCAGCGCCTGCTGGATGAGGTGTGGGGCTACGACCCTTTCTCGACGACAAACACGATCGAGGTGTTCGTCTCCAATTTGCGTCGCAAGTTGGAGGCAGAGGGCGAGCCGCGACTGCTACACACGATCCGCGGAGCCGGCTACGTCCTCAGAGCCTGACCGCCTCCTGACGCGGCGCTGGATCACCACGTGCCGTCTTGGACGTACTACCAGTACGTCCTGCGACGCACCGCGACGTCCAGCTTGGTTATGAGACGGTCAGAGTCGCTGAGCAAACTCGTGGAGCGCGTGTCGGTCACGTTCGACCGCCTGCCGATTCGTACGCGCTTGGCTGGCGTCTCAGCTCTGCTGACTTTCACGATCCTGTGCGCGTTCGCGTTGGTCGTCGGCTCGCTCACGGTCCACCGCATCCGCTCCAATTTCAACCGTGAAGTGGCAGCTGCCACGACCAACTTCGCCAGCTTCCTGCGGGTGAGCGTCACCGGCAGCCAGGCCGAAGGCTTCACGTTGCACGTCACCAACCCGCCCAATCTCAATCAGTTCGCAAGCTCCGAGCACGCGGCGATTCGTATTCTCAGCATCAGTGGCGGCGTGCTTGCGTCGAGTGCCGGTGCACCCGAATTCAGGGGCGCCAATGAAACCGACGCCGACGGCTATCGCGTCGACGCACAGCTCGTTCCGCTCGACGCATCGGTCGGCGGGGACATCGTCGTCCAGTACGGACGGCGTCTCTCCGACGTTGAAGGCACCGTTGCGCGCGTCGAGCTGCTGCTCCTGCTCGGCGTGCTGGCCGGCACGGGCCTTGCGTTGTTGGCCGGGATGATGATCGCGCGACGTGCGATGGCGCCGATCGCCGAGCTGACGAGGACGGCCGAGCAGATCGCGCGCACGCGTGATCCCAGCCGTAGTGTGCCCGAGCCGCTTGCCGAAGACGAGGTCGCCGAGCTTGCACGCACGCTTGGCGGCATGTTGCACGAGCTCGACGCCGCACATGCCGAGACCGAAGCCACACTTGCGCGCCAGCGCCAGTTCGTGGCCGACGCCTCGCACGAGCTGCGTACGCCGTTGACGAGCGTGCTTGCCAACCTCGAGCTGTTGGCCGAGTCCCTGCACGGCGAAGAGGCCGATGCCGCCCGTTCTGCTCTGCGCTCATCCCAGCGCATGCGTCGTCTTGTCGCCGACCTGCTGTTGCTCGCGCGCACCGATGTCGGGCGGGTTGTGCGGCGCGAGCCTTGCGATCTTGCGCAGATCGTCGTGGAGGCAGCGGCCGAGTTGGGCCCTGTGAGCGCCCAGCACGAGATCTCACTCGACGTGCAGCCGGCGGTCGTCGAGGCCTCCCGCGATGAGTTGCACCGGCTCGCGCTCAACCTCATCGAGAACGCACTGCGACACACGCCACCTGGCACCGAGATTCGCGTCTCGACGACCATCGCACCGACAGGAGGCGGCTCTGGTGAGGCACGTGTGCCCGCAGGCGAGGCGCCTCTGCCTGCCGGTGAGGCACGTCTGCCTGCCGGCGAGGCACGTCTAATCGTTGAGGACGACGGCCCCGGCGTCCCGGAACTTCTGGCCGAAACGCTGTTCGAGCGCTTCGTTCGCGGCGCCGGCGACCGCGGTGGCTCGTTCGGTTTGGGCCTTGCGATCGTGCGTGCCGTCGCCGAGTCTCACGGCGGCGGCGTCTCGGTGCAGCAGACGCACCCCGGCGCCAAGCAGCCCGGCGCGCGCTTCGTCGTCACGCTGCCCGCGGTCCCGTCCTCACAGCCGACCCAAACGTTTACTCCCGCTCCCGAGGCAGCCCGCCTGGAAGTCTGAGGCAGGCTAGACCTCTACGACAACCGGCAGCACCATCGGACGGCGCTTCAAGCGGTCATAGACCAGTTTCGCCAGATCGTCATGGAGCATCTGCTGTAGCAGGTCCACCTCGCGGATCTCCTCCTTGGCGGCGCGAGCGAGCGTGCTATCGACCGTGGCTCGGATCTCCTCGAACAGCTGGCCCGCCTCCTCGGTGAAGGGAACGCCGCGAAAGATCACCTCTGGGTCGGCCACCGAGCGCCCGTCCTGCTCGGCGATCGTTACGACCACGACGAAAATGCCGTCTGCTGAGAGCATGCGCCGGTCACGCAGGGCGACATCGGCCATGTCGCCGATCTCGACCCCGTCGACGAAGATCATGCCGGACTGCTCGTGCTCTTTGAAGCGCGCGCCGCGCTCGTCGATATCGAGCGGCAGACCGTTCTCGCCCTGGAAGATGTCGTCGGGCTCGACGCCGACCGCTTCGGCCAGTTGGGTATGCAGGCGCAGGCGCTTGAAGTCGCCATGGAAGGGCATCACATAGCGGGGTTTGGTCAGGTTGAGCATCAGCTTGACCTCCTCGGCGTAGCCGTGACCGGAGGCGTGCACAGGCGCGTCGCGGGCCGTCACCACGTCGCAGCCGATGTGGTAGAGCCGGTCGATCGTCTCGTTGACGGCGCGCTCGTTGCCGGGCACAGGTGTTGCCGAGAACACGACCGTATCGCCGTGGCGTAGCTTCACTTGCGGATGGTCGCGATAGGCCATGCGGCGCAGGGCTGAGAGCGGCTCTCCCTGCGAACCCGTCGAGATGATCACGATGCGCTCGTCGGGGAAGTCTTCGATCTCGCGCGTGCCCACGAGGATGCCCTCGGGCACGTCGACATGGCCGAGCGTGCGCCCGATGCCGACGTTCTTGCGCATCGAGCGTCCCACCAGCGAGACCTTGCGGTTCAGCGCGGCAGCCGCGTCGATTACCTGCTGCACGCGGTGGATGTTCGAGGCGAAGCTTGTGACGATGATGCGCCCCTCACAGCGGGCGAACGCCTCCTCCAGGTGTGGCCCGACCAGCGACTCCGAAGGTGAGAAGCCCTCGCGATCGACGTTGGTGGAGTCCCCGCACAGGAGCAGCACACCCTCGCGCCCCAGTTCGGCCAGGCGCGAGACGTCCGCCGGCGCTCCGTCCACCGGTGTCTGGTCGAACTTGTAGTCGCCGGTTATCAGCACCGTGCCGAGATCCGTCCCGAGTGCCACGGCGCTCGAGTCGGGAATCGAATGTGTCATGTGGATCATCTCGAGCGAGAACGGCCCCAAGTCGAGCATCTCGCCGGGCGCGACATCGCACAGCTCGACGTCGCGTAGCTTGTGCTCATCGAGCTTGGAGCGTGCCATCGCGATCGTCAGCGGTCCGCCGTAGACGGGCGGCACGTTCTCCTGGCCCAGCTCGCGCACGACCCACGGCAGTGCGCCAAGATGATCCTCGTGGCCGTGGGTGACGACGATCGCCTCGATGTCGCGTGCCCGCTCACGCAGGTAGGAGAAGTCGGGCAGCACCAGGTCGATGCCGACCATCTCCGGAGTTGGGAAGCGCAGGCCGACGTCGACGACGACGATCCGCCCGTCGTACTCGAGGACGGTCATGTTCTTGCCTATCTCCCCCAATCCGCCGAGGGGCAGGACGCGTAGCTTGCTCATTTCGCGGGCTCCCTGGGGAGCAAAGCGCCAGGAGCGCTCACGCGCCGCTCGCCCGAGCGCTCGTCGCGGCCTTGCGCTCGCCGGTGGCGTCGCCATCCGCGGACAGCAGTTCGTGGCGCAGGAGCAGCGTACGCACAGCGGCCAACTCGTGCTCATCGGCCTCGATCATCGGCAGACGCAAGCCGCCGACTTTGTGGCCGAGCATGTTCAAGGCCGCCTTCGTGCACGTCGGGCTTGCGGTCATGAACAGCGTCTCGTACACGTCTTGCAGTCCGGCGTCGATCTCGGCGCGGCACTCGGGCTCGTCGACCATACGGCGCATCTCATCGCCAACGATGTGGCTGGCGACGCAAATGCCGCCAGCGCCACCGATATCGAGCGTGTGCGCGAAGGTAGCGTCGTCGCCGGTGTACAGCTCAAGGCCGTCGATCAGCTGCAGCTCGGCTTGATTGGATTGCTTCACGCCCTCGATGTGCTCGATTTGCGCCAGGCGCGCCAGCAGTTCCGGTCCCATGTTGACCGCCGTGCGGCCTGGAATGTTGTAGAGCAGGATCGGCTTGTCGGTGGCCTTGGCGACCTCTTCGTAGTGGCGCACGATCCCGCGTGGGCTCGGCTTGTTGTAGTAGGGGGTGACGCTCAGGGTTGCGTCCACGCCATGTTCGCTTGCGACTTCGGTCAGGTGCACGGCGTGTTTGGTGTCGTTGGAGCCGGTGCCACCGATGATCGTGGTGCCCGGTGGGCGCTCGCGGGCGGCGAGGCCGATCAGGCCGAGGTGTTCCTCGTCGGTGAGGGTTGCCGCCTCGCCGGTGGTCCCGCATACGACGAAGCCGTCGGAGCCATGCTCGGCGAGATGGTGCATCAGCGCGACGAACGCTTCCTCGTCGACGCGCAGGCTCTCGTCGAATGGCGTGACGATCGCAGTCAGGATGGTGCCAAGCGGACTCATCGTGTGCAGTATTCCACTTGTATCGGGGGTAGCGGGTGGTGTGCCGGCATCGCTCACTCGCCGGCGAACAACAGGTGCTCCAGGCCCACGGTCGGCGTCCTCTCCAGTGTTCGGACACCCCGAATAGCCAATAGCACCCCGGGCATGAAGGACTCGCGACCGGTTGTGTCGTGGCGGATCGTCAGCGTCTGAGCCTCGTCGCCAAGGATGACCTCCTGGTTGGCCACGATGCCCGGCAGGCGCACCGAATGGATCGGCGGCGGCGCGCCGCCGGAGGACTCTGCCATCAGTTGCGCGGTGCGTGCCGCCGTGCCGCTGGGGGCGTCGAGCTTGCGGTCGTGGTGCAGCTCGATGATCTCGGCCTTGGCCATGTGCCTTGCCGCCTCGGCCGCGAAGCGCATCATCAGGACCGCGCCGATCGCGAAGTTGGGCGCCACGAGCACGTTTGCCGGCTTCTCCATGGGCATTCGATTCGGCCGCCCCCCCGCGCGCGGGGGGGGCATCGCCTTTTTTTGCAATGCCAGCAAGCCCTCGCCGAGGGCGTCCAGGTCGAAGCCGGTGGTGCCGATCACGACGTGCGAGCCGGCCTCCACACACCGCAGTGCGTTCTCCAGGGCCGTGTCAGGCTGTGTAAAATCGACCACAACCTCCGGGGCGCACTGCTCCAGCATCTGCGCCAGTGTGATGTCCAGCAGCGGATCGGCACGCCCGACCAGATCCATATCGTCGGCTCCCTCGACGGCTGAGCAAACCGTCGCGCCCATCCTGCCGGCTGCGCCCGCAACGCCAACGCGGATCACAACTTTGTCCCTGTGCCGATCGCGAAACTGCCAACTTGCATGTGAGCAAACAAGCCAAGAAAGATCACGACGCGAGTGCCCCGAGCGGTGCCAGTGCCTCTTGGAAGACGCTCTCCTCGGTCCCGACGCCGGCAACCGAAAGCCGCTCGCCCGCAAACAGTTCGATCGCCAGTTCGTGCAAGTCGCTCGCCTCGACGGCCTCGATCCGCTCGATGATCTCGTCCACGGAGAGGATCGGCAGGTCGCTGAGTATCGAGGAGCCAAGTCGGTTCATGCGCGCGGCGGTCGACTCCAAAGCAAGCACGATGCGCCCCTTGACGTTCTCGCGCGAGCGCGTCAGCTCCTCGTCGCTGACCGGCTCAGCCACGAAACGGTCCAGCTCCCCCGCGATCGTGGCGATTGCCTCGCTGAGATTGTCTGGCCGTGTGCCCACGTACAGGCCGACCTCGCCGGTGTGGGCGTGCAGATTGGAGAAGGAGAAGACCGAATAGGCCAGGCCTCGCTTCTCGCGCACCTCCTGGAAGAGCCGTGAGGAGGACGTGCCGCCCAGCACGCCTTCGAGCACGCGCAACGCGAAGCGACGCTCGTCGTAGCGGGCGATGCCCTGGCCGCCGAGGCAGACGTGGTACTGCTCGGTGTCCTTTTGCAGGAAACGCACGCGCCGCTGGAATGACGGCGTCTGCTCGGGCGAGAGGATCGCCGCTCCGTTCTCACTTGGGGCGTTGGACGGAGTCGCCGCCTGCACCATGCTCACGAGCTCGTCGTGGTCGACCGAGCCGGCGGCCGCTACGACGATGCTTTGCGGCAGGTAGCGCTCGTCGTGGAACGAGCGCAGGCCGGCCAACTCGACGCCTCCTACCACCTCGGCACGGCCGATGACCGCGCGCCCCAGCGGGTGCGAGCCGAAGACAGCTTCGCCGAGTACGTCGAAGACCCGGTCCTGGGGGTCGTCTTCGTACATCGCGATCTCCTCGAGCACGACCTTCTGCTCGGCCTCGAGGTCTTCGAAGCGCGGCTGCCAGATCATCTCCCCCATCACGTGCAGGGCACGCTCGAGGTGACGGTCGAGCACGCGCGTGAACAGCGAGGTGCTCTCGCGGTCGGTGCCGGCGTTGATCTCGGCACCCATCGCGTCGAAGATCTGGTCGATCTCCTCCGAGCCGTAGCTGTCGGTGCCGCGAAACAGCATGTGCTCCAGCAGGTGCGACAGCCCCGCCTGATCGTCGGTCTCCATCGCCGAGCCCGTCCCGATCCAAAAGCCGAGTGCCACCGAGCGCACGTTCTCCATACGCTCGGTGATCACCCGCACGCCGTTGTCCAGCGTGGTTATTCGATGTTGAGGCAAACCCTCAGGTCCGCGGGTCTCAGTCGCGGTCGCGCCCGCCATGACGGGGACGGCCGGAGCCGCGGTCGCCGCTTGATCGGGCCCCACCCGCCCCACCCGCCCGGCCCTCGCGGCCGTTGCGGTCACCGCTGCGCGGAGGGCGGCTGCCGCCGCCTCCACCGCCGCCACCGACGGTTGCGAGCTCCTCGACGCTCTTGCCGGCGATCTCGGGATCGTCAGCGAGGCGCAGGCCGATGCGTCCGCGCTCGCGGTCGACCTCGACAACGCGCACGTTGATCTCATCGCCCTTGTTGAGCACGTCCTCGACCGTGTCCACGCGCTGGCCGGGTGAGACGTTGGAGATGTGAAGCAGCCCGTCGGTGCCCTTGGAGAGCTCCACGAACGCTCCGAAGGTCGTGGTCTTCACGACCTTGCCGGCGAACTCGTCGCCGACCTCGACCTCCTTCATCATCGTGCGGATGCGCTCCACGAGCGCGTCGCCAAGCGTGCCGTTGGCCGAGTACACGAGCACCTGACCCTCGTCGTTGACGTCGATCTGCGACTCGAACTCCTCGGAGAGGCCGCGGATCGTTTCGCCGCCCTTGCCGATCAGCATGCCGATCTGCGACGGGTCGATCTGGATGGTCTGGATGCGCGGCGCGTGCTGTGAGAGCTGCTCGCGCGGGCCCTCGATCGTCTCGGCCATCTTGCCGAGGATGAACGTGCGCGCCTTGTGCGCCTGCGTCAGTGCATCGCGCAGGATCTCAAAGGTTACGCCCGAGATCTTGATGTCCATCTGCAGGGCGGTGATGCCCTGGTCGGTGCCGGCCACCTTGAAGTCCATGTCTCCAAGGTGGTCCTCGACGCCGGCGATGTCGGTGAGCACGATGTAATCGTCGCCCTCCTTGATCAGACCCATCGCGATACCGGCCACCGGGCGCTTGATCGGCACGCCCGCGTCCATCAAGGACAGCGAGGAACCACACACCGAAGCCATCGACGAGGACCCGTTCGACTCGAAGATGTCCGAGACCACGCGGATCGTGTAGGGGAACTCCTCGATCGAGGGGATCACCGGTACGAGCGCACGCTCGGCCAGCGCGCCGTGACCGATGTCGCGGCGCTTGGGGCCCAGACGGCCTGCCTCCCCGACCGAGAAGGGCGGGAAGTTGTAGTGATGGAAGTAGTACTTCTTGGTCTGCAATCCAAGCGTGTCAAGGCGCATCTCCTCCTTGAGCGTGCCCAGTGCGGCCGCGCTGAGTGCCTGAGTCTGTCCACGCGTGAACAGCGCCGAGCCGTGCGTGCGCGGGGTGACGCCAACTTCGATCGTGATGTCGCGGATCTCATCCTCCGCGCGACCGTCGGGGCGCTTCTTGTGGATCGCGATGCGCTCGCGGATGATCGCCTTCTCGAGCTTGTCGAAAGCGAGCTGTGCTTCCGCCCTTTTCTCCTTGGCTGCCTTGGCCGCCTCCTCGCCGGCGCCCTCAGGCGCGGCGGGGCCGTACTGCTCAAGGATTGCGCCCTCGACCGCCTTGCAAGCGTCCTGGCGCTCGAGCTTGTCCTCGACCTGCGTGGCCTCGTCAAGCGCCGCGCCGTGCGATGCCTTGACTTTCGCGAGCAGCTCCGGATCGACGCTGGGCGCCGTGATCGGGGTCTTCTCCTTGCCGACCTTCTCGGCCAGTTCGTGCTGCAGCGCGCAGATCTTCTTGATCGCGCTGTGGGCGATGTCGAGCGCGTCGAGGATCTCGGCCTCCGAGATCTCGTTCGCGCCGGCCTCGACCATCAGGATCGCGTCCTCGGAGCCCGCGACGACGAGGTCGAGATCTGAGTTCTCGAGCAAGTCCTCCTCGTTGGGGTTGACGACGAAGTTGCCGTCGATCTTGCCGATCCGCACCGCGCCCACCGGGCCGGCGAAGGGGACGTTTGAGATCATCAGGGCCGCTGAGGCCCCGTTCATCGCGAGGATGTCATAAGGGTTGACGTGGTCCACCGAGATCGGGATGGCCACGAGATGCGTCTCGTAGTTCCAGCCCTTGGTGAACAGCGGGCGAAGCGGACGGTCGATCATGCGCGCGGTGAGCGTCGCCTTCTCTCCCGAGCGGCCCTCGCGCTTGAAGAACGAGCCGGGGATCTTCCCGGCGGAGTACATCCTCTCCTCCACATCCACTGTTAGCGGCAGGAAATCCACATCGCGCTGGCCACCTGCTGTGGCGGTTGAGAGGACCATCGTGTCGCCCTGGCGGACAACCACTGCGCCGGAGGCCTGCTTGGCCATCCTGCCGGTCTCGAAGGAGATCTCACTACCTGCAATCTCCACGGAGACCCGTGTAACGGCGTTGCTACTCATATTGAACTACCTTCCCTCTCCACCCGTCGGTCGGCGGAGCCGTTTTCTTTTATCCTTGTATCCGAACGTGTGGAGCTTAGCGGACGCTACGCGTTCTTCAGTCCGCCAAGGATCATGTGCACCGGGGGAAGGTCTGCTGGGGAAGGAGCTTGATAGCTCCAGCGCACGACGCCGTCGTCGCCGACTATTACGAGCGCACGCTGCGGGAAGCCGCCAGGATGAAGCACGCCGAACGCTGCGCAAGCGGCCCCCTTCGGCTCGAAGTCAGACAGCTGTGGGATGCTCACGCCGAGCTTCTTGCGAAACGCTTTCTGGGACCAGCTAGAGTCGCAGGAGACGCCGTAGATGTCAGCGCCCTGAGCTGCGATCTCCGCGAGCGACTGCTCGTAGACCTGCAGCTGGTCGGTGCACACTGGGCTGAAGGCGAACGGGTAGAAGACGAACACTGTCGTCTTGCCTTGCAGGTCGCTCCGAGTGAACTCCTCGCCGCCTTCGGTGGCAAGCTTGAAGTCGGGGACCTGCGTGCCCGGGGCCAGCACTGTGGAAGCCGAGTCGGTGGCGCTCATCGTGAGACCGCCTCCCCCCTACTTACGGAGACCCAACTCCTTGATAAGGGCGCGGTAGCCCTCGAGGTCCTTGCGCCGCAGGTAATCGAGGAAGCGGCGGCGGCGCCCGACGAGCATCAGCAGGCCACGACGCGAGTGGTGGTCCTTGCTCTGCTCGCGCAGGTGCTCGGTCAGATGATTGATGCGCTCGGTCAGCAGGGCCACCTGGACCTTCGTGTTACCGGTGTCCTGCTCTCCAGCTCCGAACTTGGCGGCGATCTCTCGCTTGCGCTCTGTGGTTATCGTCATAGCGGTCGCACAGGCTAGCAGCCTCGGAGCGCGTGGGCCCCGCGCGTCGCCTGAGACGTCGTCTCAGGCATGCCTTGCGGACAGTGCCTCACAAGCTCTGGGCGGCAGCGATCTCGCGCGTTCGCTCCACGTCACGACGCATCTGCTCGACCAAGGCCTCGGCCGTGCTAAAGCGTCGCTCGCCGCGCAGCCTCGAGAGGAAGTCGAGGCGTAGCTGCTTGCCATATAGGTCGCCCTCGAAGTCGAGGATGTAGGCCTCGATCAGCTCTCCGCGACCCGTGTCGAAAGTGGGGCGCACACCGATGTTCACCGCGGCGGGACGCCCATCCGCCAGGCACGCATAGACGCCGTGCCCGGGGCACACGAGTGCGTCGTCAGGGATCAGGTTGGCGGTGGGGAAGCCCAGTTCGCGACCACGTTCGTCGCCGTGGACGACCTCTCCGCGCATTTGAAACGGTGCGCCCAGGAAGTGCGTGGCTTGCTCTACCTCGCCGGCGAGCACGAGCCCGCGAATATGGCTGGAGGAGACGATCTCTCCCTCGACCTCGAGCAGCGGCGTGACGCGCGTGGAGAAGCGCTCGTCTTCGGCAAGCATCTGCGGGTCGCCCTTGGCGCGATTGCCGAAGCGGAAGTTCTCACCGACCGATACGTATGTCGCGCCGAGCGCGCCGACGAGCACGTCGTCGATGAACTCCCGTGCACTGCGCTTGGCGAAGTCTGCGTCGAAGGGGATCAGAATCAGCTCCTCGACGCCGAGCGCCTCCACCAACTCGGCCTTGACCTCAAGCGAGGTGAGCAGCTTCGGCGTGTGCTGCGGCGCGACGATCGCTGTCGGGTGCGGGTCGAACGTGAGCACGCTGTTCGAGCCACGAATCACCTCGCGGTGGCCGAGATGGACGCCGTCGAAGGAGCCGACCGCCACGCGTCGCTCTTTGCCCTCCACGTCGGGCAGTCGAGTGATCTTCACGCCCGCAAGCCTATGTCACCGATGGCCGGGTGCGCTTGGCAGCCTCACGGGAGCGTGCCTCGCGTCGTTCGGCCTCCCCGAATCGGTTGGCCTCCGCAAGCGCATGCTCGATACTCAGCAGCGGAGGTTCTGTCCAGCTTTCCCCACGCTGTGGTGGCGCGCCGGCGCCCGTCAGCTCGAACGGTCCGATCGCGGTGCGCCGCAGCTCCGCGCAATAAGCATCGCCGAGGTCTGCGATCAGCGAGCGCACGTAGGTCCCCGAGGAGCATTCGATCAAGTAGCCGGCACGCTCACCCTCGCGCCAGACCTGCTCGAAGCGGCTGACTGTCACGATCCGCTCTGGCATCTGAAAGCTCTCTCCACGGCGTGCCTTGCGATAGGCCCGCTCGCCTTTGATCTTGATCGCCGAATAGATCGGTGGGCGCTGGCGGATCTCGCCGGTCGGCAGCAGTGGCGGGTCGGGCGGCAGCTGCCCGGTCTCGGTTATCTCCCCCTCGGGATCACCAGTGCTCGAGCGTGCGCCCAGCCGCGCGACGGCCTCATAGCGCTTGGGTAGCTCCATGATCTTGCTCTGCAGCTTTGTCGCCTTGCCGACGAGCACGACCAGGAGTCCACCGGCAAAAGGATCGAGCGTGCCCGCGTGACCGGTCTTTGCCCCACCGAGCGAGCGCCGCACGCGTGCGACCACGTCGTGTGAGGTGATGCCCACGGGCTTGTCGATCAACAGGATGCCGTCTATCTCCGGCTTGGATGCCACGCGAAGATATTGACGCCGTGGCGTCTCGGTAGCGGCCGGCTGCGCGGCGAGGACGATTACGCGAGCGTGGGAACAGCCGGCCCATTCGGCGCCGGATGTAGTTGGAGAGCAAGCTCGTGGCGCAACAGCTCGATCAGCTCGTGCACCTCCAGCGTGCTCGAGAAGCCGGCTGCGCGCCGATGGCCGCCGCCGCCCTGGGTGCGAGCGATCGCCGAGACGTCGACGTCGTCGCCGGTGGCGCGCAGCGACACCTTGCGCTTGCCGCGGCTCTCTGGCGCCAGCAACTCGCGGATCAGCACGGCGACCTTGGTGGCTGCGATCGAGCGCAGGTGGTCGACGATCCCCTCGGAGAAGCTTTCCTCGGCGCCGGCTCGCGCGAAGTCCTCGGCATCCAGCGCGACGAGTGTCAGCTCACCGCCGTCAAAGCGTTGAATGCGCTCGAGGCCAACCCCCAGCAACGTCAGCTTGGCCGGCGGGAGGTCCTCGTACAAGCGCGTATTGACAGCCGCCACGTTGACGCCGGCGGCGATCAGCTCGGCGGCCATCCGGTGCGCACGTGGGCCGGTGTTCTCGTACATGAACCTGCCGGTGTCGGTGACGAGCCCGATATACAGGGCCTCTGCGATAGCCGCGGTCGGCGCGACTTCCAGACCGTGCATCAGGTCCCAAACGATCTCGGCGGTGCACGAGGCAGTGGGCTCGACGAGGTTGAGACTGCCGAACAGCGTGTTGTCGTGATGGTGGTCGATGTTGAGCAGATGCGCTCCATGCTGCAGGACCGCAGCCGGGTTACGGTCGATGTTGCCGCAGTCGAGCATCACGACCGTGCGCTCGCCGATGTCGGCTGGTGCGGCCTGGATCGCGTGCTCCAGCGCCGGGCAGCGATACTCGCGCGGGAGCGGCAGATCGCTGGGCGAGATGAACATCTCAGAGCTCTTGCCGAGCGCGGTGAGCAGTCCGTGCATGCCGATCAGCGAGCCCAGGGCATCCCCGTCGGGGTGCTCGTGGGTGGCAACGACGAAGCTGGTGTCGGCGCGGATGCGCTCGAGCACGAGCCGCCGTGTCTGCTCGATCGACTCCTCGGCGCTCATGTGTGCTCACTCCTTGGCTCGATTGGCTCGATGCAGTAGCTCATGCCTGTTCACCGTCGATCTCGGCCTCGATCAGGGCGTCCACGCGCAACGCACGGTCGGTGGTGTCGTCGTAGGTGAACTCGAGCGTCGGTGTGCGCTTGAGCGTCAACTCGCGGCCGATGCGGCGCTGGAGGTAGCCGTGTGCGCTGCGCAAACCGCTCAGCGTGTCATTGCGCGCATCCGGCTCGCCGAGCACGCTCACGTATACGCGCGCATGGCTCAGGTCAGAGCTTGTCTTGACATCGGTCACGGTCACAAATCCCACCCTTGGATCCTTCAAGTCCGAAGCTAGCGCGTCGCCGATCACCTGCCTGATCGCCTCGTCCACACGACGCATTCTCTCTGAGCCCATCCTACCCGTCCACGTCCCTCGAAAGATCCGACTCGCAAAGCTGCTTGCATGAGCAACCCTTCATCGGGCGACGTCCGCTACTGGGCGAGCTGGCGCTCTTGCAGGCGCGTCTCGTATGTCTCCAGGATGTCACCCTCGCGCAGGTCTTGGAAGTTGGTGAGCACGATTCCACACTCGAAGCCTGCGGCAACCTCGCGTGCGTCCTCGTTGAAGCGACGCAGGCTGGCGATGGTCGTGTCGTAGATGACCGTGCCCTCGCGCACGACCCGCACGCGTGCTCCGCGTGTGACCTTGCCCTCGCTGACGTGTGAGCCGGCGATCGTACCGATGCGCGAGGCCTTGAACAGCTGGCGCACCTCGGCCTGGCCGAGCGAGGTCTCCACCTCGGTTGGCTCGAGCATTCCCTGCATCGCCGCGCGCAGCTCTTCGATCGCGCGGTAGATGACCGAGTAGGAGCGGATCTCCACGCCCTCGCGGTCGGCGAGTTGGCGCGCGTCGCCCACGGGGCGCACGTTGAAGGCGAGGATCAAGCCGGAGGAGGCTGAGGCGAGCATCACATCGGACTCGTTGATACCGCCGACGCCACGGTGGATGATGTTGACCGACACCTCGTCCTGGGGCAGCTTTGCGATCTCGTCCTCGATCGCCTCCAGCGATCCGGCGACATCGGCCTTGATGACGAGACTGAGCTCCTTGACCGTGCCTTCCTGGGCGAGCTTGAAGACGTCCTCGAGCGAGACCTTACGACCGGAGCGGCGCGCGAGCGCCTCTGTCTTCAGGCGGTTGGCGCGCTCACCGGCAAGCTGGCGGGCACGACGCTCGTTCTCCACGACGCGCACGAATTCACCAGCCTCGGGGACGCCGTCGAAGCCGAGCACCTCCACCGGCTCCCCCGGTTCTGCTGTCTTTACGCGAGCGCCGATGAAGTTGTGCATCGCGCGCACCCGGCCGAAGCTCGCGCCGGCGACGAGCGCGTCGCCCACTTCAAGTGTGCCGCGCTGGATCAGGATGCTCACGACCGGCCCGCGGCCGGGATCGAGCTTTGACTCGATAACTGTGCCTGAGGCCGTCGCGTCGCGGTTGGCCTTGAGCTCCTCCAGGTCGGTTACGACCTGGATCATCTCAAGCAGACTGTCGAGACCCTCACGGGTCTTGGCACTGACATCGACAAACTCAGTCTCTCCGCCCCACTCCGCCGGCTGCAAGCCAAGCTGGGTGAGTTCGGTGCGCACGCGCTCTGGCTGCGCCCCCTCCTTGTCGATCTTGTTGACAGCGACGACGATCGGCACTTCGGCGGCCTTGGCGTGGTCGATCGCCTCCTCGGTCTGCGGCTTGACGCCGTCGTCGGCTGCGACCACGATCACTGCCAGGTCGGTCACCTGTGCGCCGCGGGCACGCATCGCGGTGAACGCCTCGTGGCCTGGCGTGTCGAGGAAGGTGATGACCTTCTCGCCGTGATGGACCTGGTAGGCGCCGATGTGCTGGGTGATGCCGCCCGCCTCGCCGGCCGCCACGTCGGTGGACCGCAGCGCATCGAGCAATGAGGTCTTGCCGTGGTCGACATGGCCCATGATGGTCACAACCGGCGGACGGTGGAAAAGATCGTCGTCGACGTCCGCATCGCCTTCCAGGCCGAGCTCCACGTCGGACTCGGCTACGCGGCGAACCCGGTGGCCGAACTCCTGCACCACGAGTTCGGCGGTGTCGGCGTCCAGTGTCTGGGTCAGAGTCGCCATCACGCCCATCTTCATCAGGGCCTTGATGACTTCCGGTGTCCTTGCGGCCATGCGGTTGGCGAGTTCCTGCACGGTGATGGTTTCCGGCAGGATCACGTCCCGCACCACCTTCACCTGATCCGAACGGAGGCGATCCAGTTCGGCCTGGCGGCGCTCGCGTTCGCGCTGGCGGCGAACCGAAGCCAGCGAGCGGACTTTTTCGTCCTCGCCCTCGATCGCGGCCTGTACGTCGATGCGGCCGGCGCGGCGGCGATCGTTGGTGCCACCTTTGGGAGCAACGACCGGCGGTTTACGAGCCGGAAGACCACCGGCACCTGGCCGCCGGGCCGGGCGTCCTTCGTCTTCGTCTTCAGGACGCAAGGCGCGCAGCCGCAACGTTTCCGTTGCAGACCCGGGTGTGGGCTGGGTCGGAGTCCGAGCGGTTGGCGCCGTCTTGGCGACGGATGCCGCGGCTGCCGGTTGGGGAGGCGGGGGCGCCGGCGCCATTTGGACAGGCGGGGCAGCCTGTTCATCGGGTGGTTCGTCCGGTTCGTCCGATGCACGAGCAACCGCTGCGGCTGCCGCTGCGACGCGCTTGGCTTCCGCTTCAATCTTGTCGCGGGCGGCCTGTTCCTCTGCGAGGCGCGCTTCTTCGTCCGCCGCTTTGCGGGCCTCCGCCTCGCGGCGGCGCGCCTCCTCAGCGGCGGAAAGGATCGAAATCTTTTCCTGCTCGCGGCGCTCTGCTTCACGCCTGGCAGCGTCGCGCTTCTGTTCGTCAAGGGCCCGCTGCCTCGCGGCAAGTTCGGTCGCGGTAAGCGCGCGCCCCGCACCGGGAGCCGGCCGGCCGGGGGCCGTCGCGACGCGCGGAGCTGGTGCCGCACCGGCTGGCGGCGGCGGCGGCGCACCCGCTGCGGCGGACGGATTTCGCGCGACAGGGGCACGCGACTTGCGCACTTCCACTTCGACGACTTTCGATCGCCCGTGGCTGAAGCTCTGGCGCACGGATCCCTGCGGAACCGTCCGCCCAAGTCCCAGCGTCCCTGTCGGCC
>DATHNT010000001.1:0-150174 GCA_035485715.1 Solirubrobacteraceae bacterium | reverse complement strand
AGTAGAGCTCGAACAGGCCATCCTGCACTGCGCGTTTGACGCGCTCAGCCCAGGTGATTCTCGATCTCATTCGCTCTTTGGTTGCTTTGCTTGCGACCGCGACGCGGTCCTTGCCGGCTTCCTTGGCGGCGTACATCGCGACGTCGGCATCGATCAGGATGTCATCAGGGGTCAGATCCTTACCAGGCTCCTGGAACCCAGTGATCCCGACGCTCACCGTCACGCGTCGGCCTTCACCGAGCGACACCACACATCCATCTCTCACGGCCTCGAGCAGGCTCCCGGATACCGTTTCGGCCTCGCTCAAGGCCGTATGAGGCAACAGGACGGCGAACTCATCGCCTCCGAGGCGCGCAAAGACGTCCGTCTCGCGAAGCCGCTTGCGCACGACTCGTGCGAGATCGCTGATTACCTCATCACCGATGCTGTGCCCGAGCGTGTCGTTCACGTACTTGAAATCGTCGAGGTCGAGAAACAGCACTGCGCCCCCGTCGCCATAACGTCGCGCGTAGGCAATCTGCTGCGCAAGCTCACGGACGAAGCCGCGACGATTCAATAGTCCGGTGAGGGGATCGTGCTCTACGAGATAGCCCAACTCGCCCTCGTACCGCTTGCGCTCCTCGATGTCCTGCAACTGGCGAATACAGTAGAGCGGATCGCCGGCCGCGTCACGGACCAGCGAGGCATTGACCGTGACCCACACCGCATGACGTTCGGCGTGGAGTAGGCGCTGCTCGAGCTGAAAGCCGTCAACCTCGCCCTGGTTGAGTCTCGTCATCGCTGCGATATCGGTCGGTAGGTCGTCCGGATGCAGAAGCGCATGGATGCCCGTCAGTTGGAGCTTCTCAGAGGAATATCCCGTCAATTCACAAAGCGCCCGGTTGACCCGCAAGAAGCGGCCCTCGATCTCTGGGTCGATACTGATCAGCGCGATGCCAATCGGAGCGTCCTCAAATGCGCTACGCAGGTACGCTTCGACATCCGGTGTCGAGTGTGCACCAGCGCCATCGCTCGTCTGACGCGAGCCAGACGTTCGGGTTGCCAACCGAGTAAATCCAGTACGAGCAGCTGACTCATCTACCGACCCAACGCGACTCTGCGGCATGACCAAGACCTCCGTAGGCACACAAACTTGCCGGCGAGGCGCGGTCCGCGAGAGGAGCAGTCACAAACGTGTCTGCCTGCACGTCCAGCAACCAACAGCACATAACCAAACCACTATTAGCATGAATGGAAATACGCTAACGTCGAAGGGTAGCATACTCAGCAACCTATAAACGTGGACAAACGATCGTGGCATCGGAAGAAGTTAAGTTGGCACGATCGTCGTTCGATAATCGGGGTAATTCGATTATTAACACGATATCGTGGGTAAGCATCGTTGTTAGGGAGCGGTTCGTTAGGGAGCGGTTCGTGACCCACACGCGTGAGCATCCTTTCTAGCAACTGTCTAATAATTTCATTTGGGCTCGCCGATCGACGTCAGTGCCATCGGAATCGGCCCTCAGCCATTCAGGCATCCTCCCTTGGTCCCGCTCTCAGGGGCACTGGTTCTAGGGAGGCTGGGTCGGCAAGGGAAGCGCCCGTCGCCTGAGGTGTCGACTGCACGGTCATCGCTCATGAGGGCCGGCAATCGTTTGATCGCCACAGTCGAGCCAAGAAAGTTCCTTGATTGACCTCCTAGGACGACCAGAACGGGGCAGGATCGGGACGGTTAGGATCTAGGCTAGGGCTGGCTCATAGTTGGATTTACTGGGATTGTTCTGTATGTCTATATGTCGAGTTGCCTAGATTCAGCTAAGGTTGAGCCAATCAACCGTCGGGCTATAAGTAGGTCGTAGAGACCGGGGAGCCATCCCTGTCTATCGCGGTGATGAAGCCGCAGTGAGGAGACGCCTATGTTCCTTGGCGTCCGACAGAGGCAAGGGTTGCTTTTTCGTGACTCTCTCGGAGCAAGCCGGCGTCCAATCGTGCGGACCGGTGGCAAAGCATTTCGAGTATGGCTTGTCCTATTCGGTCTGGTATCCGTCTTTATTTTCACGAGCGGAGCGCTCGCTGCCGAGGCGGCACGGGGTTTTCGATCGGTAGTCAGTCATTTTGTGCTGGGCGGCTCGACAATCGCCAACACCAGTCGCCATGTCTAAGCCGCTCGATACAACGAAAGAGACCCTTGTTGGTGGCGCGCAAGCGCCACCACATAATGGCACCCGTGGCGGCAGGCGACGACGCGGGTGGATGCTGGTTGCTGGAGTGATCCTCGTGCTTGGTTTGGCGGCCTCTGTTGGCGGCGCGCAGCTATGGCGCTCGAATGTGCGCTCGCACGAGAAGCAGACGTTCCAGACGACCGCGACCGATGTCAGCGAGACACTGGAGATGCAGCTGCGTCGCGATACTGACTTTCTCACGACGCTACGTACCGTTGTAGCCATGCAGCCCGGAGTGAGCGCCAGCGGGTTCAATCAATGGTTCACCGGACTCGAAGGCCGCCAGCGACAGGTTGGAGGCCTCGGCACACTGCTCGTGAGGTCGGTGCCAGCGGGCGCGCTCGCGGCGTTTCAGGCGCGAAGGGACGCTGAACCAGCATTTCGTACGCTTGTGGGAGGGAGGGTCGAGCCCGTCGTTGCGGACGGACGGGGTCGTTACTGCCTGCTTTCGGCTGGCAGTGTGAACACTGCGTACAGCCCGTACATAGCGCGGCTGCTGCAGGGAGACTGGTGCAACGCAAGCTCCCCGATCGGTCGATACCCGGCGGGCGGATCCTCTCAAGCGGATCTCATGCGGTCAATCGCTGATAGCGGGCTGTTCCTTGTATATCCGGTGAGGGCCGAAGGAGTGAGCACATTCTTCATCGAAGGCGCGTCCTATAGACGCGGCGCAAAACTTACGAGCGTTGCACAGCGCCGTGCGGCTCTCATCGGTTGGGTTTCAAGCTCCTTCGACATCCATGCTCTCATGCGGTCAGCCATAGGCGAGCATCGCGGTCTTAGTGTGACGCTGTATCACAGCAATCCCGGTCAACGCCCTGAGCTCATGGGCCGTGCGGGCGCCCCATCGACCACCAAACCGTTTACGTACGACGCGAGGTTGCGGATCGATGGCACATGGAACGCCGAGGTGACTGGAGCCAGTGCGGTGAGCGGACTGTCCGCCAAGACACAGGGACTATTGGTGTTGCTGTCCGGCGCAATAGTGAGTGTGCTCTTGTGTGCCTTGGTGCTGGTGCTCACGCGCTCACGTGAGCGCGCTCTTGTAATGGTCAACGAGAAGACCGGCCAGCTTCGCCATCAGGCGTTGCACGACGCCCTCACAGGTCTACCCAACCGTGTCCTTGCGCTCGACAGAGCCGAGCAGATGCTCGCCCGTGCCAGACGCCAGAATATTCCGGTGGCGGCGCTATACGTCGACATCGACGGCTTCAAGCAGGTCAACGACACCTTCGGACATGCAGCGGGCGATGAGCTCTTGCAGGTCGTCGCTACGAGATTGACGGGTGTCGTCCGCGAGGGGGACACGGCGGCCCGCTTGAGCGGCGACGAGTTCGTCGTCCTCGTAGAGGGCTCGACGCTCGATGCAGGCGCTGAGCTCGTCGCCGAGCGCCTGTTGGAAGTGCTGCGTCAGCCATACGACATAGAAAGGAGCGGAGAGCTCGGTCGCCAGCTCTCGATCACCCCGAGCATCGGCGTCGCCTCAGGCCTGAGGGGCAACGCCATCGAACTGCTGCGTGACGCCGACCTCGCTCTGTATGAAGCCAAGGCTGCCGGCAGGAACTGCTACGTGTTGTTCGAGTCCGGTATGCAAACCGCCGCGCAGGACAAGCTCACGCTCGAGATGGAACTCGCCGAAGCACTCGAGAGCAAACAGCTGTTCCTGCTCTACCAGCCCACATTCGATCTGCAGTCAGAAAGCGTGATCGGTGTCGAGGCTCTGATCCGCTGGCGCCACCCCACACGCGATGTCATCCCACCCATCGAGTTCATCCCGATCGCCGAGGACAGTGGACTGATCGTGCCGATTGGCCGATGGGTGCTCCAAGAGGCATGCCGTCAGGCCGCTACATGGCACGAGGAGGGACACCGAATCGGCATGTCGGTGAACGTCTCCGGACGCCAACTCGACCACGACAAATTGATCGATGACGTGCGCCTGGCACTCGAGCACAGCGGACTCGACCCGAGCGCGTTGACGCTCGAGATCACCGAGACCACGCTGATGCGCGACGCCGAGGCCACGGCCCGACGCCTAGGGGAGCTCAAGCAACTCGGAGTTCGCATCGCGGTCGACGATTTCGGCACCGGCTACAGCTCACTGGCCTATCTACGTCAGTTCCCGGTCGACGCCCTGAAGATCGATCGCTCCTTCATCGGCGGTATCGCTGCCTCGAAGGAGGCGACGGCCCTGATCCGCACACTCGTGCAACTCGGCAAGGCACTCCAGATCGAGACGCTCGCTGAGGGCATCGAGGATCAGGTTCAGCTCGAGACCCTGCAGCGCGAACACTGCGACCACGGGCAAGGCTTCCTATTCTCGCGTCCACTCGACGTCAGCGCAGTCGAAGCATTCCTCCAATCGAGCAACACCTCGACACAGCCACTGCCCACTCACTAGGTCGACAGCCCCTTTGGGCGGTCCTGTTCCTGCTTACGCTGGCCAACTGGCCAGAGGCCGACGACCGGCAGCCGCAGGCGCCCAGCCATTCCTGAGCCCCAGCGACCGCGGCTCATCGCGGGCGGTGGTCGCGCAGCCCAGCCACTCTCCCCAGATCGATCGACGAGCCAAAGGACTCAAGCCACTCCCGGCGTGAAGCAGGTCGCCAGGCACTCGATGCCTGAGCCGACCTCGAATCTGAGCATCCCCTGGGTATGACGCTTGTGCTCGACCAGCTTGTATGCGCCTGGGGATACGACGCTCAGCGTCCTCTCCTCGGTAGGTTCGCCCTCGCTGCCAGCAGCGCTGACCGTCACTGTGCCAGATCCGTCGAGCACCGCCCAAACACTGCCGGCTTCGTAGGGGCCCGACCATGCGCCTGCCTGCTCCGCGGTCTGGGGCAGCAACTGGGCATCGGGTGCGTCCTCTGGGCGCAGCGGCTCGAGCGGCTCGCGCTCCACACCCAGTAGCTCTTGTATAGCCAACTCGGTCTCTATGTAGGCACCCTCGCCGTAGTGATACTCGAATAGGCGCGCATGCCCGTCGAACAGATAGCGCGCCGGCCAGCCGCGGTTCTCGTACTCCTGCCACACCTCGAACTCGCTGTCGATCAGAATGGGGTGGGCGATCTCCAGGCGCTCGACGGCGTCGCGGACGGCCTGCTCGGGGTGGGACGGCGCGAAGCCGGGGCAGTGAACGCCGATCACACGCAACCCGTCGCCTGCATAGCGCTCGTGCCACGCCTTCACGTATGGGAGCGTCCTGATCGAGTTGGGTCGGCAGAAATCCCAGAACTCGACCAGCATCGGCTGCCCCCGCTTGAGGATGCTTGCCTGGGCTCCGTTGGTGTTGACCCACGGCAGCTTCGTGGGAAACAGCGGCGCGACGATTGTGTCGACTGGAGCGCGCAAGTCGCTGCGCGCTAGCCGATGCTTCCGACCATCTCCAGCTGGATCAGCCGGTTGAGCTCGACCGCGTACTCCATCGGCAGCTCCTTCGTGACCGGCTCGATGAAGCCGTTGACGATCATCGCGGCGGCCTCGTCCTCGGTGAAGCCGCGCGAGCCCATGTAGAAGAGCTGGTCGTCGGAGATGCGCCCGACCGTCGCCTCGTGTGCGACAGCCACATTGGGGTTCTGGATCTGGATGTCAGGCCAGGTGTCAGAGCGCGATTCGCCGTCCATCATCAGCCCATCGCACTGCACGCGCGACTTCGAGCCGGCGCTGTTGGCGCCCATCTTCACAAGCCCTCTGTAGCCCATGATCCCGCCGTCCTTGGAGATCGACTTGGCGAGGATGTTCGAGGTGGTGTTGGGGGCCAGGTGCACCACCTTGGCGCCCGTGTCCTTGTGCACGCCTTTGCCGGCAACGCCCACATTGAGGTGGTCGGCGCGTGCGCCCTCGCCCATCAGGAAGGAGCCGGGGTAGAGCATCACGTACTTGGCGCCCATCGAGCCGCCAACCCACTCCACGGTGCCCTCGGCATCCACGATGGCACGCTTGGTGTTGAGGTTGTAGACGTCCTTGGACCAGTTCTGCACAGTGGTGTAACGGGCCTTGGCACCCTCGTGCACGAAGATCTCAACGACAGCGGAGTGCATCGAGTTGACGCTGTAGGTCTGCGCGGTGCAGCCCTCGATGTAGTTCACATCCGAGCCCTCGTCGGCGATGATCAGCGTGTGCTCGAAGGTGCCCTCACCGGCGCCCTCCATGCGGAAATAGGCCTGCAAGGGCAGATCCACCTTGACGCCCTTTGGCACGTACAGGAACGAGCCGCCCGACCACACGGCGCCGTGCAGGGCGCTGAACTTGTTGTCCTGCGGCGGGACGCACTTGTTCATGAAGTACTTCTGCACCAAATCCGGGTACTTGGTGATGGCGGTGTCCATCGAGCAGAAGAGGATGCCGAGCTTTGCGTACTCTTCCTTGAGGCCCTCGTATACCGGCTCCTGGCGCCACACGCCGACGACGCCCGCCAGCTGCTCGCGCTCGGCCTGGGGGATGCCAAGATCTTCATAGGTTTTCTTCATCTCCTCGGGCACGTCGTCCCAAGAGTTGAAGCGCCCGGCGGTGGGGGGGGAGTAGAGCACCAGCTCGTCCAGGTTGAGCCCGCTCAGGTCCGGCCCCCACGTCGGGATCGGCTTGCGTTCGTAGATTTCCAGCGACTTGACGCGCTTCTCGGCCATCCAGTCGGGCTCGCCCTTGACCTTCGATAGCTCGCGCACCACCTCGCGCGAGATGCCTTTGCGCGCGAGTAGCTGGCCCTGCTCGTCCTCGACGATCGGGCTGGGCTTTGCGATCTTGGTGCGGTCTAGCGTCGCCATAGGGCTCCCTTTGTGAATCCTGTGCTGTGGACTAGGAATTGTATCGAGGTCGTGGAGGGCTCTCTGTGCGGTGCACACGCTCGCGCGCGCGAGGGGACGAGAACTTGCCGACGGATGGCTGCTCCGGCCTTGCGCACGCCTACGCTACGCCCTGTGTCCTGTGCTCGTGCGTGCCTGTGGCTGCTACCTCCCGCGCGGGCAGGCCACGACAGTTTGCGCTCGCGCCGCCGTCCCGTCCAGGAAGCTGAAGTTCATCGAGAACCGAAACCCACCGCGCGGGCAGTCGCGGGGCAGCATGACCCCCTGCGGGCGGTAGGCCACGAGCCGCCCGTGACGGCGTTCGTAATAGGTCAGGTCTCCGCCGAGGGTCACGTGCGCGCCGGCCACCGACACGTACGGGGATCCGGGCAGGCTTTCCACGAGCGGCACCGTGAATCTCAGGTCTCCGGGTAGCAGCAGCGCGGGCATAACGACGTGCGCGATCACCGGAGAGCTCCCCATTGCGTTGACGAACATGCGCACGTATCCGTCTTGCGAGGGTCCCGCCAGCAGCGCGATGCTGGCGGTCTCCTGTTGTGTTTCCCCGCCGAAGGGAATCTCGACGAGCGCATTGCCCCCGCCCATGCGCGAATCGGGTGGGCAGATCGACGGTCCATCGGCTTCCAGCGCCACGAGCGGGCACGAGGCCACGCCGAGCCCGTTCGTGGCGATCCCGAGGTCGGTGGGGTAATGGAATTCGATCCCGGTCAGCGGCGGAGGAAGCCCGCCGCCGGCGTCGAGTCGAAAGCCGAGCGAGAACGTCGTGGGCGCGCCGAGCCGCTCGGGGACGAACCGCACGTTGATGCTTGCTTGCATCGCCGATGTAGAAGCCGAAGCGGATACGGAAGCTGGCATGGACGCTCGCGGTGTGGACTTCTGGGGTGTGGACTCCCGCGGTGTGGGTGTGGACCGCCACGGCGTGGACCCCCGCGGCGTCGACGCCGCCACCGTTCCCGGCGCCCACAGCGCACACAGAATGCTCGCGCAAAGCGCAAGCTCAGCGGCGTAGGTGCGTACTCGGGAAATGACGCTCTTCACCGACGATCCGCTCAGTAGGGAAGCTTGCCGATCGTCTGCACGACCAGTCCGTATTTGTTCGAGCCGCGGCGATAGAACACGCCAAACAGTTCGCCCGCGCCGTGGACGTGCGCGTAGCGGCCGCTGCCTCCGATGATCGAGAACGCGCCGCGGAAGCTGGGATCGGGGCTGTTCGGGTTGCTGAGCTTCGCCTCGGCTCGGCCGCTGATAGACCCTTCGCGGCCGTAGATCGTGAATTGGGCGCCCACGGTGGGATCGCCGTCGTAGAGGAAACGCACCCGCACTCTGCCGGGGAGCGTCCCCAGCGCGGCCCCTTCGTCGATCAGCTCCGAGCCCGAGCTGGTAAGGAAACGCAGGTGTCCTTCGTCGCGGACGCTCAACACTCGCGCCGCGAGGGCGCTCCCCGTTCCCGCCAGGGCGATGGCGATGGCGATTGGCAAAATGCGTGTCGATCTCACGAGAGTCCTCCTCTCGATAGCGATAGCCGCCTGCCGAGCCACCTCGCCCGTCTCCAAACGTGCATCAGTGCAAGCGTGGGGGTTATCAACGGCGTCAGCTGTGTCCGCAGACGTTTGACGATCGGCGTGGCGAGCTCGCCCCGGGCGCTCGAGGCGGTGGTGTAGTAGGCGACGGTGCCGGCTACGGTCATTGCGTGGTAGGACCCGTCGGGCAAGGCGCTCGCTTGCCTGAGTGCGGTCTCGGCCGTGTCGAGCAGCGTCTGGGCGAGTTCGTCGCGATCGGGGTAGAGGTCGATGTAGCCAAGGCTGTTCGCGGGCGTCGCCCCTGGTTGCCTGTCGTGCTCGTGATCGACGAGACCGTCGAGCAGGGTGAGCAGCACGCAGGTGTGGCGGTAGGCGGACTCGATCGCGACGGCTCGCGCGGGGGTGGTACGGGGGTCGGCGGCGGCGGCGAGCAGGGCGTGGATCGCCAGCACCGAGGACGCTGCTCCGGCGAGCAGCTCCCGCCAGCCGAGCTTCGGTCGCCCCTCGTGATCGGCCAGGCTGTCGACTTCGCGGCGGGCCCAATCCTCCAGCTGCTCTGCTCCGAGCCGTCCAGCCGCGTGCATGCGTATCTGGGCCTGCGCGCCGCGCGCCGCGCACGAGCGCGCGACGGGAGCGATCGCCGCGCTCGCCGGCAACCGCTCGAGCGCCCTGCTGACGGTGCCTGAGAGCTCCTGCAGGTAGCCGCCGTCTGCCCAGCGCGAGTCTTGGCGCTGGGCGTGCTCGTCGGGGATCGGCATGAGCGCGCCGTAGCTGTGCGAGCCAGTGGCGAAGGCGTCCACGTATGCGTCGAATAGGCGCTCGCCTTCGCCCAGCGGATCGGTCGAGGGACGCTCTGTCAGCCCGTCGAGGTAGTCGAACAGCAGCTCCAGCGCGACGATCGCCCGCACCACATCGCGCCGGTGGGCGCGCGGGGCGAGCGTCGCGAGCATCGCCGCGGCCTCCGCGTGAAAGCTCTCGCTGCGCAGCTTCTCCAATGCCAGCGCCCGCAACTCGGGGTCCTCGATCGCCCGCGCGCGCCGCCGCCAACGCCGCAGCTCGACGCGCACGAGCGGCGCGACGCTCGTCCAGTAGCGGGCGTTGGCCGCCACCAGTGCCAGGCCCGCCCGAGCCGCGAGCCGTCGATCTCCGAGCGGGGAGTAGCGAACGTCATGGTCCGGTGCCGCGAGGATGCGCTCGTCGAGTGGCAAGGCCCCCACGTCGGGGCTCATCGGTAGCGAGATGCGCTCGTCGAGTGGCGAGACCCCCAAGTCAGGGCTTACCGGGAGGGAGAGGTACTCGTCGAGCGTGGACATGAGCTAGTCGTTCTCCAGCGCGAGCCCCGGCGATACGCCCGAGGCGAGCCAGCCGGGGATCGCCATGATCGCGAGCGCCAGCGCGAGCACGAGCGCGAACACTTCAAGCGAGCGCCCGCCGCTGAGCACGCTCGCGAGCGGGAAGCCCGTGACCTGGCGCAGGTAGCCGTCGATCACGACCTCGCCGTAGATCCCCGCAAGCGCGCCAGTCAGGCAGCCGGCGCCGAGCATCAGCGCCGCTTCCAGCAGCAGGATGCGGCGCAGGCGAGCGGGGCTGGCGCCGGAGAGGCGCAGGCCGGAGAGCCACTCCCGTCGCTGCCACAGGCTGGAGGCCAGCGCTGCGGCCATCGCCGCGATCGCGGCCGCCAGCAGCAGCGTCGATATCTCCCGCAACTGGCCGAGCCCTTCGCTCGTCAGCGCGTCGATGCTGGCTTCTCGCGTCGCGGCGGTCGCCACTTCCAGGCCGCTCAGCGTGCGCGCGATGGCGTCGCGCACAGACGCGGGGTCGGCCCCCGGCCGCAGAGCGACGGCGAGCGCCGTGGGTGCGCTCGCCGCCCAAAGGCGGCTGTAGTCGGCGGCGCTCATGAAGATCACGCCCGGCGGCCAGGCCAGGTTTGTCGTCGTCGCGGCGATCCGCAGCCGAACGTCCCCGCTGGGGGTCGGCAGCGTGAGGGAGCCACCGACTCCGGTGTGGTGTTCTTCGGCGATCCGCTCGGATACGGCGATCCAGCCGCCTTCGCCCAGGCGTGCCACCGCGCCGGCGGCGTTGCCCTGGTCGATCTCGCTTTCGAGCACCTGCCGGCTCGCGCTCGGTGGGCGGGCGATCAGCCACACGCGCCGGTCGCCGAGCGTCAGAAACCCGCCGTGAAAGGCGCTTACGCCGGCGACTCCCGGGACCTTTGCGATCCGCGCCGGGTCCCCGCCGGCCGAGAATTCGTCGACCGCCTGGTTGTCGCCCGGGTTGGTGACCCAGACGTTGGCGGCGGCGACGTAGCTGTGGGCGAAGGAGCCGATGCCGCGCAGCAGGTTCTCGCGCGAGCCGCCCAGCGCGACGCTGCCGAACAGCGCCACGGCGCCGGTCGCGGCGAGCGCGAGCGAGCGCAGCGTCGTCGTTCGCAGCGAGGCGAGCGCCACCGGCAGGGCGATCAGCCGCTCGTAGCGCTCGCTCAGCGCCCGCGCCAGCGCGAGTACGCCCGCGAACGCGAGCGGGACCGCCAGCACCGTCCCGAGCGCCAGCAGTGCGACCGCGGCGATCGCGGCACGGGGGAAGAGCGCGTACAGCACGCCGGCGCCCACGATCAGGCTCAGCGCGCCGGCGAACAGGCGCAGTTGAATGGAGGAGCCGAGCGCGTCGCCCGCCACGCCTTCCTGCCGGTAGACCGCGTCACGCGCGCGCCCGCGGCGCAGGTCGAGCAGCACGACTGTGGAGGCCACGCAGGTGGCTGCCAGCCCGCCGAAGAACGCCAGCAGCAGCGCGCGCGCGCTCACGATCGTGCTCGAGCCGAGCGTGAACGCCTCGGCGAGATAGGCCGAGGATTGGTGGAACACGCCAACCGACAGCGCGTAGCCACCTGCCAGCCCGACCAGCGAGGCGGCGACCCCCAGACACAGCGCCTCGAAGAGGACCATCTGCACGATCCCCGCGCGCCTGGCTCCGGAGAGGCGTAGCTCGGCGATCGCCTGGCGGCGCTCGGGCACGGTCAGGAGCATCGCGTTGAACGCGAACAGGAAGCCGAGCAGTGCGCCGATCGCCGCGAACAGGCCGCTCGCCAGCGCGCTCGGCCCGAGCGCCTGTCGCAGCAGGGCGACGTCCTGGTTGGCCGGCGCGACTTCGAGGCGTCCGTCCGCGAGCGCCCCCAGCTCCGATCGCACCCGTGCCTGTGCACCGGGTGTGGCCTCGACGAAGATGCGCGTGATCTGGGCGGGAAGCCCGGCGAGCTGTTGCATGCGCGCCAGCGGCATGACCGCGACAAGCGCGTGCGAGAGCGCGCCGACCGCTTCGGGCCCGAGCACGGTCGAGACGCGCAGCGAGCTGGCGCGGCCGCGCATCTGGAGCGTCACGTAGCGGGCGCCGCCGAGGCCGCCGTCAGGGGCGGAGCGGTTGGAGAGCCCGGGCTCGGCGGGTATCCCGATCGCCTCGGCGCTTGCCCGGCTGAGCCCGATCGTGCCGGGGCGGAGCGCCGCGAGCGGGAGCGTTTCGCCGAGGCCGTCGAGCACCGCTAGGCTCGTATCGGTGCCGGCCAGGTCGATCGCGGTGTGGCGCCCGCCGGCGGAGCGCACGGTTGCGGTCTGCTCGAGCAAGGGCGCGGCCTGCCTTACCCCCGGTAGGCGCTCGACGCGTGCCAGCAGCCCTTCGGGCAGGCCGGCGCCGCCGCGCGCGCGCAACTGCAGGCTCGCCGGTCCGGTGACGGCGCGCACGACTTCGCCGCCGGCGCCGGCGATGCTCGACTCGGCGACCATCGTCGCGAACACGAGCGCCACGGCGATCGCGATGCCGATGCCCGCGAACAGCTCCTGGGCGGCGTGCATGCGCAGCCGACGGCGGTACAGGTAGACGAGCGCGCCGGGGCGCATCAGCACGTGTGTTTTCAGCGGCTCGGGACGCGACACCAGGGACCTACCCGGTCGGGAGGGCTCGCGCGAGGGTCGGGGAGGCGGGCGACTCGGGGTCGGGGGGTTGCTCGTGCGGCTCGCCGCCGAGGGCGTGCTCGGACGCCCGGGGGCCGGGCGTGTGCTCGTGCAGCTCGCCGTCGCATAGGGTTAGGCCGCGATCGGCCAGCCGCGCGGCCTCGGTGTCGTGCGTGACGAGCAGCACGCCGCACCGGCGCTCGTGCGCGATCTGAGCCAGCAGCGCGACGACCTCGCGGCTGCGTGCGCTGTCCAGGTTGCCGGTGGGCTCGTCGGCAAGAATCAGTCGGGGATCTCCGGCCAGCGCGCGCGCGATCGCGACACGTTGGCGCTCGCCGCCCGACAGCTGCTCGGGGGTGCGCCGCGTGCGCGCCGCGAGCCCCAGACGCTCGAGCCATTGGCGCGCTCGCTCCCGCGCCTCACGGCGGGGGACGCCGCCGAGCAACAGCTTGATCGAGGCGTTCTCCAGCGCCGAGACGCGCCCCATCAGGTGGGGGCTCTGGTGGATGAAGCCGACGTCGCGCAGCAGGTAGGCGGAGGACTGCGCCTCGGTGAACGACGACAGGTCGACTCCCTCAAAGCGGATCGTGCCGCGTTCGGGTGCGAGCAGCGTCGCCGCGAGCTTCAGCAGCGTCGTCTTGCCGGACCCGCTCGGCCCGTGCAGGGCGACCATTTCCCCGGCGCGCACGACGAGGCTGACGCCGTCCACGGCGCGCACCTCCTCGCCCCCGTCCGAGAGGGCATCCGCGCTGTGGTAGTGCTTGACGACACGCTCGAACTCGAGCACGTGCCGCTCGGGACTCACAGCCCGATCGCCGGGCGCAGCGCCAGCACCGGCGCGAGCTCGGGCTCGGAGTGGCCGCACAGCTCGCCATCGCCGATCGTCAGCGAACGGTCGGCTCCGGAGAGTCCGGTGGTCTCGCCGACCGTCATCAGCACCGCGATGCCCTCGTCGGCGAGCGAACGTAGCAACAGCAGGATCCGATCGCGCTGGTGCAGGTCGACGCCGCTGACGGGCTCGTCGACGAGCAGCAGGCGCGGCCCCAGCGCCAGCGCGTGGGCGATCGCCAGGCGGATACGCTTGCCGCCGTCGAGCTCGTTCACGCGCCGGCCGGCGAAGCTCTCGCCGCCCACGCGCTCCAGCGCCTGCTCGGCGCGCGAGCGCGCGGCGCCGGCGGGCACCCCGTTGACGAGCAGCGCGACGAGCACCTCGTCGAGCGCCCGCCCGCCGGCGCCGGCGGGCGACCTCTTGCGGCAGTAGCCGATCTCACGGCCGAGGATGAGCTCGCCGCGCACGGCGAGGTCGTGCCCGTCGAAGCGGACGCTCCCGGAGTCGGGCACGTCGACCCCGGCGGCGAGGCGCAGCAGCGTTGTGCGCCCGGAGCCGCGCAGCCCCCAGACGGCGACCAGTTCGCCCGGATCGACGCTCAGCGAAGCGTCCCCCAGCACCAACACGCGCCGTCCGCCGCGCGTATGGCGCTTGGTGACTTGTTCCAACTCCAGCAGGCTCATGGATCGAGTGCCCGCCCGTCCGCCTGCTGTTCGCTCGCTCGCTGGGCAGCCAGCGTTTTCAGCTCGCTGCGCGCGTAGCGAGCCCATGCGATCCGGGCACCGAGCGTCAGGCGCTTCTTCTCCGCGATCAGACGCGCTCGCAGATCATGGGCAACGTCGGGGGCGCCGTCGTCCGCGGCCGCGACCGTGCTCGTGCGAGTTTCGCCCAGGCAGGTCCGTTCGTAGTCCTCGACGACCTCGATCGCTCTCAGCGGGTCGCGCGCGAGCGCGGTGAGCTGCAGCAGGAAGACATGCTGGCGGCGGCGCTCCTCGGCGACCTCGCCGAGCAGCCGCTGGTGGTAGTCCGCGAGGCCCTTGGCTGTCGCCCGGTAGTGCGGCTTGGGTTGGCGGCCGGTCCTCGTTCCCGGTAGCTCTTCGATCATGCCGCGATCTTCGAGCGTACGCAGCGCTCTGTAGGCGTGCGGGATGCTCGACAGCGTCAGCGCGTCGCCGTAGGTGCGCTCGAAGCGCTGCGCCAGCTCGTAGGCGTAGCTGGGGCGTTCGATCACCAGGCCGAGCAGCGCCCAGCTGATCGGCGAGTGCATCGGAGTCGCCTTGCGCTCACCGGCGGCTGCGTCTGCGCTGGCGTCTACAGCTGTCATCGTCCTCCTGCCGATGTCGATCCCCTGCCGCACGTCAGCATAACAGAAGTGACACACTGTGTCGAGGGCCAGGCCACGATTTTCTCTGTCATATCTCAACTCGTGCAACGTTGCATGTTGTGCAATAGCCGGGGATCTGAGTGGATAGACTATAATAGCCGCTGCTATCTAGCTACTATCCAAGGTGCAACTAGTCGCCGCAGGCTTGCGCTTCCGTGGTCAAGCGTGGCGGGCGCGCCTCAATAGCACCACATACAACATTGCACGCCGTGGCTTGTGGGGCGTGGCGGAGGGCAGCATGATGCTCGTTCGGGAGAGGCCATGGATCTAGAAGGTCACATCGCTCCAATGAGCTTGGTTGGGCAGTCACGGACTGTGCGCCGTGTCGTGCCCTCCAGGATAAGGCCCGGCGACGCAAGTCCGCAAAACCGACGCCGCCGGGGTACTACGCACACAAGGATAGACATATGAAACAGATACACAAGACCGGCCCTTTTACGGTAGCGGTGTTGGCGGTTGTGGCATTGATGAGCACGGTAGTGGTGGCTAGTGCTTCCGCAGCGCTGCCGGAATATAAAGCGACTAAACTCTCGATCACGTTCACGTTCCAGAACGCGTCGGGTGTGGAACCGGTGATCGCTAGTTATGTGCCGGAACTGGGTAGTGATCGCAACATCGTCTGCAAAGCGTCCCAGGGGAAAGGCGAATTCGCTGGCTTTAAAGGCGAAGTCTACAAACACCTGGTCTTCA
Source organism: Solirubrobacteraceae bacterium (assembly GCA_035485715.1). GTDB lineage: Bacteria > Actinomycetota > Thermoleophilia > Solirubrobacterales > Solirubrobacteraceae > Palsa-744. The sequence continues at coordinate 134,804 of DATHNT010000001.1, read as the reverse complement.
GTTACACCGGATGTCGTGAACAGGGCGTCACGCCGGAACGGAAGTGCACCAGTTCCGGTCATAGCGCGGGTGAAATCGTTACCCAACGGTTGAAAGGCGAAATTGGCTATGCGGAAGGGAGTAGTCGCAAAAATGTCGGTCTGGAATTGAAGCCCGAATCGGGCAGCGTCCTAGCCGAATTCACATGTGCAGGCGAAGCCGAAGAAGTTACGCTGGAAGGCTGTACCGTCGGCGAAGCAACCCCCCTGAATGTATCTCAGAAAACCGGTGTGCTGGCCTTCGAAGAAGGCACTTCTCACAAACAGAAGTGGACCAAACTCGAAGGTAAGAGCGGTGGCTGCGAACTTAAGATCACGGCCGCGTTCTTCAAACTCGGTAAAGGTACGTCGTGGATCATGGACAACGAGCTAGAGACATTTAGCGAAAATGTAGAACTGAAAGCCTGACCAGAGGCGTCGCGGCTGGGGTGGCGCCATGTGGCGCCACCCCGCCGGGACCATGGCGCGGGAAACGGGCAGGCGAGGAGGGGAGACAGACAGTGGGCATCGGATCAAACAGAGGAGAGACAATGCACGACGGTGATCGGAGGAGGAGCGGTCGTCTGGTGCGCGGTGGTGCAGGAGAAATGATGGCACGTGGCCACCGGATCCTCGTCATGATCGCCGCCGCGCTGACGGCGTCCTTTGCATGTGTCGTGAGTACAGTGCCCGCGGCCTCTGCCGCCGAATGCTCAAACGAAGCACGCCGAGTGGAACAGAACTCGACATTCTTGCCCGAGTGCCGCGCTTATGAGCTGGTCACACCCACGGGAAACAGCTTTGCCGAACCCCACGTGGTGCCCGGCGGTCTCAACGAGGGGGAACTCAGTTCGCCACAAGGGATGGAGGCGTCGGTATCGGGCGACCGAATGGCTTGGACGTCAGAATACCCCTCCGCTAAGTCCACTGGGCTGGACTATCTGTCTACTCGGGGTGTGAATGGTTGGACCGCTGAAAATCTCATCCCGCCGCAGAGCGTCGAGAACGGGCTGGGTTGCCCTTCGCGGGTCGGGATGACGGCTTACTCAGCGGAACTATCGGTGGGTGTGCTCGAGGACGGCTATGCGCAATACGGCAGCTTCAAGAACGAATCTTTCAACTGTGGTCACGACGAACCGCTATTGGTGAGCGGGGAGCCGCTCGGCTTCCAGAACATTTTCTTGCGCAACAACGAACACGTGTCATACAAGCTTGTCGATGTCACCCCACCTAACGCACCAGATCCTAAGCCAGCGCCGGAAAATCACAACCAATACTTTCCGGCAGCGTTTCAGGCCGGCTCAAGCGACCTCAGTCATGTCGTCTTTGAAGAGGAACTCCCACTCGCCGAAGGAGCGGGCAGCGGCGATGAACTGTATGAGTATTTTGAAGGTGCAGTACACCTCATCACCTACCTGCCTGGAGGCACGCCGACGCCCGTGCACGGCGTGCTCGCCGGATCGACGCCGAATACGCAGGGCATCCAGGCAACCAACGAATTCGTGCCGCACAGTCTCGCCGATTACAGACATGCGATGTCGGCGGACGGGTCTCGTGTCTTCTTCGAAGCTGAAGGCGGTCTCTATGCTCGAACGAACGCGGAACAGCCTGCGGTCGAAGAATGCGCGACCGCAAGCAAGGCCTGCAGCGTGCAGTTGGACGAGGCCCAGGGGGCCGCGGCAGGACCGAGCGGTGGCGGTAAGTTCATGGTCGCAAGCGAAGATGGGTCTCGTGTCTTCTTCACCGATGGAAACCCTCTGACCGCCGACTCGCACGCGGAATCTGGCAAGCCGGACCTGTACGAATACGACTTCGAACGCTCAGTAGGGAACAGACTGGTGGATCTGACCGCCGGCTCAGGGGATCCCGGAGAAGTGCTTGGCGTAAGCGGAGCAGCGGCGAACGGCGAAGACATCTACTTTGTGGCCGAAGCAGCCCTTACAGGCAGCCAGCAGAACCCGAACGGCACGGTCCCGCAAACGGGGCGACCGAACCTTTACGTGGCGAGAGAAGGGTCAATCAGCTTCATCACCTCCCTCGATCCGAGCTTTGACGACTGCGACTGGGTCAGCGCTGCGTGCCTCAACCCGGAAGGACCCTTTGGACCAGCCAACGGAGGATTGACCGCCAGGACTTCTGGAAACGGTCGGTTCGTCGCATTCGAGTCCGATCTGAGCCTGACCGGTTACGATAACGAAGGCCCTGACTGTGTTCCGATAACGAACGGCAGCCAAGTGGTCGAAGGTTACACGCCAGGCCGCTGTGAGGAGATCTATCTCTACAGCGCGAGTGAGAACAAGCTGGAATGCGTGTCGTGCGATCCCGGCGGGGTCCGACCGGTACATCCAGCCATTATTCACTATCCGGCTCCTGCTAGCGATGCGGAAATAAGCAATGTTTACCCGCAGCGCTACGTATCTGAATCGGGGCAGGTGTTCTTCGAATCCAGCGATCCGCTGGTACCGGTAGCGACGAACGGGAAGCTCAACGTGTATGAGTACGAAAACGGTAAAACGTCTCTCATCTCAAGTGGGACGGCTGAAGGTGACTCGTATTTCCTTGACGCCAGTCCGGATGGAAGCAACGTGTTCTTCGCCACCGCCCAGTCGCTGCTTCGCGCGGACACCAGCAGCGTCTATGTCATTTACGATGCGCGTGTCGGTGGGGGTTTCGTCTCGCAGGATGAAGCGATACAGCCGCCAGCGTGCAAAGCGATCGAAGCATGTCGCTTGCCGCTGAGCGAAGCTCCTGCTGAGTTCTCCGCAGGGTCCGCTGCGCTTGTTGGCTCGGGGAACCTCGCTGTCACGCCTAAACAACCCGTCGGGCCAGGACAGCGACAAGTCAAAAAACCGATTGAGAAACCGACACGCAAACAGCGACTGGCGCGTGCGTTGAATGCGTGCGCGAAGCGCTACCGCCACAGGCCGAATGCGCGGCATAGCTGTGAACACCAGGTGCGCAAACACTATGGGGCCAACCGGAAGAGGGCAAGCAAATGAGTGCTCGCGCGAGCTACGAGGAGATGAACACGATGATTCCAAGTCCCGCCAGTGCTTTCGGCCCGGTTTCGCGTCAGGCGCGCGTTGCGAGCACCGGACTGGCGCTCGCCTGTTCGTTTCTTGCCTGCCTTACGTTGATCGCGATGCCAGCCTCCGCCGAAGAGGCACACGAACTGGTAAGGACCATCCACGGGACCGAACTTCCGCAAGGCGCGTTTGGTGAAATTGTCGGCGTGGCGGTCGACAACTCGAGCGATCTGAGTAAAGGCGATATCTATGTGTACGAAACAAATCCATCTACGTTCCCAAAAGTAGGCATGATCGACAAGCTCGACGGTGAAGGAAAATACCTCGGGGTTCAGGTTACAGGCTCGGAAACGCCACAAGGCTCCCTCCTGCCAGCATTCAATCCGACTAGCGGCCGCTCTTCCGGGATCGCCGTCGATGACTCGACCTCACCGAACAGGGGCGACGTTTACGTCGGTGATATCGAACACGGCATCGTCGACAGGTTCAGTGAATCTGGCGCGTTCCTGTGTCAGATCACCGCAAAGCCGCCCGCAACACGCAGCAACGCCGAAGAAAAAGCCGAGTGCGACGGTGCGACCGGAAGCGGGACACCGCAGGAATCGCTCGAACCGACGGGCATCGCTGTCGATTCCAGCGGCGATGTCTACGTGTCCGATCGCAAACACAAAGTGATCGACGAGTTCAGCCCCTTGGGGGCGTATCTGGGACAGATATCCGATCCCAGCATCGAAAAAGCCAGCGCGCTTGCGATAGCACCGGACGGCGACATATACATGTTGAATTGGACGGAAAACGTCGTGCAGTTTAGCGCGGCGGGGACTTTCCTGTCCTCGTTTGACGAACTCGAAGCGGCCTCCGCAAATGCCCGGCCGACAGCGATGACGGTCGACCCCACTAACGGTCACGTGTACGTCGTGGACGAGGAACCTACACCCAGGTCGACGCTTCAGGAGTACGGCGAAGCTGACGGACTGCTGGGGACTCTGGGTTCCGAACAGCTAAGCAACAACAAATATGCCTTTGGCCTCGCCGTCAATCGCTCAACCGGCGACCTGTTCGCTGCCGAAAGACTCGAAGAACCGGGTGCAGCGATTTATGCCTTCAGTCCCGATCTTCCTCCTGGCCCTCCGAAGGTCGAATCGGAGTCGTCGTGGAACACGAGCTTTAACAGCTCTGAAGTACGCGCTGAAATAGATCCGTCTGACTTGGCTGCGACCTGTCGAGTACAATACGTCGACGACGAACAATTCCGGACTTCCGGCTACGACAATGCCACCACCGTCGGCTGCCAGCCGGAAAGCTTCGACGCGAGCTTCACCATCGCGAAGGCGAAGGCTCAGCTCACCAGCCTGTTCCGTGACACCACCTACCATTACCGTTTCATCGTCGCCAATTCGGCGGCCCCGCAGGGTGTTGTCGGATCCGATGAGACGCTCTCGACGTTCGGCATTCAGTCCTTCTCGGTCGGTGCTTTCGGGCCGGTGGGGGAAGTCGACGTGCTTGCCGGTAGTCATCCCTACGAATTGACCACGACGTTCGCGTTCCCAACGACAAACGTCTCTGGAAAGGCGGCAGGCGCGGAGGCAAACCCCCGTGACATCGAAGTCGGGTTGCCGCCCGGCCTGGTGGGTAATCCTGACGCGGTCGCCAAGTGTGATCCTTATGATGTGGCGCATGCGGATTGCAGTGGTGCTTCGCAGGTGGGAGTGTTGAACGTCACGACGACGAGCGCAGAATACGAATCGCCGATCTATAACCTTGTGCCGCCGGCGGGCGTCGCGGCTCAGTTCGGTGCGCGCTTGAACGGGATCGTCACCGCGTACATTGATGCGCAGGTCCGCTCGGGCAGCGATTATGGTGTCACGGCAGCCTCGTTGAACGTGGCCACGGACGAAGGCTTGACGGGCGTGACGGTGGCCTTTTGGGGGGTGCCGAGCGATCCCCGCCACGATGGCAGAAGGTTTTGTCCGGCGACTGGCAAAGACAACGAGGAATATCCTTGTTCGGTACGTGGGCCGCTGGTCCCGTTTTTGAGGAACCCGACGTCGTGTTCGGGTCCGCGCGCGACTTCGTTGCGTGTCGATACGTGGCAGGAATCGGGCACGTTTGCTGGTGCGAGTGGTGAAATGCCGGCGGTAACGGAATGCGGTAAGCCGAAGTTCGAACCGGGGTTGGAAGTGCAACCGACGAGCACGCTTGTGGACTCGCCAAGCGGCCTGGATGTGGATGTGCACATGCCGCAGCCGGAAGGTTGCACGGAAACGGTCGGGAAAGTGGAATGCGAACTCGCCGAGGCTGATCTGAGGAACACGACGGTGACGTTGCCTGCGGGTATAGCGATCAACCCGTCCTCCGCCGATGGTTTGGAAGGGTGTTCTGAAGAGCAGGTTGGCTATCTGCCAAAAAAGAGTGCGGAAGTGGGGCATCCGCAGTTCACGCCTGGTGCGGCGGAATGTCCGGACGCGTCGAAGGTCGGGGAAGTCGAAGTGGTTACGCCGTTGGTTGGTCATCCGTTGCCCGGCGCGGTGTATGTGGCCGAGCAGGATGCGAACCCGTTCAAATCGCTGTTGGCGTTGTACATCACGGTGTTCGACCCGCGGACGGGTGTGGTCATCAAGCTGCCAGCCAAGGTCACTCTGGACCCGTTGACCGGGCAGGTGACGACGACGGTGAGTGAAGCGCCGCAGTTGCCGTTCAACGATTTCAAGCTGGACTTCTTCTCGGAATCGAGGGCGACGTTGACGACTCCGTTTGTGTGCGGGTCCTATGCGGCGAGCAGCGTTCTGACGCCGTGGAGCGCACCGGAAGGCAAAGACGCCGAACCGTCGAGCCTGCCGTTCACGGTCTCCAGCGCGCCGGGTGGCGCGGGCTGCGTGAACAGCGAGGCGCAGGCGCCCAATGTGCCTGTGTTCGAAGCGGGCACCGCGAGTCCGATAGCGGGCAGCTATTCCCCGTTCGTGTTGCGTTTGAAACGCGAAGACGCCTCACAGCACTTCAGCGCTTTGAACGTGACGTTGCCGCCGGGGTTGAGCGGGAAGATCGCGGGGGTCGCGCAGTGCTCGCAGGCCGCGATCGAAGCGGCGCAGGCACGTACTCATGAAGGCGAAGGAGCGGTGGAGCTTGCGCAACCCTCATGTCCGGCCGCTTCTGAAATCGGTGTCGTGCATGTCGGTGCCGGTTCGGGCGCTCCGTACTATGTGACGGGTCACGCGTATTTCGCCGGTCCGTATAAGGGCGCCCCGTTCAGTCTGGTGTTCGTGACGCCGGCGGTCGCGGGTCCGTTCGATCTCGGGACGGTCGTGGTACGCGCGGCCTTGTTTATCGACCCGACTACGGCGCAGGTGACGGTCAAGTCCGATCCGTTCCCGAGCATCCTGGACGGGATTCCGTTGGACATTCGCGATGTCGACGTGGATATGAATCGCGGTGAATTCACGCTGAACCCGACGAGCTGCAGTGTGATGGGCGTGACTGGAGAAGAGTTGAGCACGGCGGGACAGGCCGCCGGCCTGTCCGATCGTTTCCAGGCGGGCGGTTGCACGACACTGCCGTTTGACCCCACGTTCGGAGCCTCCACGCGAGGAAACGGTCGGATACGTGGCAACGGGGCGTCGTTGAGTGTGAAGATCTCGACCAAAGAGGGACCCGGGAACAAGGCTGGCGAAGGGGAAGCGAACATAGAGAAGGTGGATGTTTCGCTGCCGCACGCGCTGTCGACACGGCTGAGCACGCTGAAACTTGCGTGCACCGAAAAGCAGTTCGCGAGCAACCCGGCGGACTGTCCGGCGGGCTCGCGCGTTGGCACGGCGGTGGCGCACACACCGTTGCTCGCCTCGCCGCTGGTCGGGCCGGCGATCCTCGTCTCCCACGGCGGGGAAGAATTCCCGAACCTCGTGCTGTTGCTGCAGGGCGAAGGGGTGACGATCGAGCAGGTCGGCGACACGCTGATCAAGCACGGCATCACCTACTCGAAGTTCGAATCGGTGCCGGACGCGCCGATCGACTCGTTCGAACTAACGCTCCCCGAGGGTCCAGACTCGGTGCTCGGCGCGATCGAGAACCTGTGCAAGCCGACGAAGACGGTGAGCGTGTCCAAGAAGGTGAAGAGGCGCGTACACGGCAAAACCGTGACGGTGACCGAGAAAGTCTCAAAGCAGGTCGCCGAAGCGCTTGTGATGCCGACGAGCATCACGGCCCAGAATGGTGCGCAGGTGACGCAGAACACGCCGATCGCGGTCACGGGATGTCCGAAGGTCGTGAAATCCAAGCCCAAGACGGTCAAGAAGCCCAAGAAGAGCAAGAGCAAGAGCAAGACGGGTAAGGGTAAGCGCGGTAAATGAGCGGCGTGTCGTCTTCCCGGCCGGGGCGGCATCGGCCGCCCTGGGGCGGTGCGACGCGGCGGCGGTCTCTCGCGGTCTGGGTTGTGGTGTTCGCGTGTGCGGCAGCGACGCTGGTGTGTGTGCCGGCGTCGGTGTTTGCTGGGCAGGCGCAGGCGTGGTGGCATGTTGATGTGGGTGCGCGTCCGGCGAGCATCCCTGTTGGTGGGAGTGGCGAGCTCGTGGTGACGGTTGAGAATGTGGGTGATGCGCAGGCGGTTGGGCCGGTCACGATCGCGGATCTGTTGCCTGGTGGGTTGCGTGCGACTGGGATAGCGGGGAGCGCGCCCAGGCATGGCGGGGCGCTCGGGGAAACGGTCGTGATCTCCTGTTCGCTTGAACATTTGAGTTGTGAAGCGCCGGGGCCGATCGCGCCATATGACGCGATCGAAATCCGGATCGGTGTGGAAGCGCTGTCTGGTGCCAAGAGCGCAGAACAGGCCACGGTCACTGTGTCTGGTGGTGGTGCGCCGTCTGTTCAGGTGATGCGTCCAGTTCCTGTTGGCCAGCAGGCTGGGGGGTTTGGGGTGGAAGGTTATGAGCTTGCGGCTGAAGCGGAAGGTGGTGGTCCGGTTACGCAGGCTGGTGCGCATCCGTTTCAGGTGTCGGGGTCGATCCTGCTTGACCAGGGGTCTGACGCGGGGTCTCTGGCGGGTTCGCCGGACGCGGGTCCGGTTGTGCCGGCGCGGGATGTGGTGGCGCGTTTGCCGCCTGGTTTGATCGCGAACCCGGCCGCGGTGCCGCGCTGTCTCTCGTGGCAGTTCGCGCAGAGTGTTGGTAGTGGTTCTGAACAGGATCAGTGTCCTTACCTGTCGGCTGTCGGGGTGGCGTCGGTGACGTTCGTTGAGGGTGGGTTGACGCGTATTGTCGCGACGCCGGTGTTCAATATCGAACCGGAAGCGGGCGAACCGGCGCGGTTCGGGTTCTATGTCCCCTCGGAGGGTGTTCCGGTGTCGTTGACGACGAGCGTGCGCTCCTCCGAAGATTGGGGTGTTGACCTGTCCTCCAGTCAGATTCCGGAAGATGCCGGGATTTCCAGTGTGCGGCTCACGTTTTGGGGTGTCGCCGCGAGCACCCTGCATGATGATGCGCGGGGTTGGGGTTGTCTGGATGAAGCACGCGGTCGCGAAGAAGTGCTCCATGAAGGGTGCATCCATTTCGAAGAGAACGAACCGCCCGCGTTCGTGACGCTACCCACATCCTGTACCAGCTCGCTTGCCTCGAGTGTCGAAGTGGACTCCTGGAGCGCACCGGGCTCCTTCCAGGATTTTCCCGCGAGTGAACCGTTGGACCCGTTGACGGGTTGTGCGAACGTGCCGTTCTCTCCGACGATCTCAACGGCCACAACGACGGGTTCGGCGTCCTCGCCGTCGGGGTTCTCCTTCGATTTGGCGTTCAGCAAGGAAGGCCTCACCAACGGGGCGACGATCGCCCAGTCCAATGTGGAAAAGACGGTCGTGAGCTTGCCTGAAGGGTTGACGATCGACCCCTCCGCGGGCGTCGGTCTTGGGGCTTGCACCCCCGCGCAGTATGCGGAAGTGACGCTCAACAGTCCGGCGGGCGCGGGCTGTCCCGAAGACTCAAAGCTCGGGACGGTCGAAGTCGAAACACCTTTGTTGTTCACGACCGTGTACGGATCGTTGTATGTGGCGCAACCGTATGACAACCCGTTCCCCGAAGCCGGCCATCCGGGAGGGTCGCTGATCGCGTTGTACGTGGTCGCTAAGAGCAGAGCCGAACGGGGGGTGCTCGTGAAGCTCGCGGGCAAGGTCAGCGCAGACCCGTCGACCGGACGATTGACGGTCACCTTCGCGGACGATCCGCCGCTGCAGTTCGACCGCTTCAACTTCCATTTCCGCGAAGGTGCGCAGGCACCCTTGATCAGCCCCTCGACATGCGGAACGTACACGACGACGGCCAATCTCTTCCCGTACTCAGCACCGGAAAACGCGCTGGTTGACACGGCGTCCTTCCAGGTCACATCAGGCTCAGAAGGGTCCCCGTGTCCAGGGAGTGTGCCCCCGTTTGCTCCCACGATCACGGCGGGCACGCTCACGAACCATGCGGGCACGTTCACCCCGCTGGCTGTGGATCTCTCGAGGACCGATGCGATGCAGTACATCTCCTCCTACTCCACCCTCCTGCCGGTCGGTCTGACCGCGGATCTGACGGGTGTCCCGCAATGCCCGCAAGCGGACATCGAAGCGGCGCGAGCGAAGACCGGAACAGAAGAGGAGCAGAGCCCGTCGTGTCCTGGGGCGAGCCTGATCGGACACTCCCTCGTCGGGACAGGTGTCGGTGCGATCCTCGACTACGTTCCCGGCAAGCTGTACCTGTCGGGCCCATTCCGCGGCGATCCGCTGTCGGTCGTGTCGGTCACGAGTGCTGTGGTCGGCCCGTTCGACCTCGGTACCGTCGTGGTGCGCTTCGGTCTGCATATCGACCCCTACACCGCTCAGGTATCGATCGACCCGTCAGGCTCAGAACCGATACCGACGATCATCGACGGGATCGTCACCCACGTCCGCGACATCCGTGTCTCGGTGGACAGACCAAACTTCACGATCAACCCAACAGCGTGTGAAGCGCGCCCGATATCGAGCACGTTGACGAGCAGCCTCGGACAAGTCGCGAGCACCTCCGCACCGTTGAAGGCCGAAGCGTGCAACGAACTCGCGTTCAAACCCACGTTCAAGGCATCCACGAACGGCAAGACCAGCAGAGCAAACGGCGCGAGCCTGAGCGTGAAGCTCACGATGCCGGTCAAGCTCGGCACCCAATCCAACATCAAGACCGTCAAGGTCGAACTGCCAAAACTGCTGCCCTCACGACTCGAAACGCTGCAGAAGGCCTGCACCGAAAAGCAGTTCAACACGAACCCCGCGGGATGCCCCAAAGCAGCGGTCATCGGACACGCCACAGCCACCACCCCGATCCTCCCCGAACCCCTCACCGGCCCGATGATCTTCGTCAGTCACGGCGGCGAAGCATTCCCAAGCATCGTGCTCGTGCTGCAGGGCTACGGCTTCACGATCGACATCGTCGGCTCCACATACATCAACCCCCAAGGCGTCATCAGCAGCACGTTCAAGAGCATCCCCGACGAGCCCGTCGGCAGCTTCCAACTAACCATGCCCGAGGGCAAATACTCAGCACTCGCCGCCAACGCCAACCTCTGCAAACTCACACACCTGATCCACGTGAAGAAGAAGGTCACGCGCCGGATCAAAGGGCACAAGCGCCGCGTCGCCATCGAGATCGAGAAGCGCGTCCCGGCCAAGCTGCTGATGCCCACCATCTTCATCGCCCAAAACGGCACAAAGATCAAACAGAACACACAGATCGCGGTAACGGGCTGCAAGAGGCGGACGAAGAAGCGGGTATGAGGCGACGCCGCACGCGAGCCCGGGGGCGGAAAGGCCGGGGGACAAGTTGATGAGCGAGCGCAGATCCGCGTCGGCTGGGCGCTCAAGCGGCGCGGGCGTCGCGATGATCGGCGATATCCAGCGCGCGCGCATCCTCGCAGCGATGGGGGAGGTGCTGGCCGAGCGCGGCCTCGCGAACGCGACCGTCGAGCGGGTCGTCTCGCGCGCCGGTGTCTCGCGGCGGACGTTCTACGAGCTGTTCGCCGGCCTGGAAGCCTGCTTCCTGGCGAGCTTCGACGACGCGCTCGCACTCGCGACGGCCACGGCGAGCGCGGCGTACGACCCGGAGGCGCAGTGGATCGACGCGATCCGCGCGACCGTGTACGCGCTGCTCGGGCTGTTCGACGAGCGCCCCACGCTCGTGCACGTGTTGTTCGTCGAGTCCTTCGGGGCCGGGCCGCGCATGTTCAAGCGGCGGGAGCGCATCGTCGGCGGGCTCGCCGCGGCGGTCGACCGCGGCCGCGAGCAGGTGCGCGCACGCGAGGCGGCGGGGCTCTCACCGCTCACCGCCGAAGGAGTCGTCGGCGGCGCGCTGGCGCTGGCGCAAGGACGCATCTGCGCGGAGGGAGACGCGCCGCTGATAGAGCTCGCCGGGACGATCGTGAGCATGATCGCGCTGCCCTATCTCGGCGCGGCGGCCGCCCGGCGCGAGCTGGAGCGCCCGGCGCCGGCGGTTCGCGCGCCACCGGTCGCGGCGGACCCGTTGCGCGAGTTGCCGATGCGTCTCACCTACCGCACAGTGCGGGTCCTGCAGGCGGTCGCCGCGCGACCGGGCGCCTCCAACCGCGCGATCGGGGCTGCCGCCGGCATCGAAGATCAGGGCCAGATCTCCAAGCTGCTGCGCCGGCTCGAGCAGATCGGCCTGCTTGCCAACGCTTCCCCCGAGAGGCGGGGAGCGCCGAACAACTGGACGCTCACCGACACCGGCGACGCCGTGCTCGGGCTCGTCGCGGACCCCATGCGCCTACCCTAGCCCGTCCCTACCGGCCAGGCGTTGTAGCCCGCTCAGCAAGCCACGACGTGGATCGCTCGGCGCGAGGCTGCCACGCTATGCCGAGCCGACCGGCCAGCTGTTGTCGCCCGTGACGGCGCCCTTGACCACCTTCAGGCCGAGCAGCGCGCACTTGCGGCGGGTCGCGGATACGGGGATGCCGAGCAGCTCGATCGCCCAGTCGGCGTCGAGCTTGCCCACCTCATCGAGCTCCATCCCCACCAGCTCCTCGGAGGCGATCGACGCCGAGGCCTGGGAGATCGCACAGCCGTGGCCGTGAAAGCGCAAATCCTCGATCTTGCCGTCCTTCACACGGATGTGCACGCCCAGCTCGTCGCCGCACAACGGATTGTGCTCCAACCCCTCCATGTCGTGCGGGTCCAGCTCGCCGAAATTGCGCGGGCGCTTGTAGTGGTCGAGGATGTAATCGCGGTAGAGGTCGTCCATCACAAACCAAAGACCTTCAAGCCGGCCTGCAGTGCGTCGATCAGGGCGTCCACGTCGCTTGGCTCGTTGTAGACGCCCACACTGGCGCGCGCGGTGGCGCCGACACCGAGGCAGCGCATCAGCGGTTGCGCGCAGTGGTGCCCGGCGCGAATGCACACGCCGCCGCGGTTGGCCAGCTCGGCGATGTCGTGCGCGTGCATGCCCTCGATCGTGAAGGACACGAGGCCGCCGCGATTCTCGGCCTCCGGCGGGCCGACGAAGCGCAGGCCTGGCACCTCTTGCAGGCGCGCGAGCAGGTATCCGGTCAGCTCGCGCTCGTGTGCGCGGACCTGCTCCATTCCGAGCGCGGTCAGGTAGTCGACGGCCGCTCCCAGCCCGACAGCCTCGGCGATCGGGGGCGTGCCCGCCTCGAACTTGTAGGGCAGCTCGTTCCAGGTGGCGCCGTCGAAGTCCACCGAGGCGATCATGTCGCCGCCGGTCAGGAATGGCTGCATCTCATTCAGGATCTCCGCACGACCGTGCAGCACGCCGATGCCCGTCGGGCCGAGCGCCTTGTGACCGGTCCATGCGTAGAAGTCGGCGCCGAGTGAGTTGAGGTCCACCGGCATGTGCGGCACTGCCTGGGCGCCGTCGACCAGCGAAGTCGCGCCCGCGGCGCGGATGCGCGCTGTCATCTCCGCTACCGGCACGATCGTGCCGAGCACGTTCGACACATGCGTAAATGCGACAAGCTTCACGTCGCCCCTCGCCAGCTCCCGGTCGAGCTGATCGAGCGACAGTTCACCGCGCTCGTCCACCTCCAAGTAGCGAAGCTCAGCTCCGCGTTCGCGGCACAGCACCTGCCACGGCACGATGTTCGCGTGGTGCTCCATCTGAGTGATGAGCACCGCGTCTGCGGGGCCGACGTTGGCCCGGCCCCACGCGTAGGCCACGAGGTTGATCGCCTCGGTCACGTTCTTGGTGAAGATCGTAGTGCGCGGCTCCCAACTGAGGAAGCCGGCGACCTTCTCGCGGGCGCCGTCGTAGGCGGCGTCCGATTCCTGTGCGAGCGCGTACACGCCGCGGTGCACGTTCGCGTTGCGCTCGCTCAGGTAAGAGGAGATCGCGTCGATGACGACCGCCGGCTTCTGCGAGGTCGCTCCCGAGTCGAGGTAGACGAGCGGCTGCCCGTCGAACCGCCGCGAGAAGATCGGGAAGTCGCCGCGGATGTTCAGCGCCAAATCGGGATGCCCCCCGCGTGCGTGCGGGGCATTGGCATTTTTTGCATGCTCGGTCGCGGAGACTGTCATCGCGCCACCAAGCTCCTCATCGTGCCGTCGCGTACGCCTCGATGTCCTCTCGCGCTGCCGCGAGCTTCGTCGCGATCTTCGCGCGCACCAGCTCTTCGAGCGGCTCGTCCTCCAGCTGGCCCAGCACCGGCTCGAAGAAACCCTCGACGAGCAGGCGCACGGCCGAGGGGCGATCCAGGCCACGGCTTGCCATGTAGAAGATCGAGTCCTCGTCGAGCTCGCCCACGGTCCCACCGTGGGATGCAGAGACGTCGTCGGCAGAGACGAGCACCGAGGGGATCGCGTCGAGGCGTGCCTTGGGGGAGAGCATCATCGTGTGGATCTGCAGGTAGGTATGCGTCTTCTGCGCACCCGGGTCGATCTGGATCAAGCCCTCGAAGCTGGCTCTGCTGGAGCCAGTAGCGGCGCCGCGCCAGTGCACGTCCCCGCCCGAGGGCCCGGTCTCGTGCAGGTCCACTGCGAAGGTGTCCAGATGCTCCTGGGCCTCGGTGAAGAACAGGCCGCGGAAGGCCATGTCGCCACCAGGCTCGCTGACGGCCAGCTCCAGGTGGTGGCGCACGAGATGGCCACCGAGCAAGGCCGGCAGCCAGTGGCAGTAGGCGTCGCGACCCACACCAACGAAGCGGGTGGAGGCGTCGAACACGTCGCCTGTGCCCCAGTCCTGCACCTGCGCCAAACGGCAGCGGGCGTTGTCCTGCAGATACAGCTCAAACGTACCGGCATGCAGCGATTGCCCACCCTCGAAGTCGGCGGCGAGGTCGTGCTCGTGCACCTTGAAGTCGCTTTCGCGGCCACCGATCACGAGCGTTCGACCATATTGCGCCACGCCCGCTTCACTGATGGCATAGACAATCTCGAACGGGTCCTCCACGAGCAGCCCGTCGGGCACGTACAGGAACGCCCCACCAATCCAAAAAGCAGAGTTGGCGGCCTCCAACTTGTGACGGTCAAGCGTCAAACGCTTGGAGTACCACTGCTGAAAGAGCTCCGTGTGCTCCTTGGCGGCCTGCTCCAGCGAGCACAGGATCACACCGCGCTCGGCCAGCTTCGGATCCAGTTCGACGTGGACGGTCGAGCTGTCGAGCTGCACGATTCGTCCCGCTCGGGCTCGGTCGGGGATGGCGGCGGCGACGAACTCCGGAACGCCGGCGTCGTGCGGGTGCTCGTTTGGAGCTACAGCCCCGAGATCCAGCTCGGAGAAGCGCGTGGTCCAGAAGCCTGAGCGGCGCCACACCGGCAGCTCGCTGTGCTCGTAGGCCTCCAGTGCCTCGGCGCGCAGCTCGGCGAGCGTCTTGCGCCCGTCGCCCGCGCCGGCACCGGCCAGTGCGTGGTAGAGCGACGCCTCGCGATGGCGCCCCGGCTTGACAGCGACTGGGCTCGCGTCGTTCCTCGGAGCATCCACCGATGCCTCCACTGCCTCAGGCGACACCGGCGCCGACCTCCTGGCGGATCTGGTCGTAGCCCTCGCGCTCCAGGCGCTCCACCAGCTCCACGCCGCCCTCGAGCACGATGCGCCCATCCATCAGGATGTGCACGAACTCGGGCTTCACGTAGTGCAGGATGCGCTGGTAGTGGGTGATGATCAGCGCGCCGAGCTGCTGCTCGTCGTGCAGCCTCTGTACGCCCTCGGCAACGGTGCGCAGCGCGTCGATGTCAAGACCGGAGTCGGTCTCGTCGAGGATCGCGACATCGGGCGAGAGCATCGCCATCTGCAGGATCTCCGCGCGCTTCTTCTGTCCGCCTGAGAAGCCGTCGTTGAGGTGGCGCGAGGTGAACGCGCGGTCGACGTCCAGCAGCTCGATCGCGTGCTGGAGCTTGGTACCGAACTCCTTCACCTTGATCGGCTCGTCCTGCTTGGCGTTGATCGCCATGCGCAGGAAGTTGGCGACCGACACGCCGGGGATCGAGACCGGGTCCTGGAAGGCCAGGAACAGTCCGGCCTTCGAGCGCTCGTGCGGCTCGGCCTCGGTGATGTCCTCGCCCTTGAACACGATCTTGCCCTCGGTCACCTCGTAGGAGGGATGGCCGAGCAGGGTCTTTGCGAGCGTCGACTTGCCGGAGCCGTTGGGGCCCATCAGTGCGTGGATCTCGCCCTTGTCGATGTTCAGGTCGACGCCTCTGAGGATCTCGCGATCCTCGGTGCGCACGTGCAGGTTGATGATTTCGAGGTCGGCCATGGTTCCTTTGCTCTAAGCGGGGACGGGACGGAAAAGCGTTCAGGCGGGGATCGAGGGAAGTGGGGCGGAGGCGGGTATCGGGGAAGTGGGAAGTGGTGTGGATGTGGCGCCGGCCGTGCCGTTCGTGGCGGCCATGAGCGCCTGTGCTTCGTTTCCGACCAAAAGGTCGGCGAGCGTCGTCTCGCGCAGCGTGCGCACGATCGAGAAGCGCACGCGCGTCCACAGCAGCTTGGTGGGACACACATGGTCGGGATCGGACTCGCGCGAGCACACCACACGCCCGTCCGAGGCTTGAGAGATGCACTCGATCGGGGCGATCGAGCCCTCCAGTGACTCGACCACCTCGGCCATTGTGATCTGCTCCGCGCCGCGCGCCAGCATGTAGCCACCGCGCGAGCCTCTGCGACTGTCGATCAGGCCGGCCTTGCGCAGACGCGCGACGAGATGCTCCAGGTAGGCAAGTGGCAGACCGTCGTGCTCGGCGATCTCGGCCAGCGGCACGACCGACTCGGCGCCGTCGGGAGCGTTGCCGGCTCGCCGAGCCAGCTCCACCATCACGCGCACGCCGTACTCGGCCTTGGTTGAGAACATCATCGTCTGAATACCTACCTGCTGGCTAGGGTATCAGGCGCCCGCAAGCAGCCGAATATCGTGGGCGAGGCTTTCGGGGGTTATCTGTTCCAGGCCGAAGCCGACGCGCTCGGCGCCGTTGCGGTCGATCAAGAGCACGGTGCTCCCCTCTTCGGAGGCGGACTTGCCGGCGCTCACCGGGGGGATCGCGTAGGCCTTCCAGATCGGTTGCAGTTCCTGTGGTGTGCCGGTCAGGTATTCGACGTGTCCGCTCAGCGAGGTTTCGCTCAGGAAGCGGCTGACGCTTGCACGCGCGTCGGCATGGGGGTCTGTGCTGATGAAGATCGTCGCGACACCGGGCGCGCCTTCGACTTCGTCGAGCGCGCCTCGCACCTGATTGGCGACCAGCACGCACGTGCGACAGTTGGAGAAGAGAAAGGCAAGCACCACCACCTTTCCGCGATATGCGCTCAGCGATACACGCTGGCCACGCTGGTTTGTCAGCGTGAAGTCGTGTGCCCGCACGCCGGGCGGAAACGCCGCACCGTCGAAGTTGCCGTTGTGGTTGGCGTTGGGTGTGCTGGAGGAGGGGCCGTGACCGCCGCCAAGGACGATCGCCACGACAAGCGCGATCGCCAGGATGGTCGAGATGGCCGGAAGTACGAAGCGAGGTTGGTAGCGCACCGGCAGGCAAGGGTAGGGGACCAGTCGACGCACAGGCTGCAGGCAGACCGTTGAAGATGGCCGTGAACGTCGGGGACGAGCGACTCGGACAACTGTTCAAACGTCGAGCGACGAGCGCTATACTTTTTGAAGTTCCATGAATTCCGACCGCAATTCAGGAGATTTCAGATGAGCCCGTCGAGTGCGGACCTGCTGCGCCAGGTGAAGAGCGAAATAGACGAGGTCGACCCATCCGAGGTCAAGGAGCTCTTGCAAGAGGGCGCGGTGATCATCGATCTGCGCGAGACCGAGGAGCTTGCCTCCGGCATCCTGCCGGGCGCCAAGCATGTGCCGCGCTCCTACCTGGAGACGCGCATCGAGGGCATCGTGCCAAACCGCGACGCCCACGTGATCCTCTACTGCGCCTCGGGCAACCGCTCCGCCTACGGCGCACGTACCCTGCGCGACGATCTCGGCTATGAGCACGTCGAGTCGATGACGGGCGGCATCACGTTGTGGAAGGACCGTGGCTATGAGGTCGACGTGCCGCGCACGTTGTCGGCCGAGCAACGCGATCGCTACTCGCGCCACCTGCTGATCCCCGAGATCGGCAGTGAGGGCCAGCAGAAGCTGCTCGACGCGAAGGTCCTGCTGCTCGGCGCCGGTGGCCTGGGCTCGCCTACCGCGTTGTACCTAGCCGCCGCCGGCGTCGGCACGCTCGGGATCGTCGACGACGACGTCGTCGACCTTTCGAACCTGCAGCGTCAGGTGATCCACTCCACCCAGCGCATCGGCATCCTCAAGGTCGACTCCGCCGAGGAGGCGATCCACGGGCTCAACCCCGACGTGAAGGTCGTCAAGTACCCCGTACGTCTGGACGCCTCCAACATCATGGAGATCATCGAGGGCTACGACGTGATCGTCGACGGCGTCGACAACTTCCCCACGCGCTACCTGCTCAACGACGCAACCGTGCGTTTGAAGATCCCGGTCGTCTCCGCCTCGATCCTTGGCTTCGACGGCCAGCTGTCCGTCTTCAAGCCCTATGAGGGGCCGTGCTATCGCTGCCTGTTCCGCGAGCCGCCGCCGGCCGAGCTTGCGCCTTCGTGCGGTGCCAACGGCGTGCTCGGCGTGCTGCCCGGGACGATGGGTCTCTTGCAGGCCACAGAGGTCGTGAAGCTGATCCTCGGCATCGGCGATCCGGCGATCGGACGTCTGTTGCTCTATGACGCGCTTGCTGCGACGCTCACCGAGGTCAAGGTCCACCGCGACCCCGACTGCCCGATCTGCTCGCGCCCGCCGGATGAGATCTCCGATGAGGAGATGGGCGTCTTTCCGGACTACGAGGCATTCTGCGCGGCGGCAGGGTAGCCTCCGCTTCGACGATGGCCAAGATCAAGATCCCACCGGTGCTGCGCCCGTCCGTCGGAGGCGAGCGTGAGGTATCGGCCTCAGGCGGGAACGTTGGCGAGATCCTGCGTGATCTGGCCGACTCACATCCGGCCACGGCCGAGCAGTTGTTCTCGGCTGACGGCGAGCTGAATCGCTACGTCAACGTCTACCTCAACGACGAGGACGTACGTGTGCTCGACGGGCTCGACACTACCGTCGCCGAGGGCGACACAGTGGTGATCCTGCCGGCGATGGCCGGCGGGCGCTGAACGTCCAACTTCTCGCCCAAGGCTAAATATTCCGACCGGGCGAACGACTATGTTCTCGTGTCGATGAGAGCTAGTCAGCTTGCCAACCTTCGCGACGCCCTCAGGCGTCCAGTTCTCTTTGTGCTGTCGGCGCTCACTGCGGTGGCCGTGTGTACTGCACCGGCCTCTGCCAGTGCGCCCACGCCTGAATACTCGCTCAAGATCATCGAGGGGGCGACTACGCAGCCGGAAAACTCGATTCAGGTTGTCAGTGCCGGAGTGTCCTATCCAGAAGCGGAAGTCGTCGTGTCGATTACGCACAACGGCTTGGTCGTGGACAAGAACAAGGGCGAAGACAGTAGCGTCTGGCTTTCGCAAGTGCCGCAGGTGGGCGACGTGGTCACGATGGAATCCCCTGCCGGGGTCGTCAGGGGGGCGGTCGTCTACGACGGGCTGCCCTCGCTCGATCCCACGGTGTGCGCCGGCTCGACCAACTTCTCCGGGCAGCGCACCGCCGGCTATACCATCGAAGGCGCTTACTACACTGCCGCATCCCGCCACTCGTACTACGCTGCCCCTTTCGGCGGGCAGGCACAGGTCCAAGTACTCTCGGGCTCGGCCTTCGCGGGTAGCTTTCTGACGCCACTGGTCGTCGGGAAGACCGTCCAGGCCACCGAGTCGCTGACCACCCCCATCGCCGGTGGCAACTTCACCTACTCCAGCGAGAACGACCGTCCTGTCGGCGGCTGCCCGCCGCCGCCACCACCACCTCCTCCTCCGCCCCCGCCGCTCGCGCTCTCGGGGGCGTTCGCGAAATTCACGCGAGTTTCGATCGCCAAGCTACTTCACTCCGGTTGGTCGACGCATGTGACGATCAACCAGCCCGGGAAAATCGTCGAGGACCTCTATCTGCACCAAGGTGCTGTGCCCGCGTTCGCGGCGACGACCAAACACAAGCGCTCGCACAAGGAGCCACCGGCGCCACTGCTGGCGCGAGGTAGCGCCACTGCCAAGAGTGCGGGCACGTACGTGCTCACGATGCATCTCACCGCCACCGGCCGGCGGCTGCTCAAACACACGCATAGCGTCAAAGTGGTACTGGTCACGACACTCACCGCTGCCTCGGGCGCGAAATTCACGCTCGAACGCCATTCGCTGACGCTACATCGCTAGGTTTCGCCCTCGGCCGGTACGAATCCGTTGATGCCCGGCCTTGACCTGTCGATGCCGGCATTGGGTGCGCTGCCGACCTTGGTGCGTTGTTGAAACGCGTTCTTCAAGCCGCGTCTGTATTGCTCTCGGCGATCGTCTGGTTGCAACCTCCCGCGGTCCTGCCGCTGCCATCCCAGACTGGCGCCGATGGGCCACCGCGACCGTACGGCGCCGAGCCGCCGGCGGGAGCGCTCCCCGCGAATACAGGCCCCTCGATTGTCCGAGCACAGAACCATGCGCTGCTCTTCGGCCCATTTCCGTACGGTGGCCTTGTGCGCGGGGTCTCCGACGGAACGCTGATGCTGAGCGAAGATGTCGAAGTCCGCACTCAGACGATGAGTAGGATCCGGTCGTTGGGAGGGAAGGTTGCACGCATTCCCGTGGACTGGCGCAACGTCGTCGAAGCTAATCCGCCGGCAGGCTTTCAAGCCCGCGACCCGGCCAGTCCCGTCTATCGCTTCGCCCAGCTCGACGCGGCTGTACGCAGCGCTGTCGCTGCAGGGCTACAACCATTGTTGGTCGTCTCCCACGCGCCGGACTTCGCCGAAGCTCCCCATCGCTGGCCCTACGCCTACCCGGGCAGCTGGGCGCCCAATCCGGTGGCGCTGGAAGAATTCGCGGCAGCCCTCGCCAGCCGCTACGACGGCGCTTTCCCCGATTCGCTGCATCCCGGCGCTGCGCTGCCGCGTGTGCGCCTGTTCCAGGCTTGGAACGAGCCCAACCTCGCGCGCTATCTGGAGCCCCAGTGGGTGGCGATCGGCCGCCGCTGGAGCGCTTTCTCTCCACAGCTGTACCGCCAGCTGCTGAACGGATTCTATGCGGGCGTCAAGTCTGTCCAGCCAAGCGACACGGTCGCCGCGGCCGGGGTCGCCCCCGAGGGCGAACCTGCCGGCGTTGGCGCGATGGCGCCCGTGACCTTTTTGGAAAGGCTGCTTTGCCTGGGCAGGGCAAAGTCGAACTGCCCACAGAGGCCTCATCTGGACGTGCTGGCGTTCCATCCGCTGTCCGTCTTCGATCCGGACGTACCGGCGGTCTCCAGGCTGGACGTGGCGATATCCGACATCGGCAAGGTCACCGGATTGCTGGCCCGAGCGGAGCGCCAGCACACGGTCTTGCCTGCCGGATCTCACCCGCTGTGGGTCACCGAGCTCAACTGGGAGAGCTCCCCGCCCAGCTCCACAGGCGTACCAGAAGCCCTACAGGCAGCCTGGATCTCGCGCGCACTGCATCGCCTGTGGGTGGCCGGCGTGAGCCTCGTCGATTGGCAGTTCCTGATCGATCCCTACGGTGGAACCCCGCTGGCCTCGCCGGACGGCAGCATCGACCTCTATCCGCGACCCGCCGGGCTATATGCACCAGGGCCCGAAGGTGACACAGCCCTTGCTCGACCCAAGCCTTTCCTGCAAGGCTTCACGCTGCCGTTCGATCCGCTACGCGTGAACCGACGGCAGCTGCGCGTATGGGCGCTGCTGATGCGCGGAGGTCAGTCGGCTCTCCTACAACGACAGGGCCACGGCGGCAGCTGGCGTACGATCGCCCGTCTGCGGGCCGATCGCTACGGTGTGATCAATCGACTTCTACGCTTGAGTGGTGCCGCGCGTCTGCGGTTGCACGCCGGGAAGCTCGACTCGGCCTCCTCCTCTGTGCCTCGGGCTCAGAGTCACCTGTGAGTGTGCGGCGTGCGTGGTGCGCTGATCGGCTCGGATCTTGCACGGCAGCGTTGCCCACACGGCAGTACTGGCTGCGAGCGCTATTGCCCACGAGCATTAGGTCGTTCGTCCATGTTTCGTTGGCGGCATCGACTGCGGGGTAATGCGGATTCGTGCTTCCAGAATATTGGTCGATAAGGAGAGTGTCGATGAGTCTGCGCTTTGACAAACGCCCGATCTTGCGAGGACGGCTGCTGCCGTTCCTGTGCGTAGGCGCCGGCACGCTGACGTTTGCGGTGCCCGCAGGCGGGGAGGCAAGTCATGCCGGCTGGCCGTCGATTGGCCACCACGAGGGGCACCCCAATAACGAAAGCGGAACGTTGCGGGGCGTGGAAGGCGTCCACAACGAGCTGCTTGGGGGCGACGGCAACGACATCATTTGGGGTGGAAACGATGGCGATGTGATCTGGGGCGATTCGCACGCCGAGGCCAACCCAACAACTCAAATCGACGAGCTGCACGGTGGTAACGGCAACGATTGGCTCTACGCGAGCCATGGCTACAACCACATCTGGACCGGCGCCGGCAACGACCACGTCGCGCTCGTCTATGGCCACGGAATCGTCGATTGCAACGGTCCCGGCGTGAAGACGTTCGTGATGCGCTATCTGCCGCAGAACCGGCCGTGGAAGCTTGTCGGCTGCACCCACAAGGTGATCGTGCCTTACCGGGCGTAGGGCCACCGTGTCCGGATTAGGTCGACCGTCCGTGAGTCAAAGCTTTACACCATGCCGCTTCAGCCATGCCAGATAGCTCTTTACGAGTCGAGGAAGATGGCCCAGTAGTAGCTGCACATGCCGGTGTATCTCATCCGCCTGGATGTCGGGCGAGGCGTGTTGCAGGTGATTACGGGTCCGGTATAGCTCCGTGAAGGTCTCCGCTTGTTGATCGGTGAACCCGCCGTCGGCTTGGACTGCTTCGACGATCCCCGGGAGACCGTGTGTGCCCTCGCTTGGCTTGGTCCCGGTTAGCTTCGCGCCTGCTCTGATGGCCTCTGCCATATTGTTAACGAGGGCGAGATAGCCACCTGTCACGGTGTAGACACGGTTGATGTCGTCGATATCAGACGAATTGAAAGCGTTCGTCCACGTCTTGACGTCGAAGTTCTCTCCGAACTGAAGCATCGCCTTGCGCAGCGCTCGATTCTGAGTCGCAAGCCGTTCAAGCTTCGCGCCTAGACGGTTTAGCTCGGCAGCATCCTTGGAGGTAGTTGCTGACTGGTCATTGAACTCGAGCTTGCGCTGAGTCATGCCAGTGTTGCCAACAGCTCATCGACCGAGATGCGTGCACGTAGACGCTGAGCTTCATACTCTCTGTGGGCTTGCCGTTCGATCTCCGCTCTTTCTGCCTGCAGCGTTGCCCACAGACCGTCACGGTCGAGAAGGACTCGACCTTCGTCTATCGCCTGTAGGAGTAGTAGTGCCGCGGAATCGCGGACCCGGTTGAGGCGGGCCACGTCGACGTCACGTCCCAAGCGGCGCTCCAGGCGCGTAGCGAGCTGCACCGCAGCCTCAGAGCGGTCTCGGGCAAGAGAAACCAGGAGATCGACGTCGGAGCTTGACGTGTCTACGCCCGTGGCGGTAGAGCCATACAGCACGGCCAGCCGAACGTTTGGCTCAGTCCGAAGCAGCTCTCTCAGCTTTGCCAACAACGGCCAGTGCGCGATCGCATAGCGGTACTCGTCCTCGTCGACATTCTGCCTGCGTGGACTTGAACGCTCACACCGAATCGTGCCGTCTGTTACCGCGCGGCGCATCGTTCGTGTGTCTGCTCCTATCTCACGGGCCAAATCCGCAAGTGCCAACATGTGGAGAGCCTAGCGCTTCGTATGACCGCTACTGCCAGTGCCTTGCAGTCTCGAGCACTAAAAGCTGCGGTCAGTGCCCTCGCCTGTGCCCCTTGTCGCGCCCTCTTGGGCGATTCTGCGGGCTTATACGGCGAGTGGCTCTGAAGTTGGCTCAGTGGCCGTCATACCCGCCATCGGCACGTGGCTCATCGCGTGCTCGGCCAGCGCGGTGATCGTGAGGCTCGGGTTGACGCCGACGTTCGCCGGGACAGCCGAGCCGTCGCAGACAAGCAGGTTTTCGTAGCCGAAGACATGTTGGTGAGCGTCCACCACGCCATGCTCCGCATCGGCGCCGATAACCGCCCCGCCCAGGATGTGGGCTGTAGTGGGGATGTTCAGAGCGGCCTCGGTAAACGAGCTCTGAGCGATTCCTCCGGTGCGCTCGGCAAACCATTCTGCTGCCTTGTTGGCGACCGGGATGAAAGTCGGGATCGGACGCTCGGGGTCCTGTTCGGTGCTCAGCCACAGAGTTTTGAACGGGCCCTGTTTCGGACGCAGCGCGATCGCGTTGTCGAGCGTCTGCATCACAAGGATGATGATCGTGCGCCGCGACCAGTTCTTGGGCCGCACAACCTGCACGAAGCGCTTGGGATGGCGAATGATCTGGCCGAGCAGCTTCAGTGGACGCGTGGCGCGCGTGCCGTCGCCTGTCAGCAGCGTGTTCAAGCGGCTCATCGAGTCGCCGTCGTTGCCATAGGTGACAGTCTCGATGTGCGTATGCGCGTCGGGATAGATGCTGGAGGTGATCGCAACCCGTTTGATCAGGTCCTCTGGATAGTCCTCGGGCACCGTCACCGCAAGGATCGCCTCGCTGTTGGTGCGCACCAACTCTCCGAGGCGTGAGGAGACGCGCGGCAGCGAACCGCTGAGACGACAGCGCTGAAGAAGCGTGTTCGTGCCGAGCGGGCCGGCCGAGACGACCACGCCGCGCGCGCGCTGCACCTTGCGTTCGCGGCGCAACCACGCGCCCGACCTGATGCTTTCGACCTCATAGCCCTCCGAGCCGTCACCTGCGCCCAGCGGGCGAATGTCGATCACCGTGCGTTCTGGGGAGACGCGTGCGCCGCGCTTTTCCGCCAGGTAAAGGTAGTTCTTGACAAGCGTGTTCTTCGAGCCGTGCGGGCAGCCGACCATGCAGCGACCGCACAGCCGGCAGCCGGTGCGGTCGGGACCCTCACCGTCGAAGAAGGGGTCGGACACACGCTTGCCGGCCTCGCCCTCCGCGCCGAAGAACACTCCGACGGGAGTCTTTTTGTAGGTGTCGGAAACACCCAGCTCCTCGCCGAGCTCTCGCAACAGCTGGTCGGCGGGGTCGTCGTGCGGGTTCATCGTCACCCCGAGCATCCGCTGTGCTTCCTTGTAGTGGGGTGCCAGATCCGACTCCCAGTTGGCTATCCCAGACCACTGGGGGTCCTCGAAGAACGGCGTCGGCGGCACGTACAACGTGTTGGCGTAGCCGAGGCTGCCGCCGCCCACGCCACAGCCGCTCACGACCGACACGTCTTTGAACGTCGTCAGGCGGAAAATGCCCTTCCAGCCGATCTTCGGGCGCCAGAAGTAGCGCTTGTAGTCGGCCGTGGACTCGGGAAACTCATGGTCGGCAAAGCGCCGCCCGCACTCGAGCACGCCGACGCGATAGCCCTTCTCCGACAGACGTAGCGCCGAGACGCTGCCGCCGAAGCCCGAGCCGATCACCAGCCAGTCGTAGTCGAAGTCCCCTGCCATCTCCACCATCAGCATATTGGTTATCTGGCCAGTTCATAGTTGGAGCGGCGGCCCGCTCGACGGTCCGCTTCGCCTGTGGCGATGGGGCTCGGCTTTCCGGGGAGATGGTGCTGGGTCGCTGGGCCGTCTGCGTTTCGCTCGGCCGAGCGATTCGGCGCGACGCTCAGACGGCGCTATATTCCGTGAAGTAATGGCTGCGGAGCGGGTCCAGAACAAGCCGTGCGGAGGTCGCTACGGCGACATCATCCAGTCGATCGGCAATACGCCGCTCGTGGAGCTGCCGCGCCTATCGCCCAAGCCCGGCGTGCGCATCTGGGCCAAGCTCGAGTCGCGCAACCCCACCGGCTCGGTCAAGGACCGCGTTGCACGCGCGCTGATCGAGGACGCCGAGAGCCAGGGCGCGATCCTCCCAGGTCAGACGATCCTGGAGCCGACCTCTGGCAATACGGGCATCTCGCTCGGCATGATCTGCTCCCGCAAGGGCTACCGATTGAAGGTCGTCATGCCGGAGAACGTCACCCCCGAGCGCACCCAACTGCTGAAGATGTACGGCGCTGAGATCGTCTACTCCGAGGGCTCCAAGGGCTCCAACGGCGCGGTCGAGAAGGCGCTCGACATGGCCGAGAAAGACTCCTCCTACTACATGCCCTACCAGTACGGCAACATGGCCAACCCGAACGCCCACTACAACGGCACGGCCCTGGAGATCCTGGAGGAGTTGGACGAGGTGTCGGCGTTCGTCGCGGGCCTCGGCACCGGCGGCACGCTGATGGGCAACGGCCGCCGGCTCAAGGAGACCTTCGGCGATGCCTGCAAGATCGTCGCCGCCGAGCCGATGCAGGGCGAGCCCGTGCAGGGACTGCGCTCGCTCGACGATGGCTTCATCCCGCCGATCATCGACCTCTCGCTGTTGGACCGCAAGATCTTCGTCACCAACACCGACGCGATCCTCTGGACGCGCAAGCTGCTGGACGAGGAGAGCGTCTTCGCGGGCGTCTCGAGCGGCGCGATCGCGCGCGTCGCGGTGCGCATCGCCGGCGAGTTGGACGAGGGCAACGTGGTCTTCATCGTCGCCGACGACGGCTGGAAGTATCTGTCCAGCGGCATCTACACGCTGCCCATCGAGGAGATCGAGAACCTCGACTCCACTGTTTGGTGGTGAGCAGGCAGGTGCGGGATAGTCGGGGCTTGGTTGCTCCCCGGGTGCTTGAGGGGAGAAGTTGTTGGCTTGCAAATCGAAGTGCCACCCGCGCGCGTGGGGGGGTGGGCTGAAAAGATGGACATCACCCCTGAGCTGCTTGACCAGATCGTGGAGCACGCGCGTGCGGAGGCTCCCAATGAGTGTTGCGGCGTTGTCGCGGTCGTGCCCGCTTCAGATGGCCGACCGGCGCAAGCGATGCGCGTGCGCTCCGCGCGGAACGTCCATGCAAGTCCCAAGCGCTTTGAAATCGACGGTAAAGACGTGCTCGCGGCGATCAACGAGTTCGACGAGGCCGGCTGGGAGATCGGAGCGATCTACCACTCGCACACGCACACGCCGCCCCACCCGTCGCAGACCGACATCAACTTCGCGGCCAGCTGGCCCGGCGTCGAGTGGATCATCGTCGGGCTCTCAGACCCCGCGGCGCCCGAGATCCGCTCGTACCTGATCGAGGGAGGCACAGTCCGTGAGGTGGAGATCGGACAAATCGCGGTCTAGCGACCGCGTGCACCTTGTCAAGGTTGCCTATGCGCGCAACCTGGCAGAAGCCGAACTGATTCAGGGTCTCTTGAGCCAAGAGCACATCCCGAGCATGCTCAAGCGGGGTGGCGGCGCCGACGTGCCCGATTTCATCGCGGCCGGCGGGCGCGATGTGCTCGTGCCCGTGTCTCAGGCCGACCGCGCGCGGGAGTTGCTTGCCTAGACGAGTACCGGCTGGCCCATCGGCTGACCGGCTTCGCGCGTGATCGACTCGATCTCTTCGGCAGCTCGTTCGAACTCGCCGTCGGAGAGCACCGGTGTGCCCTCGAAGGGCAGTTCGCGCTGCAGTTCGAGCCAAGAGCTGCAAACGCCGTACTCGTCCTTGACCTTGACGGTCACGGGACGGGGAATCCTGTAGGTGCGCAGCAGCAACACGTGCAGGGGATGGCGGCGCTTCCATTCGAGGCGCTTCTCTGCGTAGTCGGGAGTCCACACGTAGAACGGCGACAGTGCATCGACGCAGCGCGGATCTGAGATCGTGAAGTGACCGGCCACTTCGGCCCAAGCCCTGATGCGCACGCGCTCGGGCTGCTGGATGCCACCTTCGACGCTGAAGGCGTTCACCGACGGCTCGCCATCGTTCCACACGCCTTCCTCGAGCGCCCGGCGCAGCTCGGGCTGGTGGGACTCGCGCACGAGATCGTTGCGCTGGTGGTCGAACGTGGGATACAGGAAAAAGCGGTCGTGATCGAGCTTGAAGTGCTTTTCGGGCTCGCGAATACCGCCCTTGCGCAGGGTGATGAGCTGCTCGCCTTCGGCGAGGGCGCGGACGGTGACCGCCCATTCCTTGAGAGCAATTGGCATTTTGAAAAGACCTGACTACGAGGGATCGTCTGAGAACCGTGCGGCCCCATCCGTGCCGCCTATAAGGCCTTGGCACGGGGCGCCGCTGCCCTTAAAGATACGAAATCCGAGCGAAAATCCCAAATCCCCTGCAAATCGAGGGTTTTTTTTGGGCATATCGCGGTAACGAGAGCTTCACAGGACCGCATTCTGGATATGCGGATGGGGTGAGTCAGGCAAGGCTCCGTCCAGCCAATCCCTCGGCGGCCTCGATGATGGCCGCGTAGTCGTCTGACCCGTGCCCACGGCCCATCGTCGCTGCCAGCAGGTCGCGCGCGTGGGCGGCTGCCGGGAAGGGGATTCCAGCCGCCTGCGCTTCCTCCAGGCACAATCGCACGTCCTTGAGCAGGTGCTCGGTCTTGAACAGCGTCGAATAGTCGTGCGCGCGCATCGCTCCGGACTTCATCTGCATCTGCGCCGAGGCGCCCGAGCCGCTCTGGGTTACCGCCACGAGCGCGTCCAAGTCGACGCCGGTCGCCTTGGCGAGCAGCAGCGCCTCGGCCACAGCGGCCGCGTTCGCGGCCCCAAGGGAGTTGTTGATCAGCTTGAGCATCTCACCCTGGCCAAGCTCGCCGACGTGCACGATCAGCTCGCCCATCGTCTCGAGCAGCGCCTTCACGCGCTCGAACTGCTCGGCCTCGCCACCGACCATGATCGTCAGCGTCCCCGCCTCCGCGCGTGGCGATGAGCCAGTCACGGGCGCGTCGATCATGCCGATCCCACGCTCCTTCAAGCGCGCGGCGATGCGGCGCGTGTCGGTCGGGGCGATCGTCGACATATCCACGCAAAGCAGGCCGTCTTTGGCGCCGTCTGCAACACCGTTCTCCTCGCATAGCACGCTCTCGACCTGGGCGCCGTCGACGACCATGCTGACGACGACGTCGCTGGCCGCCGCCACCTCTGCCGGCGTCTCCACCGCTGTGGCTTTGTGCTCTTCGGCCCAGCGCTGCGCCTTGCCCTCGGTATGCGTCCAGACCGTCAGCTGATAGCCCGCCTCGGCCACGTTCGCGGCCATCCGCGAGCCCATAATGCCGAGGCCGAGGAAGCCGATTCGCTCAGTCACGCGCCGACTCTCCAGGCTGGTCCGGGCGGTAGTCGGATCCGCCGCCCGGCCGGATCGAATTCTGTTCAGGCCGGCTATTCATTGGGATCGGGCCGCTCGGGTGGGCGCCATATCCACCGCCCCCGGGCGTTTCGATGCGAAGTCGCTCACCAGCATGAAGCCTACCCGTCGTCTTCGACGGCAATCCTCGTGGCTTGCCGTCGACCCCGATCAACGTGTCGAGACCTGGCCTACCGGCCTCGCCTCCGTTAGCGCCGGAGGGCGCGTGGCGGCGGCGCTCGCCGATCAGCGAGAAGGTCATGTCGCTGAGCGCCTCGAGCTCGCGTACGACGCCGTCGCCGCCCCTGTGCACGCCCGCTCCGCCTGAGTCGCGTCGCAGCGAGTACTCGCTGACGAGCAGCGGCAGTTCGCGCTCGAGCGCCTCGATCGGCGTGTTCAGCGTGTTGCTCATCGCCACGTGCACGCCGCTGGGTCCGTCGGCATCCGCGCAAGCCCCCTGTCCGCCGCCGAGTGTCTCGTAATAGCTGAAGTCCGCGTTGCCGAGCGTCAGATTGTTCATCGTGCCCTGGCCCAGCGCCCTGCCAAAAGCGCCGAGCACGAGGTCGGCGACACGAGAGGAGGTCTCCACGTTGCCGGCGGCGACGGCCGGGGCCGGTTCCCCGGTGTGGGCCGGTGGCTTGGCGTTCAACAGCGAGCCCTCCGGCACGATCACCTCCACGGGACGATAAGCGCCGGCCGAGGGCGGAATGTCAGGATCGGTGAGTACGCGCACCGCAAACCAGCAGGCAGACAGCGTGACCGCGAGCGGGCAGTTGAGGTTGCCGGAATGGCGCCAGGCCGAGCCGCTGAAGTCGAGTGTCAGCTGCTCGCCGGCGACCGTCGCCTTCAGGCACAGCAGCAGATCGCCCTCGGGAGCCTCCAATACGTCGCGGGCTTCGCGCACCCCGTCTGTCAGCGCCGCGATGCACGCACGTGTGCGCCGCTCCGCGTAGTCGAGCACCTCTTCCATTGCCGTGGCGAGACGCTGTGCCCCGACACGCTCGGCCAGTTTGGAGAGGCGCAGGGCGCCGATGCGGTTGGCGGCGAGCTGTGCCCGCAGGTCAGCTCTGCGCTCCTGGGGTTGGCGCATCTGCGCGACAAGCTCCTCGATTGCCGCCTCGCTCAGCTCACGGGGATGGATCACGACGCCCTCTTCCTCGAGCGTTCGGCTGTCAGCCGGCATCGACCCAGGTACCAGCCCGCCCACATCGGCGTGGTGGGCGCGGCTTGCGGCGAAGCCGATCAGCGGCCCTCTTGGGGCAGGCTCCGTACGGGGAGCCTGCGCGGAGCTCTGCGGGAGGGTGCCACCTGGGGTGTTGGATGGGCTGAGAGCGCGATGCCCCCCGCGCGCGCGGGGGGCATCGGCAAAAACGGGAGTCACAACCGTGATGTCCGGCAGGTGTGTGCCGCCTTCGAACGGATCGTTCAGCACCCACGACACGCCGGGTCGCTGCTCGCGCTCGAGCACCGCAAGCACCGCGGCAGGCATCGAGCCGAGGTGCACGGGAATGTGCTCGGCCTGCATCACCATCTCGCCATGGCGGTCGAACAACGCAGTCGAAGCGTCGCGACGCTCCTTGATGTTGGCCGAGTGCGCCGAGCGCACGAGCGCAGCTCCCATCTCCTCACAGGCGGCCCTGAGCGCACCGAGGATCACCTGCAGCTCGATCGGGTCGAGCGAGCTCAAGCGCTCCGCTCCGAGCTTCGCGCGCGTTTGCTCGGACCTCGCTCCGGCGCAACCCTTTCGAGCGCGACCGTCCCATGCTCGTCCACCGTGCCGCTCCAACCGGGCGGGACGAGCAGCGTGGACTCGGGCATCGCACACAGAGCAGGCCCACGCACCTGTGTGCCGACGGGCAGCTCTCCCCGCCACAGCTCCGCCTCCATCCACTCCCCGTCGAATACCACCTGCTTGCTCTCGCGCGCCGGTTGCTCATCGGTGGCAACGCTCAGTCGCAGCGCGGGCCGCGACCCGATCGCCGACACACGCACGTTCACCAACTCGACCTCCGCGTCCGCGTCGCGATAGCCATAGCGCTGCTCGTGCTCGGCTTCGAAGGCTTCGCGCAAGCGCAGGGGATCGCACAACGCGTGGGAGTGGACGCTCGGGTTCTCGGCAGTAGGAACGGCCTCTGCTCCAAAACCACCCGTGGGATCGATCTCCTCCTCCACCGTCAGCTCGAACGACTGCCCCAGATATCGCAGCTCGTAGCGCAGCACGATGTGCTCGGCCGGCCCGTCGAGCTCGCCTGAGGCGCGCGCGATCAGTGCGTCCAGCGTCTCGGCGATGTTCTCGCCCGTCAAGCTTGCGCCACTGAGCATGACCGTGCTCGACGCATCGCGTCGGGGCGCCGCGGCGGCCAGACCGAGCGCGCTCAGCACGCCACAGGCGCGTGGGCACAGCACGCGCTCGATCCCGAACTCGCCGGCCATCGAGGCGGCGTGCAGCGGTCCAGCGCCCCCGAACGACATCAGCGCAAAGCGGCGCGGATCGATCCCGCGCTCCACGGTCATCACCGCCAGTGCCCGCCCCATCTCCGTCTCGGCGACTCGGACGATCCCCTCGGCACAGGCGAGCGGATCGAGCCCCAGCTCGTCCGCCAAAGCTCCCACAGCGCGCTCGGCCGCCATCCGATCGAGACGCAAGCCGCCGGCCAGTGGCGCGTCGTCGGGCAGCCTGCCCAGCACGAGGTTGGCGTCGGTCACCGTTGCGCTCGTCCCACCGAGCCCATAGCAAGCGGGCCCCGGATCGGCCCCCGCCGACTCCGGGCCGACGCGCAGCGCCCCGCCCGCGTCGCGCCAGGCGATCGAGCCACCCCCAGCACCCACCGTGTGGATGTCGAGCGCGGGCAGGGCGAGCGGGCGCCCGCCAACGCTGCGCTGAGCCGTCTCGGCCACTCGCGCTTCGTCGATCGCGCACACGTCGCACGAGGTGCCGCCCATGTCGAAGCACAGCACGTCGCGCTCGCCGGCCGCCTGACTGAGCAGCAGTGCCCCGCCGACGCCGCCGGCTGGGCCTGAGAGCACCGTCAGTGCTGCATGGGCGGCGGCTCTTCGCGCATCGGTGAGTCCGCCCGAGGACTGCATCACCTGGACTGCGGGCAAGTGCTGCTCGGCGGCAAGCTCGCCAAGTTTGCGCAGGTAGGAGGCGAGCAGGGGGGAGAGCGCCGCATCGACCTCGGTGGTGCTTGCACGCTCGTACTCTCTGAAAGTGCCGACAAGCTCGTGCGAGAGCGACAGATGCGCCTCGGGCAGGCATGTGGAGATCAACTCGCCGAGCTTGCGCTCGTGCTCGGGATGGGCGTAGGAGTGCAGCAGCACGACCGCCACGGCTTCGGGCCGGCCGGCCGCAAGCCGCTCCAGCAGCGTCTCGGTGGCGTCGAGGTCGAGCGCGCGTAGTGGTCCGTCGGTCCCCATCCGCTCGGGAGCTCCGAAGCGCAGGTGCGGCGGCACAAGCGGCCGTGGCCCTGCCTCACACAGGCGATACAGGCTTGGGCGGGCCTGGCGGCCAAGCTCGACGATGTCTGTGAACCCTTCGGTCGCGATCAGCGCCGTGCGCGCGGGCGGGTGGGCTTCCGCTTCAAGCAGGGCGTTCGTCGCGACTGTCATGCCGTGGGCGAAGCGCTGGGTCTGACCAGGCTCGATGCCTGCGCGGGCGAGCACTGCGGCGATGGCGACCATCACGCCTTGCTCCTGCGCGCCGGGCGTGCTCGGCGCCTTGGCGGTGTGGACGGCCCCGTCGTCGCCGACGAGCACCGCGTCGGTGAACGTCCCACCCACATCTACCCCGAGCAGCATGCCCGGGAAGGCTACTCAGAACGTCTCAAGCCGCGGCGAGGCGCTCGCTGTGCTCGGTGTCGGCCAGGTGCTGGTGCGAGGGGCAGTATCCGTTGTGCGGCAACGGCACGCGCTGGCAGGTCGAGCCCTTGCGTGTGGTGGCACGGCAGGTGGGTGGCTCGTCGGTCACGGCCGCGTGTGCCTCCAACGGGTTCTCGGCAAGGAAGCGCTGGGCAAGCCCGACATAGCGGCAAACGGTCTGCAGTACGCGCTCCTGCGCGCTCATCGGGAAGTAGGTCCTGATGTCATAGAACAGCGTGCGAGCGGGCTTGGCGAAGTAATGGCGGTCGGTTGCAAGCCGCTCGACGGCCGACTCACACGCGTCAAGCACGTGCTTGTGGTTGGAAGCGGACCCGGCGTCGGGCCTGGACTCCGTTATATACGGCGCCAACTCCCTGTATATGGCTCGGCTGAACTGATACATAGTTCTGCTCTCTTCAACACGGGTCCATGACAAACGGACCGGACTTTGTTGAGTATCCAAGCTGTTCCTAAGCGGCACAGAAGTAATTGATTAAGCTCGGGTTAGCTTTTCGCCCGTTGCGCGTTTTTTGGGGATGCGTATCCCCGTTTTGCGGCGTATCAGGGGTCAGCCGGTAACGCCCAAGGCGGCGATCTTGTCGGTCGTGGTTGTGTGCGGGAGCCCGCCAGCGCCAGCTTGGGCTCCAGTTTGGAGCCTGCGACTAGCGCCAATCCTGCCAGTTGAGCTCCAGCTCGCCACCACTTTGCACCACCACGTGCTTACCGTCGAGGCGCGTATCGCACTCCAAATAATCGCTGCGCGTGTGCGTGCCGCGACTCTCCTCCCGCATCAGCGCCGAGCGCGCGATCAGCCGTGCCAGTGGGTGCTGATTGTCGAGAAGTTCAGTCAATCCGTCAGCTGAGCGCTCGATCCCTGCGTGTCGCCACAACGCCAGTCTGATGTCCTGCTGGTCCTCGGAAGATCTCTCCGATCTCCAATCTACGCTCGCGCCCATCGTCGGCGTAGAAGCGCCGGCGTCGATCGCGGCCTGGCTGACTTCCGCGGCGCCGTCGCCGAGCGCGGGCTCCTCGAGTGCCGCCAGCGCCGCGCGGCGGCCGAATACGAAACACTCGCTCAATGAGTTCGACGCCAGCCGGTTGGCTCCGTGCAGGCCGGTGCAGGCCGTCTCGCCGACCGCATACAGCCCGGCTACGGCGGAGCGCGCATGCAGGTCGGTGACGATCCCTCCAATGGTGTAGTGCGCGGCAGGCGCCACCGGTACCAACTCGCGCATCGGGTCGAGCCCTGCCTCGCGCAACGCACCCACCACATTGGGAAAGAGGGCCGGATCGATCGCGCGCATGTCGAGGCTGACCGAACGCTCCCCGCTCTCGCGCAAACGGTTTTGGATCGCACGCGAGACCTCGTCGCGCGGCGCCAGCTCGTCGACGAAGCGCTGCCCGTCGCGATCGAGCAGCGTGGCACCCTCGCCGCGGATCGCCTCGGTGATCAAAAAGCCTTCCCTGCCCTCCAGGCCGATTACGGCGGTTGGATGGAACTGCACGAACTCGAGGTCCGCCAATGTCGCCCCGGCGGAGTGCGCGAGCAAGAGCCCCTGGCCGATCGAGCCCGGCGGATTGGTCGTGCGTGCCCACAGGGCAGCGGCGCCGCCGGTGCTCAGCACGGTAGCCCGCGCTGTGACGATGCGCCCGAGTGCGTGGCGATCGCCTGGATCCTCGCCGGCCTGGCATACGACGCCTATGCAGCGCCCGCCCTCGCAAAGCAGGCGGCTCACGCGCGCCCCCTCGATGACACGCACGCGCGGGTGCCCCACGACCAGCGCCGAGAGCTCGCGCAACAGCCGCCTCCCGGTTGCGCTGCCGCCGGCGTGCACGATTCGGCGTACCGAGTGTCCGCCCTCCAACCCGAGCGCCAAGCGCCCGTGGCGATCCGCGTCGAAGTGAAAGCCGAGCCGCTCCAGATCGCGCACCCGCTCGGGCGCCTCGCTGACGAGTACCTCGGCAGCCGAGCCGCGCACCGCCCCGCGCCCAGCCCGCTCGGTGTCGCTCAGGTGCAACTCGAAGCTGTCGTCGGTCGCGAGCACCGCCGCAAGCCCGCCTTGCGCCCAGTAGCTGGCGGTCTGGGCAAGTGGCATCGCCGACAGCAGCGCGACGGTGGCACCCTCGTTGGCCGCGCACAGCGCCGCATACAGCCCAGCCGCACCGGCTCCAACCACCGCGACATCGACGTCGCCGTGTCGTGCGCCCACCGAGGCGGCAGAACTCATCCGGCGAGCTTCACCAGCGCCGCCGCGAGTACCCCCAGCGACAGCACCACAACGAGCAGCAAGGCCACCACGAGTGCCTTCCATTTCGGCTGTGCCGCCAGGCGCGTGCGCGCGGCGGCCCCGCAGCGCAGGCACCAATTCTGATCGGGTCTCAACGGGGTCTGGCAGAGGGGACAGAGTTCGCGCGGCAAAGTTTCGACCTGGGCGGCAGCCGGCGCCTGAGCGCTCACGGACTCGCGTCCCCAGCTGGCGGGCGCAAAATCTGCGTCGGTTCGTCCTCCTGTGCTTGCTCCGGGGCTTTGGGCTCCGAAGCAGGCGGCGAAGCAGGTTTGGTCTCGGCCGGCGGGGAGGAGGTTTTGACGACGGTCGCGGGGGGATTGCCGGTTGGTCTGGCTGCGACCGGTGGGGCTGTCGGCTTCAGCGGAGGTGTCGAGGGCATTGCTGGAGTAGGAGTAGGGGCTGGTGCTGTGACCGGGGCTGGGGCCGAAGCTGCAGCCGACGCCGGAATGGTCGTGGCTGGTGGCGTGGCGAGCGGGGCCTGCGCAGGAGCGGGCGCCGCCTGTATCTGGGGGGCCACCGGCGCGGTAGAGATCGGACGGTCCGCGTTGGCATCGAACGCCAGCCCGCAGCCGGGGCAGAAGCGGTCGTCGCTGCCGTGAATCGCGGCGCAGCGCGGGCAGGCGGCAATCCCAACTTCGCGCAGCACCGTCACCGGCCGATGATCGTGCAAGCCGTCTTCGAGTCCGCGCAATTCGGTGTCGATCTCGCGTAGCGTCGCAAGCTTGGCGAGCACCAACGGGTCGTTGCGCTGGCCGAAGCGGTGCAAATCGAACACGAGCCCACCGAGATCGCGGTAGGCAAGCTCGCGCGCCTTGCGCAGGAAGCGGGCGCGACGACGCATACGTCCGCGCTCGCCGAAGCCGGGCGCCGGCGGCGCCTGTTCGACAGGCGGCTCGGCCTCCGACGTCTGCTGCCCGGAGCTCTGCGCAGCGTGATTGGCAGCCGCCGAGGCCTGCTCCGCCGTCAGCGCAGCGCTTTGGGCAGCCCCTGGTGCCTGCTCGGGGGGCTGCGCTGTCTGCGCGGCGGTCTGTGGTGTCCGAGCAGCTGCCTGCGGCGTCTGCTCAGCTTCGTCCGCTCCTGCCACGACTCCCATGCTATCCGGCCTCCGCGACGAGTGAGCGCCATGCCGCTGCCACCCGCTCGGCCATCCGTCGCGCCGAGAAGCGCTCTGCGTGGGCGCGACCGGCTACCCGCGGCTCCTCGGTGGCCAAGTGTTGCGCCAGCGCAGCCCCCCAGCGCTCGAGCTCGAACGGTGCGCAAAGTGTCCCCGCCACGCCGTCGAGCGCCTGTACGTGGATACCGACGGGCGTTGCCAGCACCGGCACGTCGCACGCCAGCGCCTCGAGCACCGCCAGCCCGAACCCCTCCCGCTCCGAGGGCACGACCACGACGTTCGCTGCGTTCACGTATAGGGGCACGCGCTCCGGGTCCACGCCGCCGAGCGTGAGCAATCGGGCTTTGGCCGCCTCGGCGAGTGCCTGGGCATGGTCATAGCGCTTCTCCGGGCGGCTCGGGTCGGCGGGGAACAGCAGGTAGGGAGTTTGTGCTTCCAAATCGAGCATGCCCCGCGCGCGCGCGCGGGGCATGCTCGTAAAACGTTCCATGTCCACGCCGCAGGGCAGCACTTGCGCGCGGGCGCGCGCCCTGCGACCGGGTAGCTCCTCGACGAGCGCCTGCGAGACCGCTGCGAGCAGGTCGACGCTGGGCAGCACGGCGCGCGTGGCCAGCCGCGTGCGTGGATGACGGACGTCGGTACCGTGCACCGTCAGCGCACGTCCGTGCGCCTTCACCGCCAGCGCCGCCCAGGCCGTCAGGCCGAAGTGGGCGTGCACCACGTCGAAGCGCTCGCCCGCATAGCGTGTGCGTAGGTCGCGTGTCGCACGTGCCAGAGCGCCGGCGCCCGGCGCGAACTCGTACAGCTCGACCTGCCACCCTCCCAGCCCACGCAGCGCACCCACCTGATCGCGCACGAAGCGGCCGCGCTCCGGATGGCGCCCATCGGGACGCATGTTCGACAGCACGAGCGCGCGCAAACCCCCCGCGTGTGAGTCCGCCGATCCCTCGATCTGCTCTGACACAGGACCCGACGGTAGCGCTCTGGAATGATGGTCGCGTGACGAGCACCGTCAGCGACCCGCGTGCCCGGCCGATCGGCGTGTTCGATTCCGGTGTGGGCGGGCTCACCGTTTTGCACGAGCTGCTGGTGCAGCTGCCGCACGAGGACTTCGTCTACCTGGGAGACACGGCGCGCTTCCCCTACGGCGAACGCTCGCCAGAGGAACTGGCGCGCTTCGCCTCGGAGATCGCCGAGGAGCTCTTGCGTCGCCACGCCAAGCTGCTCGTGATCGCCTGCAACTCCGCCACCGCCGCCGCTTTGCCGATCCTCGAGCGGCGCATGATGGAGACGACCCTGGGCATCGACGTGCTCGGCGTCGTGCGCCCGGAGGCCTCGCAGGCCGTGGCCGTCACGCGCAGCGGGCGCATCGGTCTGCTCGCCACACCCACCACGGTGGCCAGCGGCAGCTACGAACGCGCGGTCGGGGCGATCGACACACATGTCACATTGCACGCGGTCGCCTGTCCGACGCTGGCCTCGATCATCCAGGCCGGCAGGCAGTTCGACGAGAGCGCGGTCGAGCAGGTGCGCGAGGCCTGCGCTCCGCTGCGTGCGGCCGAGGTCGACACGGTCATCCTCGGCTGCACGCATTACCCGCTCATCAGCCCGATGCTCCAGCGCATGCTCGGTCCCGGCGTGCGGCTCGTCAGCTCAGGTGGGGCGCTTGCCCGCCAAGTCGAGCACGCACTGTCGACGCGGAACCTGGGCAACCCTCGTACGCAGGGCGAGGGCGACTATCGTTTCCTCTGCACCGGCGATGTCCCCGCCTTCAGAGACCTTGGCACACGCTTTCTGCAGATGCCGCTCGGCGAGGTCGAGCACGTCGACCTGCACAGCGTTGGGGCGTTGGCATGAGCGACGATCGGCAACCGGTCGAGGCTGTGGGACAGCCACCTGCAGGGTCGGCTTTTGGGAGCGGTCACGGAGCAGACGGCCACGGGGCCGAAAGTCCCACGCGCAAACGCAGCTATGGGCGTACGGCAGGTCAGCTGCGCCCCGTGGAAATCGAGCCCGGGTTCGTGCGCACCGCGACCGGCTCGGCGCTGATCTCGATGGGCGAGACGCGCGTCATCTGCACAGCCTCCGCGCAGGAGGGCGTACCGCGTTGGATGACCGGCAAGGGCCGTGGCTGGCTGACGGCCGAGTACGGCATGCTGCCTGCATCCACCGGCGATCGCAAGGCGCGCGACATCTCCAAGGGCCGTCTCGACGGCCGCTCGGTGGAGATCCAGCGTCTGATCGGCCGCTCGCTGCGCGTCGTCATCGATCTGAACGCGCTCGGCGAACGCACCATCTACCTCGACTGCGACGTGCTGCAGGCCGACGGCGGCACCCGTTGCGCCTCGATCACCGGTGCCTACGTCGCTCTAGCACTTGCCTGTAAGCGATTGCAGAGCAAGGAGCGCATCGAGCGCTCGCCGCTCACCGGCTCGATCGCCGCCGTCTCCTGCGGGATCGTCGGCGGCGCCGCCCTGCTCGATCTCGACTACGGCGAGGACTCCAATGCAGAGGTCGATGCCAACGTCGTCATGACAGGCGAAGGCGGCCTGGTCGAGGTGCAGGCGACCGCCGAGCGCACGCCGCTGTCGCGTGCCTCGCTCGACGAGCTGTTGGCGCTCGCCGCCGATGGGATCGACCAGCTGCGCACCGTACAGGAGCAGGTTCTCGCCGCCGTCTGAGGCAGACGTGATGGCTCAACACGACGATACCCTCGGTGGCGAACGCGTATCGGGCGCCCCGCGGCTTTTGCTGTCCACCCGTAACGAGCACAAGCGCCGCGAGTTCGCACGGCTGCTCGGCGACTTCGAGGTCGACGCGCTGCCGGATGAGGTGATCCTGCCGCCGGAGGATGGCGATACCTTCCGGGAGAACGCGCTCGGCAAGGCGCGAGCCGCCGCGGCCGCCACCGGCAGAGTCAGCATTGCCGACGATTCCGGCATCGAAGCGCAAGCGCTCGGCGGCGCGCCTGGGGTGCGCTCCGCCCGCTACGCGGGAGAGGACTCGAGCGACGAGCAGAACCTAGCCAAGCTTCTGCGTGAGGCGCCTGCCGGCAGCCCGCTCGCCTACGTGTGCGCGCTCGCCTACGTCGATCCGGTGCGCGGCCTCGAGCGTGTATTCGAGGAGCGCTGCACGGGCAGGCTGGCCGAGCATCCCCGCGGCGAACGCGGCTTCGGCTATGACCCGGCGTTCTTGCCGGATGACGAGCCAGGGGGTGTGACGATGGCCGAGCTCAGCGACGAGCGCAAGGACGCCATCAGCCACCGTGGCCGCGCTCTGCGCGCACTGCAGCAGTGGCTCACAGCAGGTTGATCGTCGCGGAGTCTTCGCCGCGAGGTCCGGCTCAGCAGCTCAAAGCAGGTTGATCGCCGCTGAAGCCGCCACCGCGATGCTGAGCGCCGCGTAGCCGGTGTAGTCGGACAGCAGCAGCAACGCCGCCGTCAGCAGCGCCACGAGCACGGTCACGATCCAGGAGACGCGGGCGAGGTCCATCTGTCCGCGTATTCTTACGTGTCGTGTCCCCGTCTGCTCGTCCGCCCGCTCCAAGTGCCGACCTCGGGGATCGGTTGCCGAGCTCAGGCGACGGGCCCGGCAACTTTGGCGACAGGCTCGCCGCACTGGTTGCGCAGCGCGAGTCGCAAATCGTGCTCGGCCTCGACCCCGATCCGATGGGCCTGTGGCCGGCTGCCGTCGAGCGCGTTCGCGACGACGCGGACGTCCTGCCGGTGCAACGGGCCGGGATGGCGATGCTCAACCACTGTCGCGCGCTGATCGATGCGGTCGGCGATGCCTGTGTCGCGGTCAAGCCGCAACTGGCTCGCTTCGAGGTGCTGGGCGACGTTGGCTGGACGCTGCTCACCGCGGTGGTGCGCCATGCCCAGGCGGAGGGTCTGCTCGTGATCGCGGACGGCAAGCGTGGCGACATCGATGTGAGTGCCGGCGCCTACGCACGGGCGCTTCTGGGGGCCAGCGACACGCCTTTCGGCAGCGTCGAAGGGCTGGGCGTCGACCTCGTCACGGTCAACCCGCTGATGGGCTCGGATGCGCTCACGCCATTCATCTCCACGGCGCGTGCGGCAGCCGCCCTCAACGGCAACGCGGCCGGCGTGCTCGTGCTGGTACGCACCTCGAACCCAGGCGCCGCCGACATCGAGGACCTCGAGCTCGCCGGGGGCGAGCGTGTCTGGGAGCGGATCGCGATGCTCGTCGAGGAGTTGGGGAGCGACGCTGTCGGCGAGTCGGGTATCAGCGATGTGGGGGCCGTTGTCGGGGCCACCGTGCCCGAGCACTTGGCCCGCGCACGCGAGTTGATGCCTCATGCCGTGTTCCTACTGCCAGGCGTTGGCGCGCAGGGCGGGCGCGTCGAGGATCTGGCTCCAGCCTTCGCGCCCGGTCGCGCGGCGGGTTTGGTCAGCGCCTCGCGCTCGATCGTCGATGCCTTTCGCAGCACCGGAGGCGACCCGGCCGAGTCTGCTCGCGCCGAGGCCGAGCGTCTGCGCGAGCTGGCCTGGAGGCTTTCGGGGGCTTGACGATTGGGCTGGCGGATCTCGTCCCGGCGGACGAATCGTCCGACTGACGCGAACGGCTAACGCCGGGCGGCGCCCGTTACGCAGGAATTTATCCAGGTTTTCTGCTTTGTCGCGGCCCGTCCGCTAGCCTCTGCAGGGCGTGTAGGCGGCCATCCGGTCCGCTCCGCGCGAGAAGGCGGATGAAGAGCACCAGATGATCATCACGGTCACGCTCAACGCGGCTATCGACAAGTCGCTGTCGGTGCCCAACTTCCGCCTCGGGCGGCGCCATCGCACCGTCGAGCAGCGCACGATGGCCGGCGGCAAGGGCGTCAACATCGCTCGTGCACTGAAGGCGCTCGGGCAGCC
This sequence comes from Solirubrobacteraceae bacterium, assembly GCA_035485715.1. GTDB lineage: Bacteria > Actinomycetota > Thermoleophilia > Solirubrobacterales > Solirubrobacteraceae > Palsa-744. The sequence goes on along the minus strand of DATHNT010000001.1, from coordinate 93,865 downwards.
CGTGATCGCCACCGGCCTGGCCGGTGGCGCGACCGGTACGCACATCGTCGAGCAGCTCACCGAGGAGGCGATCCTCAACGACTTCGTGCGTATCCGCGACGAGTCGCGTACCAACACCTCGGTGCTCGACCCCACCAACGGCGAGCAGACCGAGGTCAACGAACGCGGTCCCGCCGTATCGGAGCAGGAGGTCGAGCTGTTCCGCGACAAGCTGCTCTACCTCGCGCGTGGCGCCGCGATCGTGGTGCTGGCCGGATCGCTGCCGCGGGGCGTCTCCTCGGAGATCTACGCCGAGTTGATCCGCGATCTGCAGAAAGTGGGCGTCACCACGGTGATCGACACCGACGGCGACGCGCTGCTGCACGCGGTCCGTGCAGAGCCCGACGTCGTCTCCCCGAACATCCTCGAGGCCGAGGAGCTGGTCGGCCACGAGTTCGCCTCCGAGGAGGAAAGGCTGCTCGCTGTGCGCGAGATCGTCGCGCTGGGACCGCACGAGGCGATCATGACGATGGGCGACGGCTGTGTCGCCGACGTGCTGGTGGACGGGAAATCGTGCTTGCGTCGCGCCCAGACGGCGCCACGGGAGCCGGTCGCCAAGCGCGGCTCGGGCGACGCCTTCCTTGCCGGCTACGTGGCCGCACGTTACGAGGGGCGCGCGCCAGATCAATGTCTGCGCTTCGGCGTAGCCTGCGGCGCGGAGTCGACCGGGCGGCTCGGCGCCGGCCTGATCGACCCCAAGGAAGCCCGGCGCCTGTTGGGCGAGGTCGAGGTTGGGGCGGTGGAGCTGCCAGTCGAAGTGAGCTGAGGGCTACCTATCAGAGGCCGTGTACGACATCAGACGGTGGCGTTTAGCGACTAAACGGGTTACCGTGCTGAGCATGAGTGAGATACTGCATTTGACGATCGTCTATGAGGATGGCGGCGATGGCTGGATTGTCGCGTCGATTCCCGAGGTCCCCGGCGCCAACAGCCAGGGCCGCAACCGCGCAGAGGCGCGCGAGAACGTGATCGACGCGCTGCACGGCATCCTTGAGCTGCGCTTCGGCGAGCACGCTCTCTCAGAGCCTGCGTCCGACAGTGAGCCGCTGCAGTTGACAATCGCCGCGTGAAGCGTCGCGACCTTGAACGTCACCTGCGCGAGCACGGTGCCGGACCGCTGCGCGAGGGTGCCCGCCACAGCTACTGGGGCATCGACCCAGAGCGCTCCACAGCTCTGCCGCGTCACCGCGAGATCGCTTGGCCGCTTGCGCGCAAGATATGCCGCGACCTGGAGATCCCGCCGCCCGCCGGTTCGCGCTGAAACACGATGGCCGATAGCCCAGGAACTCCGGAAGGTTGTGTGTCTTATCCTCCCGCAACATCCCGGCGCAGGAACACCAGGTATCCGGCGATCAGCGCCGGTAGCGCATACAGCGCGCAGACCCACAACGAATGCGTGACCGGCGCCCAGTCGGTCGGAGTGCGCAACAGGCCGTGCCAGCCCTGGAACTGTTCGGTGAGCAGGTAGGGCTTGATGCCTTCGAGGCCCGGTATGCCGGCCACGATGTACAGCAGGATCACAAAGCCGATCGTGCCGACCACTGCCGCGGTGCTGTTGCGCGTTGCCGTCGACAGCAGCACCCCGATGCTGGCCACTGCGAACAGCGGAATCAGGTAGCAGCCGTTGGCGGCGAATACGAGCAGCAGCCCTTCGGCGGCAGAGACGACGCTTCCGGAGAGGGTGACGATCGGGTGAAAGCCCCACGAGGCGACGCCGGCGATGGTGGCCACCGCTGCCGAGAGGAAGACGGCGAGCGCGCCGTAGCTCAGCGCGACGAGCGCCTTGGCCGCGAACACCTGACCGCGCTCGACCGAGCGCGTGAGGATCGTCTTCAGCGTGCCGTTGCCGTCCTCGGCGGCGACGATGTCGCCGGCCACGAGCGCGGCGATCAGCGGCAGCATGAAATAGGCCTGGAACTCGAGCATCAGCACAGGGGTCGCCAAGCCAGACTGCGTGATCTGAGTGGCGATGATGCTTTCGCCGCCGTGGCCGTGGCCGTGATGCTGGTGCAGGTTCTGCACGACCACGAAGATCAGCGGCAGCAGCACAGCCAAGCCGAGCCCAAGGTAGGTTCGCTTCTGGGAGACGAGCTTGCGCAGCTCCCAGCGGTAGATGACGAGCGTCGAAGGACGGCGTGCGCGGGTCGTTGCGGAAGTCGCCGGCAGTGGAGGGGAGGCTGCGACGCTGCTCATGGCCCGTTCGCAATTCCGCGGGAGAGCACTTGAGCCGTGACGCCCGCGCCCTGACCGTCCTCATGCGCATCTGACGGCGTGTCTTCGTCTCCGCCGTCGCCGTTCTCGGTCAGCCGGAAGAACAGGTCCTCGAGCGTTGCCAGCTCTGGTGTGAGCGCGAGGATGCCGACGCCGGCCTGTCCGAGCGCCAGCGAAAGCGCGCCCACGCGCTGCTCGTCGGCCTGGAAGCTCAGACCGTGCTCGCCCGCCACCGTGTGCGCAACGCCAGGCTGCTCGCGCACGACGCCGAGCGCGCGTGCTTCGTCGGTCGTGCGCAGCCTGTAGCCCGCTCCGCCCTGACGGCGCAGATCGGCCAGAGCGCCCTCGTAGACGACTTTCCCGCGGTCGACGATCGCCACGCGATCGCACAGTTCCTGCACCTCCGGCAGCTGGTGGCTCGAGAGCAGCACCGTTATGCCTTCCCCGGCGAGGCGGCGGATCAACGCGCGCATGTCACGCATCCCGGCAGGGTCGAGGCCCGTGGCGGGCTCGTCGAGGATCAACAGGCGCGGGCGCCGCAGCAGCGCTGCGGCGATTCCCAGGCGCTGGCGCATGCCGTGCGAGTAGCCGCCCACCTTGTGCTTGCCTCGCGGCTCGAGCTCGACGACCTCGAGTACCTCCTCGACGCGCTCGCTTGCACCGTCGCCGTCCAGTGCCGCGAGCAGCTGCAGGTTCTTGCGACCGGTCATGTACGGGTAGAAGCGCGGCGCCTCGACGAAGCCGGCGACGCCCTCGAGCGCCCGTGCGCCCTCGCGCATCGGGTCGCGCCCGAACAGCTCGACCACACCGGCGCTTGGCGCGATCAGGCCGAGCGCCATGCGCAGCGTCGTTGTCTTGCCCGCGCCGTTGGGGCCGAGAAACCCGTACACGTCGCCCGCCTGCACGTTCAGGTCGATGCGGTCGACCGCCAGCACGTCGTTGTAGCGCTTGACCAGGCCGCGAGCCTTGACGGGCGGCGGCGCCTCGTCGCCCCTGGCGGCGTCCTCGGTCGCTCGCGTGCCAAGCACGCCACGCGGGGTGGGCGGGACGTCAGTCATGCCAGGAACGACGATCCGCCGCCGCCCGCAGGTGATCACAGGCCTCGCGCGAACGCCTCGATCGATGCCGGTGTGACCGAGCCAGCAAGCAGATAGCGCACGCCCGCGCGCTCGAAGGTCAGCAGCGTCCCGAGCTGGGTTGGCAGCTCGCTGGCGCTCGTGCCGTCGATGCTCACCTTCGGTAGATCTTCGAGCTCGGAGGATGTCGATTCCGTCGCGCCGGCCTTGGCCGGGCTTTCGAGCAGCACGATCGCTCCGAGGCCCTTGCCGCTGGTGCTCACGTGCGGCTTTTCGCCTGGCGAGGGCGACCCGGAGGCGCCCGAGTCGTGCTTCGTCGGGAGTGTGACTTCCTCGACCTTGGCGTTCGCGGGCGGAGTGAAGTCGAGTGTCGAGCTTTCGACGGGACCATAGGAGATTTCGGTGGCGGACAGTTCGATCACCGGGGCGGAGCTGTTGACGGAGTAGATGGCGGTGCGCAGCGGTACTCCGGTGGTGGCGTCCCAAGAGAGCTCGGCGCCACCGATCAAGCCGCCGTTTTCGCGAGGCGAGACCCTCACGGTGTAAGCGGCCTGTCCCGCTACGTCGGTTGGAGTGGCGGAGGAGATGTTGGCGTGCTTGCCGGCTTTAGCCAGCCCTTCTTCGATTTCGCTGACCGTGGGTGTACCGTGCGGGTTCGTGCCAGTCGAAGAATGAGAGCTGTCCCCCGAGGAACTGTCCGAGCTGGCTTCGTCAGAGGCGCCGCTCGAGCACGTCGGGGGGCACGCCGATCCGGGCGCTGGGTGGCTCGCGGTACCGGACGCGTTTTCCTGTTGTGGCGTGTAGCGGTAGAGCGTGTTCGTGGACGCGTCGTACAGCTCGGCGGTCTTGCCGTCCCACAGGATCTGGGTGTCGCCTTGTTCGGACTGCAGTTCCAGGCGGGCCTGTCCGTTCGAGCCGATCCAGAGGCGGCCCGCGGCTCCGGTGAGCAGTGGACTTGAACTGATCTGCCCTGCTTCGCCGCCGCTGCTTGCAAGGTTGGCGCCTTCCAGCAAGTGGTTGGTGAACTGGATGCGCGCGCTAACGCCGTCCACCTTCGGCGCTGACAGCGCGTCATGGACGGCGTCTGCAAGCGGCTTGGCCGGTGGCGTGGGACCTGTGCCGACGGCCAGGGCGAGCGCGGTCGCGCCGATCCCCACAGCCACCACTACGCCGCACAGCAGCAGCAGACGGGAGAGGGGGAGGCGGCGCAGGATGTTCACGTGGGCACGTCCAGTTGTTCGAGACTCGAGACCTGCCTTCAGCGTAGCGCCCAACCTAGGCCTTCCCTAAAGGCATGTGAAGAGAGCTCTCATCGAACTCCGGCCGCGGTTGCGGTGGGGAGCACTCCGAGCCGGGTGCTCATGTATCGTGCCGACCCGATGATCTACGCAGTCATTGCTTTCTGGGTCCTGGTTGGCCTCGGTGTGTTCTTCGTCGCCATGCGGCGAGGCGGGTCGGGTGGGGAGGGCGACGCCCAAAGCACCGAATCGAAGGCGAGCCAGCGGGCCGTGTTCTTCGGTGTCGCGCTCGCATTCGCGTTCGGGCTGGTCGTGCCGGTGATCGTGCTGACCGACAACGGGAACAACAAGGCCAGCGAAGCGGCCGGTGGGGTAAAGCTCAACGCCCAGGAGCAGCATGGCCGTGTGCTCTTCTCCGATACTTGTGCGTTCTGTCACACGCTCTCGGGGACGAACTCCGTGGGTCGGACCGGTCCCAATCTCGACATCAGACTCGGCTCGGAGATACCGACCGAAGCCGGTCGCAGGGCGCTGGTGTTGAACGCGATCGCCGAAGGTCGCGCACGCGGCAACGGCAACATGCCGGCGCAGCTCTACCAGGGCAAGGAAGCCGAAGCGGTAGCGGACTTCGTCGCGGCCGTCGCCGGGCACTAGCATCGCCTGGCATCAGAAGCTTCTCGCAAAGTCGGTGAGCTCGATTCCGGTGGCTCTCGCAGTCGCCGGGGCCGCTGTTAGCATCGCCGCCGATGCCACGAGCTTCTGAGGCCCGTGCTTGGTGGGCCGACGTCGAGGATGTGCGCGAGCGGATCGAGCGCCGCAGGGATGGCGAGCGGCGTGCGGTCACCGTCGCGGGCAGGAGCGCGGCTCCCGCGATACGTCGTGGCGTGCGCGAAATCCGTCCTGGTCAGCGCTTGATGCTCGTCGAGCGAGCAGCGCCTCCGCCGCGCGACTCGCGCCGGCGTCCACGGCTTCGCGCGGCGCAGCGGGTGGGTCCACGCCCCGACATGATCGCCGCCTGGGCGGTCGCGCTCGGGTTCCTTTTGGTCGCGGTAGCGATCCTCAGCGCCCACTAGCCACTTCTTTTTAGAAACGTCTTTCAAAATGAGCTCGGCGGCGGGGCGTTCATTGGGGTCATGCAAGCCGGGTGTATGACTCATGTTTTGAATGATCTCGCCCAACACCCCCTTTGTGAAGGCTTAGATAAAAGATTAGGTACCAAAATAAATACCCCCACGCCACACCAAGGGGGTATCGGGCGTGTAGGTCATTTTGAAAAGACCTTCTTGGCCAATCGTCCAAGGCGGACCGTGGTCCCATCCACTACGCTGCGCCACTGATGACCGAGATCGAGCAGCCCAAGAGCCGCGACGACGTAAAGGCGCTCGTCGCAGAGCGCGACATCCGCTTCATCCGCTTCTGGTTCACCGACATCCTCGGTCAGCTCAAGTCGTTCTCGATCAACGTCGAGGAGCTCGACGACGCCTTCGAGGCCGGCATGGGCTTCGACGGCTCCTCGATCACCGGTTTCAACGCGATCGAGGAGTCCGACATGATCGCGCTGCCCGATCCCAGCACCTTTGCCGTGCTGCCGTGGCGTCCTGAAGAGCAGGGGGTGGGGAGGATGTTCTGCGACGTGCTCACGCCCGAGCGCACGCCGTATGAGGGCGATCCTCGGCATGTGTTGCGTCGTGCGCTGCAGCGTGCGCAGGGGATGGGCTTCGACACCTTCAACGTCGGTCCCGAGCTCGAGTACTTCCTGTTCAAAGACAGCAAGACCACCGAAGTACTCGACGAAGGCGGCTACTTCGACCTGACGACGCTCGACGCCGGCACCGACGTTCGCCGTGAGACGGTGCTTGCGCTGGAGCAGCTCGGCATCCACGTCGAGTACACCCACCACGAGGTCGGCCCCTCTCAGCACGAGATCGACATGCGCTACGCGCCGGCGCTGAAGATGGCCGACGACTGCATGACCTACCGCATCACCGTCAAGGAGTACGCGGTCAAGTACGGGTGGCACGCGACGTTCATGCCCAAGCCGCTGTTCGGCGAGAACGGCTCTGGGATGCATACGCACCAGTCGCTCTTCGCGGACGGCAGGAACGCGTTCTACGACGCTGAGGACCAGTACTTCCTCTCCGACGTCGGCAAGGCCTTCATCGCCGGTCAGCTCAAGCACGCACGCGAGATCTGCTCGATCTTCGCTCAGTGGGTCAACTCATACAAGCGGCTCGTGCCCGGATACGAGGCGCCGGTCTACGCCGCCTGGTCGCGACGCAACCGCTCGGCGCTGGTGCGCGTGCCGCTGTACCACCCCGGCAAGGAGCAGGCCACGCGTATGGAGCTGCGCTGTCCCGACCCGGCCTGCAACCCATACCTGACCTTCGCTGTGCTCTTGCAGGCGGGGCTCGAGGGGATCGAGAAGGGCTATGAGCTGCCCGACCCGATGGAGAAGAACCTCTACCACCTGACCGCCGAGGAGCGCAGACGCCTCGGCATCGAGCAGCTGCCGGAGTCGCTCGGCGAGGCGATCGAGATCACGGCGGAGTCGGAGCTGATGCTGCGCACGCTGGGCGAGCACACTTTCAACCGCTACATCGAGATCAAGCGCCAGGAGTGGGAGGACTACCGAGTGCAGGTCACGCAGTGGGAGCTCGACCGCTATTTGGCGATCCTCTAGGACGTGTCCCAAATCCGTGGTACTTCCCTCCGACGGTGCCGCGGCCTTTGAAACGCGCTCCCAGCCGCCGTCTGTAACAGTCGCTAGGATGCCGCATCGTGCGCTTGCGGCTTCTTCCCACGACGGGCTCTGTGCTCGTCCTCGCGCTCGGGGCGCTCGCCGGCTGCGGCAGCTCCTCGAGCAGCAACAACATCGCCTCCAAGAGCGCGACTGAGATCCTCACTGAAAGCAAGGCCGCGGCAGACAGCGCCAGCTCCGTTCACGTATCGGGGTCGATCAAGACCGGCGCCACGCCCGTCACGATCGATCTGAGCCTCGCGGCCGGCAAGGGGGCGCGCGGCGAAATTTCCGAGAACGGAGCCAGCTTCAAGCTGATCCTGGTCGGGGGGACGGCCTATATCAGCGGCAGCCCGGCCTTCTATCGCAGCCTCGGCGGGGCCGCAGCGGCGCAACTGCTCGACGGCAAGTGGCTGAAGGCCTCGGCGACGAGCGGCGAATTTGCCTCGTTCAACTCGCTCGGCAACATGCGTCAGCTGATCGACACCACGCTTGCCGCTCATGGAACGTTGACGAAAGGCGCGACAAGCACCGTCAACGGACAGCAGGTGATCGCCGTCACCGACACCAACAAGACCGGCACGCTGTACGTGGCCACGAGCGGCAAGCCCTATCCGGTGGCGATCACCAAGGGCGGCTCGGAAAACGGCAGGATCGTCTTCAGCGACTGGAATCAGCCGGTCACGATCACGGCGCCCGCGAACGCGGTGGATCTGTCAGAACTCAAGGCGCTGGCCGGGCACTAGCTCGCCTGGACGCCAGCCGGTGCGTGACGGAGTGTATTCGGCGGGTCGGCGTTGTACTGAGAGAGAACGAGCCTAGCGCTCAAACGGACAAGATGCGATGTCTGCGACAAAGCGGTGCGTCTCAATTGCGGATAGCGTGTACGAAATGTCAAAATTATTGGTATATCTGCCCGTGGATGGGGGCGTAAATCGTCGTTGGGGGGAAGCAATTGCTCTGCACGACGATTGCCAGACCGAGATCGTGCTCGATCTCAGAGATGCCAAATTCGTCGATCCAATGTCGCTCATTCGTATGCGCGCGCTCATCGATCTGAGCAGCGCGGGAGGACGCAAAGTCGAGATCGTTTCCCCCCGTGATGCTGCTGCGCGCAGCTATTTGGAATGGATGCATCTGGCTACGGACTTGCCGCCCAGCTGTGCTTCGGACCTCGAGACCATCGATGCACCCGGCAGCAGCAAAGTCCTGATCCCCGTGACCCGGCTGCGTAACCCAACCGATGTCACAGAACTCGAACGGACACTCGAAGACCTCTATCTGGCTCACTTCGAAGGCTCTCTGGCGCCACTTGCAGATGCTTTCACGTGGACCATCGGTGAGATCTGCGACAACGCGACAACGCACGGAACATCGTCGGTTGGGGGTTCCTATCTTGCGGCGCAACGGTACAGCAACAAGCGTTGTATCATCGCTATCGGAGACCTTGGCATTGGCATAGCGGCTCATATGCGCCAGGTCTATCCAGATCTCGATGACGAAACCGCCATCCGTTTGGCAACAAAGGGGGGAGAATCCGGGACCGGAGATCCCCAGCGTGGGTTCGGCTATCAATACGTAATCGACGGGATCAAGAACGAGCGGATCCAATCGGGTGAACTGCGCGTTTGGTCGGGTCGAAGTCGCTTCCGTCTTCTTGCGCGCGGCGGTCTTCAAGAGCGTCGTCGGGCTTGGGCCATCGACAAAGCGACCAACGGCACCTGGGTCGGGGTCGATCTCGTCGGCCAATAGGAGGCTGAAATATTGGCCGGTGTTTCAAAACGGTCGCAAAGAGCAACTTTCAAGCGCTGGATCGGTTGGCAGGAGTTAGGAACAGTGAGCTAGAAATGTGCTCTGGAGCTCAAGACATACTTTCATTCTGCCGAAATTTGGGGTACGCTTGACGCCCACATCTTTTGAGCCTAGAAGGAGGACCGTGATGGAGTTTCGTTTGGCCGAGCACGGCCTCATCTTGTTGACGCGCGTTCGTGGCGAAGCGATACGCGAGGCGCTGCTAGCTGAGCTGGATGCGGGCGAAACGGTCGTAATCGACTTCGGTGAGGTGCGAAACGCCTCGTATTCGTTCCTGGACGAGTTCGTGGGGGTGCTTGCCGCGACTTTGGATCCGAGTCCCGAGTTCGTCAATGTCCCGCAGAAGATCGCGGATACGATCGCCGAAAGCTTGCGTAACCGTGGACTCGATCCTAGCCTAGCTGTCTCGTTGGAAGCCGCGTAGACCATTTGTCCTGCATACGCCGGGCGGGAGCCTAGATCTCGCAGGCAATCGGGCGCGGCGGGGCTAGGCGCCAGTGCATCGCTTGTAGTAGGTGCCCAAAAGAGGTCGGATGCCGTGGGGCGATCGTGTGCAGCAGCGCTATGACGCTCGCGCCGTGGCGCTCGTAGCGCTCCTCGCCTGTCAGCTGCGCGAGACGCAACAATCCCATCGCGGCGCTCGATCCGCCCGACGGGATCGGCGAGTCCTCCAGCTCCTTGCGCCTGGCGATCAATCGTTCGCCGTCGGCCGCTGTCGAGAAGAAGCCGCCGTTCTCAGGGTCGGAGAAGCGCTCGATCAACTGGTCGGCGAGCGTCGTGGCCTCGGTCAGCCAGCGCTCGTCGCAGGTCGTTTCAAACAGGACGATCAGCGCCTCCAAGAGAAAGGCGTAGTCCTCTAGATAAGCGCCTATCTTGGCTTGACCGTCGTTGTAGGAACGCAGCAGCAGGCCCTGCTCGTCGTGTAGATCTCGCAGTACGAACTCGGCGCACTCGATGGCAGCGTCCAAGAAGCTCGTGGAGGTGCTCTCTGGCTCCGCGGGGTTCATCGCAATGCTCTGGACCTGCTCGCCCAGGTCATGAGTCGTCTGCTTCCCGACGCTTGGATTGTCTGTGCTGAGCGTGCCTGCCTCGGCCAGCGCTGCGATCATCAGTGCGTTCCAGCTGGTCAGGCGCTTGTCGTCGAGCCCAGGCCTGGTTCGTCGGGTCCGCGCTTGAAGCAGCCGCTTGCGAATCCGCTCACGCGTCGCCTCGTCGGGGCGCGGGCCGCGATCCTCGAGCACGTTCAAGCCGGGTTTGGGATGGTGCGGATCGACGAAATTGCCTTCCTCGGTCGCACCGAGCCAGCGGATCGCAAAGTCGGCGTCCTCGCCGAGGACATCTTCGAGCTCGACTGTCGTCCATACGTAGAAACTTCCCTCGACGCCGTCGGAATCCGCGTCGAGCGCACTGTAGAAGCCTCCCTCCGAGCCTTGCATCTCGCGCAGTGCCCATCCCAGTGTGTCGTGGCACACCTCCAGCAAGGCCGCGTCTCCCGACAGCTGAAAGCCATGCAGGTAAGCGCGCGCCAGCAATGCGTTGTCGTAGAGCATCTTCTCGAAGTGCGGCACCGTCCAGGTCTGGTCGACCGCATAGCGGTGAAAGCCGCCGCCCACCTGGTCGTGGATGCCGCCGCCGGCCATGCTGCGCAAGGTGTACAGCGACATCTCGCGCTCCCTCCGAGCCATCAGGAACTCAAGGACCGAGGCTTGCGGGAACTTCGGTGCTCCGCCGAAGCCGCCGTTCACCGCGTCGAAGGACGCTCTCAGTCTTCGCGCGGCGTCATCGAGCGAGCCCTCGTCGAAGGGCTCCTCGGCCGGCCGCAGCAAGGCGCCGCCGGCGAGCCGCTCGCGCAGCTGCTCACCGCTTGCTCTGATCTCCGCGCCGCGCTCGCCCCACGCCTCGGACACCGCCAGCAGCACCTGCGTGAAAGACGGCATCCCCGGGCGATCCTGTGGCGGAAAATATGTGCCGCCGTAGAACGGCAGGCCCTCCGGGGTCAAGAACACGTTCAGCGGCCAGCCGCCGTGGCCTGTCATGCCCTGCACCGCCTCCATGTACAACGCGTCGACGTCGGGGCGCTCCTCGCGATCGACCTTCACGCACACGAAGCTCTGGTTCATCAGCTGGGCGGTGCGCTGGTCCTCGAAGGACTCACGCTCCATGACGTGACACCAGTGGCAGGAGGAGTAGCCGATCGAAACGAGCAGCGGCATATCACGCTCTCGCGCCAGTCCGAGCGCGCCTGGGCCCCACGGCAGCCAGTCCACCGGGTTGTTCGCATGCTGGCGCAGGTAGGGAGAGCTCTCGGCTGCGAGCGCGTTGGCCATCGCTTCAGCGGGTGTGAGCCAGAGCCGGCGCGGGGAAGCTCAGGTTCATCGCCGGCCAACTCGTCTGTGCGCTGTCGGCCCGACTGGCACGGGCTAGCTTCACCTTCGAGAGGTCGACATCGAAGCGACGGCCGCCAAGCGTGCCGCTGACGTGTGCGCTCGCGCCGATGCGGATCGTTCCGCGGGCGGCTTGGGAGCCTTCGACGCGCAGGTTGGTTGCCAGCAGATGGCCGTCCTTGATGGGGAAGCTGCCAGTCAATTGCACGCCGCCCACGAAAGACAGACCGCGCAATTGAAGCGCTGAGGATGTGATCTGCGCAAAGCCACCGCGCAAACCGCCGAAGCTCGAACCGCTCGGTAGTTCCTGGTCGGCTTGGAGCGTTGCCCCGACCACCTGTTGTTCGAGGTCGACGATCGTGTCCAGCGCCACCGCGAGCGTGCTGCCCGCACGGCCCGGAACTCCGCCCACAGCTTTTACGAGTGAGAGCTTCCTCGGGGTGATCGGCGTGGGTGGGAAAGGGTCTTGCGCGATCGTGCACGGTTGTACGACTCCACCTGAGAAGAGGGCGGTGACGGCCGCCTGGGAGCAGCCGCTGAAATCGGTGCCCAACACCGAGTGGCCGGTATAAGGAACCACGACCAGATGAGATCCGGGAATCCGCGCTGCGATCGCTTGCGCTCCTGCGGTGGGCGTGCGCAGGTCCTGGGCGCCGGAGAGGATCAGCGTCGGCACGCTCGGCAGAGGGGCGATGGCCGGGGGCGCCGGGGCCACGTTCGGCCACTGCGCGCATCCGGGCAGCACGCTGTCGGCCCAGGCGACGCTCGCGTCGAAAGGGTAATAGTCCGATTGGGGCAGGGTGTGCAGCGTGTTCAACGCTTCGGTCACTCGCGTGCCCGCCGGCGCCGAGCGCTGCCAGGGGAAGGGCTCCTCTTCGCAGGTGGTATCGACGAACAGCGCTTCGTCGATCCCGTCGGAGCTGGCCAGCGGTGTGCCTGGCAGGCGGTTTGCGCTCACGAGGGTGGCGGTGGCCTGCATGCTCTGCTTGCGGCTTGTGCTTGCAAGCGGCGTGCCCGGCAGGTTCGGGATCAACCCCTCCGAGAGTAGGTTCAGGCGCAGCAGCGGAGCCGGATCGCCGTGCAGCGCCGATTGCACCGAGGACGGCAGCAGCGCGCGCAGAGCTGGGTTCAAGTCGCCGGCTCCGATCAGGTTGAGCAGGTCCACGTTGGACATGCTCGAGCGGTGGCGGTGGCCGGAGCCGTCGTATACATAGCCATTCAGCGCATGCCTCTGTAGGGCCGCCGCCAGGCGTGCGACATCGCCGAGCGGGTTGGAGGTGACGCCGGCGCAAACGTGTGCCGAGCACAGCTCTTCGAATACCGGCTTCATCGCCTGGAACATCCCCACCGAGAACGGGTCGTCTCGTTCCGGCGGCACGACCGAGTCGAGCACCAGCGATTCCACGTTCTGGGGGTAGCGTTCGGCGTACTCGAGCGCCACCTTGGTGCCATAGGAGACGCCGAACAGCACGAGCTTTTCGTAGCCGGCTGCTTGGCGGATCGCCTCGATGTCGGCCACCGATTCCTGGGTCGTGTAGGAACCGCGGGCGGCGCCGATCTGAAGGGCACAGCGTTCAAAGGCCTGCCCGATCGCGCCGAAGACTTCGGCGGAGCTTTCAAGCGCCGGACAGGCAAGCGGGCCGGAGCTGCCCGTGCCGCGCTGGTCGAATACGAGCAAATCGCGCGAGCCGAGCGCGGGCGCCATCTCCTTGGCCATCCCCGCGGCCAGCGGCAGCGCCGCCTGACCTGGGCCCCCGGCCAGCCCGATCACGGCGGTATGGGTTGGCACAGCGCCGGCTTGCAGGCGCTCGACGTTCAGGCCCACAGTGCCGGCCGCGGTGCCATTGCGGGCGAGCGGGACGGTCAGCGTCGCGCAGGTGAATCCGGCCGCAGTCGCACCCGAGCAGGGCGTGAACGTCAACGCCTGTGCCGGTGTGGCCTGCGTCGCGGCGATGGCGATCGAGAGCAGCGGCGCGCTGAGCGCAAGTGTCGAGATCCGCCGCAGCACAGCGACAGACGTTAGCGGTAGATCCGTAAGCGTCCGTAAATGGGAGCGGCTGTGCACGGCCATGGTCCTTGCTGCCAGCCTTTCGGGGACCGGGAGCCCGCTCCGGGAACTGGAGCTGGCGTGTGAACACGCCGCGGCCAACGTCCGGCCAGTAGGCCCGATCCGATCCCGATCGCCACGCCGGCTGCGACGTCGCTTGGGTAGTGAACGCCTGTGTGTACGCGCGAATAGGCAACGGTCCCTGCCAACGGCACCAGGGCGGGCGCCAGCGCTGGCAGCTCAGCGCAGGCGCCGGTGACAAACGCGAATGCTGCCGCGCTGTGGCCTGACGGAAACGACGTTGATCTCGGTGTATGAATGAGCGCTGGGTGTGACCGCGTGGAGGGTCGACGTCGGCGCGCGAGTAGCTTTGCCGGGCCGTTGGCCACACCCGCTGCGATCGCGATGGCGATGAGCCCGCGCTCTGCCGCCCTGCGCCCTGGTCCGCTGCCGAATATCGTGAGCACGCTGGCGATCACGAGCCATAGCCGCGAGTAGTTCGCTGCTCGCGTGATGACAACGAGAGTGCGATCCAGTGAGGGTGAGCGAGTCCCAAACGAGCGCTTCATCAGCCGGCGGTCCAGGCGCTGAACACGACGCCACATCGTCATTGCACCTCGCGATGCCGCAGACAGCGCTCCGCGGCTACATCGCGGACAGCGTTCAGGTCTGCCGAGCCGAGCACTGACAGCAACAGCTCCCCGACTCCCCAGCCGACGAGCACGAAGACGGCGAGGCCAAGCAGCAGCCGTGCGCCTGCGAGACTCACCGGCCTGCGGCTACCCGGACCAGCGCGCCCAGGTTCTCCGTCGTGAGTGCCACCGCGCGTGCCGCCGGAGACAGGCCTGCGCGCCGAGGCAGCCGCACGCGCAGCGCGCCGGGCATCGATGCGAAATGCAACGGCGGGTCAAGCACCAGCGCCTCGCCGTCGAGGCCGACCTCGACAGGGCCGCCGGAGCGTACCTCGAACTCCCGTGCAGACCAGGCCAGTAGGCCGGGGTAGCGCCCCGCCTGACCGACCAGCTCGAGCGCGACGAGCTTTGAGACGTCCGCGCCCCGCACCCGGGCGGCCACGATGCCGAGCAGGCCCGTGTCGATCCGCTCGCGTGTGCCGGCGCCCGAGAGGTGCGTGAGCTCATACGGGTTATTCGACACCAGTACGAGCGGCGCATCGTCGCAGCCGGTCCCGTCCTGGGTGGTGAACTGGAGGTCGATCGTCTCGGCGTCTGGGCCGAGCAGGTCAGGTAGCATGTCTGTCCACGTTCCGAGCTTGGCGTCGCGGTAGGCCTCGGACTGGACGACCTTCGCGTAGACGCCTAGCGACGCGTTGTTGACGAACACGCGGTCGTTCACGCGCGCTAGGTCGATGCGCCGCTCGACGCCGTCGGTGAATGCGTCAAGAGCACCCACGACGTCGTCCCGATCCAGGCCGAGGTCGAGCGCGAAGTGGTTTCGTGTTCCCGCCGGGATGCAGACGTGGGCAATGTCGCGTCGTGCGGCGACTGTCGCCACGAGCGCCTGCGACCCGTCACCTCCAGCCATACCGATGACCTCCGCGCCTCGTGCGATGGCGCTCTCGGTGAGAGCGAGCAGATCATCGCCAGGCTCGAGGACGATCGGCTCGATGCCTCGCCGCCGAGCCTCCCCGGCGAGATCGAAGCGCTCCGCCTTTCCGCCGCCCGACTTCAGGTTGATGATCAGCGCCCCCGAGCGGGCCGCACCTACCGGCACGAGCGTGGCGGCCATCCTTCCGAGTGCCGGCTCTCCAGTCAGCCCAAGTGCGTAGCGCGCGGTCAGTCCGAATAGAGCGAGCAGCAGGAGCAGCGCGGCCAGCACCAGCAGCCCCTGCCAGTGGGCCGCGAGTACCACGATCAGGCCTACTCCAGCGAGGATCGCGACCATCGCGCCGAGGGCGCGCAGCGCGCCGCGCTCCGTCAAGGAGAACCAGATGGCGGCATTGGCCAACAGGACGAGTCCGACCGCAAGCACAGCGACGGGGACGTCACCCGCCAGCGCGACGGCAGCCACCACGGCCATCGCGGCGGGCGCGATGAGCGCGAGGATTGCGGCGGCGCGCCGCAGCCAGGGGCGCTGCGTGGCCCAGGCTGCTTGAGAAGTCACCGACGTTCTGGGCATGTTGGTCATGTTCTCAGATCCCGACCGCCTGATCGGGCTTTGCGTTCGACTGTTCTCTGATTCTCGTTGAGTGCATGATTCGGATTCCAGGGTTGCCTGGATTTGGTGACATAGAAGGTTTATGGTGAGAATTGACTCCGACACTCGCTGTCACTCACGATGGCAGCCACGAGAAGGGACCAGGCCATGTTGCGGAGGGCACGTCCCGGGTCGACACCGAGATTTGCGCGCAGGAAGACACGCAGAGTGGCCTTGATCTTGGTGGGACTTAGCCGAGCACGTAGCGCAACAATGCCGCGGTACCGGCCGAGCGCAGCGCCGTGTATCGCCGAGGTGCTGCCGCCAGGTCGGCCAAGCGCGACTCGACCGTGAGGGTCGAGGCACCGTGCTCGACTTCGGCGGCTCCGGCGGTTGTGAGATGGACGTGCTTGCCGGCGAGCACGCCGGCGAGTGTTCCGTGCGCGATGGTGAGCGTCCCGTGCGCTGCCGCCGAGCCGCCGATGCTCAGCTTGGCGACGCCGGAGGAGACCTTGCCGGACACGGTGACGCCGGGCACATAGGAATAGCCGCGCAGCAGCTGCGTCTCGCCCGAGATGCCGCACCAGCCCGCAAGCAGACCGCCGGCTCGTGCCGAGGGGCCTTGTAGCGATTCCGTGCTTGCCTCGGAGAGCAGCGTGAGGAGTAGCTGGTGATCGCAGTCCGCAAGCGTCAAGACTGCCGCGTCGATGGTCAGCCCCGCCTTGCCGTGGTTCCCCCGCGCGAGCGGGACTGCGCTCAGGTTCCGTGGCGGCAGCGGTGTCGGCAACTCCAGGGCGGGCGGTGTCCGGTCTTTGCACTGCCTGACCGGCTTGCCCTCGAACAGCGCCTGCAGTGCGTTGTGTGCGCAGGGGGTCGGGTCCGCGCCAAGCACGGAGTGGCCGGTGTTGGGCACGACCAGCAGCTGTGCGTTGGGTATCTGGGCGGCCACCTCGCGTGCGTTCGCGGTGGGGGTGCGTAGATCGTCGGCGCCGCTCAGGATCAAGGTCGGCACATTCGGGAACGGCGCTTCGTCGACTTCGGGTCCGGAGGAGGCAAACGGCCACGAGGCGCAGGGGACCACGTCGCTCAACGCGAGCGCGTTGGCCGGGGTGAATGGCGCAAAGGCGTTTGCCGACTGTGTACGCAGGGCGGAGAGGGCTTCGCGCAGGCGCGCCTTCGGGCTCGACGAGCGATTCCACGGGAACACGCTCTCTTCGCAGATCGTCGAGTAGTAGAGCGGTGTGTCAAAGCCCTCGCTCAGGCTTTCTTCGCCTTCGCCTTCTTCGCCACTGTCCGCACGCGCGAGCAGCCGCACGAGCGCGGCTGTGTTGCCATCCACCGCCGAGCGGACGGCGGCCGGGAATTCGGCGCGCAGGATCGGATCGAAGTCACCCTCCATCAAGATGCCGAGCAGGTCGTTTGCGTAAATGCGTACTGGTTCGGAGTGGCCCTGACCGTTGATGAAGCGGCCACTCAACGAGCCGCCGCCCATTCGCTTCACGAGCCGCGCGAGATCGGCCACCGGTTCGGAGGTGACGTGCGTACATGCCCCCGCCGAGCACAATTGGCGCAGGATGCGACTGACGGCGGTAAACGTCGGTTCCTCGAATGCATCCCGCCCGGAGGTGGGTACGACCGAGTCGAGCACGAGCGCTTCGACGTGACTTGGATACTCCTGGGCGTAGCGCTCGGCGACCTTCGTGCCGTAGCTCGTCCCGTACAGCACGAGCTTTTCGTAGCCACCTGCCTGTCGGATGGCCTCGATGTCGGCGACCGTGTCCGCGGTCGTATACAGGCCTCGTGTCTGTCCGATCTGACCCGCGCAGATCGACACCGCAAGCGGCGTTATCCCCTGTTTGAGGTGTTCGAAAGCGGCACAGGAAAGCGGGTGGGAGAGGCCTGTGCCACGCTGGTCGAACACGATCAGGTCGCGTGTCGAGACGATCGGCCCGAGGATCTGGGCGAAGTCGCTCGTGAACGGGAGTGCGGACTGGCCCGGCCCGCCGGCGAGCGCGATCACGGCGGTCTTGGCCGCGCCGACCGGGGAGAGGTGGCGGCGCATCGCCAGCGTGATCGTGCCCGGGATCGCCCCGCTGGGGTCGACCGGAACCGTCAGATGAGCGCACGCGACTTCGTTTGTGCCCGTACAGGGCTTCCATTCGATCTGGGCCTGTGCGACAGAGGACAACAGCGCTGCGCATGTAATCGTCGCCAGGAATGCGCTCGCGAATGTCCCGGCTGCTCGTCGCACAGTCGGAATCTAGCGCACTGTCGGCGGAGCTTGCGCCGACACCCGTCAGCGTCCAAGAGCTTCGAATAGGGCTCCCTCAGCCGTGTGGTTGTGCGGCGGGCGAGGCCGATAAGCTCGGGTGGGATGAGCAATGATCGCGAAACGATCGACGCCCAAGGTGCACCGGCTGCGATCGGCCCGTACTCACACGCGGTGCGCGTCGGCTCGCTGCTGTTCTGCTCGGGGCAGATCCCGCTCGACCCGGCAAGCGGCGAGCTGGTCGGCGAGACAGCGGCTGAGCAGGCGGGGCAGTGCCTGAAGAATCTGACGGCCGTGTGCGAGACCGCGGGTGCGTCGTTGGTTGACGCGGTGCGACTCACGGTCTACATGACCGACCTATCGGAGTTCGCGGAGGTCGGGGAGATCTACGCGAAGTTCTTTTCAGATGCACCGCCCGCACGCGTGGCCGTCGGCGTGGCGGCCTTGCCACGAGGTGCTCAGGTCGAGATCGACGCGATAGTTGCTCTAAAGAATTAATTAGGGAAGACAGCGCCGCATGCGGCGCTGTCCCGAGCCGCACATGTGCGGCTCGGCCGGCCGGCGCATGCGCCGGCCGGTTGCATAGGCTGGAAAAAGCACATGTACGGTCGGGCTGTGCAAGTCGCATCCCGGCCGTCTAGATTTGCACGTACGGTCGGCCGTTTTAAGGCACATGCCGGCCGTTTACATCTGCACATACAGTCGGCATGGCAAAGCTGCATGTCCATGTCAGGCGTCTCATCGAGCACGCAACTCCGCCCGCTTGACCTTGCCGCTGGCCGTCTTGGGCAGCTCGTCCGCGAACTCCACGATCCGCGGATACTTGTACGGCGCCGTCTCGCGCTTGACGTGCTCCTGTAGTTCGCTGGCCAACGCATCCGACGGCTCATAGCCGTCGCGCAACACGACCACCGCGCGCACCACCGCTCCGCGCTCCTCGTCCGGAGCTGCCACGGCGGCGGCCTCGGCGACAGCGGGATGGGCGACGAGCGCCGACTCGACCTCGAAGGGACCGATGCGATACCCGGCGGAGATGATCACATCATCCGCGCGGCCCTCGAAGTGCAGATACCCGTCGTCGTCTTCGCGCACCCGGTCGCCTGTGTGCCAGCTGCCGCCATCGCGGCGGTCCTGCACGGTCCAACCCCCGTCTGGCATGTGCCGCACGTCCTCTCCGAGGTACCCAAGGAAGAACGTAGGCACGCTATGAGGATCAGCCACGAGCTCGCCGTCGATCACGCCCAAGCGCGTGTCCGGCAGTGCCTGCCCCATCGAGCCCGGACGGGCACGCACGCCAATCCCCATACCCGTCATCTGCCCGGTCTCGGTCTGCCCGTAGCCGTCGCGGATGTCCAGCCCTGTGGCGTCTCGCCAGACCTTCAACACCTCGGGGTTGAGCGCCTCGCCGGCCGCGACCATCCCCTTCAGGCTCGGTAGCGCACGCAGCTCCGCACGCTTTGCGATCACGCGGTACTCGGTGGGAGCCATACAGAGCACGCTCACCTGCTCCCGCTCGATCAGGTCGAGACGCTCGTGCGGATCGAAGCGCGCATCGTGCAGCAAGGCGGGCGCGCCCATCAGCCAGGGCGCCATGAAGACGTTGCGAGCCGACTTGCTCCAGCCACTGGCCGCGGTGCACCAAACCAGCTCACCCTCTTTCGCGCCCAGCCAGTGCTCGGCCTGCACGCGCTGTCCGTACAGGTAGCGCTGGCCATGGACCACAGCCTTCGGTTCGCCGGCCGTGCCGCTTGTGAACGTGATCAAGGCCGGGTCTGTCGCGGCCAGCTCGGCGTGCGGTGGTGGTGTCTGGAGGGACGATGCCCCCCGCGCGCGCGGGGGGCCCTCAGTTTTCGAAGTATCGGCATGGGGTGTCGTGTCCTCGGCGTCCCCGAGCGTCCCGAAAGACGATGCCCCCTGCGCGCGCGGGGGCATCGCCGTTTGCGAAGCATTCCCACTGCGTATCTCCTCGGGCCAGAAGGCCTCGTCGCCTCCCACCCACATCACCGGGCAGCTGGGCGCAGCGGCTTCGATCTGTTCGCGGTTGCGCTCGTCGGCCACGATCAAGGAGGGGCTCGCAACGCTCAAACGCAGACGCAGGTCCTTGGCACGCAGCTGCTCGGTGCAGGGAAGCACAACCGCGCCGATGCGAAAGCAGCCCATCATCGCGAACACCCACTCGGGCCGGTTGCCGATCAGCGTCATCGCCACGTCTCCGCGTCGCAGCCCGTGCCGCACGAATACGCCGGCCATGGCTGCGCTGCGCCGCTCGACATCGCCAAAGCTCCACTCGCGCCGGGCGCCGTCGTGCGCCAGCTCCACCAGCGCGAGCCGGTCCGGCGGCTGGGCTTGCAAGAGGTCGAATGCGAAGTTCACGCGCTCGCAGTCTGCCAGGCCCGGTCGATTGGTTGGTGTGCGAGCCAGTTTGTCTCGCCACGCCCAGGTATCCTGCAAGGACGCCCCGATTCCCGACCTTGGAGCCGCACGAATGGCCGTAGCCCCAGCCCCCTTTACCGAGAAGACCGACGAGCAGAAGGCGATCACCGAGATGGTGCGTCAGTTCGCCGATGAGCAGATCCTCCCCAACGCCGAGCACTACGACCACGAGGACCTGTTCCCCGAGCCGATCGTCGAGCAGATGAAGGAGCTCGGCCTGTTCGGGGTCACGATCCCCGAGGAGTACGGCGGAATGGGTCTCGACTTGACGACCTACGCGATGATCGTCGAGGAGCTCTCGCGCGGCTGGATCTCGATCTCGGGCGTGATCAACACCCACTTCATCGGCTCCTACCTCTTGATGAAGTTCGGCTCCGAGGAGCAGAAGCAGAAGTACCTGCCGCGCATGGCCACGGGCGAGATCCGTGCCGCCTTCTCGTTGTCCGAGCCCGAGCTGGGCTCCGACGTGCAGGCGATCAAAACCGCCGCCAAGAAGGGCGAGGACGGCAAGTACGAGATCAATGGCCAGAAGATGTGGGTCACCAACGGCCTGATGTCCTCCTTGGTGTTCGTGCTCGTCAAGACCGACCCAGACGCCCAGCCGCGTCACAAGGGCTTCACCTGCTTCATCGCGGAGAAGGAGGGGGGAGTCTCCGAGAACACGGGCGACTACGCCGGCTTGATCGTGCCGGAGAAGCTCAAAAAGATGGGCTACAAGGGCGTCGAGTCAACAGAGCTCGTATTTGACGGCTATCGCTGTCCCGCCGAGAACATCCTCGGCGGCGAGGACGTCGGTCTCAACAAGGGCTTCGCACAGATGATGGACGCTTTGGAGGTCGGTCGCGTCAACGTTGCCGCCCGCGGCGTCGGCATCGCCCAGCGCGCTCTGGAGCTGGGACTGCGCTACTCGCAAGAGCGCAAGACCTTCGGCAAGCCGATCGCCGAGCACCAGGCGATCCAGTTCAAGCTTGCCGACATGGCCACCCAGGTCGACGCGGCCCGCCTGCTCACGTTGCGCGCCGCCCGCCTGAAGGACGCCGGGGAGCGCTCGGACCTGGAGGCCGGCATGGCCAAGCTGTTCGCCTCCGAGGCCGGCCGCTTCTGCGTGGAGGAGAGCTTCCGCATCCACGGCGGCTACGGCTACTCGAAGGAGTACGAGATCGAGCGTCTCTATCGCGACGCGCCGCTGTTGCTGATCGGCGAGGGTACGTCTGAGATCCAGCGCATGGTGATTGGCAAGAAGCTGCTGCAGCGCCACAAGATCTGATGAGCGGCGACGCGAAGATACTGATCGAGACCGCCGCACGGCGTTTCGTCGAGGAAGTTCCGGCGCTTGCGCCGATGAAGCTCGTCGTCGGGGTGGAGTTGCACGGTCGCGGCGACGTCCAGCACTTTCGCCTGCAGATGCCCGAGGCACAAGTGACCAAGGGTCCGGCAGACGACGCGCGCATCAACGTGGAAATGCGTCGCGAGTTCTTCAACATCATGGCCACCGAGGGCAAGGTCCCCGACTGGATCGAGGCCTTCACCTACGGGAAGGCCAAGGCCACCGGACCCACGCAGTTCCTGAAGCTGATCTCCACCGTGGTGGACAAGCACCAGGAACGCGAACGCTTGAAGTCGGCCCGCAAGCACTCCTGAGAAACAAGAACAACGCGTCTGCTCGACGCAGGCGTCTAGTGGTACGCGAGGATCTGCTGCGCCAAGAATGCCAGCGAGGCCAGCATGAAGACGCACATCACGATCAGTGAGAAGTTTTCGCTCACGGCCGATATAGCTTAGCGCCGGGGCAGGTCATCGCGCTGCACCGCGACCATTACCGCCGAGATCCCGGTCTTGGGGTACATGCTCAGCCAACGTGGGAAGGGGCGGAGGTCCCCAGGACGTTCCCATTCGCGTCGAGCGCCTTGACCTCTATGTATGCGCCGCTCGTGACCACCGTGGACGTGCTTTGAAAGCCGACCTTTGGCACGCTCATGACCGGTGCCGGCGCGGTGGGCGAGGACCCGGCGAGGATCTGCCACGAGGCTATGTCCGTCGCGCCGTTCCAACTCGTCAGGACCGTGACGCTCGACCCATTGCGTTTGGTGACGATCGCGGGCGATGTCGTCGGGTGCCCGCTCCATGGTGAGAGATAGGTGCGGAAGTCCTGGACGTTTGGCCCCAGTTCGCCGTCGAGCAGTACCTGGCCGGCCGTGTTGTACTCGGTGAAGTTGGGTAGGTTCCCATAGCCCATCAGCCAATTGCCTTCGGAGAGTTTGATCAGGCTGCCCTGCGCAGGTGCCAACAACGTCTTCGTCGGGTTGGTGAAGGCCTTCACGAGCGAGACGGTCTTGTTGGTGTAGTCGGGCTTGAGTAGCACACCGCGCGATTGCTTCTCCTTGGGCGGCGTCGAGCCGTTGTCGAAAACCGAGATCAGACCGCCGGGTTGCCATTCGGCGTCGTGCTGCCAGTAGGTCTTCGTGCCAGGGCCGAGCTTGAAGTTCGAGTGTCCGCCGCCGAGCTGCCAGTTGAAGGTACCGGTCTTGATGTTCACGTCGTACAGCTCCCAGGAGTTGCGGGCGGAGAGCAGAACGTCGCCGGAGGTACCCGGAGCGATCGAGTTGATGTGGATGTAGTCCCAGGGATAGCTGTTGCTCGGGACGGTGTTGTAGGAGTCGTGCAACGGGATGTGCCCGAGGGCATGCCACTCCCACATGACCAGTCCGGTCTTGATATCGATCTCCTGCACAACCGAGTCGGTCAAGATGCCGTTGGAGGCGCCATGCACGGAGCGGAGGTTCATGTGGATCGGGTCGAACGAATCGACCCAGGCGGTGCCCTGTGGGGTCAGTGAGATCACGTGCAGGTCGGCCTTGTAGCCGTTGCCTGCCCAGACTTTGGCGACAGGTTGGTAGGAGGTGTCGTAGATCTCGTCTTCGCCCTGTCCGAAGCCGACCTTCAGGATGCGCCCCTGCCACCAGGTGAGCACCGGCTTGCCTTCGTACTGCTGTACCTGGAAGTTGGTCGACTCATAGCCCGCCGGCAGCGGGTGGAACCAGACAAGCGCCCCGTCCTGTTCTGAGATCATCGGGCCGGCAGAGCCCTCGCCCTGGTAGGGCGCAAGGAACAGGTCGCCGGGGGAAGCCCCGGCCTGCGCCGGCTTCGTCAACTTCACGGTTGAAGGGGTCAGTGTGGGGGCTGAGGCATAGTGCTGCACGTCGTGCGCATTGCCGGGATTGTTGGGGAACTCTTCCTGGCTGACGGCTGCCTGGTGGGCGACGGTGAACACGGTCGTCACCGGCTCCTGCGGAGTCCCGGCGCCGACGCCGACCAGCGCGTGGACGGCCACCTGCTCCCCGGCCTGAAACGGTGAATTGGGAATAAAGCTCATTCCCGTGCCCGTGGAGTAGCGCTCGAGTTTGCCGGAGTGGTTGCCGCTGCGCGAGCCAACGACGCTCACATCGGCGATGGTGGTGCCGGGTTCGCCGAGGAAGCTGACCTGCGTGTCGGGGGACGCGTCCTCGGTGCCGGGCAGCGGCGAGACGGCCACGGCGTTGGCCTGGGCCTCGGCCTTGTCGGCTGTCGGCGTCAGCGCGTTCACCGCGGCGTGCGAGGAGCTTGCTTCGCCGCATGCCGCCAGTCCGACGCTCAAGGTCAGCGCCGCCGTCATCGTTGCCATTACCGCGCCTATCCTCATGTTTCCCCCTGCGAAGTGAATGGCCGGGAAGTTCTGATCGCCCGGCCCTTGGCATTGAACGCCTCAACCTCGAAGCTCTTGTAGCTCGATGGCACTGGGACCGCCGTCTCGAATCCGGCCCTCGCGGCGCTTGCCACGGCGGTCAGTCTACCGGGGGCAGGTTCGGCCAGCACCCGCCAGGACGCGACTTCGGTCGCGCCGTTCCAACTCGCATACACCGTCGTCTTGCCGTCGGCTTGGCGAGCGGCTCCCGCTGGCGCGGTGAGCGGCTTACCGACCCATGGCTCCAGCGTCTCGCGGTAGCTCAGGTCGGGCCCGGGGAAGTTCGCCTCCAGCAACTGTTGGCCCGAGGGCCCGTACTCCGAGAAGTACGGTTCCGAGCCCCAGCCCACGAACGTGTTGCGGTTGGCCAGGGGTTGCGTATCGCCCATATATTCGGTTTCGAACTTGTCCCCGCCGGAGTATTGGGCGACGAGCGTCGCCTTGCGAGCGCTGTGGTTCACGTTCAGCACGAGCGCGCGAGACGCTCCTGTCGCGGGGACGGAGGTTCCTCCGCCGGTCAGCTGGCAGCAGTGATCGTCGAACATCGTGATCGTGGAATCGGAATGCCCACCCACCCCAAAGGCAACATCGTGCTGCCACTGGAAGTCGGCGCCGGGACCGAACGTGAAGCTCGATTTCTTGCCGCCGAGCGTCCATTCGATTTTGTCCGTGGCGACGTTGACCAGATAGGCGGCCCAGGTGTTGCGCATCGAGACGAGGAAGTCGCCGCCTGCGGTAAGGGCGATGGAGTTGACGTGGTAGGCGTCCCAGGGGAACCCGTTGGTAGGCACGCTTGCGTAGGAATCGTCCAGCGGAATGTGATCGAGCGCGTCCCAACTGTGCAGCAGCTTGCCGCTCTTGAGGTTGTACTCCTGCACCGCCGAGTCGATCAGCGCGCCGTTGTAGGCGCCTCCGTAGCTCGACAGGTCCTTGGCGACGTTCTTGTTTGCCGTGACCCAGGCGTCTTCGCCTGAGATCACCAACTCGTGCAGCGTGAGCACCCAGCCGTCGGCTCCTTTCAGTCGTGCGATTGGCTGGTAGTGCTGGTTGACGACCACGTCTTCGCCGCTCTCGGTCTGGCCGGTGTTCGTGACGACCCCCTGCCACCAGGCAAGCGCCGGCCTGCCTTCGTAGGTCTGCAAGCTCAAGTTGGAGGCGACGACCTTTTCGGGAACGGGTTGGAACCAAACGGGCTGCAGGTTGTGGTCGAGGATCAGCGGTCCGCTCTGGCCGACCAACGGGGGGTAGTTCAGGTTGTAGAAGTTGGCGGTGAAGATGTAGCCGCCGGCCAGCTTGCCTGTGAGAATCGGACCGTCCTTGTGCAGCTTGGGTGGGTGAAGCGTTGGCTCGGTGACGAAGCTGTACGCGCCTTTGGTGGTGTAGGCGCCAACCGGAGCGCCATGTGAGCCGGCGAACGCAAGGTCGAGCGCGACGAAGGCGACGACGACGAGCGCGATCGCGCCCGCGAAACGCCGGGTGGCGCGCCGTGTCTCAATAGCCGCTCCACCAGCCGGTCTTGCTCCCTGATCGGGTCCAGGTCCAGGGGCTCCCACCGGTACGGGCTTGGGTAGCGCCGTGAACGTGACCAACGCTGCCGCCGCGGCTAGGCCGGCGCCGATCAGGTAGGCGAGTCGGAAGCCGGCGGTAAGCGCCTGTGGCACGAGCGCCCCGGTGCCGATCAGATGACTGGAGTGTTGAGTGGCCAGCGTGACAAGTACCGCCAACCCGAGCCCACCGCCGATCTGGCGCGAGGTGTTGACGAGGCCCGAGGCAAGCCCAGCCTGGCCCTCCTTGGCGCCTTGGGTAGCGGCGATCGTTGAGGGAACGATCGACATCGCGATCCCTGCCGCGGTCAAAAGTCCAGGGATCATGATGTAGACGATTGGGCTGCCGCTGGCGCCGATCCTCGAGAGCAGCAGCATTCCCCCCGTCAACATGATCAGCCCGCCGCCGAGCACGGGACGCACACCGAAGCGGCTGACGAGCTTCCCGGTGCGCGAGGCGACCAGCATGATCATCAGCGTCATCGGCAGGAAGATCAGTCCGGTGTTAAGCGGGGAGAGTCCCAACACCTGCTGCAGGTAGAGCGAGCTGACGAACCACATCGGGAACAGCGACGCGCTGAACAGCAGCACGATGTTGTTGGCGATCCGCAGCGGCTTGGTCAGCTCCTTGAAGGGGATCAGCGGATCCTTTGCCAGGCGCGTCTCGATCACGCCGAACACCGCCAGCAGGGCGATGCCCGCGATGATCGGGCCGAGCGCGGCAGCTGTGTCCCAGCCGGCAAGCCCGGCTTCGACGACGCCGAACACCAGCACCATCTGGCCGATCGTGAGCGTCAACGCGCCGGCAAGGTCGAAAGTGCGCCCCGGCGCACGGCGGCGCTCGCTGACGACGGCGTAGGCCACGATTGCGGCGGCTACCGCGATCGGCGGGTTGATCAGCAGCACCCAGCGCCAGTTGAGCTCTTGCGTGATGAGCCCGCCGAACAGCATCCCGGCGGCGCCGCCGAGTCCGTTCATCGCCGCCCAGGCGCCGATCGCGCGGTTGAGCTTTGGGCCCGGTGCGAACGAGGAGGTGATGACCGCCAGTGAGCACGCCGCCATCAGTGCCCCGCCGAAGCCCTGCATCGCGCGAGCGAGGACCAGCGTCGCGCGGTCCGTCGCAAGTCCGCCGGCCAGCGAGGCGAGCCCGAACACGAGCAGCGCGATCACGAACATACGGCGCTGACCGAAGTGATCGGCCGCGCGGCCGCCGAGCATCAAGAAGCCGGCAAATGTGATCGCGTAGGCGTCGACGATCCACTGCAGTTCGGGTGCTGAGAAGCCGAGCCCAGACTGGATCGAGGGCAGCGCCACGTTGACGATGCTCAGGTCGAGGATGACCATGAACTGGGCAACGCAGCAGACGCCAAGCAGCCAAGCCTCGCGTGAGCCCAGTTGGCGTTTCGACGGTTCGGCGCCCCTCGCTCCTGGGTTTGTCGGTGTCACGGTACTCATGTCAGGATTGGCATTGTCGACGCCTGGTAGGGTGGGCGCCGAAGTCTGTGAGCGACGACAGGAGGCCGGCCGATGAAACGAACGTCACTGGCCGCCATGCTAACGCTGCTGGCCGTCCTTGCGGCCACGTTGACGGTGGCAGGGTGCGGCGGTAAAACAACGAGTAGCTCGACCTCCACGCAGACGAGCGGCACGACGAGCACTTCGGGCACGGCTCCGCACAAGCACTCCACAAAACCGGCTTACTAGGCACCATCCTCATCCTGGCTGTGCGCCGGAAGGCAGCGCGGCGGCGTATGTGCTGACCTTGGCGGGCTTTGAGTTGCCGAGCACCTTGCCCGTCGCGTCCAGTGCCTGCACTGCCGCGTAGGCGTACTTCTTGGGCAGGATCGTCGAGCTTTCGAAGGCGCTTGCTGGGATCGTCGTCTGGGATGTGAGCGACCCGGGGCGTTGTCCGGCAAGCACGCGCCAGGAGGCCACTTCGCTTGCGCCGTTCCAGCTCATGTGCACGATCGTCTCTTCGCCGGTGTTGTTCAAGTTGGCCAGCACAGTCGGCGGAGTCGAGGGACGCCCGCTCCAGGGGAAGCGGAATGCACGATAGAAAGACATGTCGTAGGGCAGGTGGGCGTCGAACAGCAGCGTGCCTCCGGGGGCAAACTCGCTGATCGCCGGCACCCCGCCGTAGCCCACCACCGCGTTGGCGTCGGTCAGCGTTTGCATGTTGCCCTGGCTTGGGGTGAGCAGGGGCGGGTCGGGGTGCGTATATGCCGCGATGAGGTGCGCTTCGTGTGTCCTGAAGTCGAGCGCGATCCGCAGGCCGCGCGACTGCTGGTGGATGGGTGGGTTCGAGCCGTCGTCGAAGAAGGTGACTTCGCCGCTTGAGAGGATGCGCCCGTCGTGCTGCCATGCGGTTTCGGTACCCGGGCCCATCTTGAAGGAGCTCTTCAGGCCACCCAGGCGCCATAGGATGTTGCCGCTGCCGCCTTCCAGCTGATAGCCGGCCCAGGTGCTGCGCGCCGATATGAAGAGGTTCCCGGATTGATTGGCATCCCCACCCTCCACGTCGATCGAGTTGATGTGAAACCAGTCCCAGGGTGTGGCTGTCTTTGGAGCCGGAGTCTCGGACTCGCTCACGCCCACGTGGTCGATGCTGTGCCATTCCCAACGCACGAGCCCGGTCTTCATGTCGATCTCCTGCACGGCGGTATCCAGGATTACCCCGTCGCGGGCGCCATCAACCGAGGAGAGGTTGCAGCGGATCGCGTTGAAGGCCGTCGTGTAGGAGACGTCGTGAGGTGCGATCTGGAAGTCGTGCAGGTCAGCCTGTAGGCCGTTGCCTCCGGGGACTCTGGCGACGGTCTGGTAGTGGGAGTTCATGACGACGTCTTCGCCTTGGCCGAAACCGAGCGAGAGCACCTTGCCGTGCCAGAAGGTCAGGTCGCGCCGGCCTTCGTAGCTCTGCACGTTGAGGTCCTCGGCGGTTTCGCCTCCCGGCAGATGATCAAACCACACGAGTCGGCCCTGGGGGGTGTAGATCAGCGGCCCGTACTGGCCCGGCCCAGGTCCGTTGGTCGTGAGGATGTCGCCCGCGGTGGGATCGCGATCTGGCACGGTGACGCTCAGGACAGGTACTTGGACGCCGGGCAGCGTGTCGAAGCTCTGGTAGTCGGCCGCTGCTGCCTGCGGGTTGGGAAACGCCGGTGCGCCCTTCGTCGAATAGGGGATGTCGATGCGAAAGTCGAAGGAGACCCGCTTGCCGTTCGCGACGGATTGGCCGGCCCCGCTTGCCGTGGATCGGCTGGCGCCGATGGTGGCGCTCACAGTCACCCGCTCGCCGACGTCGAAGGGGATGTCGGGCACGTAGCTTGCGCCGTCGCCTTGGGAGTAAGCGTGGAGACGGCCAGTGTGATGCCCGCTGCGTTCCCCGACGACGGACACGTCTTGGATCTGCGCCGGCGCTACGCCCAGGAAGCTGATCTGCGTGTGCGGGTTGGCCGTGTCGGTTTCCGGCGCAGGCGTTACATCGACTGGCAGTCCCCCAAGCTTGGCGCTGTGGTTGAGCGTGGACGGCAGGCACGATGGCGATGTGGCGCTGGGCGTGTTTGCTTTGTGCCCCGTGCCCGACAGTGTGCCCGTGGCCAGCACTACTGCCACGGCAATCACTACTGCGGATGCAAGTAGGGCAATGACGAAGCGGGTTCTGCTCATGCCAGACGGCCGCTAGCGTCCCGAGTCGGCAATCGGGGCACTAAGCCGTCGCGGACTTAACTGCGTCAGCCTCCTCGGCGCGCCATGCCTGCAGCGCGCCAAGCGCGCCGTCGATCACACGCCCGAGAAAGGTCTCACGGTCGTTGACGTGCGGCAGCGGCTCAACCGGAACGGGCACCTCGAGGAACTCGCACAGCGGCTCCCAGCCTTCGCTCACGTTCCACACGAGCAAACGCTCCGGTGGCACAGTTTCCTTGACCAGCTCGTTGTGGCGCTCGAACCCGGCGATCAGCTGCTCGGGCAGCTCGTGCCCGGCGGCGAACGGCGCCTCTTCGATCCAGAACATGCGCTCGACCAGCTTCAGATAGCGAGCCCAGCGCGGGTCGACCTGGGCGCGGGCGCTCGAGAGCAGTCGGATCAGTGACTCGCCATAGCACATGTTCCAAATCGTCTCGCGGAAGCTGGGCTCCCACTTCTCGGCGTCGCGCACGCTGAGCAGCACCTTGGCGTCCGGGTAGAAGTCCATCAGCTCGCGCCAGAAGTAGCCACCGGGCCAGTCGACTGTCGCCTGGGAGTCGCCGAACACCTCATCCCAAGGTTCGGCGCCATCGAGCGCACGGTTCCACACGTCCACCTGGTCGAGGTCGGCTATGACGTTGACCCAGTGGTAGCACGGCTCGAAGCCAAGCGTCTCGAGCGCCACCTTCTGCGTCAGTGTGCCCGTGCGCGGCATTCCGGCTCCGATCACCTTCATCTGCTTCCCTCCAGGCTCCATGGATGTTTTAGTCCCTGCAGGCTAATCATGGACGCCTGTCGAAGGGTTTGTGAAGAAACATGTCGATAGGATGAAGAGTCTATGAAGAAAAGCCGACGAGGAGCCGCTCTTTCGCGGTTGCCGACGGGTTGCTCACGTATCCTCGTATTTCGTCCGCCCCATTCGTCCGCCCTATGAACCGAGAGACTCCAGGGGGTCCATCTTGAAGGCTATAGCCGACCTCCCCGGCTTGAGAGAGCAGTCACTTGCGTGGGACGACCGGAGCCCCAGGCTCCCGCACATTAGCCGGCTGGCACTGGCCGGCCCCGAGACGTCGTTCAGCCAACAGGACGTGCTCGGCCTGCTGGGCCTCTCGGGCGACGAGTTCGCGCAGCGCATCTTCAGTCGCTGCGGTGTGCAGCGTCGCAGCTTGACGCTGACCGACGAGTTTCTCGCGACCACCGTCCAGGGCCGCACACCCGCGATCGAGGAGCATCTGCTCGGCTATGCGGTGCGGGCGATCGACGAGCTCGAAATCGATCCGCTTGAGATCGGCGTGGTCGTGAGCGCGACGCTCTACTCGCTCGGCGGCCCCACGATCGCCCATCGGCTCGTGGACCACTATGAGATGGACCCGTCCACCGACAAGTACCACATCGTCGGCGTCGGCTGTGCCAGCGCTGTGCCGCTCATACGGCTCGCCTCGCAGACTCTGCGCGAATGTCCCGGCAAGAAGGCGCTCGTCGTCGCGGCCGAGAGCATGACTGGCATCCTCATGGGGGCGGCTGAGGACGACGCACGCAGCAAGACGGTCGGCTCGTCGATCTTCGGCGATGGCTGTGCCGCGGCGCTGATCGAGTTCGACGAGGGGCCTGCACAGGCGGCGGGTCCTGCGGTGCTTGCATCCAAGGTCCACCAGGTGGCTGGCACGCTCGGTGCCGTACGGATGCAGCTGACGCCTGAGGACAGCTATTTGCACTTGATCCGCGAGCTCCCGGATGTCGCCAGCGAAGGGCTGCTCGAGCTTGTCGAGGATTTCCTGGGTACGAACGGCTTGGAGCGAGAGGCGATCGACCACTGGCTCGTGCATCCGGGTGGACGGCGCATCATCGAGAGCGTGGAGGAAGCGCTCGAGCTCTCGCATGAGGATGTCGCTGCCAGTTACGACGTGCTCGCCGAGCGCGGCAACATGGGCACGCCCTCGATCTTCTATGTGATGCAGCGGGCGGTGGACTTGCGCAAACCGCAAGCCGGCGATCTGGGCTTGATGGTCACCGTCGGCCCAGGGGTCACCGTTGGGCTGATGCTTTTGCAGTGGTGAGAGCCCGCCAGATGTCAGATCTTTGCGAGGACCGCGTCTTTGTCGTAGAGCTTGATGATGGTGACCGCACCCTCCGGCGCCGCGGCCAGGCACAGCCCACACAGCACGCACTCGTCGAGGTTCTTCTCGACGATGCTCACACCGCCGCTCTCTGCCTGGGCGAAGATGTCGACCGGGCAGGCGTCGCTGAGCTTGACTGCGAGCGCGGCGTCGGCAGCTGCTTGGTCATCGACCTCGACGGCGATGAAGGTCCCGTCGGCTCTCATGTTGGGCTCCTCTCGGAGATCTTGGATTGGATCAGCCCGGGGATGTCCTCGATACGCTCGGCCACGGTGATCCCGGCCTGGGCCAGGCGTGCAATCTTCTCTGTGGCCGTGTCCTCCTTACCTTCCACGATCGTGCCGGCATGGCCGAAGCTCATACCTGGCATCTCGTCCATGAAGCGCCCGGCCATGAAGGCGACGATCGGTAGCCGCGATTTGTTCTCGGTGACCCAGAGCGCGAGCTCGGCCTCCATGCGACCGCCGGGCTCGGTGTAGATGACGATGCCCTGCGTCTGCTCGTCGGCCTCGAACAGCGGCATCAGCTCGGCATAGCTGGAGCCGATGATCGCGTCACCGCCGATTGAGACGGCTGTCGACTGCCCCAGTCCGGCGGCGCTGAGGGTGGAGGACATCTCGGTGGTCATACCGCCCGAGCGTGAGATCACGCCGATCGGGCCTGGGGTGTAAGCCTGCGCGGCGTTGCGTGCGGGGCCACCGATGCCGCCCATCTTGATCACGTCGGGGACGATGATCCCGAGGCAGTTAGGGCCGATGATGCGTGCACCGCGCAGTGTCGCGAGCTCGACCATCTCGGCGACGTCGCGGCGTGGGATGCGCTCGGTGACGATCACGATCAGCTGGATGCCGTTCTCGATCGCCTCGAACACCGCGTCCTTGGTGAAAGCGGGGGGGACCGTCACAACCGAGCCATAGATCGGTGCGCCGTGGTGGGCAACGGCCTGGGCGACCGTGTCGAACACGGGCACACCGTGCACGTCGCGGCCGAGGCGCCCCGGAGTCACGCCGCCGACGACCTTAGCGCCGGCGCCATAGTCCAAGCACTCGCGTGTCAGGTTGACAGCCTCGCGGCCGGTGATGCCCTGGACGATGAACGTCGTATCGGAGTCGATGAGGATGCTCATGCGGCAACTCCTTGGATCTTCTCGACCGCTCTACGCGCGGCCTCGTTGAGCGAGACGGAGCGGTCGGCGTAGTCGACGCCGTACTTCTCGAGGATCTTGAAGCCCTCCTCCTCCCAGGCACCAGGGATACGGAAGATCGCAATCTTCTCGGACGGGTCCATGTTCAGCTCGAGGCATGCCTTGATAACGCCGCGCGCGACGATGTCCACGCGCGTGTTGGAGACGATCGACATCATCACCGCGATCTTGTCCACGCCAGGCTTTTGCAGTACGAGCTTGGCGAGTCCGCAGGCCTTGGCGACCGAGGGGTTGCCGCCGATCTCGCAGTAATTGGCCGGCTTGCCGCCGTGAGCGCGCACCGCGTCGAACAGCGTCAGCGAGCCGCCACCGGCGCCGATTACGAGTCCGAGGTTGCCATCGAACTCGGTCACATTGCCGGCCACGCCGCGGTGGTCGGTGGCATCGACTTCCTCGCCCGCCAGCTCGAACGGTGTGGCCTCACGGGCCTGGCGGGTCTCCTCGTCGCCGACGCCGAGGTCCTTGAGCAGCTTCTTGTGGCGACCGCGGGCCTCGTTCTCGATGTCCATGTGCGCGTCTAGCGCCACGAACGAGCCGTCAGCCAGCTGTCCGAGTGGGTTGATCTCGGCAAGCGTCATGTCGTTGTCGACGAACAGCTTGGCCAAGCGGGTGACGATCGGCACGAGCTTGTTGAGCGCCGAGCCGGTCACGCCGGTGGAGGCGATCACCTCCTTGGCCTGGAAGTCGCTCAGCGGCAGGATGTTCGAGAAGTGCCGGCGGCCCACCTTGTCGGGCTGCTCCTCGGCGACCTGCTCGATGTCGATCCCGCCGACGGGCGAGAAGATCATCACCGGCTGCTTGCGGATGCCGTCCCACACAACCCCCGCGTAGTACTCCTGGGCAACCTCTGCCTTCGGGTCGACGAGCACGCCACGGGGCATATGACCGTTGATCTCGAGCGCGAGGATGTCGCGTGCGTACTCCTCGGCCTGCTCGGGCGTGTCGGCGAACTTCACGCCGCCAGCCTTCATGCGCCCGCCGGTCAGCACCTGGGACTTGATGACGGTTGGGCCGCCGATGCGCTCGGCGATCTGCCGCGCCTCGGCTGGGTCGGTGGTGAAGCCGTAGTCGGTTACCGGGATACCGGCGCGCTTGACTACCTCGCGCGCCTCAAACTCGAAGAATCTCATCGCGTCCTTGGTTGCTTGGGGACGGGGCGTCGAAACCCTATCGGGACGGCCGCCGGCATGCACTCGTGGCGGCCGTCCCGCACATAGGACGCGGAGTGACTACATCACCTCGATCGTCTCGTACACGTCCACCTTGCCGCCCGCGGCGATGATCGGGCAGTCGGCGACGAGGCCCGCCGCCGCGTCGAGGCTGTCGGCGGCGATGACCGAGTAGCCGGTCAGGCCGGACCCCGCCCCGCCGTTGCTGCCGGAGGCGCTCACCGACGTGGATGCACCGACCGGGTTGCCGGGCTGGACGACCGCCGAGCCAAGCTTGCCAAACCACTGTCCCCATGCGGCCATCGCCTGTTCGCGCTCGGCCTCTGTCGCCGCCATGCCGCCGCCCGTGTATGCCAGTAGGTAATTCGCCATCTTCTTGCTCCTTCTGCTTGTTTGTGTGTGGGTCTTGTCTTCGCAACCGCATCGGGAGCGCCTAACCAGGCCCCCGAGCGACATTGCGAGCGTCTGTCAGGACGTCTGTGCGGCGCGCTCGTTGAGATGCGTCTGAAATGCCTCCAGCACGCCTTCCCAGCCGTGCCCGTGCGAGTCGCGTGATTCCAAGGACTCAAAGCCGGTGTGTTCGAGTACCACGGTCGTTTGCTCCCCCTCGGCACGAAAGTCGACCGCCACGGTGCTGAGGTGGCCGAGCTCGCCGTCTTCGTGCTCCCACTGCCAGCTGTAGACGAGCCGATTGGGGCGGCTCACCTCGCTGTACTCGCCTCCAGCCGTGTATTTTTTGCCGTTCTCGGGATCTTCCATCGAGATGCGATAGCGCCCGCCGACGCGCAGGTCGACCTCGGCGATGGGCGTGATCCAGGCGGGATTCGCCTTCCACCAACGTCGCAGCACCTCGGGATTGGTCCACGCGTCGAACACATCCTCGGCGGGGGCGTCGTATGTGCGCTGCAGGCGCAGGCTGGTCTCGTTGGGCTTGGTTATCTCGGTCATTTCGACTCCTTCGCTGGTTTGTTCTCTTGCTGTGGCGCTACCTGTCGGGGCTGTTGGCGCTCCTTCTGCTCGCGCAGGTACTGATCGACGGTGTCGAGCTTGCGTTCCCATAGCTCGCGCTGATTTGTCATCCACGTGTATGCCTCCTCCAGCGGTTGCTCACGCAGCCGCAGACGGTGGGTGCGTCCGTCGATCACGCGCGTGATCGCGCCCGCCTCCTCCAGCAGCTTCAGGTGCTTGCTGATCGCGGGCTTGGACACGCCGAAGTCGCCGGTGGCGTCTCCGACGGTCATCTCGCCGCCGGCCAGCCGCTCGAGGATCCCGCGTCTTATCGGGTGTGAACAGGCGATGAAGGCGCGATCCAGCAGGACATTGTTAGCCATATGGTTAACAATAGCAGGGTCGAGCCTGACGACGGTGGTGGGTTGGGGTCTTGTCCCCGACACTCATAGGTGTGGGGGCTTCGTCTGTCGGCCCAGCCATTGCGAAGAATCGACGGCGATCAAATGTGGGCCGGAGACATATCCCCAGCAAGCCCGGTGTCACCCCGTCACCGCACGATCCCGATCGCGCAGCCCAAGCCGCCCAAGCACGGCAGGAAGCGCTAACCCACAGGGGGGTGAGTCAGTCGAGGTTGCACGCGGCCGGATCGAGTTGCTGAGAGCCGGCCCTACGCTCAGATCTTTTTGAGCACGCCTTTTTTCGACGGTTTGTGACCCTTGAGCTTCACGGCGCCCGTCGCGGTCTTGAAGACCCCGCCGGAGAGGTAGCTGGCGCTGGCGGTGCTGCTCAGTTTGTAGCCGCCGATCGCGAGCAAGCTCTTGCCGTGGTTGTTGAGTTTTATCGACAGCGTGTCGACGCCGAGGGCAAGCGAATTGAACGAGGCGGTGCCGATCGTCTGGACCACGATCTTCGTTTTCTTTTTTTTGCCTTTGCCCGTGGTCTTCTTGAACTTCGCGAGCAGCTCGAGGTCGCCCGTGCACTTCACGCTCGAACAGTCGACGACAACGGAAAGATCGCCTTTGCCGTTGACCTGATCGGTCTGGTTGGGGATCGTGAGCGAGGACACTGCGGGGGGTGGTGGCGGT
This sequence comes from Solirubrobacteraceae bacterium, assembly GCA_035485715.1. GTDB lineage: Bacteria > Actinomycetota > Thermoleophilia > Solirubrobacterales > Solirubrobacteraceae > Palsa-744. The sequence continues at coordinate 57,993 of DATHNT010000001.1, read as the reverse complement.
GGCGGCGGCGGTGTGGATTTTGATGGGGGCGCCGGCAGCGCGTTGAGGTCTGCGACCTCTTGACCCCCGGCGTCGTTGAACGTGAGCCAGCCCTGGCCGTCGGCAGCCACTGCAAGGCGAGGAATTCCCGAATAGCCAAAGCCGATCGTCGCGATATCGCGTTCGCCGGCGAAGGTCGCTCCTCCGTTGGTGGATTCCCACAGACGCATCACATATTCCCCTGCGCCGTTGATGACCGGCTGAGCCACGTAGATGTAGCCCGTTGTCGGGTTCTCGTAGATGTCGCCTGAGTTGAACAGCGTGCCCGCGCTTGTGGGGATCTTCGCGATCTGTACCGGTTCCCCAAAGGTGTGGCTCGTTTCGTTGAACTTGCGCACGTCGATCGCTGAGGGCTGAGCTTCGTTTGATTCTCCGGGGGCGATATCGGTGGAGAGCATGAACAGCCCGGACGGGCCGCCGGCCAGACGCGGCACATAGCCGTTGCTGACCTTGAAAGGTCCTTCCCATCCCGTTTCTTCGCCGTCGACGTTGCCGCCCTTGGCGTAGTACCGGTAGAAGAAAACTTCGGGAGCCGGGGATGAGAGGTTGTAGTAGGCCTCGACTTCGGGATGGATCTGCGCTTTGGTGGATTTGTCTTCGATTGTGCCGGTGACGTAGCCAAGGGTCGAGCTGGCCACTCCACCTGTGCCGGGGTTCGCGAAGGTGAAGGAGGTTTTTCCCGAAGTGATCTCGTTGGCCGTGAAGCCGAATCCAAGCCCCGGGTTGTTGAAGGCCATCCCGAAATAGTCTTCGGTCGGGCCGGCGCTCGCGGGAGTGTTCGGGTCCAGCAGCACGTCGCCGACGCCCGTCTTGTCGGGCGAGGCGGAATGAATTGACTTTGCGGCGGAAAACGTGTTGCCGCCGTCGGTTGAGGTCCAGATCAGCGTGTCTTCGTCTTTGATGTAGCGAGGGCCGACCACGTAGACCACGCCGGGGTGAGATCCGAGCACGGGGAACGGCTGGATGATCTCTTCGTTGGCGCCGGACGGCAGTGGGAGGGTGATGGGAGACGTACAGGTTCCGCCGCGCGGGATCTTGCAGAACTGCACGACTTCCGGTTCAGTGGCCGGTTTGGCGGCGGGCTGATCCCAGGCCACGTAGCCGCTTCCGTTCGCTTCGGTGACGATCGCGTTGGTTTCGGCACTGGAGCCGAGCGTGAATAGGTTGGTGGCCTGTGCTGTCGCCGGGATCAGCATGGCGAAAGACATGCCCAGCAGTCCAGCTGCGAGCCGGCGCGCGGTCGCCCTTGGCATGGTCCCGCTTAGGAGTGAGTTGCGAAACATGCCGTCCCCTTCTGTTGGTGGCCATCCGCCGACACCGGCGGACGCTCAAGGCGGGCCGGAGTCTAGCAGTGGTACACCGGTGGCAAAGCGCCTATCTAGACGGATGTACGGGGTCTACTGATGTACAGAGGTCTAAGGACAGACGCGCCGGACGACTTACGCCCCTGCCGGCACGAACCCGTAAGCCTCGGCCAACTCCGGGTCCTTGCGAGCCAGCATCTCGGCCAGTTTGACCATCACCTGACACTGCTTCCAGGTGGCGTCGTCCTGCATCTTGCCGTCGATCATGTGCACGCCGCGGCCGTCTGGGATCGCCTCGATCACCTTCTTGGCGAAGATGACCTCCTCCGGGTCGGGGGAGAAGACCTTCTTGGCGATCCCGATCTGCACGGGATGCAATGACCAGGCGCCGACGCAGCCGAGCAGGAAGGCGGCGCGGAACTGCGTCTCGCAGCCGAGCTCGTCCTTGATGTCGCCGTAGGGGCCATAGAAGGGGAGCGCGCCGACCGCGGTACAGGCATCCACCATGCGCGCGATCGAGTAGTGCCACGGGTCCTGTTGGTAGCTGGGGCGCGGCAGCGTCGGGTCCTCGGCATCCGGGTCGGCGATCGTGCGGTAGCCGGGGTGCCCGCCGCCCACGCGCGTGGTCTTCATGCGCCGCGAGGCCGCCAGGTCCGCCGGGCCGAAGCTCATGCCCTGGATGCGCGGGCTCGCCGCCGCGATCTCCTCGAGGTTGGCCACACCCAGCGCCGTCTCCAGGATCGCGTGCACGAGGATCGGCTTCTCGAGGCCGGCCTTTGCCTCGAGTTGGGCGAGCAGTCGGTCCACGTAGTGGATGTCCCAAGGCCCCTCGACCTTGGGGACCATGATCACCTCGATCTTGTCCCCGATCGCGCTCACGATTTCGGTCAGATCGTCGAGTACCCACGGCGACTCGAGCGAGTTGACGCGCGTCCACAGCGCCGTCTCGCCCATATCCATCTCGCGGCCCACCTTGATCAGCCCGGCGCGCGCCGCCTCCTTGCGGTCCACCGATACGGCGTCCTCCAAGTTGCCGAGCAGGATGTCCACCGTCGGTGCGATGGCAGGCACCTTTTCGACCATTTTCTCGTTCGAAAGGTCGAGGAAATGGATCATCCGCGATGGCTTGAAGGGGATCTCGCGCGCCGGCTCGGGCGCGCCGATCGCAAGGGGCTTGTCGAAGGCTCTGGGGTTGCGCAAGTCTGTTCTCCTGATTTCGTGGCCCGCCCGCCCGCTGGCCGCGGCGTCCGCTTTGATCGCTCTGGGTCATCTGAACGCTATCGCCTCAGGGCCGCGACGGCTGCTCAACGGTGCTCCGGGCAGCCGTCCGCCTACGCTGCTCAATAGAGTTCCCCTCGCTTCAACGCCCACCACGCACACCACAGGAGACACCCCCCACCCATGAGCGATACCCACCCCGTCGAGACCGAGCAGGCCGCGCGCGAGGCGTCCGGCGCCCACCCTTACGGCCGCTACCTGGAGGAGTTCGAGGTTGGAGCCACCTACAAGCACTGGCCCGCAAAGACCGTCACCGAGTCAGACGACCATCTCTTCTGCCTGATCACGATGAACCACCATCCCTTGCACCTGAACGACGTCTATGCTGCCAAATCTCAGCAAAAACGCAACGTCGTGGTCGGCCCGCTGGTCTACTCGCTCGCGCTCGGCATGTCCGTCTCAGACGTTTCCGGCAAGGCGATCGCCAACCTCGCCACCGAAGAGCTCAAGCATCCCGCGCCCGTCTTCCATGGCGACACGCTGTTCTGCGAGTCCGAGGTGCTGGAGAAGCGCGAGTCCAAGTCAAAGCCCGACCGCGGCACGGTCAAGGTGCATACACGCGTCTACAACCAAGATGGAGTGCTCGTGGCAGAGTTCAAGCGGCTTGTCTTGGTCCCCCGTCGTGAGCCTGGCGGCTCGGCTGCCGAGGGCAACGTCGAGTAGACGGAGCGAGTATCTGGCCGTTCTGCCCCGGGAGAAGGGCGAGCCGCGGCTGGCGGGGCTGAGCCGGCCACTCGGCGGGGCCTTGTTATCGGATGGAGTTGTCGTCTCGGTAGTTCGCAAACCGCCATGCCCCCCGCGCGCGCGGGGGGCATGGGGTTTTGGACGAAAGGTCTCGCCACGGTGCGATAGGCTTGCAAGTACGCGCCCCGCACGGGCGTTTTTTCCGTTCCCAGGCGCCATTCAGGCGCGGCCGCGCCGCCGGGCGCAGCCAACGCGACACCGAGGAGCCGCTCGCACGTCATGGAGACCACCGCCACCGCCGCCCCAAACACCAACCACGAGCGTCTGCTGACGTGGGTCGAGGAGATCGCTGCGCTCTGCGAGCCCGAGGCCATTTACTGGTGTGACGGCTCCGCCGGGGAGTACGACCGCCTCTGCCAGCTGCTGGTCGACGCCGGAACCTTCAAGCGCCTCTCCGACGCCAAGCGTCCCAACTCCTATCTCGGTCTCTCAGACCCCGGTGACGTGGCCCGCGTCGAAGACCGCACGTTCATCTGCTCGCCCACCGAGGAGGAAGCGGGTCCGACAAACAACTGGCGTGACCCTGAGGAGATGAAGGAGGCGCTCAAAGAGCTGTTCGCTGGCTGTATGCACGGCCGCACGATGTACGTGGTGCCGTTCTCGATGGGTCCGATCGGCTCTGACAAGAGCCAGATTGGCGTACAGCTGACCGACTCGCCCTACGTCGCTGTCTCGATGCGAATCATGACCAGGATGGGCTCGGCCGCGCTCGACGCGCTCGGCGAGGAAGGCGATTTCATCCCCTGCTTGCACTCGGTCGGGATGCCGCTCGAGGATGGCGCAGAGGACGTGTCCTGGCCGTGCAACGCCGATAACAAGTACATCGTCCACTTCCCCGCCACTCGCGAGATCACCTCCTACGGCTCCGGCTATGGTGGCAACGCGCTGCTCGGCAAGAAGTGCTTCGCGCTGCGCATCGCCTCGGTGATGGCGCGCGACGAGGGCTGGATGGCCGAGCACATGCTGATCCTCAAGCTGACCTCGCCCGAGAAGGACGTCAAGTACATCGCGGCGGCATTCCCTTCCGCGTGTGGCAAGACCAACCTGGCGATGCTGATACCCACCCTGGAGGGCTGGGAGGTCGAGACGATCGGCGACGACATCGCCTGGATGAAGTTCGGCGAGGACGGTCGCCTGTACGCCATCAACCCCGAGGCGGGCTTCTTCGGCGTGGCGCCTGGCACCGGCGAGCACACCAATCCGAACGCGATCAAGACGATCGAGTCGAACACGATCTTCACCAACTGCGCGCTGACCGACGACGGCGACGTGTGGTGGGAGGGGCTGACCGACGAGTCGCCCGCACACCTAGTCGATTGGCGCGGCAAAGACTGGACGCCCGCCTCGGAGACGCCGGCCGCACACCCCAACGCTCGCTTCACCGTCGCGGCCGCGCAGGACCCGGCGATCGCCCCAGAGTGGGAGGACACAACGGGCGTCCCGATCTCGGCGATCCTGTTCGGCGGCCGCCGCTCGACGGTCGTGCCGCTGGTGGCCGAGGCATTCGACTGGGAGCACGGCGTCTTCCTCGGCGCGACGATGGGCTCAGAGAAGACCGCTGCCGCCGCTGGCACGGTCGGCGAGCTGCGCTTCGATCCGTTCGCGATGCTGCCTTTCTGCGGCTACAACATGGCCGACTACTTCGCACACTGGCTGAAGATCGGGCGTGAAGCCGATGCGGCAAAGCTGCCGAAGATCTTCTACGTCAACTGGTTTCGCAAGGATGCCGAGGGCAAATTCCTGTGGCCTGGCTACGGCGAGAACTCACGCGTGCTGTCCTGGGTCTTTGCGCGTTGCGCGGGTCACGGCGCGGCTTTGGAGACGCCAATCGGCCACATGCCGCCCGTCGGCCCCGAGGGTCTCGACACTCGCGGTGTCGATGTCTCAGACGAGGACGTCGCCGAGCTGTTGCGCGTCGACGTCGCCGAATGGAAGGCACAGCTGCCTCATTTCCATGAGCACCTCGGCAAGTTCGACCGCCTGCCCAAAGAGCTGCAGGAGCAGCTGCTGGCGCTCGAGCAGCGGCTCTCCGCCGCCTAACCACGTTTCGATGCGGGCGCTGGGCTGAGCCTGGCCCGCGCCGGTGAAGCAAGGTGCGGCACCGCCCGCGTCAGCTGGCCGGTTCTAGAGCGGCTCGAGCGCCGGCTCGCGCTGGCGCCAAGTGACGGTCAAAGCCACCGCCTGCGTCGCCAGCGCCGCGAGCGTCCCAAGCAGGAAGCCCTCGGCGATCCCGAGGGCTTCGAGCGACACCGCCAGCACGAAGCAAAACAGGGCGTAGGCGACCAGGCCAAACACGAATCCGCGCATGATTCGCAGCAGGTCCTGCTCGCCGTACTGAGCATGCGTGAACACCGCGAGCACGCTCGCGATCACGGGAAACGGTGCCAGCAGGCCGCTCAATTTCGCTCCCAGCTGACCCGCGACCGCCGTCAACGCGAGCACGAGCGCGACCGCGCTGAGCGCGCGCAGAGGTAGATCCCAAGCCGGCAGCTCGACGGCGGTCTGCTGGCCGCGCTGCGCCCGAGGGAGGACCAGGAGCGTCATTCCAATCGCCACGAGCACCACCGCAAGTGCCGGACCGGCGCTCACTGTCGTGGTACTCAGCGCCGCTGTCATCAGAAAGAACGCACCCCATCCCAAAAAAAGACTCCCAACCCAGCGCATGCGACTGGCCAGATGTGCATACACCAAGATGAAGGCGAGCAGCGACACAAGCCCAAGTAGGGTGCCGGCGGCGGCGCCAGCAGCAAACGCGGCCCCGTGATCGAGCGCGAACACGAGCAGGATCGGGCCCGCGACAACCGGCAGTCCGCCCACCAGCCCGCCGATCCGAGCGCCATAGCGTCTCGCCACAAGCGAAGCCGCGATCACGAACGTCGGCGCGAGCAGTATCTTCGCCGCGAGCACTCCCACCGGTCAGATGATGACGTGTTCGTACAGGCCATTAGCGGCCCGCTGAGCAAGCGAGGCAAGGACGTACCCCATTCGGGGCACAGGCAGCTGCGCGCAGTGTGCATCGCACATAAGCGAGCGAGGACGCAGCATCGCGCCGCTCAGCGGGCCGCTAATCGTGTTCGTGGGGTTCGCTGCTTCCTGAGGACGCCGGCGGGCGCGACTCCTCGGCAAGCGAAGTGATCGTCAGCAGGCCCCTGGCGGCCGATTCGAGCACCTCGGTCGCCTCCTCCAGCGAGCGCGCGTACAGCTCGACGAGCAGGTGCACGACGATCTGGTCCTCCTCGTGCTTGTGGAAGCGCACGTGCGTGAAGAACTCGCGCACCCCGTACTCGCCAAAGGCCGCATAGGAGAGGGCGTCGCCGGCCTCGGGCCCGGAGCAGATCTCCACGTCGTCGGCCTCGACGGTCACCGTGCACGAGGCAACCCACGGCGTGCCCGCGATCATCCGCTCCCAGCGGTCCTCGATCGGCTCCACGCGTCCGCCGGAGAAACCGAGGTGCGGCTGGTCGTGCATGCAGTCCAGGCACTGCACGACCGCCTCCTGCAGCTCGTCGACGACTTCCGAGCGCTCTCCGGTTTCCGGGTCGATCTTGTGGATGCCCTCATAGTGCACCTGCACCTCGAGGTTCTGCGACCAGCAGCGGTAGCACCGCAGCCAAGCTCTGGCAGTGGTCTCGGGTGCTGGGCCTCCCTCCATGGGCATCATTGTATGCCCACGCGAAGACCTGTCCGCTATCCGAACGTAAACGCGTAGCCGGAGACGCCTGGAGCGAAGCGCAGCGAGAGGCGGTGCTGCTGATCGCCCGGCAGCGATACGAGTGAGTACAGGCGCTCGTTTCGCACCGTCAGTGCGCCGTTGTGCACGTCGGCTCCGGCGTACTTATCGGGTATCGGCTTTCCGTCGAGCAGCACCTGCACCTGGCGTGGCTTTTCGCCTTCGGAGCTGAGCACCAGATACACGTTCTTGGCCTCGAACTCCATGTCGATCCCAGCGTTGGAAACCGCGGTTGCCGGCTGTGCGGCGATGTTCCATGTGCCGCTGTAGTCGAATTCGTTGAGCGCCAGATCGGTGGGCACGCTCGTGCCGTAGTCGTGCAGGCCGGACTGTGGTCCGTTGCGCCAGCCTTGCGCGCGGTTGGTGCCCAAATAAGTCTCGGGTGTGGCCACTTCGCTCGGCGTCACGACGTCGGTCGGGTGTGCCATCCCGCCGACGTCCGCTCCCGCTTCGGCAAGCAGCGAGCGGATCGCGGTTTCGGTCTGCGAGTAGTCGCCCTCGCCGGCAGTCGCATAGCGCACGTCGCCTTTGGAGTCGATCAGGTAGTCCGCCGGCCAGTACTCGTTGCCGTAGGCGTTCCAGGTCCCCATTTCGTTGTCCTGCACGACGGGATAGCGCAGGCCGAACTGTTCGATCGCGTTCTTGACGTTGGAGGCCTCGTGCTCGAAGGCGAACTCCGGCGTCTCCACGCCGACGACGGTCAGGCCGTCCTTGCGGTAGGCGGCGTCCCAAGCCTTCAGGTAGGGCAGCGTGCGGATGCAGTTGATACAGGTGTAGGTCCAGAAGTCGATCAGCACCACTTTCCCGCGCAGCCCTTTGAGCGTGAGCGACGTGTTTGAATGCCCACCCACCCCCGTGTTGAACCAGTCCTCGGTGTCGGCGAATTCCGGTGCCGGCCCGATGTTCTTCAGCTTGGCCGCGTCTGCAAGCAGCGTGGCTTGGCTCGCGTTGCGAGGCGCGATGGTCGTTTTCGAGCCCGACGCGAACTTGGCGGTGTGCCCGGTGACCTGGGGTAGGCGGCTTTCGACAGCCTTCGATTTTTCAAGGCCGGCGGTCAGGTTCACGTTGGGGATGTGTTCGGCAACGTACTGGTCGAAGTCGACGTCGACACCCACGACGATCGCCAGTGCGGTGACGATCATCACGATGCCGAGGGTACGTTGCAATGCCGGCCCTCGGCCGGCGGCGCGTATGCGGTCGAACAGGTTGCGCCCGCCGAGCGTCAGCGCGAACAGCACCACCGCGCTGCCGACCGAATAGGCGATGGCGACCGCGACGGTGCGTCCGCTCGCGGCGCTGACCGAGATGACGGCCGCGAGGATTGGCCCCGCGCATGGCGTGTATACGAAGCCGAGCGCACCGCCGACCAGCAGTCCTGAGCGGAAGCCATCGCCGCGCGTGCGCGGACCGAGCGCCGCGATCCGCGACATGCGCGCCTCCAGACGGTCGGCCAGTCCGGGCACGATCAGCGCCAAACCCGATGCGAGCAGCACGGCGACGGCGATGTCGCGCAGTGGGTCGGAGCCGAGACCGACGCCGTCGACCACATTGGCCACGCCGACGATCACGACGGTGAACGTCACGGTCAAGCCGATCACGACGCCGAGCGGCCGGCGTCGACCTCCGACACCGCCCGAGGCGAGCAGGGCAGGCAGCACGGGCAGCACGCACGGCGACAGCGCCGTACCGGCGCCAGCGAGAAACGCAAAGCCGAGCAGAATCAACATCTCGCCACTTAGCTTATGGGCGGCACCGGCCGCGCGGCGCCGATCGCCAACTCAGCGCTTGAGCATTATGTAGACGGTGGCAATCGCAAAAGCGATCTGGCCGAAGGCGAGCGCCGTGCCCAGGTTGATCGCGCCAAGCGCTCCGGCGAGGGCGCTCGCGAGTACGAACGCGCCGAACATCGTCGCCAGGTCGCGCGTTATCGGTCTCATGCCTTTGCCACCGCAGTCTCGAGCACGTGCACGAGCGCCTGCGCGTCGAGTGTCGCGTCCTGCTGCTCGAGCAGTCGCTCAGCTGCATGCCTTCCCCCCAACGCCCGCAACCCTCGCTCGCCGTGCTCAGCGGCAAAATCCAGCAGCGCCCCGGAACGTCGCGCGCGCAGGCGTCTGGCGGCGATGTCGGCGGTCGTTCGCTGCTCCTCCAGCGCGCCCACCAGCTCGTCGATCCCTTGGGGTGGAGGTAGGGAGGAGACGGCCAGCACGCGTGTCGCCTTGGTTCCGAGCGAGCGCAGCGCCGCGCTCAGATCGCGTCTGGTGGCAAGCGCGATCTGGCCGAGGTCGGCCTTGGTTACGACGAGCACGTCTGGAGTCTCCATGATCCCGGACTTCAAGAACTGCAGTACGTCGCCACTGCCGGGCTGGACCACAACCGCAACCGTGTCGGCGACGTCCGCCACCTCGGTCTCGGCCTGCCCTACGCCCACCGTCTCGATCACGACCACGTCAAACGCGGCAGCCAACGACTGCGCCGCCGTGCGCGTCGCTGGGGCGAGGCCGCCGAGCCGCTCGCCGGCGGCGGTCGAGCGGATCAGCACGGACCTGTCGGCAGGATCGAAGTCGATGCGCGCGCGGTCGCCGAGCAGTGAGCCGCCGGAGCGCTTCGAGCTCGGGTCCACCGCCAGCATCGCTACGCTCTTGCCGCTCGCGCGCCAGGCGTGTAGCAGCGCTGAGAGCAGCGTCGACTTGCCCGCACCGGGTGGCCCCGTGACGCCGACGATATGTCCGGGAGCCTCGCCGCCGAGCGCGGCGGGGGAGAGCTCGCGCAACAGCTCCGCCGCCTGCTCGCGATCGGCTGCTGTGCTGCTCTCCAGCAGATTCAGTGCAGCCGGCGCCGCGCTCAGGTCGCGTTTGCGCAGACGCTTGCCAAGGGCGGCTCCTACAGAGTCTTCGCGCGGATGGTCTTCGTTCTCGGCGGAGGGGGGGCGGGCGCCCGGTCCAGTGGGCGTGCCCTCGCTCACGCTGAGCCGTTGGAGGAGGGGCCGTGCCCATTCGTCTCGGCCCCCACAATCCCAACGATGTCGTGCATGATGCGCGAGATGTCGAAGTCCTTCGGGGTGTAGACGGCCGCTACGCCGGCTTGCTTGAGCTGGGCCACGTCCTGCTCGGGGATGATCCCGCCGACCACGACCGGCACGTCCACTTCGGCGTCGTGCAGAGCGGCGATCACGGCCGGGATCAGCTCTCTGTGCGAGCCCGAGAGGATCGACAGGCCGATCACGTGCACACCCTCCTGCAGCGCCGAGGCCGCGATCTGTGCCGGGGTCAGGCGGATGCCTTCATAGACCACGTCCATCCCGGCGTCGCGCGCACGCACCGCGATCTGCTCGGCCCCGTTCGAATGCCCGTCGAGCCCGGGCTTGCCGACAAGGATCTTCGGGCGGCGGCCGAGCTTCTCGGCCAGGCCGGCAACTTCCTCACGCAGTGTTGAGAGCTCATCGTCGGCCGGCGCCGCGCTTGCCTCTCCGACGCCCGTGGGCGCACGATAGCTGCCGAACACCTCGCGCAATGTGTGCGCCCACTCGCCTGTGGTGGCGCCGGCGCGCGCGGCGGCGATCGTCGGCACCATCAGATTCTCAGTGCTCTGCTCGGCGCTGGCGACTCGCGCAAGCTCAGCCAGCGCGGCGTCGACGGCCTGCTGGTCGCGCTCGGCGCGCCATTTGCGCACCGACTCGATCTGCTCGGCCTCGACCGCCGGGTCGACGACCAGGATGCCGCCCTCGGCGTCGTCGGTGAGCGGTGAGATCTCGGTCTCGGTGAAGCGGTTCTGACCCACAACGATCTGCTCGCCGGACTCGATCCGCTGGATGCGCGCACGATGGGAATCGACGAGCGCCGCCTTCATGTACGGCACCGCTTGGACGGCGCCGCCATGCTCGGCGACCACTGCCATCTCCTCGCGTGCGCCCTCCAACAGCTCGGCCACGAGGCCCTCCATCACCTTCGAACCCTCGAAGATGTCCGGATACTCCAGGATGTCGGTTTCGTAGGCGAGCACCTGCTGGATGCGCAGCGACCACTGTTGGTCCCACGGCCGAGGCAGGCCGAGCGCCTCGTTCCAGGCGGGCAGTTGGATCGCGCGAGCACGCGCGTCGCGACCAAGCGTCACTGCGAGCGCCTCCAGCACGATGCGCTGCACGTTGTTCTCCGGTTGGGCCTCGGTCAGGCCGAGCGAGTTGACCTGAACGCCGTAACGGAAACGCAGGCGGCGCTCGTCGCTCACGCCATAGCGCTCGCGTCCCAGCTCCTCCCAGAGGATGCTCATCGCGCGCAGCTTGGCGTGCTCCTCGACGAAGCGCACGCCGGCGTTCACGAAGAAGGAGATGCGCCCGAACACGTCGGCCATCAGCTCGTCCGCACGGTCGCCGAGGCGCTCGCGTGCCGCGTCGAGCACGGCGATCGCATTGCTCATCGCGTACGCGATCTCCTGCACCGGAGTCGCGCCGGCCTCCTGCAGGTGGTAGGAGCAGATGTTGATCGGGTTCCACTTCGGCACGTGCTCGACTGTGTAGGCGATCATGTCGGCGATCAAGCGCATCGAGGGTGCGGGCGGGAAGGCATAGGTGCCGCGCGCCAGGAACTCCTTGATGATGTCGTTCTGGGTCGTGCCCTGGAGGCTGCGCTGCTCCACGCCCTGATCCTCTGCGGCCACGATGTAGAGCGCAAGCAGCCAAGCGGCGGTCGCGTTGATCGTCATCGACGTGTTCATCCCGCCGAGCGGTATCCCGTCCATCAAGGCAGCCATGTCTCCGCGATGGACGACGGGCACGCCGACCTTGCCCACCTCTCCCCGTGCCAGCTCATCGTCGGGGTCATAGCCTGTCTGCGTCGGCAGGTCGAACGCCACCGACAGACCTGTCTGTCCCTTTGCGAGGTTGCCTCGGTACAGCTCGTTCGAAGCCTTCGCCGTGGAATGCCCGGCGTAGGTGCGCATCATCCAGGGACGGTCGCGCTCGGGCAGGCGCGGAGAGGGATCGCTGCTCATGAGCGCAATTGTATGGGGGAGCGGCAGGCTTTATCCTGAAGGGCCATGAGTCAAACGATCGAGCTGCCACGCACACGCCTTCCGGGGAGCGGTTACGGAGACTCCTGGAGGGTGATCGTGCGCAACGACGATCACAACACCTTCGAGCACGTCGCCCGCACACTCGCGCGCTTCATCCCCGGCGTGAGCATCGAGCGCGGCCACGAGATCGCCAACATCATCCACAACTCCGGTCAGGCGATCGTCTTCGGCGGCCACCAGGAGGCCGCCGAGCACTACTGGGAGCTGCTCAAGGGCGCAGGTCTGACGATGGCCCCGCTCGAGCAGTGCTGAGAAGGCCGTGGACACGGCGCGGGGCGATGTCTAGGGGCGACAGCGGGGGCTAACGGGAACTTCCGGCGCGCCGCTGACCGGCGGTGGGTCCACCTTGCACCATGTGAATTGTCGTGTGTGCTCGTCGAGCACTGCCAGATAGGGGTAAGCGACGCCGGCGGCGTGGACGGTGCAGCGAAACGCTCGGCTGGCGTTCGCAGCGCCCTTTGCTTCGCAGTGCACGCTCTGAAATGGCCCCGTGAGGTTTCCGGCCTGGATGCGGCCGCGCGCGTCGCCCGAGATCGAACGTTCCAGTGCGGTGAGCGTCGCTACGCCGGCGTCAAGCCGAGCTGTGTGCGGCGCCTGGTCTTCTTCGATGACGACATTCCCCTCGCGATTGGCTTCGACTTCGGCTTCGCGTTCGGACTTCGTCGGGGCGGAGGTGCCTTCGCTGTGATCGTGGACGAACACCACAACCGCAAGGGTCGCCACGGCGAAGGCGAAGATCGTGAGCAGCCAGCGCGCCCACAGCGGGGGGTGGCGGGTGGCCAGTATCAGGCGCCCCAGCGAGCTATTGCGCATCCGGGCCGTCAGATCGCTCCGACGGAATCATCGCTCGCGAGCGTGCGGCTCACACGTAATGGGGCGTGGGCGCATCGCTCGGCTGCCCGTTGGGCGCGTCGCCCAAATGCCCGTTGGGGCCGTCGCTGGGGAGGCCGTTGGGAGCGACGGGGACCACCGGCTCGCCCTCGATGCTGCCTGCGGCAGTGCGATCCCACCAGCCATAGAGCACGGGGATCTGGTACCAACTGGAATAGCGCACCCGGAAGTCGGTCATCTCCGGCCCGTCCCAATAGCGTTCCCAGTCGATGTGCTTGGCGAAGTGGGCGAACTGCTGGAAGCGGTAGCGGTCGTCTTTCGAGCGATACACCGCATAGGAGCTGGCGCCATAGCGCAGCGCGACAGCGGCTGCCTCGCCCAGGACCTCCTCGAAGCCGTTGGCTCGAAAACCTGTCGCATACCAGGGGACGATTACCGTGCCATCCATATCAACCTCCAACCTCGGCGTGTATCGCACCAGGGCCCTCGGCCGTCTTGCCCTCGCTGTCGGACTCCGCGCCGACGAGGATCGAGATCTTGCCCAGGTGCTTGTTTTCGAGCATCAACTGATGTGCTTCGGCGACGCCCTCGAAGCCGAGCGTGCGCCACAGCACGGGCCGGATCTGACCTGACTCGATCAGCTCGTTGGCCTTCATGCACTCATACGCGTTGGCGAAGTGCGAACCGAGGATCTCCTTCTGCTTCATCCACAGGTAGCGCACGTCGAAGTCCAGGTTGAAGCCGGTCGTGCCCGCGCAGATCACGACCTTGCCGAACGGCTTGACCGTGAACACCGACGTCGGGAAAGTCGCCTGCCCGACATGCTCGAAGACGATGTCCGGGGCGTCGCCGAGGATCTGCTTGACGCGCTTTGAGAACTCGCGCGAGACGAGGAAGCGCGCCTTGTCCTCCTCGGGGGTCTCGCCGCCCTTGCGCATCATTCCGGCGAACTCGGCCCTGTCGATGTAGTCCACGGCACCGAGGCGCTTGACCAACTCGCCCTTCTCGGCCGAGGACACCACGCCCACGCAGTGCGCGCCGGCCGCGGCGCACAGTTGCGTGGCGAACACTCCCAGGCCACCCGCTGCGCCCCAGATCAAGACCTTCTGGCCGGCCTGCATTTTGCAGCGGGTGATCAGCATGCGGTAGGCGGTGAAGTAAACGAGACCGTAGGAGGCCGACTCCGACCAGCTCAGCGCCTGCGGCTTGGGCAGCAGTTGTTGAGCCTGCACCTTCGTGAACTGGGCGAACGACCCCCAGGTCGTCTCATAGCCCCAGATCTTCTGAGAGGGCGCCGCCATCGGATCGAGGCCGTGTACCTCGGGGTCCTCATAGGAGGCCTGGTTGCAATGCACCACTACCTCATCGCCTGGCTTCCAGCGGGTCACGCCCGCACCGACCTTCCAGACGATGCCCGACGCGTCCGAGCCACCGATGTGGTGCCCGTATTGCGGGTGATCGCCGTACTTCATCACCGACACCGGCTTGCCGAGCGCCGCCCACACGTTGTTGTAGTTCACGCCGGCGGCCATCACGCGCACTATCACCTCGAAGGCGCCGGGCTCGGGAACCTCGATCTCCTCCAGTTGGAAGGCATCCTTCGGTTCGCCCTGGCGCTCCTCCCGGATGACCCATGCGGCCATCGTGCTCGGCAGCTCGCCAGGCTCGGCGTCCACGCTTGAAACTCTTTGAAGATCGATTGCCACGGTGCGTCTGAACCTCGCGTGTAGGGGATGGGCCAGCAATCCTACCTGGGGCCGGTTTGGGATGGGTGCATGGGCGACGCCGCGGTTCGCAAGCTCCAATGGTGGCCCGTGAGCACCAGCCCGGTCTATGCAAACGGCAGCTCGACCACCACTGCGCTCGCACCCAGTTCGCCGACGGAGACGGTTGTGCCCGGCTCTGCCTCGCGACGCACGAGCGCCAGTCCGATTGGACCGAGCCTGGGGGAGAGGACGGAGCTGCTCAGGCTTCCGATCGCTCGCTCGCCGAGCGCCAACGCCGCGCCTGACTCCGCAGGCTCAGACAGCAGCAGGCCGCGCAGATGACGGTTTGGCTTGCCCTTGTAGTGCAGGCGCGCGACCGTCTCCTGGCCGACGTAGCAGCCCTTGGTGAAGCTCACGGCGCGCTCGTTGAGGCCCGCCTCTTGGGGGATTGTGCTCTCGTCGAGATCGATTCCGTAGCGGGGGCGGCCGTGCTCGACACGCACGATCTCGGCTGCGGCTTCGCTCACCGAGACGGCGCCGGCCGCTTCGAGCGCCTCGCGGGCCGCCGCGAGCGCGCCGGCCTCGAACAGCGCGTCGATTCCCAAGTCCGTGCGGATCAGGCGCACGGGCGTCTGTCCTAGATGCGCGAGCAGATGGCTGTGCTCGTGCGTCGGCAATCTGGCATCGTCAAGCGCGAAGGCCTTTGTCGCGATCGCGTCGGCATCGGGTCCGATGAGCGACAGCAACGAGCACTCGAGCGTGCGCTTGTGCAACTCGACGTCGTAGCCGACCTTGAAGCGGCGGATCATGTCGAACAGCGCCTGCAGGGCGCAGCGCTCGCTGTCGAGCAGTAGTTCGCTCGGCTCTGTCGCAGGCCTGTCGTCGGGGTGCGGCCTCTCGGCAGCCGGCTGAGCCTGCTCCGTGCCGGCGACAGCAAGGATGCGCAGGTCGCCGAGCATCTTGCCCTTGTGCGTCAAGAACGCCGCATAACAGCCTTCGTCTGGGCTCAGGCCGACCAGCTCGTTCGTGACCTGACCGTTGAGGAACTCGACGGCGCCCGGGCCGGTCAGTGTGAGCTTGCCGCGCTCGGAGCGATCGACGATTCCGCAGCGCTTGGTCAGCGTCTCGTACTCGGAAGTGAGCGCCGCGTCGGGCGTCGTCGTGTCCGTTGCCGCCACGCTTTGGAGGATAGCCGCGAGAGGTTTGTGCCAAGGATGGCCGCTCAGGCCGCTAGGCTTCCCAGCGATGGCCCTGGCAGACACTTTCCAAAACATCGTCGATTCTTTGCCGGACGATTGGACCGACCTCGAGCTGGACCTGCGCATCGCGGACGAGTCGCGCTACATCGACGCCTCGGTGTATCTGGCTACCTGCAACGCACGGCCTTACTCCCACCACGACTGGCACTGGCGCTTGCTCGTCGCGCACCGATTTGGTCACGCGGCTTCCGCGCCCACGGTGCACGGCACGCTGAAGCTGCTCGACGAAGCCGGCATCGAGGGTGAGATGGCCGTGCGCGAGCAGCGTGCCGGACGCGTCGAGGTTACGCAGATGTGGGGTCGTCCGCACTCGGTGCGCGAGGAGTTCGCGCGCCTACGGGCGCAGTAGTCGGGTTCGGGAGCAGCGGGCGCAAGCCGCCGATTAGATGGCGCAAGTCCTCGCGTTCATCCCAGATCTGCTGTTCGGCTCGCGAGTACAGGCGGCGTCGAGCGCAGCCGGGCACGATGTCGTCCTGGTCGCGGATGCCGATGGTGTCCGAGAGGGCCTGGTCGATGTGGATGTGCTCGTCGTGGATCTCACCGACGAGCCAGTCACGCGCGCTGGACTTGTCGAGTCCCTGTCGATCGACGGTTTGCTCAAGGGAACCGTCACGCTTGCCTTCTACTCACACGTCGAGGCTGAGGTGCGCGATATAGCCGAGAAGGCAGGCTTCGATCTGGTGATCCCGCGCTCGCGGATGGCGCGCGAAGGCGCAGATCTAATAGCGCGGTTGCTCAACTAGGCGGCAACGCCTCGCCGCCGCCCACGTCGGCGCTTTCGGCCTCGGCCGGATCGAGCGGGACGAGGGCGGCGTTTGGGACGCGCTCGGCGAGGGCGACCTTGTGGCCGGCGCGCTGGAACAGCGCGATGCGGATCACGACGCCGTGACAGACAACCAATGCGGGTAGATCGCCGCGCTCGACGTCGGCAAGCGCCGCCGCGACGCGGACGCCCTGTTGCGCGAACGACTCGCCGCCCGGGAAGCCGAAGTCGGGGCGCCCTTCGATGAAGCCGGCGAAGCCGTCCGGGTCCTCGTCCTGTACGTCGGTGAAGAGTCGGTCGGTCCAGTCGCCGGCGTCGGTCTCCATCAGACGCGGCTCCTCACGCGGCTCTAGGCCCAGACGTGCCGCGACGATGTCGGCCGTTTCTCGCGCGCGCAACAGCGGGCTACACCACAGCGCCACGAACGAGGCCCCATAGCTTGTACCCGCCGCGGCGCGCTCGGCGAGATCGGCCGCCTGTTCGCGTCCCGTCTCGTCCAGTGGAACCGGCAGGTGGCCTTGGAAGCGGCGCTCCAGGTTGTAGGCGGTCTGGCCGTGTCGAGCCAGGTAGACGCTTGCCGCGCTCACGTCAGCAAGCGCCCCGAGCGTGATGACTCGGACACTAGGCTGCCGCTGGCTCGACTCCGGGCTTACGCAGATAGAGGAATGCGTATAGACCGGCGGCGACCGCGGCGCCAAGCAGCGGCCCGGCGTACCAAACCCAGGCGTTGGCCCAGTGGTCGCCCACGAGTTGTGGCCCGAATGCGCGCGAGGGGTTCAGCGCGGCACCGGTGAACGGGCCTCCGAAGAGCACGCCGATCGTGATCGTCAAGCCGATCGCCAGCCCTGCGACGACGCTGAACTGGTTGCGGGCATCCACAGCAGCGCCGAAGATCACGAACACGAGGAAGAACGTGAGAATCGCTTCCAGCCAGAAGCCGGAGCCCGCGTTCACGCCGTGGCCGAGCGCCGGCACGCCGAGTTTGCTGGCTTCCGTGGCGGCGCGTGGCAACAGTTGCTTGACGAGCAGCGCCGCCAGCGCGGCCCCGCCGAATTGAGCGACCCAATAGACGCCTGCGAGCGCCGGCTTGATCTTGCGCGTGATCAGGAATCCGAACGTGACGGCCGGATTGAAGTGCCCGCCGGAGATGTGGCCGAGGGCGCACACCATCACGCCGATCGCGAGACCGTTGGCGATCGCCACGCCGATCAGCGAAGGATCTGAGATGACGCCGGATGCGGCCGCGGCCCCGGCGCCGATGAAGGTAAGAGTGAAGGCGCCGACCATCTCGGCCACGGCGCGACGCAAAGTATCTTCGGACATTCGCGCAATGTAGGGATGGTGCCGGACGGCACATGTGCCGAGCGGTAGCCGGGCCGCATGCGTTCGTTAGCCGGGGCCCCATGCTCAGAAAAGCCGAGGGGTCGCACAGGTCGCATGCGACCTGTGCGCCATGGCCGCATGCGGCCATGGCCGGGGCGCGCATGCGCGCCCCGTATGCAGTCGCACATGTGCGACTGCACCGGACGGTGCATGCACCGTCCGGCCATCCGGCGCCTGCGCCGGATGGAACAGCACCGATGCGTCATAGACTCCCTACATGCGCCGCCGCGTCACCTTCTCGCGCAACTTGACGCTGTCGCTGTCGCGGACATGCCAGTGCTACTGCAAGTACTGCGCCTTCGCGACGCACAAGGCACACCTGTACTCGCCCGAGGAGGTGATCGAGATCCTCGACGGGGCGGTCAAACGGCAGGTGAAGGAGCTGCTGGTACTGACCGGCGAGCACCCGGAGGTCAACCCGCGGGTGCGTGAGCGCTTGAACGACTATGGGCACGAGGATTTCACCGCGTACGTGGTGTGGACCTGCGAGCGGGCGCTCGAACGCGGGCTCTTGCCGCACACGAACCTTGGCGTGCTCTCGCGTGAGGACCTCGGTCGCCTGCGCGAGGTCACGGCCTCGCAGGGACTGATGCTCGAGTCGGTTTCCGAGCGGCTGATGCAGACGGTGCATGCCGGCTCGCCCACCAAGCACCCGGCGCGTCGCCTGGAGACGATCCGCGCCGCCGGTGAGCTTCGCATCCCCTTCACGAGCGGCATCCTCGTGGGCATCGGCGAGACCGCCGAGGAGCGCATCGCATCGCTGGAGGCATTGGCTGCCCTGCACGCCGAGTACGGCCACATCCAAGAGGTGATCCTGCAGAACTTCGTGCCCCATCAGAGCTACTACGGGCAGGAGCCGGCTGAGATCGCCGAGGCGGCTGCGCGTCGCTACTGGCAGACGGGCGTCAGGGACTGGGAGGACGGGGCTGAGCCGGAGCAGGGGGAGCTGTCCGGTGGTCTGGAAAATGGGGATGCCCCGCGCGCGCGCAGGGGCCAGACGCTTCCGAAGTGGGCGACACAGGGCGCCGGCCCGGTCTCGATCGAGGACATGAAGCTGCTGATCGGCGAGACGCGCCGGCTGATGCCCGACGTCGGCATCCAGATCCCGCCAAACCTCGCCGACTGGTGGAGCGAGCTGGTGGCGGCCGGTGCAACCGACCTTGGCGGGCTCTCGGCCAACGGCGATCACATCTCTCCTGAGCACCCATTCCCCTCGCCCCACCAGGTGCGCAAGCGCTTGCAATCCGATGGCTTTGCACTCACCGAGCGGCTATGTGTCTACCCGCAATACATCGACCCCGAGTGGGTCTCCCAGGGCGTGCTCGACACGATCAAGCTCAAGTACTGGAGCTTCATCCCGCGGCGTGGCTCCGGTCGTACCGACCCACCTGCTCCGATTCGTCCTGAGCTGGTCTCGCATGCAATCGAGAAGGGCCGCGACGGTCTGCCGCTGAGCGCGGAGGAGCTGACCGCGATGTTCGCCGAGACTCGCCCCGAGGCTATCGAGCAGATGCGGGTGGCGGCGGACGAGCTACGCGCTGAGCTCGCAGGCGACACGGTCACGTTCGTCGTCAACCGCAACATCAACATCTCCAATGTGTGCACGGTCGGCTGCGCCTTCTGCGGCTTCGGTCAGGGCAAGCGCTCGCCCGATGCCTACCAGCACGACGAGGCCGAGTTCGTCAGGCGCGTGCACGAGGCGATCGACTACGGCGCTTCGGAGCTGTGCATCCAGTCGGGTATCCACCCGGATTGGGACCTTGAGGATTATTTGAGCTGGCTGCGCCTGGCCAAGTCCACCTCGCGCGGGGTTGGCAGCGAGCTGCACCTGCATGCCTACTCGCCGATGGAGATCGCGCACATGTGCGACATCTCCGGGCTACCTCCAGCCGAGGTGTTCGCACAGTTGCGCGACGCCGGTCTTGACTCGACCCCAGGCACCGCCGCTGAGGTGCTGCACGATGGCGTGCGCGAGCGCATCTCTCCCAACAAGCTGCCCGTCGCGCGCTGGGTGGAGATCATCGAAGCCTCGCACGCCGCCGGACTGCGCTCGACCTCGACGGTCATGTTCGGCCACATCGAGGAGCCCTGGGAGCTGGCCGAGCACATGCGCGTCATCCGCGAACTGCAGGAGCGCACCGGTGGCATCACCGAGTTCGTGCCGCTCTCGTTCATCCCTTTCCAGACACTGCTTGGGCGCACGCACGGGGTGGAGGAGATATCGCGCGAGGAGAACCTCAAGCACACTGCCGTCTTCCGCCTGGCGCTCGGGCGCACGATCCCGAGTTTGCAGGCCTCATGGGTGAAGATGGGTCTGGAGGCAGCCACCGAGTCGCTGCGCTGGGGCGTCAACGACCTGGGCGGCACGCTCATGGAGGAGTCGATCTCACGGCTTGCCGGCTCCTACCACGGCACCAAGCTCGACCCGGAGCAGCTGGTTGCCGCCGCGCATGAGGCGGGGCGACCGGCAGCCGAGCGCACCACGCTGTATGGCATCAAGAAGCGCTACCCGCTGAATGGCGCTGAGGTTCCGGTCGCGGCCTAGTGGTGCGCGGTGCGAACGATTTCAGCCTGGAGGCATCCGAGTTGCTGCCCAGCTTGTGGCGGTCCGCAACTGACGAAACTGGACACAGCCGCCGCGATCGCCGCTGGATGGTCGTAAGGCTGCATGTGCCCTCCGTAGAGCATCATCAGTCGAGCCTGGGGTAGAGTCGCCGCGAGCTTGCGGCCGTGGCTTTGGTTGACCAGCTTGTCCTCTTCGCCCTGGATCACGACAGCCGGAGTCTCGATGCGGCTCAGACCCTTATCGATCTGAGCGATCACGCTGGTGGAGGCCAGGATCTCCCCCGACCACGCCTCCAGGTTGCCGTGCGTCATGTTGATCTCGAGCACCCGCCGGCGATGCGCGGCCACGACAGGCAGCGGGGAAAACGCTTCGGCGTCCCCCTGGTCGGCGGAGACGGTGATGAGCAATTGGCCGAAGGTCGCGTTTGAGAGCTGTCGGATTACTGGCAGCTGCAGGAATTTCACCAAGTGCGCTTGCGCTTCTGTGAAACCGTCTACTTTCTGTCCCGCCGCGGCCGCGTCCACAAGCACGAGCCCGCGCACGTCGCTCGGGTAGCGCTCGGCAAAGCCCAATGAGATGGTGCCGCCGTAGGAGTGCCCCACGAGGATCGGCCGCACCACGTGGAGCTTTGCCAACAGTTCGTGGATGACTTCCAGCTGCCGGTCGAACGGCACATAGCCGCCGGTCGAGTAGCCAAAGCCGGGGCGGTCGATCGCGATCGTGCGGTGCCCTGCCAGCAGCGGCGTCACGTCTTCCCAGTCCTCGGCGGTGCCGGGTAGCCCATGGATGAGGACGACGGGCGTCCCCGCTCCCGGGTGTTCGATGTAGTGAATGCGCAGTTTGCCCACCTGGATGAAGGAGCCGGTCGGCTTGGGCTCGACGGGAAGACGGCCGTAGGTCCAGTTGAGCACGACGATCGCGAGCGCGATCACGCCGAAGAGGATCAGCAGGATTCTCTTGACAGGGATTCGAGCGGGCACGGGCGGATAGTAGTGCGCGAATCGCTGTCGGTGAGTATTTCTGTCCGAGGGTTTGGGATAGATGTCCGGCATCGGCGAGGTAGGCTCTGTCGTCCGCCGCGCCGGAGGAGTGTCCGATCGGGCTATTGCTGCGAGCGCTCCTCCCCGAGCCGCTCGAAGATCTCGGCCAACTGGCGGTGGTAGGCGATGCCGCCCACGAGCGTCGTGTGGGCGCCACGCCACCGGTCTTCGATGGCCCCACTCGGCTCGCACTCCAGCGCCTCCATGTATCCCTCCAGCTCAGCGAGCTTGGCGCGGTGCCAGGCTCCCCGTCCCGCGAACACCACCTGCGGGTCGGCTCCGGCGAATACCTTCAGCAAACCCTCGTCGCGATATTGCGAGGGTGGCGAGCCGGGAGCGTCGGCCCACGCGCGCAGCGCCTCGCGCCCCGCGTCGGTGAGCGCATAGCGCCTGCGCCTGCGCCCGCCCCGCTCTTGGCTGTGTGAGAGATAGCCGGCATTCGCCAGACGCGCCGGCTCGTCGTAGAAGGTCGTGTGCGGGACCGGCCAGAAGTTCTCGATCGTGTGCTCGAGCGTCTGCTTGAGCTCATATGGCGTCGCCTCGCCGAACGTGTCGAGCAGGCTCATCACCGCATACGAGGTGGTGGTGAGGCGAAACGTCTTGCTTTGCGCAGGCATGTCTTGGATGGGCTTGCTTTCCATAGTTCGTCCTGTATAGTTCGACTCGAACTATAGAGCGTGCGTCCCGCTTGGGGGGCGTGCCTGTGCGAGGAGCTGAAATCGATGGCCGATCAAACGCATGCAAGCGACATCCTCTCCGACGGCTCGGATCGCGCCGAGCCCGCTTCCGCCACCGTACCCGCCGAGCGGACCAGGGTGGCCGACTACGACGTGGCGATCGTCGGGGCGAGTCTTGCCGGTTGCAGCGCCGCGATCATGCTCGCTCGCTCCGGCGCACGGATCGCCCTGATCGAGAAGAGCCCGGACCCGCGCGCGTTCAAGCGGGTCTGCTCGCACTACATCCAGTCCTCGGGTATGCGCCCGCTGGAGCGAATGGGTCTCGTCGAGCCGATGATGCAGGCCGGCGCGATTCGCTCGCGTGCCTGCGTGCGGACGCGCTGGGGCTGGGTCGACCCGCCTGCCACCAGCACGTTGCCGGACGGGATCAACCTCCGCCGTGAACGCCTCGACCCGTTGATTCGCGAAATCGCCGCCAAGACGCCCGGCGTCGAGTTGATCCTTGGGCACACCGTCGGAGAGCTCCTCTACGACGGAGAGCGGGTGTGCGGGTGCAGCGCGCGCGACACCCATGGGCAGACCCTGCAATTGCGCGCACGACTCGTGGTGGGCGCGGACGGTCGCGGCTCGCGTATAGCCAAGCTGGCGCGGGTTGACACGAAGACCTCGCCTCACGGACGCTTCGCCTATGGCGGCTACTTCGACGGGCCCATGCCGGAGCGGTACCCAAACTCGGCGCTGTGGCTGCTCGATCCGGACATGGTGGGCGCCTTCCCAACCGACAACGGTCAGACCTTCTACGCCGTGATGCCCGCCAGCGAGCGCCTGCCGGAATTCCGCGAGGACCCCGCGGCGGCGCTGCAGAGGTTCGTAGCGGCGATCCCCGACGCTCCGCCGATCGCCGAATCGCAACTGGATGGCGAGGTGGTGGGAAAGATAGACATGACGAACGTCATCAATACGCCCACCGCCCCAGGTCTCGCGCTCGTGGGCGACGCGGCCAGCGCCGTCGACCCGTTGTGGGGCGTGGGC
Organism: Solirubrobacteraceae bacterium; assembly: GCA_035485715.1. Classification (GTDB taxonomy): domain Bacteria; phylum Actinomycetota; class Thermoleophilia; order Solirubrobacterales; family Solirubrobacteraceae; genus Palsa-744. The sequence continues at coordinate 34,574 of DATHNT010000001.1, read as the reverse complement.
TGCGGTTTTGCGCTGCAATCCTCCGAATGGCTGGCCGACAGCGTTGCCCCGGCTCTCGGCGGAGCAGAGTCCGTGGATCGGGGTCTGCAGCGCTACCGTCGCCGCCATGCCCGCGGCTTGAAAGGCCACACCAGGGAAATCCTCGACTACGCCACGGGACGCAAGATCAACGCCGGGGAGAAGCTGCTCTTCTCGACGGCGAGCTACGACGAGCGCACCGCGAAAGTCTTCGAGGCCTTCGGTTCGCGCAACATAGGACCGGGACGGATGCTCGCCACAGGGATACCGCTAGCGGTGCTAGCCACCGCACGTCGCTCGGTCAGCGGAAAAGGTCCTCGGCAAGCGGTCGCAGCAGGGCAAGCGCGCCCGGACCATCGTCCTCTGTGACGAAGCGCTCCAAGCCTTCGACGATCACGACCGGCTCGCGCGAGTCCTTGGCGCGGGCCAGGTCGGCCAGCGAAGCGACCGCATCGGCGACCGCCAACCATGTGGCACGCAACTCCATGCCCACACTGTCCTCGCGCCCGCGCCAGTCCTCGAGTGCCGTCAGCCCCGCGCAGCCGATCGCCACGTCGCATTGACCGTGGCGCCAGGCGCGCCCAAAGCTGTCGCTGATCAGCACGCCCACGTTCGCGCCCGTCAGCTCTCGTAGGCGCTCCCGGATTGCGCGAGCCGAGGCGTCGGGATCGCGCGGAAGCACGATCAGCGTGTCCGCGTTTGCCGAGTTGGAGGCGTCCACACCCGCATTGGCGCACACGAAGCCGTGCTTGGTACGACAGATCAGAACTCCATTCGCCTCGCGCAAGATCTCCTCAGACTGGTCGAGCACGACCTGCACGGCGCGTGGGTCCTTGTGTTGCTCAGAGGCTATGCCCTGTGCGCGCGCGGAGGGCATGACGTTTCGCAAGTCCACCACCGCTCCCTCGGCCTTGGAGACAGCCTTGTGGGCGATCGCCACGATCTGGCCGTCGGCCAGTGGACTTGTCGTCGGCTCGGCCTCGACGGCGGCCGCGATCAGCTCGCCCAGGTCTGTCGCGGCGGCGATCTCGGGTAGCCCGCTCAGGCCGCGGGCGTACAGGCTGCTCATGAGGTTATGCCGCCCGCGTCGTCTGATCCGGAGGGGACGGTGTCGGCCTGCTTGCCGAACCGCCGGCGCTGCGTTCGTCGGCCGCCGCCCGGGCGAGCACCGCACGTGTGCGGGGGGCCCTGACGCGCTCACCGGCCAAACGCAGGCGCAACACCTCCAGATCCTCTCCCGTGTCGATGTCGAGCAACAGCGAAGCCGGTTCTTCGATTCGCCACGCCACGCCGGCCTCGGTCGCGAGTCGCTCGTGGCGGACGCGGCTGTCGGGCCCAAAGCTGGGGGCGAGCGCGTCGGGTGGGCACAGCAGCAGCCCGTTGGTGCCCTTGCCGTGGCGGTCGGGCACGATCGCCACGCCGGCAGTCCCCCCTCCGAGCAGGTCGGTCAGCTCGTCCGGGTCAAGTGTCGGACAGTCTCCCGGCACGCACAACGCCCGCTCGAAGCCCTCCTCGAGCGCCTTGGTGAGCCCGAGCGAGGCGGCGGCACTCTGGCCCTGCTCGGTCGTGTCCTCCACCACGATGGCGTCGATGTAGCGGGCGGCTGTTGCAACCGAGGACTCGCAGGTCACGACGATTGTGGTGTCGACTGCCGGGCACTCTCTCAGAGCACTCAGAACATCGCCCACCATCGCGCGCGCAAGATCGGCTCGCAGCGAGTCGGCGACGCTTTCCCCGAGCCGTTGCTTGGCGAGCGGGAAGCGCTTGACGGGAAGGATCGCGGCGGTGCGCATGCACCCAGAGAGGCTACCCGGACAGCGTCTCGGCGAACGCGAGCGTTTGCTCGGCCACACAAACACGGGCGGCCGCGTCGGGCATGGCCGTATCGATCGTGAGTGTCGCGAGGCCGTCCACGTTCTCGTCGGCGACGATCCCATCGAGCAGGCCGGGTGCGACCGTCTCATAGAACGCGGTCACTCCCGTGGCGCTCACTGGCTGGTCGTAGGCGGTCAGGAACGCGGCGGTCGGGCCCTTGAGGACCTTGCCGCCCACGATCGGGCTGACGCAGACCACCGGCGCGGCGAGCTCGGCGAGCGTCTTGCCCAGCACGTGCAGGATCGGCCAGATCGAGATGACGGGATTGCTGGGGCCCACGATTACCGCACGCGCCTCGGTCAGCACCGTGAGCACCTCGGGTGTGGGGTGGGGTGGAGGCCCCGTTTTCGGAGGCCCCCCCGCGTGCGCGGGGGGCACGTCATCTGTGAGGCTATTCGGATCGACCGTCGAGGTACGCCCGGCAGGGGTGTCGCCGGCCGGCGTAGCCAAGTGCGCTCGTGCCGGCACGGCGAATGCCACCTCGTGCACCTGACCTTCAGCGCGATCGCGGATCATGAACTGCTGGAAGTCGCGCCAGCCGGCGTCGGTGCGCACGTGGGTGTGCAGAGGCTCGTCGCACATCGGCAGCACGTGCGCACGCACGCCGATTGCTTCGTTCAGCCGCGCGAGCGCCTCGGTGGGGCGCAGGCCCTCATCCTCCATGCGACGGCGCTCCAAGCACCATGCGAGGTCGCGGTCGCCGAGGTTGAACCACACATCGGTGCCGAGTGCGCGCAGAGCATCCATGACGGCAAAGGTGTCACCCTCGATGCCCCAGCCGCGCTCGTCGATGAGGTCGGCCAGCCAGAAGGACACGAGGTCGGGGTCGGGGGAGACATGCGAGCCGTAGATGTCGATGTCATCGCCGGTGTTGGCGATCACGACCAGTTCGTCGGGGCCGACGACGTCGAGCATGCCGCGCGCGAGCTTCGCCCCGCCGGTGCCGCCGGCGAGCACCACCACAGGTCCCGTGGGCTCGCTCACTCCCAGGAATCGTCGGGCATGCCGGTGATGTGCACGCCCGCGTGACATTTGTGCTTGGCGTTGATCGAGATCATCAGGGCCGTCATCGACTCGGCGATGCGCGCCATCTCCAGGCGCCCGCAGTCCACGCAGCGCAGTCCGTCGATCCGCTGGAGCAAGAGCGCCGCGCGACGCTTGTCCTCGCGCAAGTCGCCGCAGATGAGCACGTCCTGGGCGAGGTCGTGGTCCAGGTCTGTCAGCGAGGCGGCGGACACCGTGTGTAGGGCTGAGACGACTCTCACCCCATAGGGCACCATCTCCAGGGCGGCTTGCGCGGCCGAGCCCTGCCACACGCCAAGCATGCGCGTCGCGCGCCCGCTGACGGCGGCGGCGAGCGGGACGGTGGCGTCGATCAACAGCTGACCCTCGCGCAGCGAGCCCTTGATGTTTTTGAGCGTCTCGGACTGGCTGCGGAAGGGGACACTCAGGATGATCGTGTCCGCGGCCTCGACGGCCTGCGCGTTCTCAGCGCCCGTGAAGCCACCATCCGGCACGGCCGCACGCGCACGGTCGGCCGCTTCGATTGCACGGCCCTCTTCGCGCGAACCGATCACGATCGGCACGCCAGCCTGTCCAAGGCGCACAGCCAAGCCGAAGCCGAGCGCTCCCGATGCTCCGATGATTGCGACGGGGTCGGTGGGAGAGGCGGCCACGGCGGCGGAGTATAGGACGGCGGGGGCGTCGCTTATCGGCGAGGAGATCGGCACGGCCAGCCGAAGGCGGCCATCCTCGCCGCTCGACCCGTATGCTCCACGAATGCGATTCGAGGGCAAGACTGCACTCGTCACCGGCGGAGCGTCGGGAATCGGCGCCGCCACGGTGAGGCTGCTCGCCGCAGAGGGCGCCCGTGTGGCGATCGGCGACGTCAACGAGGACGGCGCCCGTGAGATCGCAGGCGAGCTCGACGGTATCGGCTGCAAGCTAGACGTCACCGACGTGGCCTCGGTGCGCGCCGCTGTGGCCACGGTCGAGGAGCAGCTCGGTCCGGTCGACGTGCTCGTCAACAACGCCGGCACGGACCTGTTCTCCTACTTCGTCAACAGCGACGAGGGCCTGTGGGACTTCGTGCTGGGCGTCAACCTGCGCGGTGTGCTGGCCGTGACCCATGCCGTGCTGCCTTCCATGCAAGAGCGTCGCAATGGGTCGATCGTCAACGTCTCGAGCGAGGCCGGCCGCGTCGGCTCGCAGGGCTCGGCTGTCTATTCGGCCGCCAAGGCCGGGGTGATCGGCTTCACCAAGGCGATCGCGCGCGAGTCGGCGCGCTACCGCGTGCGCTGCAATGCCGTGGCTCCGGGTCCGATCGAGACGCCGCTGCTCAACGCGGCTCCCAAGGTTCTTGGCGAGCTGGGGGAGCGGCTCAAGCAGGGCATGGTCAACCAGACCGTCCTGCGCCGCTCCGGTGAGCCCGAGGAGGTTGCTGCGGCGATCGCCTTCCTCGCTTCCGAGGACGCTTCGTATGTGACAGGCCAGACGCTGAACGTCAGCGGCGGCCTCTCCATGTGGTGATCCCTCAGAGAGTGGATATCAGGGAGGTCGGTCCGCGCGACGGCTTTCAGAACGAGCCGGAGATCATCCCCACCGCGGGCAAGGTCGAGCTGATCGAGATGCTCGCACGCACGGGTCTGCGCCGCCTGGAGGTCACGAGCTTCGTGCGCCCCGACGTGATCCCGCAACTGGCCGACGCTTCCGAGGTGCTGGCGCGGATCGATGTGCCCGAGGAGGTCGCGATCGGCGTGCTGATTCCCAACGAGCGAGGCCTGGAGCGGGCCTTGGAGGTGCGCGACGGGCTTTCCGGAGGGCGGCCGGCCTTCGATGAGATCAACGTCTTCTTGTCAGCCTCTGAGTCGCACAACCGCCACAACGTCAACCGCTCTGTCGAGGAGTCGTTGGCGTCGCTCGAAAAAGTGCTGCCCCTCGCCCGCGCGGGAGGTCTGCGCTGCGAGGCGGTCATTTCTACGTCCTTCGGCTGTCCCTACGAGGGCCGCGTGCCGCCCGAGCGGGTGCTCGAGATCGCGAGACGCCTGCGCGACGCGGGCGCGCAGGAGATCGGCTTTGGCGACACCACCGGCATGGCCAACCCGGTGCAGGTGGGGGCCTTCTTCGACCAGGCGTTCGAGTCGCTTGGCGCGGCGCCCGGCGGCGGCTCCGACAAGGGGGTCGTGCAGCTCACAGCGCATTTCCACAACACCCGCGGTCAGGGGCTTGCCAACGTATTGGCCGCGCTGCAAGCAGGCGTTGCGAGTTTTGAGTCGAGCTTTGGCGAGCTCGGCGGCTGTCCGGTGCCTCCGGGTGCCACCGGCAACATCGCCAGCGAGGACCTCGTCTCGATGCTGCACGAGATGGGCGTCTCCACGGGCGTGGACCTCGACGCACTGCTTGCCTGTGCGCGTCGCGTTCAGGACGTGCTCGGGCGCCCGCTCGGCTCGCACACGTTGGTGGCCGGCCCTATTGACTGGCGCTAGTCGCCTGCTCGCGCATCGCCGCCACGCAATACTCCTGCACCGACACCTCCATCTCAAGCGTCTGCGCGAGCGCCGGGCGCGCTGAGGCGTCGATCACGCGCTTGGCGCGTCCCACCGCGACGTGTGAGTTGGCCAGCAGCTCGTCCACCAGCGCCTGCGTTGCCTGCTCCAGCTCCTCGGGCGCGACGACTCTGTTGACCAGTCCGATGCGCTCGGCCTCGGTCGCGTCGATCGTGCGGCCGGTCATGATCAGCTCCTTGGCTCTGCCTAGGCCGACAACAGCCGGCAGACGTGTGGAGCCGCCCACGTCGGGGATGATCCCGAACTTCACCTCCGGCAGTCCCAGTTGCGCGTCATCTGAGGCGATCCGCAGATCGCAGCCGAGCGCTACCTCCAATGCCCCGCCCACGCAGGTCTTGTGGATCTGGCAGATGACCGGCTTGGGCATCGCTTCGGCTAGGTTCGGGCATTCCAGGAACGTGTTCCTGAATGGACGCAAATTGCCTGGCTTGCTGGCGGACGCCATCAGCTCGCCGAGGTCCACCCCGGCTGAGAACACCGGACCCTCGCCGCGCAGCACCACGCAGTGCACCGACTCGTCGGTAGTTGCCTCTCGTAGCGCGTCCGCGAGGGCGCGCAGCAGCTCCTGGCTCATCGCGTTGCGCTTCTCGGGACGGTTCAGGACGATATGGCGCGCCGCTCCGCGGTCTTCTGTGGTGACGATGCTCATGGCTCAGCTCAGATCCAGAACTTGGGTGGGCGCTTCGATCTTGCCGTCGTGATTCTCGCTTGGCACGATCGCCGTGCCTACAGCAAAGAACTCGATCGTATGGCTGCCCCAGCCGTGGCTCTTCTCCTGCAGGTCGACGCCGACGATGCCCTCGGCGCTCAATGTCTGCGCCTCTGACTGCATGCGCTCCATCGCCAGCTCGCGTGCGTCGTACAGGGCTTGGGTGAAGTTCGAAAGCTCGACGTTGCGCCCGGTTTGCGCCATCGACTTGAGCATCCCCCGGTGTGCCACGTGGTAGACGCAGCTGCCCATCACCATCCCCACGGGACGGTGTCCGGTGCGCAGCAGCGTCCAGAAGTCCTGACCGGAGAGGTCGCTGGTGAAGGGGCGCCCGTTGGGAGCCCGGTGCAGCACGCCCTCGCGGTGCTTGACCGCCGTGCCGATCGCGATGAACTCGGCCATGTCCTGACCCCACTCGTAGCGGCCGATGTCCAGGCGCACGCCGACGACTCCGTCTGCGCCGAGCTGATCGGCCTCCTCCTCCATGCGCGTCATCGCCAGCTGACGGGCGCCGTACATGGCTTCGGAGAGGACAGTCATCTCCTGGCTCTTCTTCCAGCCCGCCACCTGAATGCCGATGTGGTAGATCGAGCTGCCGACGACCAGCCCGACGGGATCGAAGCCGGCCTGCTTGATCAGCAGGAACTCGTTCACGCTCAAATCGGATGTGAACAGCCCCGCGCGGTTCTGCTGCAGGCGCGCCCTGCCAGCCTCGGGAACACCCTCGAGCGACGTGGGGTCGTAGACGCTCTCGCTCTCCTTGATGTCGCTCATGCTCCTGCTCCTCGTGTCGGACTCATGCTTGGCTCTCCTCTAGGTCGTCAAGTCGACAATGGTCTCGGGCGCATACGGGATCGTCGCGCGGTCCTCGCGGATCGCGGTGCCGATCGCGTGGAAGGTCACCATCAGCCCGCCGCGCGAATACGTGCCGGCGCCGACCGTCGTCCGCTGGATGCCGTGCGCGATGCGTACACCGATCACACCGCTGGCATTGAGCTTTGCCGCCTGGTGGGTCAGGCGGGAGACGACGCTCTCGCGGGCGCTGTACACGCCCTGGGTGAATTCGGGCAGCTCCTGGTTCTGGGTGAAGCCCATGCCGCCAACGCCGCTCATCATCTGCGTCGAATAGGAGGCGCCGACGAAGAACACGGAGCTCCACGCAACCACCCCGAGCGGCTCCACGCCGGCGCTGAGCAGCTTCGCGTAGTCCGCGACCGACAGCTCCGTCAGGACAGGGGCGCCGCGTCGATGCTGTCCGCTACCGGCTGCCGGGCCGTCGCCGCCGCTCTGTGCGCCACTGGATTGCGTGCTGTCGGGCTTGGTGGCGTTCTCGTGTCGGATGGCCGTGCCGATCACCACGTACTCGATTGCGTTTTCTGCCCAGTCGTGCTCGCCGGTGCGCAGATCCACGCCCACCACGGCGTCGGCCCCAAGATGGCCCGCCTCCTGTGCGAGGCGCCCCAGTGCGAGTTCGCGCACCTCGTTCCAAGCTTCTGAGAGCGCTTGCATTTCGAACATGAAGCCGCCGCCCATCGCCGATGGCCACGGTGTCGACTGGTAGCCGACCTGGTAGATCGAGCTGCCCATCACCTGCGAGACAGGCTTCAGCCCCAATTGGTGGCAAAGCGCGAAGTCGCCGACCGACAGGTCGGAGGTGAACGCGCCGCCGCGCTCGCCGAGCTCGCGCAAGCGCCGCTCGGCTGCCAGCGGGATGCCCCCGGCTTCAACGCGTTTGAGCGACTCCTCCTGCTCCTGTTCGTCCTCTACGAGACGCTCGCTCACAGGACGACCTTTGATCGTTGAGCGGTGGGGCGGCTCATCCGACCAGCTTCTCCAGGGCTGCGCGCGCCTCAGCGCTGCGCTCGGCCTCTTCGCGCAACTGGGCAGCCAGCTCGCTGACCCACTGTCCCGCGTCGAGCTGTTCGCGCTTGATCGCGATGCCGCCGACCTTGCGCTCGCGGCTGCCCTGCACGCGATCGCCCTCGACGGTCAGTTCATATGAAGTCTCACCGAGGTTCACCTCGACGCGACGCACCTGCTTCTCGCCACGTCCGAGCAAGCCGCCGCCGCGACGCTCCACCCGCGTACGCGCGGGCAGCGAGCTCTCGAGCTTGCTCGCGAGCACGGCCACCGAGATGCGCAGATCCGAACCATCGGCACGCAGCCCGGCCGCGGAGAGGTCGAAGTCATCCTCGGCGGACATCTATTGGAAAGGCTACTCCCACGTCTGTCAAGAACGTGCGGTCCCCTGCCTGCTGCGTGATCTACATTTGAGATATGCCAGATCCTGGCCAACTGCGCGTATCCGATGCGGAGCGTGAGCGCCTTGTCGAGGAGTTGCACGAGCACACAGTCGTGGGCCGGCTCACCGCTGATGAGTACGAGCAGCGTCTGGAGGCCGTCTACGCCGCTCGTACGCGTGCGGATCTGGATGCTCAGCGCGCCGACCTCCCAGTCAGCTCGCTTGCCGCCCAGCTGGCGCTGGTGGAGCGCAAGTCGAAGCTGCGACGGCGTCTGGTGCACGAGGCGGGTGGCTCTCTCACCCTGTCGCTGATCTGCGTCGGAGTATGGATCGCGGCGGGCGCAAGCGGCGCTTTCTGGCCGGTATGGGTGATCCTGTTCACGCTGCTACCGGCGCTGCGCGACGGCTTCATGCTGCTGGGTCCGGGCTCGGACATCGATGTCGTGGAGGCACGCCTGCAAGCCCGTCACGAGCGCAATCTCGCGCGCGAGCACCGCCGCTCCCGGCGTCGGCGCCTGTTGCCCTAGCTGTAAGACCTGAGCATGTAAGACCTGAGCAGGTTCTACACCTAGACGCTCCTGCTTTGGGGCGCACGCAGACTGCTGATGTGGGCTGGGAAACGCCCATGCTGGGCCGGCGCGTCGTATCTCGAAATTTGACGATGCCCCCGCGTGCGCGGGGGGCATCGTTCGTTTTTGGGGGTTCACGAGTACCGTCCGGGGCCGCCCGATAGGCTCAGCTGCGCATGAGCGATCTGCGCCAAGCAACTGACCGCGCTCTCTCCGGTGGACCCGAGCGTCACCGCCAGAAGGCACTCGAGCAGGGCAAGCTACCGGTGCGTGAGCGCGTGGCTTTGCTGCTGGACGACGACTCGTTCTCCGAGGAGGCTCTGCTGGCCAACTGGAACGAAGAGGGACTCGGCGCCGACGGAGTCGTCACGGGCGTTGGAACGATCGATGGGCGGCCTGTGGCGCTGATGGCCAACGACCCGACCGTCAAGGCCGGCTCGTGGGGACCGAAGACGGTCGAGAAGATCCTGCGCGTCCAGGAGCGAGCAGCCAGCCTGCGAGTTCCGATGGTTTATCTCGTGGATTCCGCCGGTGCACGCATCACCGAGCAGGTGCAGATGTTTCCGGGTCGGCGAGGTGCGGGACGGATCTTCTTCAACCAGGTGCGCATGTCCGGCGTGGTGCCGCAGGTGTGCGTGCTGTTCGGGCCGAGCGCCGCCGGAGGCGCCTACATCCCCGCTTTCTGCGACATCGTGATTATGCGCGACGGCAACGCCTCGATGTACCTGGGCTCGCCGCGCATGGCTCAGATGGTGATCGGTGAGGACGTTACGCTTGAGGAGATGGGCGGCGCGCGTATGCATACCGGCGTCTCCGGCTGCGCACACCAGCTCGTCAAGACCGACGAGGAGGGAATCGCGTTCGCGCGGCGCTACCTGTCCTACTTCCCGAACAATTGGGAAACCCACCCGCCCATGCACACTCCTCCCGCGGCAGTTGCCGCGATGCCGGCTGAGCTGCCGGTGGGAGCTATGGGATCAGTGGCGGAGGTCGCGGAGTCCGGGCCGACATCGTCTCGATCGGACGCTCTTGCCATCGCGGATCTGATTCCAGTTGACGAGAACAAGCCTTTCGACATGCTCTCCCTGATCGATGCGATCATCGACAAGGACTCGCTACTGCAAATTCACTCGCGCTGGGCCAAGGAGCTGATCGTCGGCTATGCGCGGCTGGATGGTCGCGCGATCGGGATCGTGGCCAACCAGCCCAAGCACAAGGGCGGTGTGCTGTTCTCCGACTCGGCAGACAAGGCCGCACGTTTCATCTGGGCCTGCAACGCATTCAACATCCCGCTGATGTTCCTCGCCGACGTGCCCGGCTTCATGATCGGCACACAGGTCGAGCGTCAGGGCATCATCCGTCATGGCGCCAAGATGATCAGCGCCGTCTCGGAAGCCACCGTGCCGAAGATCTCGGTGATCGTGCGCAAGGCCTACGGCGCCGGGCTCTACGCGATGGCCGGTCCCGCGTTCGACCCTGACTGCTGCATCGCGCTGCCGAGCGCCTCGATCGCGGTGATGGGGCCGCAGGCGGCCATCAACGCCGTCTACTACAACCAGCTGCAGGCGATACCCGATGGTGCGGCGCGCGCCGCCAAGACCGAGGAGCTCAGGCGCGAGTATGCCGAGGACATCGATCTGCTGCACCTCGCCTCCGAGCTGGTCATCGATGCCGTCGTCGAGCCCGAGCAGCTACGAGCCGACCTGATTAGGCGCTTCGCTCATGCCGAGAGCAAGCAGCGTGGGTGGCCAGCCAAGCGCAACCCCGTGACACCCGTCTAGGATGCCGAGGATGGATGACACGGACCTAGCGTTCGCAGGCATCGCCGGACAGGCCGAGCTGGTCGCCGCCGGTGAGGTCTCCTCGCGTGAGCTGGTCGAGCTCTATCTCAGGCGGATCGAGCGCTTCGACGGGCAGCTGAACTCCTTTCGCGTCGTGTTCGCCGAACGCGCGCTGCTCGAAGCCGACCAGGCCGACGCGCGCCGCGGCGCCGGAGGGGAGCGCCCGCTGTTGGGTGTCCCGATCGCCGTCAAGGACGACATCGACGTCGCCGGGGAGGTCACGGCTCTCGGCAGCAACGCCCATGGCGACGTCGCCGCGCCCGCGGATGCCGAGGTCGTGCGCAAGCTTCGTGAGGCCGGCGCGATCGTGATCGGCAAGACCAACGTCCCCGAGCTGTGCATCTGGCCGTTCACCGAGACGCCCACCTTCGGCGCGACGCGCAACCCCTGGGACCTGCAGCGGGCTCCGGGGGGTTCCAGCGGCGGCAGTGGGGCGGCGGTCGCCGCCGGCCTCATCGGCGCCGCGCTCGGCTCCGATGGCGCCGGCTCGATCCGTATCCCCTCCGCCTGGTGCGGGCTGTTCGGGCTCAAGCCCCAGCGCGGGCGTGTCTCGATGGCGCCCAAAGCCGAGGCGTGGTTTGGCATGTCGGTCAACGGGGTGCTCAGCCGCTCGGTGATCGACACGGCGCTCTTCCACGACGTCGGCTCCGGTTCGGCTCCAGTGGATCGCGACCGTCCCGAGCCGCCTTCGGTCTCGTTCCTGTCCGCTGCGCGTACCCCGCCAGGCAAGCTGCGCATAGCCTTCTCGACCAAGATCCCGCCGCTGGTCATCGCGCGCCTGGACGGCGACGCGCACCGCGCTCTGGATGAGACGGTCGAGCTGTTGCGCTCGCTCGGGCACGACGTCAAAGAGCAAGATCCCGACTACGGCTTCGACACGATGCCCGCCGTGCTGATGCGCTATCTGCGCGGGATTCACGAGGAAGCCAATGCGCGTCCGTATCCCGAGCGCCTGTCGCGCCGCACGCGCTCGATGTCGGCGCTCGGGGCACTCGTGCCGCCGACGCTGCTGGAGCGCTCCCGCGCGGCCGAGAACACGCTCGCGGACAAGCTCAACCGGGTATTGGTCGATCATGACGTGCTGATCACGCCGACGACCGCGCAACCGCCGCCTCGGATCGGTCAGTACGACGGGCGCGGGGCGCTATGGACGCTGAACGCGGTGACAGCGCTCGTTCCTTACAACGCTCCCTGGAACCTCACGGGTCAGCCGGCGGCTTCGGTGCCGGCCGGTTTCGGCTCCGACGGCCTGCCGCGCGGCGTGCAGATCGTTGGGCGTCCAGGCGCCGAGACAACGCTGCTCTCGCTTGCCGGCCAGCTCGAGGCTGAGCACCCCTGGGCACAGCATCGCCCCGACGCGTTCGCGTGAGCCAAGCCGAGCTGCTGGAGATCGCGGTCGGGCTCGCGCGCGACGCCGGCGCGCTGCTGCTCGAGCGCTTCCAAGGCGGCCATGAGCGAGCGCTCGCGAGCAAGAGCACGCCCACAGACCTGGTCAGCGAGGCCGATCTTGCCTCTGAGCGTCTGATCCGCGAGACGCTCGCTCGGCTACGCCCGACTGACGGCATCCTCGGCGAGGAGGGGGGAGGCACGCAGGGCTCAAGCGGTCTCACCTGGGTGGTGGACCCGCTCGACGGCACCGTCAACTTCCTCTTCTCGATTCCCCAGTGGTGCGTCAGTGTGGCCGTCGCTGACGAGCACGGCTCGCTCGTGGGGGCGATATATGACCCGTGTCGTGGCGAGCTGTTCGTCGCCACGCGCGATGGAGACCCGCTGTTGAACGGCGCCCCGATCGCAGCATCCGATCGCACAGAGCTTTCAAGCGCGATGGTCGCCACCGGCTTTGCCTACGACGCCTCCGTGCGTGCCGCTCAAGCCGAGGTCTTTGCCGGCCTCCTCCCACGCGTACGCGACATTCGCCGCTTCGGCTCAGCCGCGCTCGACCTGGCGTGGACGGCCTGTGGGCGCTACGACGCCTACTTCGAGCGTACGGTCAAGCCTTGGGACATCGCAGCAGGCACACTGATTTGCGAGCGGGCGGGACTCACCGTGCAAGAACTACCAGAGCGGAAGGGGCTGCCGCTGGGTGTGCTCGCCGCCGTACCCGCGCTTGCCGGCGAGCTGTTCGAGCTGGTGGGCTGAAACGCGCCTGCAAACCAGCGACGAGCAGCTACATCCCGACCGCTGTCTCTCGGCCTATCGATTCGATGCGGCGGGTGGGAATCGAACCCACACGCCCTTTCGGACAATGCCTTTTGAGAGCATCGCGTCTACCGTTCCGCCACCGCCGCAACGGATTCCAATAGTACGCTAGACCGGTCGCGCCAGCGCGTCACGCTCGGCACGCGGGTCGAGCTGCTCCAGCTCGATGTTCCAGCCTTGCTGGAAGCCGCGCATCGCGAACGCGATCAGCAGGATCTGCACAGGGATGATCACGAGCGTGAGCACCCCGAGCAGCCCGGCGTTGAGCGTCGGCTGGGCGAAGCCGACCTTGTTGCGCGCGAACCAGCTTGGCGCCGCGACGAGCGCGAACACGAGCAGTATCAGCGCGAGCGCGGCCGCCATCGGCAGCACGCCGCGGCTCCAGCGGGCGGCGAAGTAGGCCATCAGCACGTAGACGATCGCCCAGGCCAGCAGAATCGGGATACCGCCTTCGAGCGTTCCCCAGCCGCCGATCGTGATGATCAGGATCAAAGCGGTGGATACGAGCAGCAGCAGCACGACTGTCGCACGCGTCGCCTGAGCCACCGGCTTGCCCCGGTTTGGGTGCGTGATGATCACGCCCGGCTCCCCACTTCTCTCCCCACTGAATGCCATCGCACCATTGACCATACAATCTGGAGCGGTCCTCACGCAACCCCGCGGGCGTGGTGGAATTGGTAGACACGCTGGCCTTAGGAGCCAGTGGGCTTATGCCCTTGGGGGTTCGAGTCCCTCCGCCCGCACCTCGAGCGAGAGAAATGCGCGCTCTTGCGAGCGCGCCAAACGGGTCAGCCGCCGGCAGGTCAGCCGGCGACCAGCGCCGCAGGCTGTGCCAGCGCCTCTTCGGCTGCGCGCACCGACTCGACGAAGATCTCGACTCCGGTGAGCAGCAGCTCGCGTGTGATCACAAGCGGCGGTAGGAAGCGCGCGACGTTGCCGTAGTGGCCGCCCACCTCGATTATCACGCCCTTGCGAAAGCACTCGGTGCGGATCTGAGCGGCCATCTCAGGCCACGGTGCCTTGGTGTCGCGGTCCTTGACGAGCTCGATGCCGATCATCAGGCCGCGGCCGCGCACGTCGCCGACGGAGGGCAGCGTGTCCTGCGCTTCGCGCAACAGGCCGAGCGTCAGCTCGCCGAGGATCGCCGCGTGGGCGGGCAGGTCCACCTCCTGCATGAACTCGATTGCCGCCAGGCCCGCCGCCATCGCCACCTGGTGGCCACGGAAGGTGCCGATGTGGGCGCCCTGCTTCCAGGTGTCGAGCTTTGAGTCATACGCGATACAGGAGATCGGGTAGCCGATCCCGCCGAGCGCCTTGGAGAGGGTGATCACGTCGGGCGAAACCCCGTCGTGCTCGCACGCGAACATCGTGCCGGTCCTCGAGAAGCCGGTCTGGATCTCGTCGCAGATGAGCGGCACGTCGTGCTTGTGGGTGATCGCGCGCACCTTGCTCAGGTAGCCGTCTGGCGGGACGATCGTGCCGCCCTCGCCTTGGATCGGCTCGATCAGCACCGCCGCCGGGTGGGGGATGCCGCTGTGCGGGTCTTCAAGCGAAGTGTCGAGCAGATTTGCGCACGCCAGCTCGCACGAGTCGGGCTTCAGGCCGAGCGGGCAGCGGTAGCAGTAGGGGTAGGGCATGAAGTGCACGGGACTCGAGGTCGGACCGCCGAAGCCGACGTCGCTTGTCACCGACAGTGCGCCGGTAGTCATGCCGTGGTAGGAGCCCTGGAAGGCGATCACCGCGTCGCGCCCCGTGTGCGCGCGGGTCAGCTTCAGCGCCGACTCGATTGCATCCGAGCCGGTGGGACCGCCGAAGTGGAACTTGGCGCTCTCGCGCAGGCGGCCGGGGAGCAAGGTCTTGAGCTTGCTCATCAAACGCAGCTTGGGCTTGGTGGGGAAGTCGAGCGCGTGCACGAGCTTGCGCTCCTGCTCGGCCGCCGCCGTCAACACCGCCGGATGGCTGTGGCCCACGTTGAGCACGCCCGCGCCGCCGAAGAAGTCGATGAACGTATTGCCGTCGACATCCTTCATGGTCGCGCCGCGGCCCGCTTCGATCGCCACAGGGACGCTGCGCGGGTAGGAGCGGGCGTTCGACTCGAGCTCGTCCTGCTGGGTGAGCAGCCCGCGCGAGAGCGGACCGGGCACCTCGCCGTCGAGCGCCGGGGCGGGCTCGAAATGCAGCTCCTCGAAGTTGTGCTCCCCTTGGCTCATCTCTCAGGTCTCAGGCGACTATAGCCTCCGCTGGGCCTGCGCCTAGTCCGATCGCTCAGGCATGGAAGAAAGGAAGTCGATCGTGGGATCGGCGGGCGTGCTCGCCGGGGCGCGAACCTGAGACGTCGAAGGAGCGGCATCGATTGTGGGATTGGCTTGCGTTCCCGTGGTGGAACGAGCTTCCCTCATAATCGGAAACGGTGCGACTTCCCGAAGCGTCTCGTGCCCGGTGAGGATCATCAGCAGACGGTCGACCCCCATACCGCCACTGGCCGACGGGGCCAGCCCGTACTCGAGCGCGCGCACGTACTCCTCGTCGTGGGGATGGGGCGCATCGTCATCGTCGGCGCGGCGCTGCTTGCGCTGCTCGACGAAGCGCTCGTACTGCTCGACGGGATCGTTGACCTCCGAGTCGCCGCTGACCAGCTCGATGCCGCCGATCACTGCGTCGAAGTGCTCGGCAAGCCTCGAGTCGCCGGCGTGGGCCTTGGTGATCGGAAAGGACTCGAGCGGAAAATCATAGACGTGGGTGGGCTGGTTGAGCGTCGGCTCCACGAGCTTTGAATAGACGGCCTGAACGGCTTGCGCCCAGCTTGCATCCGGGTGGATCTTGCCCTCCAGCAACGCCATCAGCTCCTCGCGCTCGACCGCGAGGAAGTCGACACCCGTGACACGCAGGATCTCGGCTTGCATCGTCGTGTTGCGCCAGGGCTTTGCCAGGTCGATCTTCTCGCCGCCGCGCTCGATCGTGGTCGTGCCGAGCACGTGTTGGGCGACGTAGGCGACCATCTCTTCTGTGAAGCGCGCCACGTCTTTGTGGTCGGAGTAGCTCATCAGCCACTCGAGCATCGTGAACTCGGGTGAGTGCCGGTAGGAGATGCCCTCGTTTCGAAAGCACTTGCCGAGGTCGTACACGTTCTCGAGGCCGCCGATCAGGCAACGGTTGAGATACAGCTCGACGGAGATGCGCAACGACATCTCCTGATCGAGCGCATTGTGGTGGGTCAGAAACGGTCGTGCCGAGGCTCCCCCGGCAAGTGCCTGCAGGACGGGTGTTTCCACCTCGATGAAGCCACGCTCGGCCATGAAGGCGCGGAGAGCGTCGACCGTCTTCGCGCGCGTGACGAACAGTTCGCGCGTGCTCTCGTTGGCTAGCAGGTCGAGCTCGCGGTAGCGGTAGCGGGTGCCGGTGTCGCCGAGCCCGTGGCGCTTGTCGGGCGGCGGGCGCAGCGCCTTGGTCAGTAGCTCGCAGCGGTGCACGCCGAGCGCCAGCTGACCGCGCTGGGTCACGTAGATGGGCCCTTCGGCTTCGATGATGTCGCCGACGTCGAGGTCCACGACGCGCTCGTAGGCCTCCTCACCGAGCGTGTCTTGGCGCACGGCAAGCTGGATCTCCCCGGAGAAGTCGCGCAGGTCGATGAAGGTCGTCTTGCCGTGTCCGCGTCTGGAGATGACGCGTCCGGCAAGGCGATAGCTGAAGTCGGGATGCTCGCCGGCCTGTAGCTCGGCCGGATCGTGGGCGGCGTGCAGCTTGGCGATCTCGGTACGCTCGCTGGTGGGAATGTGCGGGAACGGCTCGACCCCTTGAGCGCGCAGGCGCTCGGCCTTGGCAAGCCGTTCGTGCGTGACGGCGTCGTCAAGCGGGTTATCGAACATGCTGGATCACCACAGGAAGGTACCAGCGGGTCGCGCTCGAGCCTCTGTGCCGCTTGACTCCGCCGTCTTCGTCCGGTCCGCCATCTTCTTGCTCAACGCCTGGGGGCAGACGCCGGGCGCCCTGCGACCGCGTCGAAGCTTGCTTGTTTTTTCACAGTGGTGTTTATGTAGGCGAATGTGGATGATGCGCTCGTGAGACATACAAAGGACCCCGAGATCGACGAGCAGGTGCGTGCTTTCGGTGAGAGCATGCGCGCGACGCGCTTGAGCGTCGGGCTCTCGCAGGTGGGCCTCTCGGAGGCCACAAAGCTCGACCGGGCCGCGATCAGCTTCCTCGAGCGCGCCGAGCGCGCCCCGGATCTCTCGACGCTTGTGCGGGTCGCGCGTGCACTCGGTACGACGCCGACGGACCTGCTCGACGGGATCGGCCTCGCCGGCCCGCGAGCGGTCTCGCCGCCGACGGAGGTAACGCCTGCGAGCGAGCCTGGCCTGCGCTTCGGGGCGAACCTGCGCGCAGCGCGCAAGGGAGCTTCGCTTTCGCAGGAGGCGCTCGCCTATGAGGCCGAAGTCGACCGGGCTGCGATCAGCGTGTACGAGCGCGGCGGGCGCGAACCGAACCTGCGCACGCTCTTGAAGCTCGCGCGGGCGCTCCGGTTGAGCCCGGCGGCGCTGCTCGACGACGTTCGCTGAGTCCGCGCTAGAAGCTCAGTTGGTTCGCGCGGATCGCCGCGTGCGTGGGTCGGTACATCGGTTGATGTGGAATGTCGGGCTCCTGCGGTGTGCCGGGTTTGCGCGCGGTGTCGGGCTCTTGTGCGGTGTCTGGTTCGCATGCCGTATCGGGCTTGCACCGGGGAGCGGCCTCGCGTTCGGCCAAACCATCCTCGAGCAACGTCTCCAAGGCCGCCACGATCTCGTCGATATCGCGCTCCGCGTCGGGATCGCGCTCGCAGGCAACGGCGATCGCGGCGGCGGTCATGCCGTCGCGAGCTTCGCTGACGAGCGTGTGCAGCACGACCGCCGCCAGCAGATCCGGGTGTTGGGAGATGCCTCCTTCTTGTGAATTCGCCACATTTCGAAACTACACGACAGAGCGGTCGAGTGCTGGATGGTGGCGCAAATGCGTGTGTGCTGGTGCCGTCAGCGCTAAAGCAGCGCTGCGCGCGTGCCGAAACGCGTATCGAGGACAAGTATTCGGCACTCGTGATGATCCGCACAAACCCTTTTCGGCCAAAGCAAAGCCCCCGGCGCTCGGCGTCGGCGGCTTTCGTGCGTCCGCCGGAGGATCGTTCAGCGTCCACGTCGGCTTGTGCGCCAAGACGGCTGCCGCCGCTGGGCTCCGAGAGCGGCGACACCCTGATCGAGGTGGTCATCAGCGCCGCTCTGATCTCGCTCGTCGTGATCGCCGTGCTGTTCGGGCTGGACAGCACCAATCGCGCCACGGCGAACAGTCGCGCTCGCTCGCAAGCCGATGCGCTGGCTCAGCAGGACGAGGAGCGGCTGCGCAGCGAACCGATCAAGAAACTCACCGAACTGGAACGCAAAGAAAACGTGACCGTGGGGGCGACCACCTACACGATCACGACGACCGCCAAATACATCGCCGATGAGACCAGCACCGCGAGCTGCACGTCGAGCGTACCGACCGCCGACTATCTGAAGACGATCTCGACCGTCACATGGCCGTCGATGGGGCCCCACGGAGCCGTGACGGAGACGGGAGTCATAAGCCCGCCTGCCGACTCGGCCTTGATCGTGCAGGTCGAGGATGTCGGGACGCCGCTGGCGGGCGCCAAAGTCGTCGCCAGAGGTCCGGCGCCCTCGAGCAGCGTGCACGAACTCGAAACCTCTTTGAACGGGTGCGCGATCCTCGCCTTGCCGCCTGGGGAATACACGATCAATGTCAGTAAGACGGGTTATGTAGACCCGAACGGCTATGCAAACACCGAATCTGACAAAAGCGTGACAAAAACGGTCTACCTTCCCGCTGAGACGACTTCCAAGGAGGGCTACAACCTGGGCCCGGCGAGCAAGCTCCAGGTCAGCTTCACAGAAGCGGGGAAATCCATTCCTACGCCTGAAAGCGATTCGGTTGTGTACTTCAACACGGGCATGGCCCACTACGAATCCTCCCCCGAACCAGCCACGCTCGAAACGTATCGAACCCAGATCGAACCCAACAACATCTTCCCGTTCACCACGAAGTACACCGTCTATGCCGGCAGCTGCGAAGCTGATCTGCCGACGAGAAACGGCCAGAGTTCCAATCCGGAAGTCCTCGTCCCTGCGGGCGAACCAGCGCCCGTGTCGGTGCCGCTGGCACCGATCAATATAAAGGTACTTGAAAGCAGGGGAGCCCCGGTACCGGTGCAGAACGCAACCGTCATCTTGGAAGACACCGGCTGCAGCGCCGTTCGCAAACTCGCGACGACCTCCGCAGGAGCCCTTAGTCGTCCGGGGATGCCCTTTGGCATATATTCGCTGTGTGTGACGGCTGTCTTGGGCGGGAAACTGCCTCAGCTCGAAGACACGGTGTCGATAGATAACGACATTGCGAGCGGGAGTCCACTGCAGACAATATATCTAAGCGAAGAAGGCAAACCGGGGTCTGTTTGCTGATGAAACGGACACGTATGTCATTGCAGGCACTGCGTGAGGAGCGCGGTTTTACTCTCATCGAGCTTCTGGTGGCGATGTCGCTGGGGATACTGGTCTCCGGAATCGCCCTATCGCTGCTCAACTTCACAACGGCCGACGTGACGCGCATCACCGAACGGGTTCACGCCGACCAGACGGGACGGGTGGCACTGGAGAAATTGATGCTCGCGCTGCATTCCTCCTGCCTGACCGCCAAATCCGATCCCATCAAGCCGGAAAGCACCGAAAGCAAACTCAGGTTTGTCAGCGAAACCAGCGCCGAAAACGAACACGGAGAACCTTCCGCAGCGCTACCGACGATCAGATTGCACGAAGTCGTCTATACGCCAGGGTCGGGCAAAACGGAAGGCACGCTCACGGAAAAGGCGTGGACAAGCAAAGGCGTCCCGCCCAATTACGAATTCAACGAAAAAGAAACACCGGTGAAACAGACCTTGCTCACCGGCATACAGAAGACCGAAAATTCCAAAAAAGAACCTGTACCGGTGTTCCGCTACTACCGGTACTACAGGGAAACCGACAGCAAAGCGGTGTTGGGCGAATTGGATCCCACTCCGGTGGTCTCCGGAGCCGAAAAACTGAGCGAAAAAGAAGCCCTCAGCGTCGCCAAGGTGAACGTGAGCTTTACGGCGGTACCAGAAGGCAAAGAAAACAAATTGAACACCCAATTTGGAGGAGGTCGCCCGGTCGCACTGGAAGATTCCGCGATCCTGCGCCTGTCTCCATCTTCTGAAGAAAACAGCTCAAATCTACCCTGCGCGGAACTATGATGACTACTTTCACCAGCTATCTACGCAGTGCTCTTATGAGGCTTCGTGGCCAAGAGGGCATCACGATGATCATTGCGATCGGGGTGATGTTCGTCACCTCGCTGCTACTCGTCGCAACGTTCACGGCGGCCAACGGCGAGATCCATCTGAGCGCCACCGACACTTCGCAGAAGAAGGCCTACTATGCCGCCCTCGCTGGGATCGAGAACTACGAGAACCACCTCACCGAGGACGGCAACTACCTGACCTACTGCACCAATCCACCTGAGGCGAACGCCGCCCTGAATCAGGTCGGGGAAACGATTCACCGTGCCAAGATCACGAACGAAAGCGGGGAATCGCTCAACGAGGAATACGCGATCCAGCTGCTGCCCGCCGAAAGCGCGCCGGCAAACGATCGCAAGTGCGATCCCAACAACCTGGTCGAAACGATGCTCGAAGAGAAGTCGCCCGGGGCCGTCGGCACGTTTCGCATCGAGTCGACAGGGTATTCCGGTAGCGCGCGACGGACGCTGGTGGCGGACTTCCGCAACGCCAACTTCGTCAGCTTCGTCTGGTACACGAAGTACGAAACCGGCGATCCCGCGATCTACGGCGAACCGCTCAAAGAAAAAGAGCCCGCGAACTACTACACGGAATGCTCCAAGTTCTACGGCGAACGTCCCGCGGACGGCGGCACTCCGCGACGCTGTATCAACAACTTCTTCATAAACGGAGAATCGGTCAACGGGCCGATGCACACAGAGGACCACGCCGGCGTTTGCGGTTCGCCGGTCTTCGGTCGCAGCGAAAACGATCGCATCGAATTCGGCCATGCATATGGCAAACCCGAAGACGAAGGCTACTCAGGCGAGAGCGTCTGCTCGGAAGTAAAACCCATCTTCAAGGGCAAGCACGTGCTACCCAAGGAAGTCGTGTCGATCGAGCCTCCGCCGGGCGATGAAGAACTGAAACACATCGTTGAACCGGCTTACGAATACAAGAACAAGACAGAAATCGTTCTTGAAGACGGCACGATGACCGTGACGAACTGGGAAGAAAACGCGCTCACGAAAACGTGGAGCTCGAAAACTCAGGTGGGACTTGCCTATCCGCCCAATGGCATCATCTACGTGGCGGGCGGCTGCTCGGTGCCCTACTCGCCATATGGGCCGAAGCCAAAGTACACAGAAGACGACGCATGCGGCAACGTATACATTCACGGCGAATATACGAACTCGCTGACGGTCGCTGCCGAAAACGACGTGATCATCAACGGTAACCTGACCACTCCGACAAATTCGGCAGGGACGCCCACGACCAACGCCCTGCTGGGGTTGATCGCGAACAACTTTGTGCGGATCTACCATCCGGTGAAGGAATTCTACGCGCCGAACTCCAAAAAAGAATGCAAAACAAACGGTGCCAAAGAAGTCGAGAAATACAACTCGACGGCGAAAGAATGCGAATACACCGACGATGCTGCAGAATGCGACGCTCCCAACGGTGTGGGGGATCTGGAAAATCCGAAGATCTACGCCGCGATGCTTGCCGTCAAACATGCGGTGATCGTGGATAACTACATTTGCGGCTTGCCCGAACTCGGAAACCTGAACGTCTACGGAGCCGTCGCCGGTCTCTACACGAACGGCTTCACCGGCGAGTTCTCAGGCAGTTCGATCATCCACGGCTACCCCTACGACGCCAATTACGACGATCGTCTGCAGGTCGAGGAGCCGCCCCACTTCCTCAACCCGATCGAGGCCTCATGGTTCGTGCAGCGCGAGACCTTGGCGGCCAATCCGAAGGAAGAAGGCTGAGCCAAGCGCCCCCAATCTGGGTATCCTGGGGGGGGCAGCGGCCCAACGTGGGCTGCGGACCTCGCCCCGGCGAGCAAGCGTGTAAAGTTCGGAAGCGCTCCGCGCACTGCAGAAGCGCCTGCAAATCAAGCGTTTCTGGGGGACTGGTGTAACGGTAACATGGGGGTCTCCAAAACCCTTGCTCGAGGTTCGATTCCTCGGTCCCCCGTCAGGGTGCTGTCCGGCAACTTGCCAGATGTCTGCGAGGTGACTAGAATATAGGTCATGGCTGAAACCTTGCCGCTGTCGTCCGTAAAGGCGCACCTCTCCGAGATCGTCGATCGCGTTGAGGGTCAGCATGACCGCGTCGTGGTGACCCGCAATGGCGCCCCGGCTGCCGTACTCGTTAGTCCCGATGATCTCGAGAGCCTGGAGGAGACGCTTGCGATCATGTCGGACCCGGCACTGATGGCTCAGATCGACGAGAGCGGCCAGGCGCTCGCCGCCGGCGATCTCGGGACGACGTTCGCGGAGCTTCGTGCAGAGCACGAGAGTCGCGGCAACACCGCGGCGTGAGCGACGCTCCATGGGACATGCACGTGATGGCGCCAGCGCGCCGTCAGCTCGATCGTCTACCTATCTCAGTCGTTGCGGCCGTGCTCGAGACGCTCGAAGCGATCGCTACCGATCCTCGCCGACTTGGCAAACCACTTCGGTTTGAGCTGGAGGGATGCTGGTCGGCTCGACGAGGGCCTTACCGGGTGGTCTATCGCATCGACGATGAGGCTCGGGTGGTGTCGGTGCTCGCCATCGCGCATCGGTCGGATGTGTATAGGCCTCGGTGAGTCCATCCCAGGCGGGAGCTCTAACTCTCAGAGTTGGCTGGTGAAGGATCCAGCCCTGCGCACTTAGCGATGTTTCTTGTGACTCGTGTGCTTTCGGCGTTTCCCAGGTTTCTTCAACTCTTTGCTCAGCTGCGCAGAGTGGAACCGTTGAAGGGCGGCGGCACTGATTGTCCTCTTCGCTGGTGGCAGTTTCAGTCGATCGCCCGCGTCTGGCCACCGGCCGTTTGCCCATCTGGCGGATGAACTTCACCAGAGCCAAACCTGGGAGCCCCGCGCAACCTGGGGAGTATCCGTGATAGGCATATGCAAGAGGGTGCATTGAGCGACACCGACGAAAATCTCAAGCGAACGCTGTGTATCACCGGTGGCCTGACGATCCCGCTGTCCGAGGTCACGATCCGCGCAAGCCGTTCCTCTGGGCCCGGCGGGCAGCACGCCAACGTCACCGCCTCCCGTGTCGAAGCAAGCTTTGACGTGCATGCCTCGCTCACGCTAACTGGAGCGCAGCGGGATCGGATACTGGCGCGTGTCGGTCCCCGCGTGGTTGCGATCGCCCAGGACGAGCGCTCGCAAGCCCGCAACCGAGAGTTGGCTCTAGTTCGCTTGGCTGAGCGGCTCGCGACTGCGCTGGCCGTCCCGAAGCACCGTCGCGCCACGCGTCCCACCGCGGCCTCGCGTGAGCGCCGGCTTCAAGCCAAGCGCCAGCGCACCGAACGTAAGCGCGAGCGGCGCCCACCCGAGGATTGAGGAGAGGCGCGAGTTCGGGATCGACCCGTTGTCCTAACCTAGGCCTTGTGAAGCACGCCGCACCCGCCCTCATTGAGTTCCCCGCCGACGATCCGCGGCGCGCGCTGCGCTTTTGGAGTGGACTCCTCGGCGTCGAGCTCGACGTTCGTCAAGACACGGAGGGAGAGGGATGGCAAACGCACTCAGGAGCCCCGGCGATCGGTGTCCACGCACGAGGACGCGGACCAGGCGATTCGTTCTCGCTGCCGTACTTCTCTGTGGGCGATATGACCGAGGCGCTAGCGAACGTTCAGGCGCTGGGAGGGAGCGTTGTCCATCCGGGCGAGAAGTGGGCGGTCTGCAAGGACTCCGAGGGGAGCCCCTTCGGGCTGACCTGTGCTGGCGAGCTATGAGGAGATGGCTATGGAGTTGAGAAGCGAGCAGGTTGACTACGACAGTCCCGTCGGAGGCGTGTCCGCATATCTGAGCCGCCCGGTCGCGGCAGATGGGCCGCTGCCGGGTGTCGTGGTGATCCAGGAGATATGGGGTGTCGATCGTCATATCCAAGACGTGGCCGACCGTTTTGCAGGCGCCGGCTATGCAGCTCTGGCACCCGACCTGTACTCGGCCGGTGGAGGCAGACCGCCGGTTCTGGCTGTCGAGCGGGTCGCAGCGGCCAAGGCCTTTCTCAACTCGATTCCTCCCGGGCAGTGGATGGCTGTGCTTGGCGATGGCGCTCGCCGGACCGAGGCCCTCTCGAAGCTCCCTGAGGAGCAAGCACGCAACGTCGGCGAGACCATTGCAGCCCTGTTTGGCGGGGCTGGCGGAGACTCCGAGCGCCATCTGAGCGTTCTCAGGGCAGCGATCGCCTTCTTGAGCGCAAATCCGGCATGCGCAGGACGACCGGTCGGTTCGATCGGCTTCTGCTTGGGCGGCGCGCTGTCTGCGCTGCTGGCTTGCGAGGAGCCTGAGTTGAGCGCAGCAGTCGTCTACTACGGCTCCTCCCCGGAGGAGGAGCGGGTCGGCTCGATCCATTGTCCTTTGCGCGGCTTCTACGGGCAGGACGATCCGCGCATCGTGGCCGGGCTGCCCGGCTTCGACGCTGCGCTGAGCACGGCCGGCGCGGATCACGAGTTGCGTATCTATCCAGACACAGGACACGCGTTCTTCAACGACACCCGGCCGAGCTATCGGCCCGAGGCTGCCAGAGACGCGTGGAGCCGCACGCTCGCCTTCTTCGCCCAGACGCTCGCGCCGCTTGCCACGGTGGCGGTGGAGCAGGCAGGGTGATGCGCTCTCAGGAAGCGAACGTGGCTGGCGAGCAATCGCCAGGCAAGCAGGCAGACGGGAAGCGGGGGCCTGTAGCTTGGTTCTTGTTTGGTGTCCGCTACGCCCTTCCCGTGGCCGCCGTGATCGCCGGCGTGATCGTGATGTCGCTTGGGAGCGAATCCGACATGGAGGGCGGTGCCGGCATTATCAGCGCCGGACTGGCGATCTATGCGATGAACTGGCTCTACCGCGCTGCTTTCGAGGGCGATCGCGTCGAGCGCGAGAAGGAGGAGGCGGCACGGGCCTACCTCGCCGAGCATGGACACTGGCCGGACGAAGCGCCTCGCACAAGAGGCCGCAGGGACAAGCTCAGCCGACCTGGCTAAGCGGGCGTGGCTTCGCGGGGCACGAAGGAGACGCCTGCCTGGTCGAGCGAGGCTGCGACAAGGGGCGGTGCGACCTCGTTCTCGCCACGCAGGCGACGATACGGCCACACGACGTTGCAGTAGGAGAGCACATGTCGCCGATCCTCCTCCTCGCAAGCGACGATCGCGGCGCCGATGCGCCATTCCTGGCCGTGCGCCAAGCATGAGCGCACAGCTACCTCCAGTCGCGTCGGAATCGGCTCTCCGCTGACGCCCGGAAGCTGGACGGTGAGTTCCGCAAGCGTTCCGACTGGCAGTGGGCGTGAGAGCTCGAAGCCCACACCGTTGGTCGTTATGTCGTGCATGCGTCCGAGCAACGAGGGATCGTCGTCGGGGAGGTCTCCGCTGGGAACGATCACCGCTGCGGCTGCGATTGGGGTTCGGTACTCGCCTCGTAGCTGTCGCCGGCGTCCGACGAAAGCAAGCGTGCGCACGATTCGGCGCAGCTCGAAAGCGCCCAGTAGGGGCACGAACCAGGCGGCGAAGCCGTGCATCGCCGGTAGCGGTCCCACGCCTGTGTCCTCGGCGATCCTCAGCACAAGTCCCAAGCCCAGTAGCACGGCGAGCACTAGCAATGCTCGAAACTGTCGTACCGCTTCCCAGCCGCCGCGGTCGACGCCCTCCTTCGGCGTCACGCGAAAGCTCGTACGACCTGGGCGAACGATGCAGCGCAGCGCACGCGTGAAGATCTCGGCGGTGCACAGTTCATAGTGAGTCGCCTCACCACTGCTCTGCTTTCCGCGGCAAAGGGCCGAGCCGGCAAGCACCATCAGCACAGTCGCGGGAGCCCACAGTGCTGCCAAGGCCAGCGGGGCGATGCGCAGTGGGAGCGCTCCGCTCCACAACACGGCCGCGAGCACGAGCACCATCAGCAGACGCATTGGACCTGCCAGATAGGACAGCAGGCTGGCTAGGTAGCTCATGCGCTGGCCCAAGGTCAGCTCACGCGCACGCAAAGGGCTCTCCGGCGTGGTGAACACCGCCAGGTTCCCACGTGCCCAGCGGTCGCGCTGGAGTAGGTAGGCAGCGAGGTCGTGCGGCGCGCGTCCCTGCGCGATGATGCGATCGTCGTAGTGGGTGCGCCAACCACGCCGGTGGAGCTTGATCGTGGTGTGGAAGTCCTCCGCAATCGTTTCGGTCGCCACACCTCCGATCGAGAGCAGCGCCTCGCGTCGCATCAGCGCGCACGAGCCGCACCAGAAGGCGGCGTCGTGGCGGTCCTTGCCAATGCAGATGGCCGAGAAGAACACCGACTGCTCGTGACGGCCGAGGTCGTAGTGCTGGATCGAGTCGTGGTTTGAGAAATCGTGTGGCGTTTGCACCAAGGCCACTTCGGGGTCCTCGAAATAGCCGACCATCGTGTCCAGGGCGTCAGGCAGCGGCACGTGGTCGGCGTCGAGCACGAGCACCAGCTCGCCCTCTGTCAGTGACAGCGCATGGTTGATGTTGCCCGCCTTCGCATGGTTTTTGTCGGGACGAGTCATGTAGCGCACACCCCATTGGCGGGCAAGCTCTGCGACCTCGGGACGGGCGCCGTCGTCCAAGAGCCAAGTTGTGTGTGGGTAGCTCATGAGCGCACAGCCGGCGAGCGTCGCCTCGAGCACGCTTGGCGCCTCGTCGTAGGTGCAGATGTACACGTCGACGCTTCTTCCCGGCGATGCGGCCGGTCGCTCGCGGGGCGTCACGTCCCATGTCAGCCATGCCAGCGCCGCCAGATTCCACAGGCCGTAGCACTCGGCTAGCAGCAGGCAAGACCAAAGAACGGGGTTGGAGCGATGCCAGCTCCAGCCGATTCGCCAAGCTAGATACGCCGTCGACCAGCACAGCGCGATGGCCACCAGCAAGCGCAGCAGGCGGGGATGATTTGCCCACCAGGCCCCCCAACTTTTCGCCACCGTGATGTTGTCGCCAAGGCACTCGGGCGGCTTTGCCGGCCGAGGCAATCCGCACAGCACCCAGCCGAGCAGGCCGAGCGCCACCCGCGGTCTTGGCGTATGACCTCCTAGATGCCTTGCAAAGCTACGCATGTGCAGCTCATCGGCTCTCCGGGGGCCCTGGTTGAGCTGGGGAAGTCGTCTTGAAGAGCGATTTGCGAGCCTTAGCGCATGTACCACGTCGAGCTGCGCCAATTCCCCCACAACTTCTGCCGCTTCAACCTCACCGAGACGGAGCTGCACGAGGCCGTCCTCGACGCATGGGCTCGAGGCGAGTGGATCGAGTTCGGGGAACGCAAGTGGAACCCTCAGCAGGCCAAGCTGATCGTGGTGGAGGGTCCGCAGATACCGCTCGAGCAGCTCTCGATGGGGCGTGGCTGGCGGATCGTCGAACGTGAGGGCAAGGACGTCACCGAGCAACTGATCGAAGCAGCGCACAACGCGAATGCCTCAGCTGCCGCGAGCGCTGTGACGAGTGAGCAAGCGCGCGCTCAGGCAGCGGCTACGCTCGGTCTGGATCCGGCGGCCGCTTCGCTGGTGGCGGAACTGCTCGGTCTGCTTGGCGAGGAGCCCCTACCCTTGATGCGAGCCTGGCAGCTCGCGCTGGAGGGTCACCCGGACCGCACCCCGAGCGAATGCCTGGCGCTGGCCGAAGGCCTCGTGCGCGGCTGATCTGACGCTAGACTTCGCCTACCAACGTGGTGGGCGTAGCTCAGTTGGTAGAGCTCCGGGTTGTGGTCTCGGCGGTCGCGGGTTCGAATCCCGTCGCTCACCCTCTGTGATGTGTCGGGACATCGGAGATTGATGTCCCGGTATCCCCTCGCCGGTGGCGATGTAGAGCCCGGTCGGTCCATGGTTATCGCTGAACTCGTCGTTCATCGTAGGTCTTGGCTGCATGCACCGAGTGTGACGTGTTTCCATGTCACTGTCTACCGAGTTTCGGTCATTGCCCGTATGGCTCGTCAAATGCATGTCGCAGCCATCGTCCGTCGATGGCGCCCCAATCCAGGTCGGTGGGCTCGAAATAGGTTGTGACGAAGCGGTTGAAGGTGACGGCGAGGATGTGCTGCCCGTCGTGGTCGTAGCCTTGCTCAGCTCCGTTGGGAACGATGTCGCGGTCATCGCTGATGAGATAGTCGGCGCGCCCCAGCAGCGCTGTGTAGACGATCGGATCGTCCTTCGTACTCGTCGAAGATCGCCGCGCCGCCGAGTGCTCCCCAATCCTCGGGCGCGTCATGAGGCAACAACTCGCGCATGGCCGCGCGTCGCCGGTCTGCGGACTGCATCGCGGCCTCGGTGCTTCGCGGCGAGCCTGGGAGCGCGCCGATAGCTTTGCCGTCCGCACGCAGCTCGTCGAGCTATCGTCTGGTTCAGACTGGCTAGGAAGATCGCGATGCTGTGCAGAGCACACCTGCTAAGCAGAAGTGGTGTTTAGGGGCCTTCTGCGGGTGGCATCGCGGTCGGATTTGTCCGCTTTATCTCGTAACTTGCCGTTTCGGCTGGGTTGCCACCGCAGGTGCCTACTTGGTAGTCCCGGCTCAACCCGTGGAGGATTTGTTTGTCTTGTGACCACCAGAGGGTGATCGTCCCGTGGTCTTGATTGGTTCCGGTGTCTTCTCTGGGCCGGTGTGGGCACGGCACGGTCTCGGGCTGAAAGGTCGCGAGGTATCGTCCACGTCCTGTGGGTACGACTTCTGCCACTGATATCCCGTAGTAGCTGACCGAGTAGAGATAGGTCCTGCAGTGGCCGGCGTTGCAGCGTCGCCGGAAGTCGATGGGGCGTATCAGTCGTTCGCCCGTGCATGTGTCTATGGCATAGGTGTTTAGGATCCTCTCTGTCGCCGTCCATTCGCCGGTCGGGACTTGGATCTGGGGTGGAGCGATCTGACAGGTGCCGGGCCTCTGTCGATCGAGTGTTTTTGTGCTCCTCTTCCAGACCGCGCCGTACCCGCTTACGCCCGCGAGAAGGAAGATCGCGAACGTAACACGAAGAAGACGCGCGCGAGTGACCATGATGGTTCTTCTCATCGGTGACCGGCGCTGTGTGCTTTAGGCCGCAGTGATTCGCCGACACCTTCAGATGCGCATGCTCGAAGTGTGGATCCGACTTCCGCCCGCAGCGCGGCTAGGCGAGCTGGAAGCCCAAGTACCAGGTGTTTACTACGGCGTCCGCACAGGCGACCGGGTAGCGCTCACCGACCAACACCACGAGCCCGGCCAAGAGCGCATCGAGAATGGCAGCCGTGGCCAGGTGCTCGACATCGCCCCGGACGGTGGTGTGCTCATCAAGTTCGACGTCACCGCCCGCAAGCGGACGGAACGGCCCGCCAGCTCCGACAAGCACACTTGATTGTCGGCAGCGGGGGTAATCGCGCGCACTGGCTAGAGTCCTGCGGCGGCGACCAGACATGGCGCCAAGAGATGTGTGGTGGGTGAGGTCACGAGGTGCGCCTTCTTGAACGCGATGAGGCCGCTGGCGAGTTGCAGTAGGGCGAGATGGTTCTCGCTCAGCCTCGTTCAGAAGCTCGTCGCTCCAGATCAGCGTCAGCAGCCTCTCCTGGTAGGCGAGCCTGTTCGAATAGCTCATGCCGTTGCACCACGATCATCCGGCTCACGCTACGCAGCTACGCGGCACTCATGCGGGTCTCACGAAAAGCCTGGAAAACAGGCATCTTGCTCACGGCCGATCTCAGAAGTGCGAGGATGGGGCGGTGTCGGTTCCCCAACAGTTGAGCGGCAAGCAGTACGAGAAGGAGCTGTTGCGCCTGCAGACCGAGCTGGTCTACATGCAGGAGTGGATCGTCGCTCAGCGCCGTCGGCTGGTGGTGCTCTTCGAGGGTCGCGACACTGCCGGCAAGGATGGTGCGATCAAGCGAATCACGGCCTACCTGAACCCGCGCACCTGTCGCATCGTGGCCTTGCCGACTCCCGGTGAGCGCGAGCGTACACAGTGGTACTTCGCACGTTACGCCGCGCATCTGCCGCCTGCTGGAGAGATCGCCTTGTTCAACCGCAGTTGGTACAACCGGGCTGGCGTCGAGCATGTGATGGGCTATTGCAGCCCCGAGGAGTACGAGGAGTTCCTGCGCTTCTGTCCCCAGTTCGAGCAGTCGCTGCAGAGGGAAGGGATCACGCTTGTAAAGTATTGGCTGTCGGTTTCAGACGAGGAGCAGGAGCGCCGTTTCGAGAAGCGTCTGACGGACCCGCGCAAGCGTTGGAAGTTCAGCCCCACCGACCTACAGGCCCGAGCGCGTTGGGTCGACTACGCCGAAGCGAAGGACCGCATGTTCGCTCGTACCGACACCGACCACAGTCCGTGGCATGTCGTCGAGGCGGACGACAAGCGCACCGCCAGACTGAACCTCATCAGCCACCTGCTCTCACTGATTCCCTACGAGCATCCCGACAAGACCGAGAAGATAAAGCTCCCGCCACGCCAGCGCCGCAAGTACAAGCGTCCACCGAAGCAGTCCCAACGCGAGATACCAGTGCGCTACACGGTCAGTTGAACCCAGGAGCGGCGGTTTATAGCTGCTCGCTATGTTCGGGCAGGACACGCCGACTACCTCGCGAAGTGTGCAACGGCTCCTCGTCCTGTGCGAACTGCAGTGGCGTGGCACTACCGAGACGACCTGGCGACGATGGGTCGCGACCGAACATCAGCGCCACATTCCAGTCCATCAGCAAACGCAGCTTGCGCCCGAGACCTGGCATCAGCAGCAAGTGGTAGGTGCGCGCCAACAGCCACGCCGGCAGTCCGCGCCAGCGCACGCCGAGTGTGATCGCGACGGCCTTGTTGTGGCCGAGCTCTGCCACGACTCCGGCGGTGCGGTAGCGGAAGGCGCCTAGCGGTCTGTGCTCTAGCGCGGCGGCAATGTTCGATGCTGCCAGACGCCCTTGGCGGATCGCGTGCTGAGCCGTTGGCGGGCACGCCTGTTCCCGCCTTGCCGGGTCGGGCACCGCTGCACAGTCTCCGATCGCCCACACACCCGGATGGCCAGTGACACGCAGCTCTCTGTCGACCGCGATCCGCCCACCGTCATCTAGCGGCAAGCCGAGCGAGGAGACCACTGGGCTGGGCGCCACGCCGGCCGTCCACACGACCGTGCGCGCGGGAATCCGCTGGCCGCTCGACAGCGTCGCGCCACGTACTGTCACAGCCGCGAGCGTTGTACGCGTCTCGATCTCGATGCCGCGGCCCAGCAGCTCGCGTGCGGCGAATGTGGACAGGCTCGCTGGCACCTCGGGCATGATCCGCTCTTGCGCCTCGACCAGGACCCAGCGCATTCCCTCCGCCCGACAGCGTGGGTACAGCTCGATCGCCTGGGCGGCAAAGTCCTGCAGCTCCGCCAGGCCCTCGAGGCCTGCGTAGCCGGCTCCCACGAACACGAAGCCGAGATACTCGGCGCGACGCACCGGGTCATCCAGCGACTCGGCGATGTCCAGACACGTGAGCACCTGATTGCGCAATGCCGTCGCATCCGACAACGACTTCAGGCCGGTCGCATGCTCGGCCAGGCCGGGGATCGGCAGCGTGCGCGAGACCGATCCCAGCGCGACGAGCAAATGGTCGTAGCCGAGCTCGAGGCGCTCGCCGTCGACGCGACGCACCAGCAGTCGCCGGGACGCGGGGTCGGCGCCCGTGACGCTCCCGATCAACAGCTCGGTTCGCCTGAGCTGCGAGCGCAGTGGGACGACCACGTGGCGCGGGTCGAGCGTGCCTCCTGCCGTACCCGGCAGCAAGGGCGTGTAGAGCATGAAGTTCGCGTCGTTGACCAGCGTGACACGAGCCCCTTGTGCAGCGGCAAGCCGCTCCAGTGCCAGGGCGGCATAGAAGCCACCAAAGCCGCCACCGGCGATCACAATTCGTCTGGCCATACCTTTGACGGTAGCTCTCAAAAGCCGTTGAGACCAATGTCACAAGCGTGTTACAAAGTCCCGCCGGTTTGGTTTCGGGGGATTTGTTCGTGCCGGCTACCGGTACGGGCGGCTTGGCCCGAGACAGAAGAGCTGTCAGGTGAGCCCGAGCAGTCGCGGCAGGCGATCCAATGACGGCATCAGCTCAGCACCCGCCTGTCGTATTGCTGCCTCGTCGCTGTCGGCGACGTAGCCCAGGACGCGCATGCCGGCCGACACCGCCGCGGCGACTCCGGAAGCTGTGTCCTCGACGACGACACAACCCGACGGCTCCGCGCGCATCGTCGAAGCCGCGTGCAGGAACAGGTCAGGGTGGGGCTTGCCACGTGGAACGTCGTGCGCTGAGAAGAGCGTCCCGCTGGGAAATAGCTCACGAAGCCCTGTCAGCTCGAGCGACAAGCGCGTCTTCTCGAGCTTGCCCTGGGATGCGACGCACACAGCGATGCCAGCGCCGATGACGTGTCGCACGGCATCGGCGGCGCCCGGCACAGGCTGCAGGTCTCTACGGAATGCCTTGGTCCGATCGCGCTCATAGTTGGCGAGCCAGTCCTCTGGAAGCGAGTGGCCGAGCTTGGCCTCCGCTCGAGAGACCACTTCGGAGAGCAGCAGTCCTTGATAATCGCGTCGGGCCTCCGCCAATGTGGTGGGCAACCCCTCTGCGCTGAGCGCACGGGCAAGTACGTCGTTGGAGATGACCTCACTGTCGACCAGGACGCCGTCGCAGTCGAAGATGACGAGCTGTAGATCGAGCACGAGCGAGATCCTGACGGAATGGGCGGGGCGGCCATGCCAGCGATCTCGGGAAGCCCTTAGCCATGTGAGCCTCGGCTGACGGCTCGAACCAGGCGTACACGCTCAGCTTTACTCGAACGGCTCGACCGTCCCACCCGCGCGCTTCGCTACGGTGTCGACGTGGAGCCACAGGAGATCATTGAGGCTGCAGGCAAAACGCTCGCGGAGCTTGCGAGCGATCCGGTCAAGATCATGCTGTTCGGCTCGCGTGCACGCGGCGACGCGGGACCGGAAAGCGACTACGACTTCTTGGTCGTGGAGCGCGACCTCAAGGACAGAAAAGCCGAGATGATCAGATTGCGCCGCGCGCTACGACCGCTCGGGGTGCCGTGCGATGTGCTGGTTGTGAGCGAGCGGTACGCCGAGGAATGGGGCGGTGCGCTGAACTCGACGATGCACTCTGCCTTGACCGAGGGCCGGGTGCTCCATGCCGCAGCGTGACAATTCGACGTGGCCCGGGTACTGCTCACCAAGGCGATCGAAGACGAAGTGCTCGTCCGAACGGTTGTCGAGAACCCCGATATTGGGGACGCGATCGTCGGCTTTCACGGACAGCAGGCCGTGGAGAAGTTGGCTAAGGCGGTTCTGACTGCACATCGGATTGCGTTTGCCAAGACGCACGATCTCGATTACCTGATCGACCTGGTCGAGAAAAATGGGATTGTCGCTCCGGATGAGTTGGAGTCTGCCGAGGCGCTGTCGGTCTGGGCTGTGGAATCACGCTACGACGACGGGG
Source organism: Solirubrobacteraceae bacterium (assembly GCA_035485715.1). Taxonomy (GTDB): domain Bacteria; phylum Actinomycetota; class Thermoleophilia; order Solirubrobacterales; family Solirubrobacteraceae; genus Palsa-744. The sequence goes on along the minus strand of DATHNT010000001.1, from coordinate 842 downwards.
ATACCTCAGCGCTGGACCGCCGACAAACGCTTGCGCTTCTTGGGCCGTTGAGGACCTGGGCCGAGCAAGAGATAGAGACCCTGGCCAGCCCACCGGGGCCATCGGAAGAGCAGATGTCCTAACGGCCTCGTCGAGTCTTCGTAGCCGATTCATGCTCGGGCTGTCGGCGCCCCGACGACGGGCAAGGCTAGAGTGGCCGTCATTGCCAGCAACGTGCGACTCTCACGCGGGTCACAATGATATGAGCACGACACCAGAGCCAAGACCAGCCTTGACCGAGCGTCCCGCCTGGGCCGAACTGTCCGCCCACCAGCGCGAGATCGCGAACACCTCGCTGCGCGATCTGTTCGCCACCGACCCCGCTCGTGGCGAGCGCCTCACGGTCGAGGGTCCGGGCTTCTACCTGGACTACTCGAAGAACCGCGTGACCGACGAGACGATTCGTCTCCTGATCGAGCTGGCCAAGCAGTCGGGCCTAGCCGAGCGCACAGCAGCGATGTTCGCCGGCGAGCGCATCAACGTCTCTGAGGACCGCTCCGTCCTGCACGTGGCTCTGCGCATGCCAAGGAGCGCCTCGCTGCTGGTCGACGAGGTCGACGTCGTGCAGGAGGTTCACGCGGTGCTGGACCGGATGGCAGTTTTTTGCGAGCGGGTCCGCTCTGGAGAGTGGAGGGGCCACACCGGCAAGCCGATCGTGAACATCGTCAACATCGGCATCGGCGGCTCGGACCTCGGCCCGGTCATGGCCTACGAGGCGCTACGCCACTACAGCGCACGGCAGTTGACCTTCCGCTTCGTCTCAAACGTCGACTCCACCGACTTCGTCGAGGCCACGCGCGACC